>CAYWXI010000061.1:0-31411 GCA_964462015.1 uncultured Bacteroidales bacterium | reverse complement strand
CTCAAGTCAATAATACAAGCCCCCCTTTTCAATATTCTACTGCATAATCCGGGTTTAAAGTTCCTTTAAGGAATTGACAATCGGCAGGGCATTTATAACCACAGTAATTTAGCTTTTTAGGATCAGGAATTTCATCAGCATTATTTTGTAATAAAAATTTATTCATTGCTGATAATCCGGAACCTGTCATTAAAGTACAACAAGCAGCACCTGTTACTGAACTTTTAATTAAAAAGTCTCTTCGTGAAATTTTGTTTTTCATAAGTTTTAAGTTTTTGGATTGGTTTGAGTTCTCATTAATTTATTAGAGAGTAAAAATGTTTTTAGAATAATGGTATAGGGGGAATAGAGGTGTTTCAGGACAAGCCCCATTTCCTATTCATACCTTAAATCTGCATCTTATATATTTTTCGGTATCCATTGTATTTTTTATAAATATTTGACTTCTCGGTATAAAGAAAAAAAATATTATTATTATTAATTTGGATTTTTGATACAAATGGAAAGTCAGGTATCTTTATCTCTTTTCCCAGTTTTCCGTTTTTCAGATTAATTTCATGTAAATATGAAATCCCGTCTCTTTTGAAAAAGGTATAAACCTTATTCGAAACTTCATCAACGAAAATATCTTCAACCCAATGTTTGTCGTTATGAAAATCTACAGGAGTTTCATAAAGGAGTACGCCGTCATGATCATAAAATTCTAAAACTGAATTAACATAATTAAAAATACAGATAGTGTCGCCAATTTTTATTAAAGGGACGAAAATCGGATCAATCATGCACATCTCATCAAAGCGAATATGTGCTCCTATACTTCTGACTCCCGAATTAATAAGGCTTTGAATATATCCGTCGAAATCATCAACCATTTCAATTGCCCTTTCATCTCCAATTAACCTGAGGGTTTTGGCTTCATCGGTTTTACGATTGTAATAATAATATTGTAAAACCTGATTATGATAAGCATAATCCATAAAGTAAACATTATCACCTGATTCTTCAACACAATTTTTCATTGTTATTTCAAACTTTTTTGGATTTACGGGATAAAGGAGTCTAAGTTTTTCAGAATCAAAATAGATTTGCCAAACAGTATCTTTACAGATCAAATGTACATTGTCAAAGCAATCTTTATAGAATTTTTCAGGTTTTCTGACATTTAAACCTGATATCGTATCACCGAAATGATCAACTAATATTATCATGGCTCTTGAAAGTTTTCGATCTTTATATGCTAAAAGCAAAATATTGTTTTCATATAATTCGTAATCGCTGATATGAAGAGGCTTGTTTTTTAATATGTTTTTTACAATTTCGCTTGAAACCGAAAACTCCTCAAGTTCAACTACTAATGGTTTTAATTGAATGTTTTGTTTTTGAGAAATTTTATAGTTGATTTTGAGATAATGTTTTTCGTACCCAACATGAGAAAAAATTATTGTAGCCGGAACTTCACTGACACTAATTGAATAATGGCCGTTTTTAAGTGAAACACTTCCAAAATTAGTTCCTTTTATTCTTATATTCACGTTCTTAATTATTGAACCCGTATTTGAATCGGTGATTTTTCCAAAAACCCTTATCGCATCAGATTGCGAATAAATTCCTGAGATGGAAAAAATAAAAAAAAAGATTATTGTGTAAATTTTTTTCATGTTTTTTACGCGTTAATTATCTTACTAAAATATGAAAAAATTCAAATCATCAAGTCATCAATCAGTTTACGGTATAAAAATTTGAGATAATGGCTGAATTTCCTATGATTTTAGGCAAAATTTTATTTTATCTCGACATAATGGTTTTTCTTAAAGTAAGACCTTTGCAAAACTTATCCTTTTCGTCATCTTTTCGTAAAAATCCACTTCAAATTTTAATTCCTGTAGCAAATTTGGGATTGTCCTTTCTCATCGGATTTTAGTTCCATATGAAAAATAATCTTACTTTTTTCAAAGGATTCATGGTAATAAAGTAAAGATTCAATATTTCAAGCAATCCAATTTTCTGTAATTATAATCATGTTTAACAAAAAATTAACATATACATGATCGGAGAAATTGGATTAAAATTCGATTTAAATAACTTTAAATTTAGGAAAAGTCCATTTAAAATATTATCTTTGTTGCAAGATTATATGCGACATGGAAGCTAAGACTTGTAATAAAATATTAAAAAACATTTAAACTAAATAAATATTTTTATGGGAAAAAGAAAACCAATATATGTTAAGTTGAAAAAACAAAATAAAGAATTTTTAATAGAAATTGAACAACTGAAGGAGGAAGTAAAATGAATTTTGCAATAAACCTGGCACTTAAGATATTTTTATCCGGCTTGGCAATTCTTATAATTGCTAGTTTAATAATCTGGAATAACACTTACAATAATGTAAAAAATAATGAATTGGAACATACTAAAACCATTGTTGATAAAGTATCTTTCAGCCTTGAGCAGGATATTCTGGAAAAGGTTAAAACTACAAGGGCAATTGGTACCGCTCCGGTTATAATGAATGCTTTGAATAAAAGTAATACATATTATAATATATTATCGAAACAGGTTAGATCTGAAGAAATTCAATCACAAAACGAAAGATGGAAAGCAATACAAGATCATGATAATCCATTTATTCTTGAGTTTACCAACAATCCTGTGTCGCAGTATTTAAAAAATCTACAAAATAATTTGAAAGGCGAATTTGGTGAAATTTTTCTTACAAATAAATATGGTGCTCTTGTTTCATCTACTGCGAAGCTTACAACTTTTGCCCATGGACATAAATACTGGTGGAAGGGTGCTTTTGATAATGGTAACGGTGCCGTATTTTTTGATGACCGGGGTTATGATGATAGTGTCGGTGGGTATGTGCTTGGGATCGTTGTTCCCATTAAAGATGGAAATGAGATTATCGGTATTTTAAAAGCAAATCTTAATATTTTAGGTTCTATCAGTGAAATAATATTGAACTATCAAAGTGAGAATTTGGAAGAAATAAAATTGATTCGAAGCGGGGGCCTAATTGTTTTTGAGGAAGGTGTTGAACCACTGAGTAGAAGAGTACCTGTATCGCTCCTTGAAAAATTACAATCCCGTGATGAGAGTTCTTTTATCTGCAAGGACCAAAGCAATGATTGGATTGTAGGATTATCAGAGATTAAATTAACGTCAACTATTGAAGGATATAATTTTGGAGGAAGCTTTGAGTCCATAGATCATAAAAAAGGGAACAGCGGCGAATCATGGTATGTGTTGGATTATCGTCCGATTTCTATTATTGTAGAACCCGTGAATAACATTTTAAAAAGATTAATGTTTATTGGACTTCTGCTTGCCGTTGTTTTAGCCCTTATTGCATTGATAATTGCTTATAGAACCGCTAATCCAATAAAAGAATTAATGAAGCAAACCAGGCAAATTGCAAAGGGGGATTTTGATTCCGAAGTTTCTGTTAAACGAAAAGATGAATTAGGGCTACTGGCTAAATCATTCAATAGGATGGTAGTTTTTCTTAAAGAAAAAACAACATCTGTCGATAGACTCAGTGCTGAGATAAAAGAGCGTGAAAAGGCTGAAAATACATTAAAAGAAAGCGAAGAACGTTTTCGTGCCATATTTGAACAAGCTGCAGTGGGTGTAGTTTTAGCAGACGAGAAAACCGGAGATTTTGTTAGAATTAATCAAAAATATCTTGATATAGTCGGATACACGCATGAGGAATTAATTAAACTTTCATTTAAGGATATTTCACATCCTGAGGATCTGAAAGAGGATCTGGAATACCTTAGACAATTGAGATCAGGCTTGATTCCCTCTTTCTCAATGGAAAAAAGGTATATTAAAAAAGATGGTACAATTGTTTGGGTTAAAATTACTGTATCACCTATGTTGAAGCATTTTAAAGGAGCAAATTATTTGATTGCAGTTGTTGAAGATATCTCCGCGCGAAAAAAAGCCGAACAATCTCTTAAGGAGAGTGAAAAACAAATGAGGTATCTCAATGCTGGCAAAGATAAATTCTTTTCAATTATTTCCCATGATCTGAGAAGCCCGTTTCACAGTATTCTTGGTTTTAGTGATTTGATACTCGATAGTTGCAGGCAAAATGATTTCAATGAAGTTCTGGAAATGAGCACTATATTGAATGAGACAGTTAAGAAAACTTTTAATTTATTGAACAATCTTTTGGAATGGTCGCGTGCACAAACAGGCAGGATAGAATTTGATCCGGATAATTATCAATTGTCAGCCTTGATCCAAAATGAAGTAAATCTGCATAGTTTGGCAGCAAAGAAAAAGAATATTAGTATTGCTTGTGATTGCCCTGAAATAATAATAAACTTCGATCTTAATATGATCAGCACGGTTATGAGAAACCTGCTAACCAATGCAATAAAATATTCTTATGAAGGAGGTGAGATAAATATTTCAGTTATTCAAAAAGAAAATGAAGTGGAAGTTTCTGTGAAGGATAACGGAATAGGAATGAGCAAAGATCATCAGAAAAAACTATTTCAAATAGGCGAAAATGTCATAATGTTGGGAACAAATAAAGAAAAAGGTACCGGCTTGGGCCTTATCTTGTGTAAAGAGTTTGTAGAAAAACATAGAGGAAAAATATCAGTGGAGAGTGAAAGAGGAAATGGAGCAAGATTTTATTTTACTTTACCTTATAATCCTGTAACAGAAGCGGAATCAAAAGCTTTAAAAGAAGTTTTAGTAAGTGAAAACAAAAATGAGATAGCTGCATTAAAAGTTTTGATCGCTGAAGACGAAGAAATTGCCGACACCTTTCTTTCGGTAATTTTAAAAAATTTATGCAACGAGATATTACATTCAAAAAACGGTTTGGAAGCGGTTGAGCTTTGTCGAAGAAATTCAGATATTGATCTGGTGATGATGGATATAAAGATGCCTGGAATGGACGGTTATGAAGCTACCCGGAAAATCAGGGAATTTAACAAAAATGTGATCATTATTGCCCATACAGCCTATGCACAATCCGGAGATCGTAAAAGAGCAATTCAGGCCGGATGTGATGATTATATCGCAAAGCCCTCAAAAAAAGATAAAATATTAGAAATTATCAAGAAACATTTGAATAAATAAATACTGCTATGAAAAACAGCACTCCTACATATGATGTGTTGAAAAAACGAAATACAGAACTCTTAAAAGAGATTGATCAACTTAGGTTTAAAATTACCGAACTTGAGAAATCTGAAAGTAAAACCAAGCGAGCAGAAGAGGCGCATGAGAAGGATACAGTTGCACATGGCCTGCCACAGGATGATGCCCTGAGTCTCAATTTCGAAGATATATTCAATCTAAATGAAATTCAGCGACTTCAGGATGAGTTCGCCATAGCAACCGGTGTTGCATCCATCATTACAAACAAGGATGGAATCCCGATCACTAAACCAAGTAACTTTTGCAGTCTTTGCACCGATATTATTCGTAAAACTGACATTGGTCGTGTCAAATGTTTCAAGTCCGATGCTGAAATCGGTCGCTTCAATCCTGAAGGACCCATTATTCAGCAGTGCATGAGTGCCGGTCTTTGGGATGCTGGTGCTTCGATTTCTGTCGGGGGTAAACATATTGCAAACTGGCTGATTGGCCAGGTTCGTGACGAAACCCAAACCGAGGAGAAGATACGTGAGTATGCAATAGAAATAGGAGCCAACGTAGAGGCAGTAATTGAGGCATTCCACAAAGTGCCATTCATGTCGCACGAAAAGTTCGGGAATGTTGCCAGGGTATTGTTCACTCTCGCAAATCAACTGTCCACTTCTGCCTATCAAAATGTGCAGCAGGTGCGCACCATTAACGAGCAAAAGCTGACGGAAGAGGCGTTGCGTAAGAGTGAAGATAAATTCAAGAGCATATTTGATTTTTCTGCTGATGCATTACATCTTATGGACGGAGCCAAATTTCTTGATAGCAATGAAAAAGCAATTAAAATGTATGGATATAAGACAAAAGAAGAAATGCTAAATGCAACACCTATGGATATTAGTCCCGATAAGCAGCCGGATGGGCAGTTGTCAGGTGAAAAGGCAATGAAGTATATTCAAGGTGCCTTAGCAGGAAATCCTCAAGTTTTTTACTGGCAGCATAAACGTCATGATAATGGAGAATTGTTTGATGTGGAAGTGATGCTAAATAGTATTGTTTTAGGGAACAAAACATATCTTTTGGCAGCAGGAAGGGATATCACCGAGCGTAAAAAGGTGGAGGAGCAAATCCGGTTCTTATCATCAATTGTTGAGCAATCCGCTGATGGAATGGCAATCTCCGACTTTGAAGGGAATTTACTTTTTGTAAATAATTCGTGGGCAGGTATGCACGGCTATGAAAAGGCTAATGAGCTACTCGGTAAAAACCTTAGAATCTTTCATAATATAGAGCAGATTAATAATGATGTTGAACCGTTTAACCGGAAAGTTATGGAAAAGGGACACCACACCGGTGAGGTTGGCCATATACGCAGGGACGGAACAATATTCCCTACACAAATGACAACCACAATGATAAGGGATGAAAACAACAATCCTATTGCTATAGCCGGAGTAGCTATGGACATCACGTTGCGTAAGCTAACGGAGGAGATGTTGCGTGAGAGTGAGGAAAAGTTCCGGATTCTATCCGACCAGGCAATGATGGGGATTATTATTCTTCAGGACGAATTGTTTAAATACGTGAACGATAGGGCTGCCGAGATCATGGATGTTCCTGTCGAGGAGATAGTGAACTGGTCTCCCAGGGACTATGCCAAATTGATTCACCCTGATGATCTTGACTTTGTGATGGAGCAGGGGCGAAAGAAGCAGACGGGTGAGAAGGATGCAGTGATCCATTACAACTGGCGAATGGTCACTCCAGGAGGTGATCTGAAGTGGATTGAAATGTTGTCAAAAACCATAACCTTTGCAAACCAAACCGCTGACATGGTGACAATGATAGACATCACTGAGCGTAAACAAGCAGAGGAAAGAATCAAACAACAACTTGATGAACTTAAGCGCTGGTACAGCGTAACATTGGGAAGAGAAGATCGCATCAGGGAACTAAAACGTGAGGTCAATGAAATCCTTGACCGTCTTGGCGAGCCTTTCCGGTATTCCAAACAGGAAACCGGATTTGCAAACGAGAAGTCTGATATTAACGAGCTTATTAATAAAAAACTATAGCTAATTTAAACTAACCCTTAATGCGAAAAATATGGAAAATAAATTAATTAACCAAATAGTTGAAGCCATTCTTGATGCTGACAGGACATACGCTAATGAATTTATTGACGAATGGGCTGCTGTTAAAGGGTATGACAATGCTATTATTGAGATCATCAGTCCCGTTCTTATTGAAATAGGTAACATGTATGAACAAACTGGTGAATTTTCTTTATCGCAGGCATACGTGGCTGCTAAAGTTGCTGAGGATACTCTTGAGAAAGTATTAGTACGGACTGATAAAAAGTTGGCAGAATCTCCCTCAAAGGGGCCGGTAGTTATCGGTAACATTGAAGATGACTTTCATCCCCTGGGCCGAAAAATGGTAGGCATATTTCTTAAGTCTGCAGGGTGGGATGTATACGATATGGGTGTTGATATATCACCTGTGGAATTTGTGGAAAAAGCCCTTGAGGTTGATGCACGTATTATTGGTGTTTCAGCCATGATATTCACAACGGCATCCAATATCAAAAAGCTTCGTGAAGAGATTAACAACCGCAAGCTCAGCGGTCATATACAGCTTGCCGTGGGTGGCGCCGTTTTTAAATTACGACCGGAACTGGCTAAAGAAGTTGGTGGTGACGGAACAGCACAAGATGCGCTTTTTGCACCAGCTTTATTCGATAAACTTTGGAACAATTCATTAAAGAAAGGAGGCTTAAAATGAACAGTGTAGAAAGAGTTTTTGCAGCGGTTGGAGGAAATCCGGTTGACAGGCCGGCGGTAGCTTTAACCCTTAGTTTGTACGGCGCAAAACTTACACAATGCCCGATAAAAGAATATTACACCAATCCGAAAGCTTATGCTGACGGTCAATCGGCGGTAAGGGAAGAGTTTCAACCTGATCTTTTATTTACACCATTTGCCCTTGCAGCAGAAGGTGAAGCTTTTGGAAGCCAAGTTGTTTACCTTGATAAATTTGCACCCAACATTACAAAGCCTGCCATTGGTTCGGCAAAGGAAATAGGCCATCTCAGGATTCCTGATATCGACAGCCATCCGAGATTGCTCTTCATCCGTGAATCCGTTCGCCTTATGGCATCCCGCTATGGCGGTCAGGTCCCCATTGTCGGGATAACCCTCAGCCCCATCGACCTGCCTGCACTGATCATGGGTATAGATGCCTGGCTGGAAACCCTGTTATTTGATAAGGAGGCTGCCAGGCAATTTATGGAAATGACTACCCAATTCTTTATTAAATGGGCCAATGCTTTGCTGAGTGATGGAGCAAACATATTGGTATTACCCTGTAATTTTTCCAATCCTGATATCGTAACAGAAAAAGTCCTGAAGGATATGGCTATCCCTCTTTTCCGGGATGCATTCAGCCAGGTTAAGGGGCCTATGGTTATTCATCATGGCGGGGCACGCATTGCTCCGTTTCTGGAGCACTATAACCCTCTGCCTAATGTTGCTGCTTTTGTTATTGATTCGCGGGATACTTTTGCTGAAGCCAGGGAAAAAGTTGGCACGAAACGCTTACTGATAGGCAATATTGATGGCCCCAACCTCTGGAGAAAAAACCCGGAAACAATACATGTGAAATGCAATAAATTGTTGCAGGACCGTTCAAATGACAGGCATTTCATCATGTCTTCTTCCAATGCTGATGTTGCCTATGATACACCTGCAGAAAATATCCATGCCATGATTCAATCGGCCGTAGATTTTAAAATGATCAAAGATGAAACCTGAAAAAACTAAAGGAATTGCCTGTTCGATATTTCGTAAGGAGATTGAATATCTTAAGGAACAGAAACTGATTGACATGCCGGTCAGATACATCAGTTCCATGCTGCATATGGATCCTGAAGAATTGGATAAACGCATAAAGAAAGCCACAGAAAACGAACAGCTAAAAGGAAATGATATTGTCCTGGTTTTTGGTGATTGTTGTCCGAATATGACGGAAATTGGACATGCAAATAATATTCATCGGTCTACGGGATTAAACTGTGTCGAAATATTACTTGGTAGAGATTTGTTCCGGCAAATGCGTTCCGATGGTGTTTTTTTCCTGATGCACGAATGGACGCTCCGGTGGCAGGAAGTGTTTCAACACGAAATAGGACTGGAAGGAGATAATGCCCGTTCGCTTATGAACGACATGCATACTAAATTTGTATATCTGGATACAGGCCTTTCACCTGTTCCGGGAAAGCATTTGGCTGAAATTTCCGAATACTGTGGATTGCCGGTTGAGATTATGAAAATATCTTTAAATACATTAATGAAAAAAATTAAAGATGCAGATAAAGAGCAGTAATATTATTATAAGCAGATGAACAAAAAACCTCAAAAAGGAAAAGATGAAAAAGCTGCCAGGCAGTTTATGACGCTGGATATTTTGGAGCACATTATGCTTTATTCTGACAACCCGGGACGGATGGGTGAATATTTAACTCAACAAATACGTGAGTTGATTGGTGCCCGGGTGGTTCTACTGCTTGCAAGTAATATAGAAACAGAAGTATCCGGGCACCGCGTTATCAGTATTCAGCCCGGAAGACATAAAAATCTGGCTTCAAATCCGGAAATTGAACGCCTTGCTTCTTACTGCCGGTCGAATCCCAGTCCATCAATGTGGAATAAGGACAACGCCCCTGAAGAAATAAAGGAAATATTATCTGCTCTTGGTTATCAAACATCAATCGTTATCCCCTTGGTAATCGGGAACAATTATGTAGGCGTAATCATGGCACTCGAACTGCTGGATATCTTTGGAACAGACAGGGTTGTTGAGGTACTTGAACCCCTGGCAGGTGTAACTGCCCTGATCCTGCGCAATGCACTTCTTTTTGAAACCCAGGAAAGCACCATTGAAGAAAGGACATTTCAACTCTCTGTCCAAAATCAAATCAATAATGTGTTTCTAACTATTACTGATGATAATATGTATGTAGAAGTATTGAATATTCTTTTACATACGCTGAAAAGTAAGTTTGGGATATTTGGCCATCTGGACGATGATGGCAACCTGGTTGTTCCGAATATACTAACTACAGACCGGGATCAGCAACAATCCCGGGAAAAAAATATCAAATTTCTGCGTGAAGCATGGGGAGATACTACGTGGTCACAGGCAATTAATGAAAAAAGAATAACATGGTCTAATAAACCGGTTACAGATATTATTGAGGGATATATTCCAATTAATCGGTATATTTCATTACCCATAATAAACATGGATACCGTGATAGGTCTTATTCAGGTAGCCAATAAAAAATCAGACTATACTGACAAAGACCTTGAATTGATAGAAATGATAGGCATACATATTGCTCCCATATTAAATGCCCGTTTGCAACGAGATAAAGCTGAAAACGAGCGCAAATTCGCCGATGAAAAAATACAACAGCAGTTCGATGAACTGGAGAGATCGCGCCATGCAATGCTGAGTATTTTGGAAGATACCAAACGGATAGACACAGCACTAAGAGAAGAAGAAAAATTATTACGCACGATTGCCGAAAACTTCCCGAATTCCTATCTCTCGATTATCGAGAAGAATTTGACGATAGGATTTTCTTCAGGACAGGAGTTCAAGAAGCAGGGATTGGACCCGAAAAACTTCGTAGGTTTAACCCTAGAAGAAATTTTTCGCGAACATTCCGAGGTTGTTAAACAACATTATCTTGACACCTTCAATGGGAAAGAAACAACTTTTGAACTTATTATTAATGATCAATATCAATTGTATCGTACAGTTCCCCTGCCTGATGAAACCGGCGAAATTCAAAGAATCCTGGCGGTAGTAGAAAATATCACCGATCGTAGGCGTGCTGAGGAAGAACGGTTCGAAATGTTGGCCCGCTTTTCCGGATTTGCCGAAGCCAGTCAATACGGAATGGGTATGGCTGACCTTGATGGCCATATTATTTACGTTAATTCCACCCTTGTCCAGATACTTGGTGAAAAATCAGCAGAAGATTGCTTGGGAAAACATTTCCCCACAACCTATTATTCAAAGTTGATGACACGTAAACTCCAGGAGGAAGTGATGCCCGCATTAATGAATGAAGGACATTGGCACGGCGAACTGGAACTTCTCACTGTGGATGGCCGCATTGTGCCAACCGACGAAAACTATTTTATCATCAGGGATGAGCAGGGTAAACCAATCTATTTAGCTGATATCATGACTGATATTACAGAGCGCAAGCAGGCTCAGGCATTAGTCTCTCAGAGAACTGAGGAACTGAATAAATTCTTTAATATTTCATTGGACTTGCTCTGTATTGCAGGAACTGATGGCTATTTCCGGAAAATTAATCCGGTTTTTGAAGAAATCCTAGGATATTCTCATGAAGAACTGTTATCTAAACCATTTCTGGATTTTGTTCACCCCGATGATGTGGAAAGTACACTGGAGGCTGTTTCAAGCCTGGCATCTCAAAAAGAGGTAATCCAGTTTTTGAACAGGTACAGATGTAAAGATGGTACATATCGTTGGATTGAGTGGAGCTCAGCACCATCAGGCGATACAATTTATGCAGCAGCACGCGATATTACCGATCGCAAACATGCTGAGGAAGAATTAAAGAAGCACCGCGATCATCTGGAAGAAATGATTAATGAAAGAACAAAAGAACTGGTAGAAAAAAACAAGGAACTCAAAACACAAAGAAAACAGGTAGAGGAAGCCAATAAACTGAAAAGTGAATTCCTTTCAAATATGAGCCATGAACTCAGAACTCCGCTGAATTCAATTATGGCTCTTTCGCGCGTTTTAATTATGCAGGCAAAAGACAAACTCAGCGATGATGAAAATAATTACCTGGAAATCGTTGAACGTAACGGTAAACAACTTCTTTCGCTAATTAACGATATTCTTGATCTGTCGAAGATTGAAGCCGGTAAAATGGACATTAATCCCCAATTTATCTCAATTGCTAATGTTTTGAATATTATAAAAGAAAACATGCAAACGCTTGCTGATGAAAAATCTCTTACTATAAATCTTGAAATTCCAAACAACTTACCTCAGGTTGAAACAGACGAAACCCGATTACACCAGGCGATATTGAATATTGTCAGCAATGCAGTAAAGTTTACAGATGCAGGATCAGTGGATATCTCAGTAAAATGCAATCAGGAAAACATTTACATCGAAGTTAAAGATACCGGAATTGGAATATCAACTGAAAATCTTCCTCATATTTTTGATGAGTTTCGACAGGTTGATGGTTCATCCTCAAGGCAATTTGAAGGAACCGGCCTGGGACTTGCCATTGCTTCTAAAATGATTAAAATCCTTGGGGGTAAAATTGATGTTAAAAGTAAATTGGGAAAGGGTTCGGTATTCAGGATTTCTCTTCCAATTATTTGGTATGAAAAAATTGAATTTCCTCAAGACCTGAAACTTAATAATCTTGTTTCACCAGCAGAAAGTAGAACAATTCTCGTGGTTGATGATGATCAGGAGATTGTTGACAAAATATCAAAATATTTGGAAGAATCGGGATATAAAACAATATGTGCAACATCGGGAAATGAAGCTTTAAAACTTGCTGTTGAATTTCAGCCCTTTGCCATTACCCTGGATGTGTTTATGCCTGAAATGGATGGATGGGAAGTATTACAGAAATTAAAAAGTAAACCGCTTACAAAAGATATTCCGGTTATTATAGTAACGGTTTCTGACAATAAAGAAACAGGTTTTGCTCTCGGAGCGGATAGCTATATTCAAAAACCTGTAAATAAACAAATTCTGATATCTGAAATTCTCAGACTAAATAAAGCAACCCACTCGGTGATGATAATTGATGATAATGAAATCGACCTTAAACAAATGTCAGACCATTTAAAAGCTGAAAGGATACACACTATTTTGGCCGGCGGTGGGAAAGAAGGTATTGAATTGCTCAAAAAACAAATTCCTGATGTGCTGGTTCTTGATCTTCTTAGGCCTGAAATTGATGGTTTTATGGTTTTGAGAAATATTAGAAAAAGCCCTGAAATGATGGGATTACCTGTAGTTATTGTATCGGCAAAAGACTTCTCAAAAGAAGATAAAGAAAGACTTAGTGGAAATGTTTCATCAGTTTTATCGAAAAGTGATACAACTCCTCAGGAGCTTTTTAAAGAGATAAAACGTATTCTGAATGAATTAGAAGAAACCCAAAAAATCCCTGAAATACCCGATTCCAAATTGCATATTCTTTTAGTTGAAGATAACGAAAAAATTATTAAACAAGTAAAAACTGTTTTAGGAAAAGAAGGATTTATTGTTGATGTTGCAAAGGGTGGCCGGCAAGCTTTCGAATTTATAAAAGAGACTATCCCCGATGCTATTATTCTCGATTTGATGTTACGTGACAATGATGGTTTTAAAATTCTTGAAAATTTAATAAATACCGAAAGAACCGAAAAAGTTCCGGTTTTAATTCTTACTGCAAAGAATCTCACAAAAGATAATCTGAAAAAACTTAGTTCCAATAATATTCAACAATTAATATTTAATGGGGATATTGATAATGATGGTCTGATTATTAAAGTAAAACTTATGCTGGATTATGAACAAAAATGGAAAGAAAATGAGATGCTGAGTAAAGGGGATAGTGAGAGAATTGAGCTACTCACAAAGAAAAGTAGTAATGATACCGGTTTACCATATGTTTTGATTGTGGAAGATAATCCTGATAATATGACAACCATCAAGGCAATATTAAAGGGACAATTTCATATTTCAGAAGCAGTTGATGGTGAACAGGGATTAATGATGACTCAATATTTGAAACCTGATATTGTTCTACTTGATATGGCTCTTCCAAAAATGGACGGGGAGGATGTTGTTCGAATTCTTAAAAGCAAAGAAGAAACAATAAATATTCCGGTTATTGCCCTCACAGCAAGAGCAATGAAAGAGGATAAAGAAAGAATTTTAAAAGCAGGCTGCGATGGATATATTACAAAACCAATTGACCATAAGGCATTACTTAACGAAATTAATAAGTTGTTAAAAAAATAGTTTCAGGTTTCAAGCTGTAGCAACGCATGCATGAAACCCGAAAACAAATAAAACCATGAAAAAAATACTCGCAATTGATGATCAAAAAAATAGCCTGATAACTATTGAGGCTATTATAACAAGTAATATTCCGGACTGTAAGGCCCTGACCGCCTTGTCGGGAAAAGAAGGAATAAAAATTGCCAGTGAAGAGCAACCCGACATTATCCTTCTGGATATCGTCATGCCGGAAATGGATGGTTTCGAAGTATGTAAAAAACTTAAGGAAGATAAAATAACAAAGCATATTCCTGTATTAATGCTTTCGGCAATAAAAACTGATACTAAGAGCCGTGTTAAAGCTCTTGATGTCGGGGCTGATGCATTCCTGCAAAAACCAATTGATTCGGCAGAACTTACAGCCCAGGTAAATGTGATGATGCGAATAAAAGCAGCTGAAGATAAATTGCATTCTGAAAAGGAGCAATTAGATGAAATAGTTAATAGCAGAACCAAAGAATTAAGAGAGAGCGAAAGGCAATTACAAGCAATATTCGACGATCCTAATACCTTTATCGGCCTTCTTGAATTAGATGGAAGTCTAATAAAAGCGAACAAAGCTGCCTTGAAATTTATTGATTCTTCAAATTCAGAACTCAGGGGAGATAAATTCTGGCTAACACCTTGGTGGACACATTCCAAAGAGTTGCAGGAAAAATTGAAATTGGGAATTATTGAAGCAGGAAAAGGAGGAATCGTTATGTTTGAGGCAGACCATTTCGGTTATGATGGCAGGCAAATTTTTGTGAATTTTTCTATCAGGCCTGTGAAAGATTTACATGATAAGATATATAAATTAATAGTGGAAGGTATTGACATCACTTACCGCAAGCACATGGAAGAGACGCTGCGCCAATATGAGCATATTGTATCCGGTTCTACTGATATGCTGGCACTTCTGGATACACGGTTCAAATACCTTGCTGCAAATAAAGCTTATATGGAGGTTTTTAATTTATCTCCTGATCAGTTGATTGGGAAAACAGTAGCTAATGTGTTTGGAGAAGAGTTCTTCAATACTGTTATCAAGCCTAATGCTGACCTTTGTATGAGTGGTGAAGAAATAAATTATCAGGACTGGTTTGATTTTCCAAATCATGGACGGCGTTTCATGGACGTGATTTATTACCCGTATTATAGTGAGAATAACAAGATAATGGGCTATGTGGTGAACGGTCGAAATATCACCGAACGCAAAAAAGCAGAACAGGAATTGAAAGAGAGCGAAAAACGATTAAGAGAATTAAATATTTCAAAAGATAAATTTTTTGCTATTATCGGGCATGACTTAATAAACCCGTTCGGACTGGTAATGAGTGCTGCAGAAGAATTATCAAAAGATTATGACATATATGATGAGGAAGACCGGAAACTATTAATCGAAATTATCAGCAAAGACTCAAAACATGCAATGAACTTGCTTCAGAATCTTTTGCAATGGTCCAGATCACAAAGAGGATTAATAGAATATAATCCCGAAATATTTTTTATTAAGGAAGTTATTGATGAGAATATAAAATTACTAAAAGAAAATGCTAAGATAAAACAAATTAAGTTACGGTCAAACATTCCACCTACTATAATCGTATATGCCGATAAAAATATGATTAGCACCATAATCAGAAATTTGCTTTCTAATGCAATAAAATTTTCTGAAAATGGAACAATTTTATTTTCTTATGAAATCAAAGATGGCCAACTACATGTTTCGGTTGTTGATTCAGGAACAGGAATTGAGAAACAACTTCTTGATAAGTTGTTCAAAATATATGAGGGAATTTCTAATGTTGGAACTTCGGGAGAGCATGGTACTGGACTGGGATTAAATTTATGTAAAGAGTTCATTACTAAAAATAAAGGTGAAATATGGGTTGAAAGTAAAGTTGGTAAAGGAAGTAAATTTACATTTTCTGTACCAATGAAACCATGATTCGGTAAAAGAAATGATATAAATCGTAAATTTGAAGAAAATAACAATAAATTACAATTGAATGACAATGGAATGACAACCGAATGTCGCACAAAGCCCATATGACATTAAACAAACAGGACCATGAAAAAAATACTCGCAATCGACGATCAAAAAGACAACCTGACAACCATTAAGGCAATTGTAAAATTAAACATGCCTGAATGTAAAGTTCTTACTGCTTTGTCGGGAAGAGAAGGAATAAAAATTGCAGAAGAGGAACAACCCGACACTATACTTCTGGATATCATTATGCCGGAAATGGATGGTTACGAGGTATGCAAGAAACTTAAGGAAAATGAGTCAACAAAACATATTCCTGTGATAATGATAACTGCAATAAAAACAGATTCCAAAAGCAGGATCAAAGGATTAGAGTATGGAGCCGATGCTTTCTTATCAAAACCAATTGATCCTGAAGAGCTCTCAGCACAGGTAAATGTAATGCTTCGTATAAAAGATGCAGAGGACAAATTGCGTGCAGAAAAAGAAGTCCTCGAAGAAAAGGTTTTGGAAAGAACAAAAGAACTTCAAATAGCTAATGAAAAGCTGAAGCAGGACATCATTGAGCTCAAGCAGGCAGAGGAGGAAATACATAAACTAGCAGCCGTAGTGAAACATAGTAGAGAGCTTGTCAATCTCAGTTCCCTCGACGGCAGGATGACCTTTCTGAATGAATCCGGCAGCAAAATGCTGGGTATAGAACCTCATGAAATAGAGAACGTGAATATAATGGAGGTTATTCCCGATCATTTGAAAGAGCTGGTAGAGAAAGAACTTCTTCCATCACTGATGAAGGAAGGAATCTGGGAGGGGGACCTGCAATATCGCAACATGAGAACCGGCGAACTCACTGACGTACATGCAATGACATTCACTATCAAAGATACTGATACAGGAGAACCACTGTTTCTGGCTAATGTTTCGATGGATATCACCGAGCGCAAACAGGCAGAAAAAGCTCTTAAAGAAAGCGAAAATCGTTTTAAATTTCTTTCGGAAGCTCCTGTTGAAGCAATTTTTATATCCGAAAAAGGAATTTGTATTGATCAAAACTTACCTGCTCAAAACATGTTTGGATATTCGTTAGAGGAAGCTATCGGGAGGCCCGGGACTGACTGGATTGCTCCTCAAAGTCGTGAGATTGTAATGAAAAATATGATGGCAGGTTATGAAAAACCTTATGAAGTTATTGCTCTGCATAAAAATGGCGATACATTTCCTGCTGAAATACAAGGGAGGATGGTTGAAATAGATGGCCGAATGATTCGAATTACAGCTTTGAACGATATTACTCAACGTAAAAAATCCGATGAAATTATAAAAATTCTTTATAATATTTCCAATGCTGCACACATAAGCGAAAGTGTAAGGGAATTATGTGAGCTGATTCAAAAACAACTGGGATCAATAATTGATACAACCAATTTCTATGTTGCTTTATATGATAATGAAACCGATACTATTTCTCTTCAATATATGGCTGACCAATTGGATGAAGTAAGCACTTTTCCTGCCGGTAATACTTTAACCGCTCATGTCATAAAATCAGAAAAGTCATTATTGGCTACTAAGGAAATTATGTATGATATGGAAGAAACAGGGAAAATTGAAAGTTTTGGTTCGGATTCAAAAATATGGCTTGGCGTTCCTTTAATTATAAAGGGAAAAGTTACGGGTGCTATTGTTGTTCAAAGCTATGATAATGAAAATGCTTATGATGAAAGTGATAAAGATATTCTTGAATTTATTTCTCATCAAATTAGTATTATCATTGAGCGTAAAAAGTCAGAAGAAACAATAAGACTTGCCTTTGAAAAAGCTAAAGAATCCGATAGGCTTAAATCAACTTTTTTATCGACAATGTCCCACGAATTACGTACACCTCTAAACGCTGTTATAGGATTTTCTGAAATTATTGATAGAGACACACATATTGATGAAATTTTAGAATACCTTGAAACTATTAGTAAAAGTGGGACCCATTTGCTTTCAATTGTTGAAGATATTTTTGATATTTCTCTTCTTGAAAGTGGAGAAGTAAAAATTCAAAAAAATGATTTTGATCTTTACTCATTTATGAAAGAAATTCATGAAATGGTAAAAAATGAGCAAATAGAAATAAGTAAGCAGGATATTGATGTTCAGTTAAAATTGGGAGAAGATGATGGTGATATTCTTGTTCACACCGATAGCCGTAAGCTTACTCAAATATTATTAAATCTAATTAAAAACGCCTTGAAATTCACGCATGAAGGCTTTGTCGAATATGGCTATACGAAAGAAAAAGAAAAACCCGTAATAAAATTCTTTGTAAAAGACTCAGGAATAGGTATCTCAAAAGAAAAACAGGAATTGATTTTTGATATTTTTCGTCAGGGAGATGATTCCCATACACGTAAATATGAGGGGATTGGAATAGGATTGTCGGTTGCAAAACGACTAACGGAACTTCTTGGAGGATCAATTTGGCTTGAATCAGATGAAGGGAAAGGATCAAGGTTTTATTTTTCAATTCCTTATAATAATAAAATTGTTAAAGAGAGTGATGGGGCAATTATTGAAACAAAGAAAATAAGTGATTTTTCAGGCAAAACCACTCTTATTGTCGAAGATGATGAATCAAATTATCTTTATCTGGAAGCATTATTAAAAATATTGAATATTGAAATATTATGGGCTGTTACCGGTGCAGAGGCTATACGGTTTTGTTCCGATAATCCTGACATTGATCTTGTTTTTATGGATATTAAGATGCCTGATATGAACGGCTACGATGCAACCAGGCAAATTAAGAAATTTCGTCCCGATCTACCCATAATTGCTCAGACAGCTTATGCTTTAGTTGGAGATGATAAAAAGGCTGAAGATGCAGGCTGCAATGATTATATTACAAAACCCTTTAAAAAACAAGACCTGTTTAATCTAATTAATAAACATTTGGTTATGTAAAATGTAAACTGAAATATATGTGTCTTAATCTTATCAGTACCGAATAATACTTTAGAGAGTGAAGCATGAAACAAACGAAGTTATGAAGAAGATTTTAGCCATCGACGATAGGAAAAACAATTTGTTTGCACTTAAAGAGATGATTAATAGTTTAATGCCTGATTGTAATTTGTTAACTGCTCAATCAGGTAGAGAGGGGATTGATATTGCTAAAACCGAACAACCCGATACTATTCTTCTTGATATTGTCATGCCTGAAATGGATGGTTACGAGGTATGTAGAAGACTAAAGGAAGATGAATTAACAAAATATATTCCTGTGATAATGATAACGGCAATAAAAACAGATACTGAATGCCGTGTTGAAGGCCTTGATGTCGGTGCTGATGCTTTCTTATCAAAGCCTTTTGATTCTACCGAACTAACTGCACAGATTAATGTAATGTTGAGAATTAAGCAAGCTGAAGATAAATTGAGGCTTGAAAAATCGGATCTGGAAAAAGCAGTATTGGAAAAAACTAAAAGACTTAATAGAGTTAATGAAGAACTTCTTCTTGAAATTTCCGAACGTAATAAGATTGAGGAAATACTCCATGAGAGTGAAAAGCGTCTGAAAGATATTACATTCAGTATGGCTGATTGGATATGGGAGGTTGACGAGAGAGGCTATTATACCTACTGTTCAAAGAAGGGACAGGATATTATGGGTTATTCCACAAAAGAGATCTTAGGAAAAACACCTTTCGATTTCATGGCGCCTGATGAAGCCCGGAAGATTGGAGAGATATTTTCTGAAATTGCTGCTAATAAGAAACCCATTAAAGATCTGGAGAACTGGAATATCAGGAAAGACGGCGAAGAAATCTGTCTTCTCACCAACGGAGTACCGATCCTGGATAAGGAAGGAAACCTCAAAGGATATCGTGGGGTGGACAAGGATATCACCAAACGCAAGCATGCAGAAAAAATTCAAAAGGTGATATATAATATTTCCAATGCAGTAATCACAACTGATAATCTTAAAAAATTACTTATCCTGATACAAAAAGAACTCGGAAGAATCATTGATACTACAAATTTTTATATTGCTCTTTACGATAGTAAAACCGATACAATTTCGTTACCATTTTTTGTCGACGAAAAAAATAAACTTACTTCTTTTCCAGCTGGAAAAACATTAACATATTATGTGATAAAAACTCAAAAGTCATTACTTGCTACTAAAGAAAGAATAAGTAAGTTGGAAAAATCAGGAGATGTTGAAATATTCGGATCAGATTCGGAAATATGGCTTGGAGTACCACTTAAAATTGAAGGAGAAGTAACAGGCGTTCTTGCTGTGCAGAGTTATATTAACAAGAACGCCTTCGACGAATCGGATATGGAAATACTTGAGTTCGTTTCTTACCAGGTAGGCATTTCTATTGAGCGTAAGAAAGCAGAGCAGGATTTAAAAACCGCGCTGAAAAAAGCCACCGAATCAGATCACTTAAAATCAGCTTTTTTAAATGCTATGTCACATGAGTTGAGAACTCCCCTTAATGCAATAATTGGTTTTTCTGAATTAATTAATAAGGATACAAGTATTAAAGACATATTAAATTATAGTAAAACTATTAATTATAGCGGAAATCATTTATTAAGTATTGTTGAGGATATTTTTGATGTCTCTATGATACAGAGTGGAGACCTTGAGATTCATAATGAGAAATTTAAAATCGCCGGATTTTTCGAAAACATCCGAACAATACTAAAAAACGAACAAAATAAACAAAATAAACAAAATCTTGTAATTCGGTTTAAACCCTGTGAAAACTATAAAGAACTACTTGTTTGTACTGATTATCAAAAGCTTAAGCAGATATTAATTCATCTTTTAAATAATGCTTTAAAGTTCACCCATGAAGGATATATTGAATATGGATTTTCAATAGAGAATATTAATGATGAATCCTTATTGAAATTTTTTGTTAAAGACACAGGGATCGGTATTTCAAACGAAAATCAGAAACTGATTTTTGATATTTTCCGGCAGGCAGACGATTCCGATACCCGTAAATATGATGGAGTTGGAATTGGTTTATCTATTGCAAAACGATTTACTGAATTTCTTGGAGGAGATATATGGCTTGAATCGGATGAAGGAAAGGGGTCAAAATTTTATTTTACAATTCCTTATATTGAAAATATCGTAAATGAAAACATTAATAAAAGTACTGAGATAATAAACATAAATGATTTTTCAGACAAAACTGTTCTTATTGTAGAAGATGTTGAATCGGTTTTTCAATATCTCGAAGTTATCTTGAAAGAATTCAATATTCAAATATTGTGGGTAAAGGACGGTAGTGAGGCCATTCGGGTTTGTTCCGATAATTCTGATATTGATATTGTGTTTATGGATATTAAAATGCCCGGGATAAGTGGCTATGAAGCAACAAGACAAATTAAAAAAGTTTGCCCCGATCTACCAATTATTGCTCAAACTGCCTATGCTTTAGTTGGAGATGATAAAAAAGCTGAAGAAGCGGGCTGCGATGATTATATTACAAAACCTTTTAAAAAACAAATCCTTTTTAATATAATTAATAAATATTTAGCTATGTAAAATGTAAACTGAAATATATGTATCTGAATCTCATCAGTACCGAATAATACTTTAGAAAGTGAGGTATAAAACAAATGAAGTTATGAAGAAGATATTAGCCATCGACGACAAGAAAAACAATTTATTTGCAATTAAAGAAATGATTAATAATTTAATACCCGATTGTGAAGTATTAACTGCTCAATCAGGTAGAGATGGAATTGAAATTGCAAAAACCAAACAACCCGATACTATTCTTCTTGATATCGTCATGCCTGAAATGGATGGTTATGAGGTTTGTGAAATACTTAAAAACGATAAGCTCACTAAGCATATTCCTATTATTATGCTAACAGCAATAAAAACTGATACCGAAAGCAAAATCAAAGGTTTGGAAGCAGGTGCCGATGCTTTTTTCTCATTACCAATTGGCCCTGTTGAACTCTCCGCTCAGGTTAATGTAATGCTACGCATAAAAGAAGCAGAGGATAAATTAAGGCTTGAAAAATCAACCTTGAAAAAAGAAGTTTTGGAAAGAACTAAAAAACTTAATGCAGTTAATAAAAAACTGCTTCTTGAAATTACCGAACGAAAGAGGGTGGAAGAAACAGTATATGAGAGTGAAGAGCGTCTGAACGATGTAGCATTCAGTATGGCCGATTGGATATGGGAAGTGGACGAGAGAGGCAATTATATCTACTGTTCAAAGAAGGGGCAGGACATTATGGGTTATTCCACAGAAGAAATCATTGGGAAAACACCTTTCGATTTTATGAGGCCTGATGAAGCCCGGAAGATAGGAAAGATGTTTTCTGAAATTGTTGCTAATAAGGAACCCATTAAAGATTTGGAGAACTGGAATATCAGGAAAGACGGGGAAGAAATTTGTCTTCTCACCAATGGTGTACCTATCCTGGATAAGGAAGGGAACCTCAAAGGATATCGTGGTGTGGACAAGGATATTACCAAACGCAAACTGGCAGAAGATGCTTTGAGAAAAAGTGGAGATCAATACAGATCACTGTTCAATCAAATTGCCGATCCTGTTGTGGTTTTTGACCAGAAAACAAAGATGATTATTGACTGCAATACAGCCATGATCAATAAATATGGATACACGGCTGATGAATTATATAAAATGACTCCAATTGATCTACATCCTTCTGGTGAAGATACGGAGAGAGTTAAAAGAAATATTGACGATAAAGAAAAAATCTTACCTAATGAATATCTGCACAAGGGAAAGGACGGTACTATATACAATGTTGAGACCCACACAAAAGAAGTTTTTTACAAAGGCAAAGAAGCATGGATCAGCATAATAAGAGACATCACAGAGCGCAAGCAGGCGGAAAAAGAACTACAACAGTTTGCAAAACAGCTACAGGAACGCAATAAAGAATTAGATGCATTTTCACATACGGTTGCCCATGACCTGAAAAACCCGCTGGGAACAATAATGGGTTTTGCTGAATTTTTATTTGAGGGTTATTCAAAATTTTCTAATGATGAGATACTGAACTATCTGAACCTTATTATTGAGGATTGCAAAAAATCACAACAAATTATCAATAGTTTACTGCTTTTTGCTAATGTAAGAAAATCTGAAATCAGCACCGAAGAATTAACTATGGGCAATATTGTTAATGAAACAATTAAGCGTTTAACCCCAATGATAAAAAAAAGTAATGCAAAAATTACTCTACCCGATGTTTGGCCCATAGCTATTGGTTATACAACCTGGATTGAAGAAGTCTGGGTAAACTATTTAAGCAATGCAATTAAATATGGTGGCAATCCACCTGTTATAAAAATTGGTGCTGATATATGTAAAACAGAAATTGTTCCGGAAGGAATGGTTCGTTTTTGGATTCATGATAATGGCCGGTGTATTTCTGAAGAGAACCAAAAACTATTGTTCAACACCTTTGAACGCCTCAATCAGGTTAAAACCGAAGGACATGGCTTAGGCCTGTCAATTGTTCAACGCATAATCGAAAAGCTGGGCGGAGAAGTTGGATTGGAAAGTAATAAAGGAAACCTTTTTTATTTTACTCTTCCTTACTCCGGTAAAACATATGAAAATACTATGGTTATAAATGAAGTTTCCGACAGTAAAAAAGATAATAAATTGGGTAGGTTGAAAGTGCTAATTGTCGAAGATATTGAATCAGCAGACTTGCTCCTTAGCATAGTATTAAGAAAAATTAGTAAAGAAATTTTACATGCCAAAACCGGGAAAGAAGCGGTTGACCTTTATCGTGATAATCCTGATATTGATCTGATACTTATGGATATCAGGATGCCTGAAATGAATGGCTATGAAGCAACACAAAAAATTCGTAAATTAAATAAAAATGTAATTATTATCGCACAAACAGCCTATGCTCTTAAAGGCGACCGTGAAAAATCACTAAAAGCAGGATGTGATGATTATATTACAAAACCTGTTAAAAAAGATAGTTTATTAAAAATGATAGCAAAATATTTTACAGCTAGGTAAATTTGTACTTTCTGATCCTTTTTTATTACCCAAAAATCAAATACTGAAGACCGAATATTGAAATAGAAGTGTGATATTAATATCGTTAAGAGTTACAGGTAGTTCATTATTCTTAAATCCGTACTAATTTATTTCGTGTAATCTGTGGACAGATTCTAATTAATTGTTAGAACAATTGGAGAGATAGTTCTGTTAATACTATCGGGGTCACGGGCTACAATGTTTTCGAAAACAATATTTTGCCCTCTGTTTGTTCGTTTAATTTGTTCAATCATATCATCCGAAAGATATGAGTTTCTTGAATTAAAATGATAAACTTTAAAACCTCTCTGGATTGTCATAGTAAAAGAACTAATTACAAAAGAATGATCGAATTCGAAGTCAGAAGGCATTTTGGGAGATATTACTCCCGCAGCAATCATAATTTCCCGGTCGATTACACCTGAATTTTTATTCGCAATTGTGGCAACGGGATCAGGAAGCCTTTTGACTCTAAATTTTTTAACTCCTAATTCCTTTATAACACCATTTATATTTGCTGAAATATTGATAATTGCTTCTTTGAAACCAGGGGGAATATTCACTATCCAATCATCGTTGAAAGGATCACGTTTTAAAGTACCGCAGGAAATGGAAGGAATCAAATTTTCTTTAGGTATTCCGGAAATAGAAATAGATACAGGATTGCCAACACCAATATAAAATACATTCATTTTTTTGGCTGATATGGTATAAGAAGGTTCGGCTACAACATATTCGCCATTAAAATGATAATCCTTTACAATTCCGGTGCTGGTTTTTGTCCGTACAATTCCTGCATATTTTTTTATTCCTTCCGATCTGGCCTGGAACATAATGTTTATTTTTCCGGGGATACTATCCAGTAATGTAGCCTGATCTATTTGTGATACGGGCAGGTAGTCAACACCTTCTAAAAAGTAAATTTCAGGGTTCTGAGTCGTGTCATAAGCAGCTACAATTATCTCGGCCTTATATTCGTCACCAATAAAAACAAAATTACTATTTGGAAGGATCTTCGCTTCTATTCTGTCAAACTTAAATTCCCCCTGCCCAATTGATTTATGCAATAAATTAACAACATCATATTCTGCATTATAAACATCAGAAATGATTTTATTTAAAATAGGAATATCAGCCGCAAGAATAGTGTTATAAAAAAAGTGTGTCTCCCAGTTTTGCTCTTTACCATCAGCATTATAATAAGGGCCTTCGGTTGAAAGGCCGAGGTTTACAATATCTGAGTATTTCGGGTCAACCAATTTGAGCATTTTTTGATGATACTCATTTATTTTATCTTTTAATTCTTTTGAAACACCTTCGGAGCCATCATCCGAATTTCCCATAAAATAATTTGTGGGTATAGTGTAATTGTCTTTCTTTTTAATTTCTTTAACTGAGATGTTTTTTGCAGAATCAATAGAGATTCCTTCGGTTTTTGAGATTAATCCATATCTAACATTATTAATATATTTAACCATCTCACCAGAAAGTAATTTTGCCTCCTTTGCTTTTTCCCAGAATGGCTGTACTTTAATACGGTTTAGTTGATAATTTTTTTCAAAATTTACATAAATATCCTGCAATTTTTGCGAAAGATTTTCATTTGACTGCAATATATTTTCATCCACAACAACAAAGGCATTAATTACATCCTTGGAAACATTTAATGCTAATAAAGCCAGCAAAACTAAGTACATCATACCTATCATTTTTTGCCTTGGTGTTTCTCTGACTGCTGCCATTTGTAAGTGACTGTTTGTTTAATAATAATATCAACTATTGAGTGATTGTGTATTGCACATATATTGTAGTTGTACCGGATATGAGTTTTGAATAGTCTGTTATAATAAACGAGAAAGTAAGCCGGTGGCCTTCGTTCCTTCCTGATCCAGTATAACAAGTACCAATATTATCAATCAATACACGTGGCATATGAGTAACAGTTATTTTTCCGGTAGGTGTTCCCGGTTTGCCTTTGCTCATCCCCATTTTATGGCTGGCCTCGATTTGCAGTTCCAGCCCTTCAGGAATACTACCTGAAGCCACTTCAACTGTAATTGATATGGTTGGATCAGACGGATGGACTAAAGTTGTATAATTAAGCCATTGTGAATCGTCGATAATAATTGTTTTTGGTAAACCTGCGTTGAAAGAAGGTGTCAAATCCATGTATATTGGATTTATATTTGTTACTGAAATACTGTTTTGTGCTTGCGATACACAACTTATTGAAATCAATAATATCCAGAAAATTATTTTTTGTTTATTCATGTGATTATTTTTTTATAAAGTTATATTTTTTTTTGAAATTTTATTCTTCGGGATTTTTTCTTTATAATAACATTAATAATTTTTTCTTGCTCTGAAGATAAGTTTATATTATATTCGTCGGTTACCAGTTTGTATCCTTTTGGAATCCCTCTATCGTAAACTTTTATTTTCCATTGCCCAGGCCTTAAGTCATCAAATTTGAATGTCCCGTCATTTTTTGTAAACACCCTAAATGTTTCATCTCCGTTCTTTGCCTCAATGATTAGTTTTTTCAATTCTTCTTTTACCGGAATATACCCTTTCTTATCCTTGTTTTCATCTTCTTCAATAACAACAGAGCCGATTATTTTCCCTGACTTTGTTAAGACTATTTCAAATAATGTTTCTTGCCTTGGAAGTATTTCAAATTTATAAGGCCCCGGTATTTCTGCAATAGAATTAAGTCCCGATTTTGAATTGTCCATAAATAAAAAATGTGTTCCTGTTTCAACAAAAGGAAACTCAAATTCGCCATTTTTATCAGAAAATGCAATATTCCCTGCTAAAGTAAATAATATTCCTTCAATATTATCCACTCCCTTGTTTATTACTTTTCCCTTTAGGCTACCAACATCTTCCCTCCTCGATACCGGAACATTTATAGTGTAGGTGTAGTTTAAACTTGCGCTAAGTTGTGTATTGTTTATGTAGTTTTTTCTGAGGTTGTAATTTACACCTACTCTAAATTCATGTTTTTCATTTACGTGATAGTTAGTTTCTAAAGCTAGTAAGCTTCTGTTTCTATAATATTCTACTATCTCATAATTGTTTTGATATTGAAATGCAATTGATAACTTCTTATTCCATTTGGCACTAATAGTACCACCATATAAAAACTTAGTAAAATCGACGGTAAGGTATTGTTGACTTCCGAGATAATTAACAAAACTATTTATAAATATGTTTTTATTGATTTTGTATTGCAGAGTTAAATTAGCGTTTAAAATATTTGTTAATTCACCTTTTTTCTCCTGAAGTAAATTTTTTGTTTTCCCGACAGCACCATATAATTTTATTCTCAATCGTTTTATTTTACTCTGAAGTGTAATACGTGCAGTATATTCTTTATAATCAAACTTTTTTGGTGTCCCCCGATCTTCTCTCCCGCGCATATTAATTCCAATGTTTATGCTATGATTATAATTAAGCAAATATCCTATCGAAAAATTAAGGTTGTCACTAAAAGGCGCATTTGCATACATCGTATCTAAGGCAATATTGAAATGGTTAAGATTATAATTAACAGATAGGTTTAATTTACGCAAAATAATTGTACTAATACCCGATGATATGTATCGCGAATTTGAAATATAGCCCGGGAAATCTTTATCGGCAGTTGTGTAATTGAAAAACAACCTGTGTCTTAAATAATTTATTTTGAAGGCTGTTGAATATGCCATAGTCATTTTTCCGTTTGCCATTCCGGAAGCGTACTCAAGCTTAATATTCCCCCATGAAAAGGGGATTGCCTCTCCTGAAATCGTAATGAGCTGGGCTGTACTATCTGTAATAAATGCTTTATTAAGATATCCGGCATTTATCCGCAAATTTTTACTTGAAGAATAGCTGCCGAATACTGAAACTACCTGTTTTATATTTGGATAAAACCGAGGGTAATTAATAAATGACCCGACACTTAGTTTTTTAAATTTATGTTTATATTCAACACCCCTGCCATTTCTGGAACCTTCGGTTAAGTCGGTTAGCCTGTATGTATTGTCACCAAGAACAACTTTTGAATTCGTTGATGAATATTTTACATAATACTCATCAGTTTGACCTAAAATTGGATTACCTTGACGGTTGGGCCCACGAAAACGAAAATCAACTGCTCTCTTTTTAAATTTTGATATCATACCCGAACCTTTTATATCGAACATCGCACCGTATTGTCTGTCACCAAGTTGATTGTCTGTAACAAGAAGTCCTGATATTTTAACCGGAATGCGGTTGTAAGAATCAAATTTGGTTTTGCCGGAAGGAATTACATCAAAAATATATGAAGTAGTGCTTTTTGTTTCAGGGTTTTCAATAATCGATGCTGTAAGGTTTACACTATTTCGTGTATAATTTATTATATTTTTCTCAGTAGCAATAAAAATACTGAGAAATTCTAAAGAATCAGGAGGTAAAGTAAAATTTCTTATCTCCGGTATATCTTTGTTAATAATCGTAGCTTGAATATTTGTCTCTAAATTTGATAAATTTTGAATAATGAATTTTACACTTAGTGTGTCTCCTGAAAATACATATTCCGGAGCATTCATTACTTTTGTTAGAATCTCATATCTTGGCTTTACATAAACAGGGACTTTAATCGTCCCAATTTTGATGTTTTCCGATTTTTCATAAGCATCAATATCAATAGTATAGTCGCCAACATTTGTAGATTCCTGAATATAAAAACTTAAAATTTTTAGTTTTTTACTTGCCTTCTCAACAATAACCGATGTATATTCAGTTAGTTGGCTCCAGCCTTGAGGTGTGTTAATTTTAAGGTGGAACTCTCTTGCGGTTTCGGAGTTATTGATTAACATAATAACAATATTAGAAGTAGAACCCGGGCTTAGTTCTATCTTGTTTTTTTTAATCAATTGTATCTCTAAATCGCCATTGCCGGCAAGAATTGTAAATGAAATTAAAAGGAATGATGTAAATATTAAAACTCTTTTCCACATTTACATACTTTTGTTAATTTATTACAACTTTATCTGTTTAATCCATACACTTATTATTTTTTATGTGATGTAAAAAGTTTACTACCGTTTACAGACTACCATCACCTTTATTAAGCAGTCTATCTAAAAATATAATGTGTATTCTAACCCGAAAACATCTTCATCCTGTCCTGCGGCAATTATTAAGGTCTGATACGTTTTTTCCCCTTTTATTCCTTCCAGATTAAATCTAAAACGTGCTGAAGTTGTAGGAAAAAGTCCTTTATTAGGTGCTTTTATTGTTTTAACAGATTCGCCTGCTTCATCAAACAATTCAATTGACACATCGGGTAATATGTAATGCTCACCGGTGTTCACAATGTCAATAGCTAAAAACAACTGGTCACCTTCAGTTATCAGGGTTGGTTCCAAAAATTCTAATTTACCAATACCTTTTTCCGCAATTTCAGTAATTATCTGTATAGCATACCGTGTTACAGTGTTAATGTTTAATTGCCCCGGTTGATCAGGGTCGATGGGGAGAACCCCTTCAACCATTAATATACTCCAATATGTGCCTTTAATAGTATCGTTTCTAGGTATTGAGACTTCATATTGAATATAAATGGTTTCATTACCCTTTACTATTACAGTTTTAGGACTATATTGTATCCATTTGGCATTTGAACGATTATGGGTAACCGGTTCGTCATAAAAAGTAAAATCTTCAAAATTGTAAAGCAAATCAGTCTGATAGATTCTTACTTCCTGGTCAAGGTCATCGCTATTCTGTATTTTAATTTCACCTTTATAAACATCACCCGATATTCCCTTATGTATATGTCTTAAACTTCCGACTACTTCAATTGAAGCTATTGAAAACAATGGTAAAATACTTATAAAAAGATATGCAAAAAAAAGTTTAATAGTTTTCATATTATTATGTTTTTACTTGTTATTTGGCAGTGTTATTAAAAAATTCATTTATAATAAATATAATAAAAATTTATTTTAACCTTATTTAGCTTTCATTTTGTTTTATTATTGCTGGAAATTCATCAATATAATTACAAATAGTAATTAAGTCTATAATTAACAAAGAATAGAAGTAAGGAGGAGTATTAACTCCTCCTTACGATTTATATTCTTTTGTTTAAATATATTTATCCTATTAATGTTCATATTTATTTCCAATAATCATTTTTCACAAAATTAGCTTATTAAGTGGTTTTCGTTTCAGTATTTTATTACGGTGTATTTGTAATTGTTAAAACAACGGTTGCAGTAGAACCAGTCGTAGCCACAATATTCCCATAAGTACCTGCAGCACCTGAATCCCATGTGTATGAAAGTACAAATCCATCACTACTGGCAGTACCGGTATAGCAACTTCCAATAGCAGTTACCAGAGTTACTGCTCCCGCGCCATTAACAAGTGAGACATCAGAAGTTCCGGTTCCTAATGTTCCTCCCTGGTTGCCATTGGAGGGTGTCGCAGTATCTACATTTAAAGAGGTTCCGTCGGGTACACCTGTAATTGTAGCTGTTATCGTACGGGTTTCTGCTGCACTAACGATAGAAGAAACCTGTGCATAACCGGTACCTGTACCTCCTGTAATTTGAGCACCGGCTTCTGTAGTAGTAAGTTCCAATGAAATAGCACCGGCATCGGTATCCAGAAGACAAACTTCAGGTATTCCCATATCTAATGACTGGTTCGATGTCTCACTGTCTTGTGCACTTACGTTTATGGTGAGCATGAAAAATGCTACCATCATTCCAATAGTTAATTTTAAATTTTTCATAATAATTTAATTTTATGTTAATAAAAATATTTTGCAGCAAAGTTCAACAACTATTATAAAGAATAATATAGGCAACTTACTGAAAATTGCTTCATAAATACTGAAATTTTTTTCAAAAAATCTTATAAGTAATCTAATCAGATTCGCTTCCCGAATATTTCATCCATGTTCAGAACTCAGTAATTTTGATATTTTGAAAAATTATATGCCAAATTATATGTTTAAAATGTTTAGCTGGCCCCAATAGCTATAGGGGGAAATATTGGAATTGTTACACCTGATATTATTACTACCTGCAAATGTTTAATGTTAATTACTAAAGTTTCGCACCAAATTTAAACAAATACTCGTTAAGTATTTACCAAA
>CAYWXI010000060.1:0-31464 GCA_964462015.1 uncultured Bacteroidales bacterium | reverse complement strand
AGCTTTGGTAAATACTTAACGAGTATTTGTTTAAATTTGGTGCGAAACTTTAGAATATATAAATCAAATTATATCCTTTTTCCTCAGCAAATTTCGATTCAATTAGGTAGTTGACATGAATCAAGCTATCGTCCTGAAAAGTGGTATATCGCTTATCTAAAAGGGAATTCAAGTGCATTAATTGCTTCAAATATTTTTTGAATATCAATTCGGAATTGTAAAATTCATTTGATTTCTCAGTAACTATATTCAATTCTGAACATTTAATTGTATCAAGAGAATTCCGAATTAAATAGTCCAAATTTTTTGTTTCCATTGCATTTGCAAAATCAATCCATAAACTATCAGCGTATGACAGCCTTCTCTCCTTTTCCGGTTGTTTAAAATACGAGCAACAGTTCATCATATGAATAATGAGCACGAATCCAATTATTTTATACCACTGTAGTTTCATAGGGCTACTGTAATTACCGCCAACGGTCGAGACTAAAAAGTGGCTGGCATTATTATCCACTTATGTTTCAAGTTGTACCGTTGTATTTTTACTGTAATTCGTTTCATTTTTCTACTTTCCGCCCGCTTGTTTTTGAGCCTTTGTTAACAGCCGTTATTTTGTCCAGTTTTCTATTTGTCTATTTGTAAAACGGGATTTTTCTAAATCATCTATAATTTCTTCTGCCGTTTGCTTGGAATCATATGCACCAAAAAGCTTCTTCCATGAATCATTCTCTTGGCTTGACGGTTCTCTTAACGAATCTGATATTCGGGATATTAATTCAAGCTTAATGTCAGGGCTTAGATTTTTAATCATTCCAAAATAATTATCTGCTATAAGGTTTCTTGCTTCCATTTTAATATCTTTTTATTTTTTTCAAAGATAATCATTTTATCCTTAAAAATCCGATTTGATATTTCATATATTCTAATAAATATTTTAAAAATAAATGCAAATAAAAACAATGCGTGAGTGCCTCATAATCATCAATGAGCAAGACAAAATCAGTAAAATTGTATGCTGTTTTTTTTGAACCATAAAAGGAATATAAGAACATAAGAAGGAATTTTATATGAGCTTATATATTATTATCTTATAAAACTATGTTTTTTTAACAAAGTTTAATCTGTTTCTAAATATAATTTTATGATTGTCTATATTTTACAAATAGATTTAATTGTTTTTATTTGTTAATGAAACGGCATTTTTCTTTGGCTTTTTTAAACCGTTAAAACGGTTAGTTTTTTCGTTTTTATGTTTCAAATCCCATGACTAAAGTCATGGGCTACTTTTTATAAAACTCTTATGTTTCTATTTTAAAACATATAACTAAAATCATAATAATCATAATAAATCAGTGTCCTATTTTTTGTTTGCAGCGAAGCTGCGATATGTCTTATATGGTTTTAATTTGTCCGATTTTATTAGAGCGATCCCAAATCCCAATCCTAAAATCTTTAATAAATCATTTTGTTTCTATACAAAACAGAAAAGTTTTCCATTTCTCAGTACTTCAAAACAAATTTTTACCACACACAAAGCTCTATTTTGCAAAAAGAATAGCCGATGTACGCCCGGGTAAAGAAACCGTAATCAACTTATTATCTTTGTCAATTCGTCCATTTTTTAATAGCTCTAAATATGTTTTATTGAACTTTACCGGGATTTCAATATTTTTTGTTTCGGAGCTTGCATTGAAAATAGCGATCACTTCATCCGAATCGTTATAACGGCTATATGCCAGCACTTTATTTTCGTCATCTATTTTTATAAAATCAATTTCTCCATTTGTTAAAACCGGATGTTCTTTTCGAATTTTTATGAGATCTCTGTAAAAATTAAATAAGTCATCATTAAATTTCACTTTATCTGTTGGCCTTTCGGCATTTAACGGATGCGTTGTTTCAGGTTCAAATTCATAATCAGGCCAAATAAGAGGCTTACGCGTTGACGGATCATCAGCTCCCCACATTCCCATTTCATCGCCTGCCCAGATATGAGGTGCACCAATATAAGTAAACTGATGAGCTAATAACATCTTTAAAGTCTGATAAGTCTCATCATCAGGCTTATGAATTTTGTAATTATTACTTTGGCCCGGTTGACAATGTTTCTTATATTGATTTCTATTAAAAAGTGAAGTCAACACCCTGGGGGCATCATGGCTTGCTCCGATATTCATCATTGCATAATTAGTTTGTTTACGCAAATTAGACCTGAAGGAATTTAAACTATCAATAAATTCAGATACGGTTATCTCATTAGGTGAAGCATTAAAGAAGTGTCTGGCAGCCCTATACCACCGATAATTCATAGGTGCATCAAAAATATCACCTTTGACAAATGGTTCAGGATCGAGAAGTTTATCAGGCCATTTTTCCCACCAAACCTCTCCTAATAAAAAAGCATCAGGATTGAGTTCACGAACCAATTTTCTGTATTCACGCCAAAAACCAAAAGGTACTTCTGCTGCCACATCCAATCGAAAACCATCTACACCATCTGCCGGATCTCCGTCTCCATTTGGATCCATCCAACGCTTTGTAACATTAAATATATGTTCCTTAGCTGCTTTATTATAAATATCTCCTTCAAAAGGTTTAATTCCATCGGCATGATCATGAAATACGGTCTCCCTGATTTCCGGCAGATCAGGTACACCAAACCAACCGCGATAATCAAATTCGTTTTCCTCTGTTTTTGGGTCATCAAATTGTTTTACCCAGTACCAATCGGCATATTTTGAGGTTTCCTGGTTTTTAACAAGATCTTTCCATGCCCAAAAAGTATGGCCTGTATGATTCCAGGAATAATCCATAATCACTTTTATGCCTCGTTTATGAAACTCATCAATAACCTTCAAAAACATTTTGTCAGCTTCTGTAAGTTGCCATGTCGTAGGATCGTCCGGTATTTCTTTGGCAATGGTTTTCGCATCTTTTTTTGGATCGGGGCCAAAATTCCTGTCGATATGCCGCCAGTGGCGTGCATCATACTTATGCAAAGAGGGAGCATCATTAAGCGGATTAAAATAAACGGCAGTAACCCCAAGTGAATCCAGATAGTTCATTTTGTCTAAAATACCCTGAAGGTCACCCCCATATCGTCGCAACTGAGCCTTTTGCCCAAAGTTATTTATTGGATGGCCGCCAAAAGCTTTTTTCCCTTCAAGCCCTGCAAAATATACATCATGTTTGTACCAATCATGTGTCCAGGGTGTAATATCCCAATTATCGGGAACAAAACCGGGGTAGCAACCTTTAATATCCTTAGGTGTAGGGTCGTTGGTTGTGTCACCGTTACGAAATCGTTCCGGAAAAATCTGATACCAAACCACTTCTTTTACCCATTCCGGCGGATCTTCAAATGCAGTTTTCTTTGGTTCTTTTTCCTTGTCTGAATTTGTATTCAATTGGCATCCACTCACTAAAATTATGAGGGCAAATAAATAAAAATGTACTCGAATTTTCATTTTATGGTTTTGTTAATGTTTGATTGCTTTGATTTCTTAATACAAAAATAATAAAAATAGTTTAGACTATCAGTATTCCCTTCATCAAACCGTACTTGATCTTATCCAAATAAGTTGCTGCTAATGTAGAATCATTTTTCCTGTAGAGTTGAATGTACCCATTTTAAAATTATAAAAATATACTCCAGTTGGAACAGGTTGATTATTATCATCTTTCCCATTCCATAAAACTGAATGATTGCCGGAATGCAATTCTTTATCTACAAGTAATCGTATTTTCTGACCTGTAAAATTATAAATTGTTAACTCAATATTAGTTCTCACCCTGGTAGAAAAAGATATTGTCGTTGTGAGATTGAAAGGATTTGGATAGTTTTGAATTTGGTGTAAATCATCATTAGACGCAAACCCTGGACGGGAGGCTGTGGCAATATAAGTCCGTCTTTTCCATTGTTGTTGTACATCATGTCCGGCATTATAGGCTAGGATATAACGATTGTAAACATCATCAACGACCAGGGTGGGAGTCCGTTGGAATCCCCGGGCTGGAACTCCGTTAGGAAACTGGCCCGGAGCAATGATCGGATTGTCAGGATGCCCTATCCAGGTATCGCCCCAATCCGGTGACCAGTAGTATGCAATGTGACCTGATCCGGCATAATTCTGATTAGATACCATGAGCACCATGTGAACACCTTTGGCTATGGTATCACCGGTAACATGTGCCTGCCAGGCTCCTCGAAAAGAAAATCCTTGAGGATATGGCAATGTCCACTGATAAGCAGGATTTTCAGGGTCGGACGGATCCCAGCTCGGATTTGGATTTTTTACCCAGTTTGATTTACTGTCCTCACTGTCTGCATAAGATATTCGCCAATTCCAATAGGAACCGGGTGAACCATGTAAACCGCGATAAAACAGACGTACCTTTCCTTCTGTTCCCAGGTGTGGTACCCAAACCGGTGTAGGTTCGGATAAGCCACCCTTTATCGTGCCATTCTGATTCCATCCCTTTTCCCACCAGTATTTTGCCACCAGAATATTCTCATAATTCTGGACAAAAGGAATCCCAATTTCCGGTGCAGATTCACTTGTGGAGACCTGAATGGCTCCCTCCCAACCAGGTAATCCGTTCCATTCAGGATGAAGATGTTTTGTTCCGGGACGCACAGTATTGTACAAGAGATGCTCTCCTGTAACAGGATGAAGGATATAGCCCGGTGTATCGGTATGGTTCCAGGCTGGACCGGGATAGGGGCCACCAGGACTCGCCAGAGGAGTGTATTTTTCATAAGTTATAGGATCGTAACCCAATTCCCAATCTTGCATTATATCCTCTTGATTCAAATGTTTAGTCATGTAGGTTGCATGATAACTGTGATAAAGCAATTTTATTAAGCTATCCTGTATGACAAGAAATTCTTCTCCCACAATTCCTCCCCAGTCGCCATATAGGTGAGTCTGGTAATTAGGATTCTGAGGATGAGGGGCTGTAATATATCCTATTGGTTTGAAATCCGGCCATTCACCCAATGGTCCTTCCTGGGCGTAAAGCCTTGTTGTAAGAAGCAATAAGATGCATAGGATGGATTTGTTTAGGATATAATAATTCATACTATCTTTTTATCTCTGTCAAAATATTTAATAGTGACAAATTTAAAAAAAAATCACAAAAGAAGTTGTTTTACGAAAATTATGGGCTAAAATTTATTTTGAGGTGATAGAAATGAATAATACACATTTCTAAGTCAATATTTTTGCTTCATAAAAGGAATTCCAATCCTGAAAGGATTGAACGTGAATAGCCCTACACAGCTTGTCCCGAGAATCGGGAGAGTGTAGGGTACAAGCAAATATTATTAAAAAACCCTGAAAGGGTTTAACAACAAAGCTTTATCATGAGTACATATACACAAATTCTCTATCAGGTAGTTTTTGCAACAAAAAATAAGCTTCAGAGAAGAATATATATGTTTGTTAAGGGAGCATGGGATTGAGTTTGACGAAAAGTATCTATTTTAATATGTTAAACCCCGTTGGGGTTTTTTGTTTCATTTTCATACTCTTACCATAGGTTTCACCTATGGCTATTCACGTTTAAACCACTTCATGGTTTATTTTAAAAATGTTATATTACTCTATTCCAATTTGTGTTTAGTGAATATAATTTCCCGTATTCCTATTATGAGAAAGCGTATTTCTCAGAGAAAACTCATTTCTGTCACCTCAAAATAAATTTTAGCCAGAAAAGGCCAAATTGAAGTACACAAACTAATATCATTGAACAGCCCTGTTCACAGAAAGAGATTAAAGGAATAAGGGTAATAGGGTAAAGGATTAAAGTCATGGGGTGACTTTGAGTCACCCCGTGACTATCACTATTTTATAAAAATCAACTTCTCAGAAGAAATACTATTATTTGAGATCAATTTACAATAGTAAATTCCATTCGAAATATTTTCGCCCTTTTTATTTTTACCATCCCATTTCATTTTATATTCTCCCGGTTCAAACTCAGAAGAAGCAAGTCTGATTACTTCTTCGCCATTAATGTTGAAAATAATTAGTTCAGCAAAACACTTCTCGTTAATTTTAAACGAAACAGATGTTTCATGGCTAAACGGGTTCGGGAAGCAATTTTGAATGAAAGTTTCAGAGTTATTATCATTTCCGGGAATAGAAAGTAAAGAATTAAACTGTAAATCAACAATGCTGTATTCACCATCCTCAACCGGGAATGTATTTTGCGAATATGCATTATTATAAGGATTTAAGAATCGAATACTTTCTAAAGGAATTTCGATATTTTGGCTTTCATCCCATAATCGGAAATTTACTTCATTACCGGCAATAAAACCTTTACCTGAAGTAATTGTACTGAATACCGGAATTTCATTTACAATCTGATCATCAATTAGAATATTATTATTTAAAGCGGTAGCTCCAACAAGTTTATCTCCATCATATACAGCAATTTCATCACCGGTTTGCAATCCAAATCCATCAATACTAACATTTGAAATATAAATAGTCCAAACCGAATCGGCTGCATTTCCGCCATTGAAGGAAAAATGTACAGGATCAGGTTTTGCGATCGGGAGGGCTGATTTAGTTTCTTCGGGATAAATCAAAACTCCATCACCTTGCATTTTAAACAGGTATCCTTCTCCGGGATTTGTATTACCGATACCATTAACCCAAACAGGGCCTATTTTTCTCAAAGTCTCTCCCGTTGAACTTCTAATATAAATTAAATCATCATTAAGAATAGATTCGAAAGCATTTAAAGCATTAAGGGGAACACCGGGGAAATAACTAACAAATTGGTAGCCGGAAGATATATTTATGGGCGTTTGTACTCCAATTTCATCACCTTCGATTGTTAATAAATCATTGGCATTCATTTTAAATAAATATCCTTCTGAAGTTATCCAATCACCGATACCGTTAATCCAATTAGGGCCAATTTTTCTTAACATTTCTCCCTCGGAATTTCTAATATAATTAAGATTATCATTCATAATAGCTGCAACAACAGAAGTCATTTCTGGATCATCAGGAGCAATTCTGATTGAAACAAATTGAAAACCTTCATTTAATTCGATCTCCTGAGAAGAAGGCAATTGGCATGCAGGGAAAGTAATATTATCGAGCCAGGCACAGTCGGAACCGGTGCTAACGGAATAATCTTTATGATAAATCCATTTAAAAATTACAGGCCCTGCAGTAACCGGATATGATTCCAGGCTCCATCCAATTTCTCCATCCCAACGGTTTAATTCAAATCCATTAATTTCAAACGATAAATAATCATAGTTTGTACCATTTTGCTGATCTTCGCAAGAAACCTTTTTATAAAAAGATATTTCACCGTCAGATAAGATATCTAATTCAATTAAAAGTATTGATTCCTCATCATCATTTATATCACCTGATTGGGCACAATATTCTCCTTCATAAGGATTATTATTGTCGATTATCCAGTTTTCAATTCCACTATGTTCCCACGAAAGTTTATTAAAATCACCTGTTTCAAAATCCTCAAGTATAAGTCCTAAAACCAAACTAAAGTCAATTTGTGTAGTATAACCGCCATCGGCAGAAATGTCAACTAACAGATCAATATTTTGGTTTTGAGAAGCTTCTTCTGAAATGGAAAGATTAAAAGTAATTTCCCCGGTTTCATTAGGTGCTAATGAAGATATATTTCCCGAAGCTGAATTAATGTTAACATAAGGATCATTAGATGACAGGACTGCAAGAATTTCATTTGCACTCACATCTCCGTTATTTTTAAAACTAATAATAAGATCGGCTGTATCACCCGGCTCTAAAACTCCATTATTTCCATCATCAACGAAAATATTTTGTTTTTCTATAACAGGAGCATAAGCTACGAAAACATTATTTCTTATCCACGTATTAATACTTGATGTAAGAATGGAAGTTATATTAATTAAATATTTGTTTGGCACTAACGGATCTACATAAAAAGAAAAAGCATTTTCAAAATTAACAGTCTGGCCAACTGCAATTGTTCCAATGTTTTCATTATCGTCAAGCAACTCTATATATGGGCTGGAATTATTGATATTTAAAACGGCATCAGTAATTTCCTCATCTTCCAGGTTTTTAACAGAAACCGAAAGATAAGCTGTTTCTCCAAACTCAATAATTTCGTCACCACCCGAATTAACAGTATATTCGATTATTACACCCTTTGTACTAAATTCCAAAGTTTTGGTTGAACTAATACCAACGTTGTCACTTACTCTGAACGAGATTTCTTTTTCATCATAAGCATTTAAAGGAACACCCGAAAAAACTCCATCTTCTGAAATCTCCATTTCATAAGGAAAATCGGGTGCAATAAACTCTATTAATGTATTTATAAGAATATGATCATCATTTGATACTTTGGAAAACTGGTAAGTTTTTTCATCACCCTTTGATGTTCCGGCATACCAAATAATACTTTCAGGAACTTCAAATGCCCCATAGTGGTATTCAATTTTACCCGAGGGATATAAAGTCACGGCAAAATTCAATTCGGTTCCCGATGGATTATCGGCATAAGAAGCTTTCCACCGAAAAGTTGCAGAATTCTCATCACCTTCATACCAAATACCATCACCCTCGGAAGTGTTTAATGTTAAATCATATAAGTAAGGATAAATTCCCTCGTTATGAATAAAAACAATATCGTGATTATAAAAATACGGATGATAAAACATATCTTCTTCAAAAGGAATAAAACCATCAACGTGAAGAAGTACTGTGTCGTGAATTGTACCGTAAAAAGGAAAAGAAAAATCTAATTCTTTTATTGCAAATCCGTTACTATTGCTACTTGGCGATAACTGCTCGGTATTAACCATAGGAAATGTCCCTGTTGAAACAATTTCTTCGAAATCTCTGTTAAATTCCCAATGATAAGGGGGTGTTCCACCGGAAGCAGATAGTTGGTAATTATATGGATTATTGATTTGTGCAGGAGGAAGTTCTTCATCGTCTATACTAACATCATCATAATTAACAGTGTGAACAACAGAAAACACCGTAAAACCATGATGCTGAATTGGAACATATGAACTGGGTGATGGTATTTCAGTTACAACTCCACTTGTATAATCCATTAATGAAAAGCTATTAAAAGTTCCATAACCCCAATTATTAGGGTCTTCTTCTTCAACTCTTATGAAATATTTTGCAGCTTCACCGGATTCAACATAGTTTAGTAAAGGAGTAAGATCTAATCCAAATTCAATAGTTTTCTTTTCTTCTTGAGTATTTCCACCCTGCATGTAATTATAATTTCCCTGAAAATCGAAAATAGGATATTCATATATATATTCAGGTTCTTCGGCAGTTTCATCAGAGGCAACACCGGCAGTTACTTTTATTGTTCCTCTTGCAGTATGCTTTATAACAACTTTTGCTGTTATTTGTGGTTCGTGATTTTCCTTTACATCTAAAACATGTGCAGAATGATTCCAGATGCCCCCACTTCCCAACTCATCAGCCATTGTTTTATACATCATATAAGTATATCCGCCATCTCCCCAATTCGGAACACCACCATAGCTGTTAACAGCCTTAAATCCACCAATTTCCCAATCTTTTAGATTAACAACTCCATCAAAATTAATATCAACGTCGTTAGTGAATATTCCATCTCCATTATAATCATATCTGATTGAATCATGGTAACCTACTATAGTCATTCCATGATTTGGTGATCCACCCCATGATGTTATTACGCATCTTCCGGCTTCAGGTGTTCCTGAGGGTAAATAATTAAAGTTGGATGTATATTGAATATAAAAAGAAGCAACCCCCCCATCTTCGGAGCCATTGATATGATCATTTATCCAATTTTTTAAAGTTAATAGTCCTTCAACATCTTCAACCTTGATAGTCATAACTTTATTAATACGATTATGCATACCGTTATAATATTCATCATATCCGGTCATCCACCTGGCCGGACCCCCAAACGATAATGTTCCACCATAATCTTCAACATTCGGATTACCACACTTTTTCAAAATTTCAAAACTATGAAGGTAACTAACACCTCTGCCATCTGCAGATTCCTCATTTTCAAAATTCCATGTAAAATGTGTTGGATAAGTTGTTTCATTTGTATTTGCAGCTAAATCTCTCTTAAAATCTATTTCATAAGTAAAATTATAACCAATTCCAGCCGCCTGCCCACAACAATATCCGGCCTGGTTAAATGGTTCTCTCATATATTTTTTGAGTGAATTATCAACAACGGTTGGCAAAACAACATCTTTATATTCAGGAGGAAGTTTAAGCTCAGGCAAATTAAGTAATTTCTGTTCTTCTTTCTTTGTTAAAGGAGCTAATTCACTTGCAGAATTAGAAATCTTCTTTTTTGACTTTATGTCTGCCTCTTGTGAAAATGTCGGTTTTAGAAAAAATACGATTATCAAACAGAATAGTACAGAAAATGTCTTGATATGCTTCATAGTTTTTGTGATTATATTAATATATGTTTTATTTCTTCTCCTAGTTTTATTTTAATAATTTATCGAGCTGGCACTTATTAAACCAACAAAATTACATAATTTTTCTTTTATCAGATTTAATTATATAGTCATCATAAAAAAAAGATACGTACCTTAGGAATGTAAGATACGTATCCAATTTTAAAATTCTAAAATAATTAATTTATTACTTAATAATTAATTTTTCAATTATAATATTATCGGAATATTCTATCTGAATAAAATAAATTCCGGCTTCAAATTCTTTTGAATTTATTGAAAGACTTTCGCCATGCTCATTGCTTTCAAAAACAGTTTGTCCAACAGAGTTGACAATTGTAAGTTTGTTAAATATTTTTCCGGATATAATATTTACAATATCAGAAGTAGGATTCGGGTAAATAGAAAGTGATTCAAAAGCATCTTTGGTTGAGTTTTTTGTAATATTCACGATACTATATTTTCCATCTTCTTCCGGGTAAACATTTTCATCATATGAATTATACATAGATTCCATAGTAAAATCTGTTTTGGATAATTCATTTGAACTTGAATTATAGATTTCCAAATTAATTGGATTTCCTGAAGTATATCCGTTACCATTATTTAAAGTACTAAAGATAGAAAGAGCATTCATAAACTCATTTTCAGAAGTAATTGTAATTGCACCAACTAAAATATCTCCATCAAAAGCAGCAACTTCATCACCAACCTCAAGGCCTTTTACAAAAATTGTATAAACCAGATCTGCTGCATTACCCCCCTCAAATTCAAAATGCTTAGACCTTACTTTATTAACCATGGATGTTTTTTCTGACTGAGGATAAATCAGTACATTATTCCCCGACATTTTAACCAAGTAGCCATTTCCAGGTACACAATTTCCTATACCATTAACCCAGTTAGGGCCAATTTTACGCAACATAGTACCATCAGAATCTCTTACAAATACTAAATCATCGTTTAAGATGGAATTATACGCTTCTAAAGCATCCATTGGATTAGAAGGCAGATAACTTACGAACTGATATCCGGTTGCAAGTGAAATTGGGGTTTGAGGATTGAGTTCATCACCTGTGATCTCAAGTACATCAGAATCATTCATTTTAAACAAATAACCTTCAGTAATTATCCAATCGCCGATACCATTTACCCAATTTGGTCCAATTTTTCTAAATACTTCTCCATTAGAATTTCTTACAAAATTCAGATTATCATTCAGGTTATTGGACAAAACAGAAAGCATATCAGTATTTTCTGTTTCAATTCTTGATGAAACAAATTGATAGCCTGTATTTAATGCAATTGTTTGAGTAACTTCGTCAGGAACAATAGGAGGGAAACAAATATAATCTATCCATGCACAATCACTACCTCCGGTAACATAGGAATCCTTTTCATAAACCCACTTGAAAGTATGAACTCCTGAACTAACTGTAAAGCTTTCTTCTTCCCATGGCTCTTCTCCTGCCCATTGACCTTTCATTGATCCATCAATATAAAATTTCAGGTAATCATAACCTGCTTCGGTAGAAACTTTTCTGAAAAATGAGATGTTTCCACCCGATAAAAGATCAAGCGATATATAAATTTCAGTTGTGGAATTATTTCCAATACTTCCTGATTTTGCACAGTATTCTCCGTCGTAGGGATTCTGAGTACTAATTGTCCAGGGTGAATTACCTCCAAATTGCCATGCATCACTGAATTCACCTGTTTCAAAGCTTTCAGCATTAGTTTCATATAACACAAAATCAACAATATTATTTTGTATTGTTACAACAACATCCGAAAGTATGGTTCCATATCCTTCGAGATATGTACGGAATGTATATCCGCCTTCCATAACCTCATCAAAAAAATAATTTCCATCGGCATCGGTATAAACGGGATCAACCGGTGTATCCAGTACTTCTATCATTACATTTTCGAGAGGGAGTCCGGTATCACCATCAGCAACATTGCCTGACACCGTAATTGATTCGGCAGGGACAAGGCTTGCATCAAGTTGAGTAACACCATTACTGTTAATATTTATATTTTCAAAAGTTTGAGGAATATATCCATAAGCCGAAAAAGTTATATCGTAGTTTCCATCAGTTAAAAGGCGATAATATCTTCCAAAGTTTTCATCACTTTCATAAGGCTCCCGGAAAACACCGGTATTATCAATACCTTCAATATAAATTTCAGCAACTAAGATCTCACCGTTTGAGGCATCGGTAATATGACCGGTTAAAGTTGATTTGTTAACCCTGTCGAGAAGAATTAAAGCTGCCTCAAGATTATCTTCACATATCGATAAAATTTGATTAGCAGGTGGTATAAATTCAACTCCTAATTCAACAGTATAAGAAAAAATTCCATGTTCACCATACGAATAATCATCAGTAGTTCCACTTGCAGGATAAAGTTCCCATGAAGCCTCAGGAGTATAATGCCCGCTATAAAGTCCGGGAATATTTTCAGCCATGGTCTCTGCAAGTTCTTTAAGAGCAAGAAGATCTGGCGCATAAATGTTTGAGGAATAACCAAAAGGATAAAGTACAAGTTCGCTGTAACTGTGATAAGTGATACCTGTTACAAAATGATGTGAAGAAATTAAATTTTGTGTAGCCTGAATTTCTGGTTCGGAAGTTGCTGAAGGGCCTCTATAAGTTTGTTCAGTGGGATCAGCGGCAGCCCCCTGGCCTCCCCACATAAATGAATAATTTCTGTTTGGATCAACGCCGTCAGGATAATCCCAATAACCATCGTCAATTTGTCCGTTTCCGTTATTGTCGCGTATATTCTTTCTCCACATCAAATCAAATTCATCAATTACAAGTTTATGGCCATTTGGATTCACCAAGGGTACAAACCAAATTTGAGTATTATTAATTTGCTCGGTAATTGTCGGATCAATTTGATAATTATCGATAAGGTGATTTAATACGTACATTACAACTTCAAGGCTAATTGGTTCCCGGGCATGATGTTCACCAAAATAATATACACAAGGCTCATCCTCTTCTGTTTCAACATTATCAGATAATTTCAATGCCCAAACTTCTTGGTTATAATTATCATAGTTTGAGTTACCGGCATTTGAGTATTCTTTTCCTCTTGTATCACCGATGTCGAATAATTTACATAATCCGGGATTTTCAGCTTCAATCTCCTGAAGTTCTTCCAATAATTCCTCATAACTTCTATAGCCATTCAAATCTGTTTGAAGATTGTTGCTAAGTTGAGTTTCTGTTTGAACTATTTTTACATCAAAACCTAATTCTTGAATTTTATTAAATTCTTCCTGATTGGTAACAATATCAAGATAAGAATCTGGTTTATAAGCAGCAATATCATAGTTTTCGATTGAATACTGCTTTAAAATTTCTTTTGTAGGATTTTCAAATCTTACAATAATTCTTTCCTGCGTTAAGCCGTAGAACCCAAAGAAAGTAATTAATAATAAAAGTACTGTTTTTTTCATTTCTTTATGATTTTTAATTGGATATTAATACATGAATCTGCAAAGATACATTAAAATGTTTTTTAATAACGAAGACACTTGTATTCTAATTTAGGTTGCATTTAATACTGAATTGATTTAAATGTGACTTAAGGGGATCTTAGACGAACTTATTAACTTATCTTGAATTTTGATGTGTTTTGAAGAAAATTAACTTTTTTTTACTATCTTTGACTACAAGTAAAATAATTGAGGTAATTATTTACAACTATGCTATAAATAAATACAAATAATTAAACTCCATGCCATGAAACGTTTTTTAAACTTATTACTAATTGTATTACTTACTAATTTTTCGGGCCTTGTGGCACAAGAAGATGTAGAGATTGATGAATTGCTGGATATTTCGTTTGAACAATTGATGCATGTTAAAGTTAAATCTGCATCCGGTGTTGAGGAAGAGTTGGTTGATGCACCTTCAACAATGATTGTACTTACAAGCGAGGAAATTACCAAACGCGGTTATTCCAACCTTGCGGAGATACTTCAAGATTTACCAGGTTTTGATATTGCTCTCTCCAATGGAGCTTTTTATATGAATGCTTATCAACGGGGTTATCGAACACCAGTCACACAACGAACTTTGTTACTGATTGATGGGAAAGTTGATAACCATTTGTGGACTCATGAGGCGGTGATTTCCAGGCAATACGCTATCAATATAATTAAAAGAATAGAAGTATTATATGGTCCAACTTCAGCCATTTACGGACCTAACGCTTTTTTAGGAGTTATTAACATAATCACAAAGGATGGATCAGATATTCGAGAAGGCAAGAATAAAACCATAGTTTCCACTCATGCAGGTAGCTTTAATACAGTAAGCACCGATTTATTAACTGAAGGCAATATTAAAGGTGTTAAATATAGTATAGGTGCTCAATTTTTTCAAAGCGATGAGGCTGACCTGTCAGGCAGGTGGGGCTTTGTTAATAATGATTTACTAAGCAACAAAGATATTTGGGGGCCGATTCTGAATATTGAAAACAATAATAAGATGATGGATTCCTATTATGATCCATCAGACGATTATAGCATGATGGCTCAATTATCTTACAAAGGTCTAAAATTGGGCGGATTTGCCTGGCGAACAAATGAAGGATATGGAGTACAATATCCTGCTGACAGGGCACAAGTCAATAGCAGTTGGAATAAAACATCCAAACAGTTATTTCTTGAATATGAAAGTGATAAAAATGAAAGACTACGCTATAAAGTTTTGTTGTTACACCATGATAATGGCCAGTTTGGAGATTTTGCAGAAGCAACACCTGATTGGAATCCCGGAATGGAACAGTATTCCTATATAAGCTTTACTAACTGGAACTCTGTTAGTAGTAGTTGGTTGCTTCGTCAGAATATGGAATACGATATAAATAAGAAAGTCTTGTTATCTGCCGGAGCAAAATATGAACGTAAAAAACTAACCAAAGCATATGATGCTCCAGGATACTGGGGGGCTTTTTCATCCAGTGTACCCAATAATATTACCGGGCCATACGGTTACGGCTTTTCTATAGGACATAGTACTGATAGTCTTTATTTTATAGCACCTACACCCAATCCCGATATGCCATTAGTTAATCTGGCTTATACAAATGATATTGGTGGTTATATACAGTTTATATTCCGTTTGAAAAAATTCAATTTTCATACAGGTATCCGCTACGACAATAATTCCATTTATGGAGGCTCTGTAAATCCCCGAATATCGGCTATCTATAAGTTTAGCAAAAAAGGTGCTGTTAAACTTATTTATGCTGAAGCCTTTCAGGAACCACCTCCAGTACAATTGTGGGGTGGTTGGTCAGGACGACAAGCCAATCCTGATTTGAAACCCGAAAAGGCCCGTAATATTGAATTGGTAGGAATGTTACAGACCGGAAAATTATTCCATGATGCATCCATATTTACTGCTTTTTATGATAATGTAATTAAAGAGGAAGCCGAAAATGCCGGTAAAAGAACCATTTATGGTTTGGATTATAGGATTAGAATGAGATTTAAAAACTTCATTTCAAAATCTAAATCAATTGATGCCTATCTGTATTATAATTATGTTGTAGCAAGGAGTACCATCACTTATGATCCTGAGTCAGCAAAATGGGAAAACCTGTCATCTGAAACAGGTGATATAGCTCCTCATAAACTTCAATTTGGTATATATTTCCCTATCAGGAAGCATTTTAGCCTATTTTTAAATAGCAATTATATTAGTAGTAAAACATTGTATTCGCGTAATCCATTAAGAAGTCAGGGTGAAAAATTAGATAGTTATTTTGTGAGTAATATATACCTTAAATATCAATTAGGTTTCTTTACTGCCGGCATAAAAGTTTATAATGTCTTTGATAATCAATATTTCCACTCAGGCATTGAATCGGCTAGTGCAGGTAACGATTTTAACCAACGAAGTGCAGGATGGCATAATTCACTACTTCCCGAACCTGGCAGGTCGTTTTTACTCAATTTAACGTTTAATATTAAGTAATAAGTCATGTCAAAACGTATCACTACTATAATATTATTAATGTGCAGCCTGGTTTTTTCATGCTTGGCGCAGGATGATGATATGGTGAAAAAGCTTAAGATTGCTTATATGGAAAGATTTGCTCGATTTATTAATTGGCCTGATTCACTTGAATTTAATCAGGAAGATGGTAATTTTGTCTTTGGTTTAATCGGCAATACTGATTTAAGTGAGGAGTTAGAGGAATTTTTCCTTACTCATCAAATAAAGAAAGTACCTGTCAGACTAGTTCATTTTTCAGATATTGAAGACCTTGACGCATGTAACCTGCTTTTTATCAGTGAAAGCGAAAAGAAAAACCTGAATAATATACTGGAAATGACAACAGGGAAACCCATTTTAACCATTAGTGATACAGAAGGATTTTGTGAGGCAGGGGTGCTAATTAACTTCTTTATTGAAGATGAATTACTAAAATTTGAGATCAATAAAGATGCTGCTCAGGAATCAGGTTTAAGCGTCAGTTTTATGTTGTTTAAGAAAGCTAAGTTAATTAATGGAGACTAAAGCTGCTTGTCCTATTTTCTTCTAAACACCTATAATGATAAAACCCTTGCCATTTCAAGTAAAGGTTTATTTATTTCCTGATGAAGTTTGATTGCTTTTTCGAAAGGTGTAAAAACTATTTTATTATTTACTCTTCCTGCCATAACTCCATGTTTCCCTTTGAGTAATGCTTTAACTGCATGATAACCAAGAGTGCTAGCCAATACCCTGTCAAGACAACTTGGAGAGCCACCGCGCTGAATGTGTCCAAGAATAGTTATCCTGGTTTTAAACTCAGGGCATTTTTCGTTTATTACTTTGGCAACTTCAAAAGCTCCACCTGAATCATCGCCCTCAGCAACAATAATAATTCCCGAAGTTTTATTTTTCCTCCAATCGTGTCTCAATTTACTTAAAAGGTTATCTATATATGTTTTCGACTCTGGAATTAAAATATCTTCAGCACCGGCCGCAACCCCGCTCTGAAGAGCAATAAAACCTGCATCACGACCCATAACTTCTATAATAAACAATCTATTGTGTGAATAGGCTGTGTCTCTTATTTTATCGGCAGCCTCAACAACCGTATTGAGAGCAGTGTCGAAACCAATAGTATAATCACTTCCATATAAATCATTATCAATTGTTCCAGGCAAGCCGATTATCGGAAAGTTGAATTCTTTGTTAAAAACTTCTGCCCCCGTAAAAGTACCATCACCTCCAATAGCTACAAGAGCATCAATTCCTTCATTCAGTAAATTCTGATGCGCCTGATACCTACCCTCTTTAGTGAAAAACTTTTTACTCCTCGCCGATTTCAAAATAGTGCCGCCACGCTGGATAATATTCGAAACAGAAGAAGTTTTCATTTTTACAAATTCTCCTTTTATCATACCCTTGTAACCCTGCATGATTCCAATAACTTCAATATCGTTATTAATTCCTGTGCGTACTACTGCCCTGATAGCTGCATTCATCCCCGGAGAATCTCCACCCGAAGTAAAAACTCCTATTTTTTTAATTTCTATCATTTATTATTATATTTCTGTTTCTTACTACCTTCATAAATATCGAAACGCAAATACCGGCACTCAAGTTGTCCGTTATAAAGGCTTATCTTTTTTGAAGGCCTTAAACCGATATGTTTTAAAGCATTGTAGTCGGAGCTAATTAACCATGCCGAATATCCGGCATAATTCTTTTTCAAACTATCACCGATTTTTTTATACAGTTCTATTTGATCATTTACCTCCAGTCGTTCACCATAAGGAGGATTTGTAATCATTATTCCCTTTGCTTTAGGCGGAATTTGCTTTTCGATAGAATTATGATAAAGAATTATATGATTTTGAAGATTTGCTGCCTTCAAATTCTGCCTCGCAATTTCAACTGCTTTGTATGATCGGTCGGAACCCACAATTTCGAACTTAAAATCGCATTTCTGTGCTTCTGTTTCCTGAACAATTTTTTCCCATAATTTCTTATCAAAATCATTCCATTTCTCGAAACCAAAATTTCGGAAGATTCCCGGTGGAATATTGTTTGCAATCATAGCAGCTTCAATCAATATCGTTCCCGAACCACACATCGAATCAATGAAATTACAATCTTTCTCCCAGCCACTTAAAAGTATCATCCCTGCAGCAAGTATTTCATTTATCGGAGCTTTATCAGTTAGAACCCTGTAACCACGCTTATATAATGGATCGCCTGAACTATCAATAGAAATTGTGCAATCATCTTTATAAATATGAATATTTATTCTTAGATCAGGATTTCTGACATCAACCGAGGGTCGCTTCCCGAATTTCATCCGAAATCTGTCAGCAATAGCATCCTTTGCTTTAAGGGCAACGAATTTTGTATGTGTAAAAACCGAACTACCAACTGTTTCATCAATTGCAAAAGTTCCGTTTAGGTCAAGATATTGAGGCCAGTTTATTCTTTTAACATTATCATAAAGTTGCTCCGCACTATTAACAGAAAATTTTGCGATAGGTTTCAATACTCTTAAAGCTGTGCGGCAACAATAATTGGAGCGATACATTATTTCCATGTCGCCCGTAAAACTTACGGCACGCTTTAAAATTTCAATATCCTCGGCACCGATGGCTTTAAGTTCATCGGCAAGAACCTGCTCAAGCCCAAAAAGAGTTTTCGCAAGTAATTGGTTCTGTTTTATATTTTCTTCCAAAACTTTTTTTCGCAAAAATAGGAATTATTCGGGTCTAAAAGGAATACGGTGTGTAATCAAATTTTCCACAGATTTATAGATTATAAAATTTTACTTTCCACTAAGATTTTTTTTGATAAAATAAGGCCACTAATGTAATAAAAACCTTATTTTAATTTCTTTAACCATAGTTTAAAAATTCAGCAAAAAAATATTACATGCTTATTAAATTGGTGGAATGAAAACTTAATTGTATTTTTGTAATATGAATACTCGAATTAATATAGAAAATAAACTGAAAGAACTAAAACCAATACTCAATAAAGAATATCATGTAGAGAGAATAGGCTATTTTGGTTCATATTCACGTAATGAGCAAAATAAAGACTCAGATATTGATATTATAGTATATTTCAGAAAACCGTTAGGTTGGGAATTTTTTGATCTTCAAGAATTATTAGAAAAAGAATTAGAACTAAAAGTTGATTTGGTTTCAGAAAAAGCATTGAAGGAACAATTAAGACAAATCATTTTAAATAGTGTAAAATACGTATGACACCTATAAGCAGAGACTACAATTTATATATTGAAGATATGTTGACTTCAATGTTAAGAATTGAAGAATATATTGGAGAAATAGGGTTCAAAGAATTTAAAATGAATTATTTGATCGTTGATGCAATTATAAGGAATTTTGAAATTATTGGCGAAGCATCAAAGAATGTACCTCCTGAAATAAAGAACAAATATCCTGAAATTCCCTGGAAAAAAATGTATGGATTAAGAAACCTAATTGCACATGAATACTTTGGAATAGACTATGAAATGATTTGGGAAATTTCAAAAAACAACTTACCTCAGAATTTAATTGACCTTAGAAATATACTGGAAAAAGAGAGAAGTAAAGGCGGTAATAAAGGTTCATAGTGTTTGTTGATTATTGATTTTTACAAAAACTTCCATTGCTATCCCCCTGTCCGCCTACGAACAAAGCTGTTCGCTTTAATACAATTATTAATCTATAAATCTGTAGGAATAAAAATAATTTCCTGATTAATTGTGTATTAATTAAATTTGCACAATATTTGCTAATTGGAATTTTTAAATTTTAAAATACAATTTTATGATTAAATGGTTTATTCGCCATCAATTTAAAGAAATGTTTCGTTCGACAGTATGGCAAAAGAACTTAATACTTAACATAATTATGGGCTTTTTCTTGCTTGTAATTATTCTTGAAGTCCTTGTTGGAGGGATTGTTCTTGCCGATAAGTTCCAGGAAATATTCCCGGATGAAGACCCTGTGAAAAAATTCAACGGCTTTTTACTTTACTATTTTACATTCGACCTTGTATTAAGGTATTTTATGCAAAAAGTACCCATAATGTCGGTGCAACCTTATTTGCACTTACCCGTTAAAAGATCAAGCCTGATTAATTTTATTCTGACGAAATCATTATTGAGTTTTTTCAATTTCCTGCCTTTGATCTTTGTTATTCCGATGGCTTTTTTCCAATTCACTGAATTCTATCCGCTTTCAAGTGTTTGGATTTGGATAATATCAATATTTTTGATCGCCCTCACTAACAATTTTCTAATTGTTTACCTGAAAAAACAGTTGGTTGCAAATCCAAAGGTCGTTGGAATTTTCGGACTCGTGCTCGCATTTCTTGTACTTTTCGATTATTTAAATATGATTTCGTTTTCTGCGTTTTCAACATTAATTTTCGGAGAATTATTGAATTATCCATTGCTGATATTTGTTCCGGCTTTTCTGTTGATATTCGTCTATAGTATTAATTATTTCTTTTTAAAATCACATCTTTATCCCGAAGAAATAAAAATCAGAAAAGACAAAAAGGTTGATTCAATTAGTAACATTAAGTACCTAAAAACCTTGGGTAAAACCGGAACTCTTGTTTCTCTTGAATTAAAATTATGGTGGAGGCATAAACGAACCAGGACAATAATTTACATGCTGCCGATTTTTCTCCTCTATGGATTTTTCCTTTATCCTCAAGAAAAATTATCAGATGGGCTTGGATTTTTTATTTTTGTCGGGGTATTTATGTCAGGCGGCTTGATGTTAAATTACACAAACTATGCATTTTCTTATGAAAGTAATTATTTCGATGCAATTCTGGCCAACAATATTAATATTAAAGAATATCTGAAAGTTAAACTTGTGATTGCAATAATAATCAGCACAATTTGTTTTATTATTACAATTCCTTATGTATTTTTCGGTTTAAAAATCCTGATAATAAACTTTGCAGCATGGCTTTATTGCATCGGATGCTTATCATTCGTATTGTTATATACCGCCACATATAATAAAAAAAGAATGGATCTTGCAAAAGGAGCCGCTTTTAATTATCAGGGAATTGGAGCTTCAAACTGGCTTGCAATGTTGCCCGCCTTCCTTTTACCTATATTTATCTATCTTCCCTTTGGGCTGACAGGTTTACCATATACCGGAATTTTACTTATCGGTTTAGCAGGATTATTAGGTTTATTATTTCAAAAAAGCCTTCTAAATATAGTTGTTAAGCAGTTTTTTAAAAGAAAATATTTAATGGCTGACGGATTCAGGCAAAGATAATTACAGAATTTAAACTCAAAAAAAAGATGATAGAAGTAAATAATATATCAAAAAAATATAATGGGATTACGGTTTTAAATATCCCCGAACTAAAAATTAAAAAAGGCGAGAGTTTTGGTTTAGTAGGAAATAACGGAGCCGGAAAAACCACTTTTTTCCGCCTGATTCTTGACCTGATCAGGTCGAACAGCGGAAATATTTTATCGAATGGTGAAGATGTTTCAAAAGACGAAACATGGAAATCTTTTACAGGCTCTTATCTCGATGAAGCCTTTCTGATAGACTTTCTGACACCTGAAGAATATTTTCAATTCATTGGCGATATTAATGGTTTATCGAAAGGCGATATCGATGAGTTTTTAAACAATTTTACCGAATTCTTTAATAATGAAATTATTGATAAAAAGAAATATATTCGGGAACTTTCGAGTGGTAACCAGAAAAAAGTAGGGATAGCAGCTGCTTTAATGACCAATCCTGAAATTTTGGTTCTTGATGAACCTTTCAACAGCCTCGACCCGACAACTCAAATTCGGTTAAAAAACCTATTGAAAAAATTACAAAAAGAAAAAAATGTAACCCTTTTAATTTCAAGCCACGATCTTAATCATGTTACCGAAGTTTGTGAACGTATTGTTGTGTTACACGAAGGTGATGTTGCTCATGATATTCATACAAATAAAGATACTTTGAAAGAGCTTGAAAAATACTTTGCGGTTTAGATTTCTGATAAAAAATCATTTAAAGAATAGAACACTGATAATACTGATTTGACTGATTTACATTGATCTTATCTGTGATTATCCGTTTAATCTGCGTCATCTGTGTTCAATTTCTTATTAAAAACTTTGTGTAACTTTGTACCAACCTTTGAGTTACTTTATGACATATAATCCAAGGTGTTATTAACCATAAAGTTGCACAAAGCAATTTCACAAAGTTACACAAAGGAAAAGTGTTATGTATTTTTTTTAAAACATGAAATATCCAAAAATTCTACAAAGAATTCTTCTGTTTTTATTTCTATTTATCAATATTTTGGTTCAGGCACAAAATTATTCTGTTTCAGGAAAAGTTATAGATTCGGAAACAAATGAACCTCTTGCCTTTGTTAATATTATAATAAATGATAGTAATTATGGAACCTGCACCGACATTGACGGAAAATTTGAAATAGATTCCTCTGTTCCGATTGATTATATTCGGTTAACTTATGTCGGTTATGAAAGCAAAATCATTAATATCGAATATCAGGAAAATATAATTATTCAGCTTAAAAGAATCGAATATCATTTACCGCTGTTTGAGATTTTTCCTGACGAAAATCCAGCTCATCGCATCATAAAAAATGCAATAAAAAACAGGGATGTTAATAATCCTGAAATGATTAAATCATTTTCTTATACCTCCTACGACAAAATGATATTTACAGCAAATATCGACTCGCTTCGAAAACTAAAAGCCTCAGAATTAGATTCCAGCGAATTAAAGATCATGAGCTTTTTTGACTCGAAAGATATTTTTATTATGGAAACCGTATCAGAACGGAAATTTTTATTTCCCGATAAAAATCATGAAAAAGTAATTGCCTCAAGGATTTCAGGATTCAGGGATCCGATTTTTCTCTTCCTGATTTCACAAATTCAATCAAGCTCTTTTTATGAAGAAATGATACACATTGCTGACAAATATTATATAAATCCAATAAGCAAAGGAAGTACGAAAAAATATTTTTTTCTTCTCGAAGACACAACTTACACTGCAAATAATGATACTGTTTTTATTATTTCATACATGCCGAAAAAGAATACAAATTTCGATGGAATGAAAGGAGTGCTTTCAATTAATACAAATAAATGGGCTATTCAAAATGTTATTGCCGAACCCGCCAAACCAGAAAAAGGACTAGGTGTTAAAATTCAGCAAATGTATGAATTGATTGATGGTAAACAATGGTTTCCGGTTCAGTTAAATACTGACCTGATTTTAAATCAGGTTCAGATCAGCGATGGAAAAAAGTCATACGAAATGGCAGGGATCGGGAAGAGTTATCTTAACGATATTGTTTTAAATCCTGAGATCGTAAAAAAGGAATTTAATAATATTGAGATTGAAATCGAACAAAACGTAAAATTGTTGAATGAACAGTTGTTGAAAGAATATCGCAACGATAGCCTTAGTCAAAAGGATAAAAACACATACCAATTTATCGACAGCCTGGGAAATGAACATAAATTCGACAGGATTGCAAAAACTTTTGAGGTTTTATTTTCGGGGCAAATTCCCTTTGGATTCGTGAATTTCGATATTGACAAATTTATTAAGTATAATTCCTATGAAGGGTTATACCTCGGTTTGGGTTTACGAACTAACCGAAAAATCTCCGACCGGTTTTCCGTGGGAGGATATTGGGGTTACGGATTTAAAGATAAAACAGCAAAATACGGAGGAGATATTGATGTTTCAATTGATCCGAAATCGGAACTGAAACTTAATTTTTCAGCCTTTTATGACCTGACGGAAAGCGGTGGAATACATTTTCCTGAGGAGAGAAAAAGTTTTTTAAATAATGACAGCTTCAGAGAATTATTGATCGAAAGGATGAATATAACTCAGGGATGGAATTCATCTATAAGCTTTAGAGCTTTGCAATATTTAAAATTCAATATTTCGTTGACTGATGAATTAAAATTTGCTTATAAAGATTATTTGTTTGCAAGAAATATCGGGAATGCAAAAATTCAACAAAATGAGTTTAATTTCACCGAATTATCAACCGGTTTTATATTTGCCTATAAAGAAAAATTCATTAAAAAAGGAAATATTAAAGTTTCTCTCGGAACTGATTATCCCATTCTTTGGTTTCAATTCACAAAAGGTTTTAATAATTTTCTGAATGGTGATTTTTCATATAATAGATTTGATTTAAAACTTAGTAAATCAATCTATTTCAAATATATCGGGAAAAGCAATCTGCAATTGCAAGCCGGACTTATCGACGGAAATATTCCTTATTGCAATTTATATAACGGGCAGGGAAGCTATCGTAGTTTTACGATTTTTGCTCCCAACAGTTTTGCTACAATGCGCATGAATGAGTTTCTTTCAAATAAATATATTTCGGTTTTTTATTCTCATAATTTTGGAAAACTTCTATTTCGAACAAAACTTTTTCAACCGGATATAGTTCTTACAACAAATTTTGCATTTGGTTCTTTAAACAACAAAGAGAACCATTATAACACCGAAATTAACACTCTTGAAAAGGGATATTACGAATCAGGGATTTTATTAAATGATATTGTGAACATGAAATTATATTCAATTGGTGCAGGAGTTTTCTACCGGTATGGGCCATATTCTTTTGATATGGCGGCAAAGAATTTTGCCTATAAGTTTTCTGTTGTTTTTGCGATTTAAGGTACAATGAAGTGATAACCCTCACCTTTTAAAGTAATAATTTCGATATGCGGATCCTCTGATAAATAAGCTCTGAGTTTACGAATATAAACATCGAGAGTACGGGAATTAAAAAATGAATCATCGCCCCAAACACTCATCAGTAAGGTCTTTCTGGCAACAGTTTGATTTCGATGTGCTGCCAAAATCGTCAAAACCTGTGATTCGCGAAGAGAAAGTTTTTTGGTTTTATCTTTTATTATCAACTCGTATTTATCCTGAATGAAAACAAATTGACCAAGTTCAATTTTTTCATTTTTTACGTTATTAACTTGTTGGTTTGCTTGCAAAATATTTAATTGATTATTAATACGAGCAATCAGCTCTTTCATACTGAAAGGTTTTTTTATATAATCTGTACCTCCGCTTTCAAAACCTTTTAACAGATCATCGGTTTCAATTTTGGCAGTAACAAAAATAATAGGGAGTTTAGGAAATTGGCTACGTATTTGAAGTCCTAAAGTGAAGCCGTCCACATTTGGGAGCATAACGTCAAGAATGCAAATATCAGGCATAAATGACTTGAAAATATCCATAACCAGGGCTCCGTCATCTTTTAATAAAACCTCAAAATCCTGACTCTCCAATGTCTCTTTAACAATTTTCCCTAAAAAGGGTTCGTCTTCTATGTATAATATTTTCCTCTTCATTTGGCGATTTATATCGGTATATCTATGAGCAGTTCGGATTTTATTTTCTTTTAGTCTTTTTCTTTTTTATTTATATGTTATCATGTTAATCCTGTACTTGTCAAAACAATTCCGGTTTGTCTAAATTAGGAAAACTAAGCGAAAATTTGCAACCACCCTCATCAAGATTTTCAACAGAAATTTTTCCACCGTGATGTTTCATAACCAGAGTGGCATAATTCAATCCGAGTCCGTATCCTTTAACATTATGTTTGTCTCCAGTCGGAACTCTGAAAAACTTTTCAAATACTTTGTTAAGATATTCATCGGGGATACCAATCCCATTGTCACTAACTGTCAGTTTTGTTTCTTTTTCGTTTTGAGAAAGATCAATTGAAATTTTTGGTTTTAAACGAGTATATTTTAAACTATTATCAATCAGATTGACTATAACGCCATGCACATGTAATTTATCGGCGTAAACTTCAATTATTTCTTCATTTAGTTGAAAATTTATCTCAGCCTCCTGCTGATCGAAACGGGATTTCATGGAATGAAGCACTTCATCTACCAATGTTTTCAGATTAATTTTTTGAGGAAAAATAAATTTGTTTCCATCTTCTAAAGCCGAATTATTTAAAACCTGATTTACCAGCAAGTCGAGCCTGTTCATTTCGCTATGCGCCATTTCAAGATATTCTTTTGTCATCTTAGGATCTTTTTTCATATCAAAATCCAATAATGCTTCTAGGGCAACTTTTACAGTCGAAACCGGAGTTTTTAACTCATGCGAAATATTTGAAATAAAATCATTTTTAATTACTATAAGTTTTCTCTGACTTTTCAGGCTTATATAAGCCATCCGAAAAGCAATAGCTGTAATAAATAGTAACAAAATTGCAAACACAATCTGAGTGCTTATTGATTTAAGGAGATAAATCTGGTAAGAATTTATTATGGGACCAAAAGAGTTTTCAAACAAATAACTATTAAGAAAAATCCCACTTAGTTCATTTTTAACAGCCACAGAATCATTTGCTGATATCCAATCAACAGAAAATCCATTATAATTGTACTCAAGAAAATCATTGAATACCTTTTTTAATAATGAAGTATCAATATTTGAACAATAATAAGAAGACATGATTCCTTCATCTGCTGTGAATTTCCCAATGGAATTAATGAACAACTTAACACTATGCAACAATAAGGAATCATCCGAATTTTGCTGAGCTTGAATAGTTATACTTGTCTGATCAGGAATACTGTCGAAAAGTGAGACACCAAATTTTCTAATTTGTTTTGAATGCTTTGAATAACCCGAAAATTCATTTGTATCTCCAGAAAACTGCATAAATATTTGTTTGGGTGAATCATGTTCAAATTTAATATTTGCCGGAATATTACTTGTATCCATTATTCCGTGATCAATCATATACATAGAGAAATTACCGGTATCGTTTAGAAAAGGATCAATCAGATTAGTTGCCAACAATGAATCAATCACTTGCTCCTCAGATTTTCTAAAACCTCTTTCTAATTCCTCGCTTAGTAGCTTTTTGTGATCGATGAATTGGGTATAAATCCAATATCCCATGAAAACTGAAAGCAATAACTGACTGATTATCATCATCAGCCGGATTGTGGATATTTTCTTTTGCTTTTTATTCATAAATAATATTTTACAAAAATAAACTAAACATTATCAACTATAAACAAATTAACCTTAATTAACCTTAATTGGCAATGCATTAACCTTAGGCAAACATCTCTACATCTATCTTTGACGAAAAATATTATTCAAAATATTAATTAAAATTTAATAAACAAATGAAAAAAACAGTTTTAACAATTATGGGTTTGGTTATAATATTTATTGCATTTTCACAATCAAATCAAAATCAAATCAAAAACCAAGGCATAGTAACTTATGAGGAGATCATAAAATTCGACATCCAATTAGACAATATGCCGTTAGAAATGCAGGAAATGCTTCCTAAAGAAAACCGTTCACATAAAATTCTCTATTTCAATGAAAATGTTTCACTCTATGAAAATTTTGAGCAAGGCGATGATGCAGTAATTGAAGATGAATCAGAGGGTGGTGGAGTAAAGATTATGATAAGCCAACCTGATGATATTGTATTTCGGGATTTTAAAAACGAAAAAATTATTGAACAAAAAGAGTTTATGACTCGTGTTTTCCTGATTGAATCAGATTCACCAAAAGATGAGTGGAAAATAACAGGAAATCAGAAAATGATTTTAGATTATCCTTGTCAGGAAGCCACAAAGCAGAATGGTGATAGTAAGGTCAGTGTTTGGTTTACTCCGGCAATTCAAATTACGGCAGGCCCTGGTGAGTTTGGAAATCTTCCGGGATTAATATTAGCAGTTGAATCAAACAACGGTGATCATAGTATAATGGCTAAATCAATTGATTTAAAAGAAGTTGATGAAAAGAAGTTGCAAAAACCCAAAAAAGGAAAAAAAGTAAGTAAAGAAAAATTTCTATCAATTGTTGAAGAAAAAAACAAAGAAATGGGAACTGAAGGTGGTACGGGAAAATCAGTAATTATGAAAATCAATCGATAAAATTGTCAAATGAAAATAATTATTTTAATTTCTTCTATTTTATTAAGTACGGCTGCTTTTTCTCAACAGACTACTTTAAAAGGCATGCTTTTTGGGGAAGAAGGTGATCCCCTGGTCTATGCAACAGCAGTTTTACTTAATCCGGACGATTCAACAATGGCTTATTACGGAATTACAAATTCAGAGGGTCATTTTGAAATAAAAAATATCCAATCCGGAAATTACATTCTACAAACTGCCTATATGGGTTATAAATCTCTTTTCAAGAATTTGAAATTGCCTCTTTCAGAAGGGAACAACCTAGGTGCTTTAATTATGAAACCTGTTCTTGTTAACCTTTCCGAAGTACAAGTGAGTGCCGAGCGTATTCCAATATTAATAAAAAAAGATACAGTTGAATACAGTGCAGGAGCTTTTAAAGTGAAGCCTGATGCCGTTGCCGAACAATTATTGAAAAAACTACCGGGAGTTCAGGTCGATCGGTCGGGAAACATTAAAGCTCAGGGTGAAAATGTGCAACAGGTATTGGTTGATGGCAAAGAGTTTTTCGGTAGCGATCCGCAGGTTGCAACAAAAAATTTACCGGCAGACGCAATTGAAAAAGTACAGGTTTATAATAAAAAATCCGATGAAAGTGAATTGACTGGAATTGATGATGGAACCTACGCTAAAACTATCAATATGATTTTAAAAGACGGGAAAAAAAGTGCAATTTTTGGTGATATTTCGGCTGGAACTGGAAGCAACGAAAAATATCAGGCCGGAGCAAAAGTTTACCGTTTTACACGAAAACATCAATTTGCAGCTTTAGGTATGTTGAATAATGTCAATAAATATGGCTTCTCCTTTCGTGATTACCTTGATTTTAATGGTGGTTTACAAAGCCTTTTAAATGGTGGTGGCGGACAAATCAGAATTGGTAATGATAGCGATCTTCCGATTGATTTCGGACAAGGGATTAACGGCCTCGTAACATCTGGTGCAGGAGGAGCAAACTTCACTTATGAAGCCCGAAAAAATAATCGTTTTAACATCAGTTATCTTGGAAACGGAGCTGATAAAAAATTAAAAGAAAATACTTTAACTAATAATTTTTTTGAAACGGGTTCTTTCATTCAAAAAGAAGACCTTGAAAAAAACACGACTAACCGTGCACACCGTGTAAATTTTGGCTGGCGGAATAGAATTGACTCTACTCAAAATTTGACAATTAATGGTGGAGCCAATTTTACAAAAGGTACAGCTAAAGGGATTTTATTCTCCGAAAGTTTTGAAAATGATTTATTGATGAATAATCTGAATAGTATTACAAACGATGATGCCAATAGTTCTTCGGCAAATGTTTCGGCCTCTTATCTTAAAAAATGGAAAAGTAATTGGAAATTGTTTAAAGTCAGAGGGGGTTTCTCTATTAAACATAATAATTCTAATAAACATTGGAATAATTTGAGCCGTTTCTTTAAGCCTGTTGACAGCCTTATTTATCAGGGTTTTCAAAAGGATAAAAACAAATTAATTCGATATACTGCTTCTACTTCTTTAACCCGAAAAATAGGACGTTTGTGGTATCTCATACCTGCAATTAGTGCGGGTACAGTTGATGAATCTCTCAATCGCCTACACGGAATCCCTCCTGGTGATGAACATTTAGTAGATTCCCTGAGTCCCAATTTTTCAAGGCAGGATTATTGGGTGAATGGAGGTTTTTCAATTAAAAGAAATACAAAAAAAAGCCAGTTGAGTATTACGGCGGGGATTAAAAACTCCCGGCAAAGTAATTCATTAAATGAAGGAAGTAAGGTAAAAACTAATAAAATATACTTTACTCCCCGATTTTCGTGGCATAATGAATATAGCACCGGCCGGCAATTTGGGATTTACTTTGAATCATCTATTAATTCACCAACTGCCAATCAACTCCTGCCTGTTGTAAATAACATCAATCCTTTACAACTGTTTAAAGGAAACAGGCATTTAAAGCCTGAATACAGCCATAATTTACGATTAAACTGGATATTATTTGACCAATTCAGTTTTACATCAATTTTTGCAAGTTTGAATGCAAATTATACTGTTGATAAGATCAACTGGTCACGAACCATTATGCCGAATCTTTCACAAATGCTTAGCCTTATAAATGTATCGGATGATTATAGGATGAGTGCAAATATTGAATTTTCAACACCTGTTCGAAAATTGGGATTAAACTTTAATGCAAATATTAATGAAGATTGGAATCAGGGAATAAATCTGGTCAATAGCGATCAAAATATTAATACAAATTTTAGTCACTCTTTAACATTAAGTTTCGATAACCGGAAAAAGGAAAAATGGGATGTGAGCGTTGGAGGAACTTTCCGGATTTCAGATGCAAAATACTCAATTCAAAGTTCGCTAAACAAAACTTATTATAATCTTTTAGGGTTTACTGATGTTGTATATACCCCTAACGAGAACTGGTATTTTTCGCTAACTGCCGACATAAACAGGTATGATGCAAGCTCCTTTGATAAAGCAATAAGTATCCCATTACTGAAAGCAGAAATCACACGCTACTTTCTGAAAAGCAAACGAGGAGTTATTACTGTTGAAGTATTTGATTTGCTTGATAAAAATACCGGTATCGAGAGAATCAGTGATATGAACTATTTACGCGAACGACAATCGAATACCATCGGAAGATATGTAATGCTTACTTTCAAATACAGACTAAATAAATTTGATAATAAATCAGGGATTGACATTAAAATGAATAAAAGGTAATGATTTTTGATTTGAGAATTTTAGGTTTTTAATTTATTAAGCTTCTCAGAATAAAGAGAAAAAGTTAAATGTTTTCAGAGTAAAGAATAAAATTTTAATTCAAAAAAAAAAGCTGTCTCAATTGAGACAGCTTTTTTTTTATTTTAATAGGAAGTACTACTCAATAATAATTTTTTGAGTTGAAATTCCTTTTTCAGTTTCAATTTGAATGAAGTAAATTCCTGCGTCATAAGTTG
>CAYWXI010000059.1:0-32467 GCA_964462015.1 uncultured Bacteroidales bacterium | reverse complement strand
AATTTTTATTTTGTTAATTTTTAAGATATTGAATAGATGCGAAACTTTAGTTAATTAATTATCTAAAGAATATGAATAGAAAAATTGAATTTGGAAGTCAATCATTCACTCATTCTATCATTCAAGCACTCCTCGGATCAGGCATAATCGGCAACTTAGCCATTTTTTCAACTTCAATAGAAGGGAAGCCAAATTCCTGAACAATTTTTCCATAGATCAGATAAACACCATTTCCACGGAAAGGATATTTTTTTAAGCTTTGCGCAAAATGTACGGTGTCGATAAACTCACCCTGATAATCGAGAAAAGTACCAAAGTGCATATATTCCTTTTTTACTGTCCTAACATATTTTATTGTAACCAAATGCCCGACTACCCTTATCTTTTTTCCAACATTATTAATCAAATTTTTTGCAAATAACTCGCCGCGAAATTTTGTTTTCAGTAAATCAAAAAACGACATGCTTACCGGGAATCCTAACAACTCGATCTCGTCATAAGCATCTTCAATTCTATTATTTTCAAGTTCGGGTAAAACGAATTTCTTTGTCGGTAATTTGAATATTTTCATAGAGGGTGGCACCTTAATTTTTTTTCCGAGAAACAAATGTACATCCCATAACAAGCGAGCTTTCGAAATGCCCGTAAAACGAAAAGCATTTGTTTTTATTAAAATTATTATTTGTTCGATCCCGATATGAATCCTATCTAAAAAATCTTCAAGGCTTGCGAATTCACCATTTTCTTTTCTATTCACTATAATTGATTTTGCAATTTTCGACTCGAAATTCGAGATGTGAACAAAGCCGATAAAAATATCTTTTCCAATAATTTTAGTATAAAAATCAGATGTGTTTACGCAAGGCAGATTAATTATTGCGCCACACCGTTTTGCTTCGGAAAAATATACCCAGCTATGATAGTAGCCACCAAAATTATTTATCACGGCAACCATAAATTCAAGCGGGAAATGAGCTTTGAGAAATAAACTCTGGAAACTTTCGACTGCATAAGAAGCCGAATGAGCTTTTGAAAATGAATAAGCTGCAAAGGATTCAATTTGCCGCCAGACTTCTTTTGTCAATTCATCAGTGTATCCTAAATTATTACAATTCTCAAAAAACTTTCGCACTATTCTTTGAAACTCACTTTTAGCCCGGAATTTCCCACTCATTGCGCGACGCAACACATCGGCATCTGCCAGATCGAGACCTGCAAAATAATGACAAATTTTTAAAACATCTTCCTGGTAAACCATCACCCCGAAAGTTTCTTTCAAATGCTTTTCCATCACAGGGTGAAGATATTTAAACCCATTAGGATTATGAAACCGCAAAATATATTGCCGCATCATTCCTGACCTTGCCACACCGGGCCTGATAATAGAACTGGCCGCAACCAGGCTTATATAATTATCGCAGCTAAGCTTTTTCAACAATCCGCGCATAGCAGGGCTTTCCACATAAAAACATCCGTTGGTTTCACCGACTTTTAAAAGGTTTTTCACCTTTTCGTCTTTTTTGAACTTTTCAACCTGATGAACATCAATTTTTATTTTCCGGTTTTTGAGAACTATTTCCGAGCATTCTTTAATATGCCCTATGCCCCGCTGGCTGAGAATATCAAGTTTTTCGAAACGAATATCCTCGGCAACATACATATCCCATTGCGTTGTCGGGAAACCTTTTGGAGGCATATCCAAAGCTGTGTAATAATTTATAGGTTTTTCAGAGATCAATATTCCTCCTGCGTGAATGCTTCTTATGTTTGGAAAATCAAGCATAAGCCCTGCAAGCGAATGAATTGTTTTGGTAATAATGTTTTTATTGATTTCCTTTTCGGGATATTTTATCAGATCATCAATTTCGTTTTTTGGCAGGCCGTGAACTTTTCCCAACTCCCGATAAATTGATTTTCCTTTAAAAGTTGATGTTGCACCCAGCAAAGCTGTATGTTTGTGGCCGTAACGTTTAAAAATATAATCCTGCACTTCATCCCTGTCGCGCCACGAATAATCTATATCAAAATCCGGCGGACTTGTACGTTTGGGATTAATGAAACGCTCAAAATAAAGATCAAGTTCAATCGGATCAACATCCGTAATTTTCAGGCAATAGGCAACTATACTGTTTGCACCGCTGCCTCGCCCGACATGATAAAATCCCCGCGACATCGAATAACGGATAATATCCCATACAATTAAAAAATATGCCGAAAAACCGAGTTTATCAATAATTTGTAATTCTTTTTCAATACGCAAACGGGCTTCGGAATTTTGTTTTCCATAGCGATATTGCAAACCGTCGAGGGCGAGTTTTTCTAAAAGGATTTTATCATCGTAACGATTGCCTGTAAATGATTGTTTATTTTTTACGGTTTCATAATCGAAATATATTCCCGAATTTTCAACAAGTTTTTCGGTATTCTTAATTATTTTCGGATAATATTCAAAAGTTTCACGAAGTTTTGCAGGCGACAGCATTATATCATTTGGTGAAGCAAATTGCCCGGCTTGTAAACGGCTTAAGAGAATATTATTATCTATTGATCTCAGGTTTTTATGCAAAACAAAATCGCTTTCATCAGCAAAAGAAACCGGCTGCCTGATCAGAAGTTTTTCCTGCCGGTATTTGAAGTCCGAGGAAAACAATTTCCTGACCTCATTCAGCCGTATTCCAACAAATTCGTTCTCTTTTAGATCCTCTGCTTTTTTTTCACCGAAAGGATAAATAATAAATACATTATTAAAATCAGGTGCTAATTCGGGAAATTTCTTTTTCAGAATATTATGTTCCGAAACACATTCGTTTATCTCACGGAAACCTTCATTGTTTTTTGCAAGAGCTGTGAACAGATGTTTGTTTTTATTTCTGAAATCAATTCCTGCAATTGGTTTGATATTATTTTTATTACAAATTTTAACAAAATCAAGAATCCCCGTCGAATTATTAATATCCGTAAGGCTCAAAGCACGAAGCCCAATATCTTTGGCTTTTTCAACAAGCTTTTCAATCGACATCGTTCCGTATCGCAGACTATAATATGAGTGTGAGTTCAGATACATCTTCAACAATTAATTAAACGATTAGATTCTAATCAAAATCGCAGATACAAGATAAGGTTGTTTTTGGGAAAATGAAAGAAAAATTTTTATTAAACTAATTTCCGGAGCTATAAATCCTCACAATTCTTTCCTTCATATTAAAATAATGTGAACCTTTCCAGTAAATCTTGCAACAATCCGAACATTTGTAGAATTCGTGGTAATAATTTGCTGTTTTTGGCGAAATCACAGATATGATCCATTCTTTATCAGTTGATTCAATAATTCCATTGCAAATGATACATCTGTGGAAAGGATTGATCTGTCTGAACAATCCAAACCTTTTTAATATTTCAATTGCTTGTTTTGACGGCTGTTCAGACCTTAAACAATAAGCATGTGTTACTGATTTGTTTTTCAAAATACCACGGCCACGTGTTAAAATAATACGCTTTTCGGTTTTTGATATATTGATAATTGTAGTATTTTCATAATCATTTTCATACAAAGTATCAAAACCTAACATTCGTAAGATTTTGGAAAGTTTTCCAAGATGTACATCCAAAATAAATTTAATGTTGCGTAAAGGCTTTTCCCTTAGTCTGATTATTGGAGAAACGTCAAAAGTTTCAAAAACAGGATAAACCGAAATTTGATCTCCGTTTTTTAAATGATAATCAAACCCAACCGAAACACCGTTTACAAGAATCAGTTCAACTTCGGTATGCGGGACACCGAGATTTTCAATTACATGTTTGATTGTCGGTTTTTCGTTGAATCGGTAAAGGAATGGTTTTTTCTTTTTACCATGATCAAGAAAATCGTTTAGCTCTTCGTAAAAACGTAATTCTGCTGTTTTTAGCTGCACAAAATCCAGAGACATTATAAATAATTTACTTCCATTACAAAAATACGAAATTGATTGAATTGAGAAAATAGTTAAAAATTAATTACCTTTGTAAATGATTAAATAAAATTTTTAAATATTAAAATAATCGTGAGTAATGGAAATAATGATAAATGATTCCAATATCAAATTAAGCATTGATGAGTTTATAAAGATTTTTAATTTATTTAATACTGAAGACAAAAGGCGAATTAGCCAAAATATTAACAGTGAGTTATTCAAAAAAGAATGGGAAATGCTTGATTCTGTTCTGCCTGATATTAATATGCCTGAAAACGAGATTATATCTGAAATCAAACAAGTAAGATATAAACAAAAATGAAGATTAGAATTATTTTAGACACTAATTGGTATATAAGTGGAACGATTAATCGTAATTCGAGAAGATTGTTTTATCAGTTGATTACAAATCAAAGATTCGAAATTTTTTATTCAAGAGAACTTCTTTCCGAATATAAGGATGTAATAACTCGAAAAAATTCAACAATTATATAACATGGAATCAGGCAAAGCGATTTATCAGACTAATACTACCATTACTAAGTGAAGTTGTTATTGCCACTGAAATAGATCAAAGTCGGGATAAAAAAGATAATTTTCTATTATCAATGGCTACTGATGCTAAAGCTGATTATCTGGTAACCGGTAATCCGGATTTATTGGAATTAAAAAGTATAGGGAAAACAAAAATATTAAATATGAGAGAGTTTACAACTATTGAATTTCCCGCAGATTTCACAGATTATCGCTGATTTTATTTCCCTGTCTTTGCCGAAACGGCTACATGCAGGCAGGTGCGTATATCTGCGTCATATATGGGAAACAAACATTGAACTTCCAGAATCCAGCATCCTCACCCCACTCTAACAGCCCTTTTCACCGAAGCCAATCCATATCTGAGTGAATTGTATCCATTGCTTGGAAGTGTCTTGTCATTTCATCGCTATCTGCGAAGGATTTCAAACCCTCAAATGAGTTGAAAATCCAATAATGGAATCTGCCTTAATTTAGCTTTTCTTTTAACTTTTTTAAAGTGATAATTTCACAATCACCTATATTTCCCAAAACAAGTAAGTCATTATCACCGGTTACGAGATAGTCGGCTTTTCCGTCTATTGCAAGCTCAAGTAAAAAATCATCACCTGAATCCCGGCATTTTTGAATTTTTGATTTTGGTTCAATCATTGTCCCGTAATCATCAAATATGTCAATTAGTTGATCAAGTTTATCTTTTGAAAAATATTTTTTTAGCTTTGGCCTTTGAATCACAAGAAAAAATTCGGAAAGTAACCTCTCACTAAACAATAACTCAAAATCATTCAATTTAAAGAATTCATCAATCCATAGTAAATTCTTTGAAATCAAATAACTTATCCAAATGTTAGTGTCAAGGATTACTCTCATTTTGATTTATTCATATTTTTACGAACTATTTTTACCTCATCCTGGATTTCTTCAAGCGAAGGTGTTTCATTTTGTCTTAATTCATTCAATAAATCAAATAATTTATTGCGAGAAGATGTCAAATCTGAAATTCTAATAAGTTGTAAATCCACTAAATCTATCAGCAATTTTTTAGCTTTTGGATTTAGTAATTCTATTTTCATTGTTTCCATCTGTTTATAATTTTCTTTTTCAAAAAACTAATTTCCAACTTTATTACAAAGATAATATTCTTTTTAGAATTTTTTAATTCATTAGATCAAAGATTCCATCTTTTGAAAAGATGGAATCTTTTCGGTTCACCAAAATCAGCGATAATCTGCTTTCCCGATAGCTAACGGAAGCGGGAAACATAAAATGAATTTTCAGCACCCGGTATCAAGCATCCAGAATCCAGTATCCAAAATCCAGCCTTCACCCCACTCCAACAGCCCTTTTTACTGAAGCCGCTCCATACCTAAGTCGAATTGCATCCATTGCCTGGTAAAGCCTGGTCATTTCGGGTGTGTCTTCAAACATATTCAATTGCTGGTTACCACCAACAAGGTGGCTTAATCTTACTCCAATCAACCTGATAAGCATTCTTCGCTGATAAAGTTTTTCAAAAAGCTCTTTAGCTGTTTTTATCAAAATATGGTCGAAAGAAGTATAAGGAATATGTTTTTGCAGGGTGTGAGTATCAAAGTTGGAATATCTGATCTTTACACTGATACATGAAGTTAGTTTTTGTTTTTTCCTTAACTGAAAAGCAATTCGTTCGACCATGGTAACAATAATATCATTCAAGGCAGCAACATCGGTTGTGTCGGTTTCAAAAGTTCTTTCGGTGCTTATTGATTTTCTTTCGGAGTAAGGCTTCACAGGTGTCAGGTCAATGCCGTTTGCTTTTTCCCAAATTACTATCCCGTTTTTTCCCATCAGCCTTTCCATCATTTCGATGGGAATATTGCTTAGAGTTTCAATTTTTGCAATCCCCATCGAACGCAAAACATGATAAGTTTTTTTTCCTATCATCGGTATTTTTCTTATCGATAAAGGCGAGAGAAAAGGCCTGATATAATTCCCGGGGACTTGCAATTCGCCGTTTGGTTTTGCCTCACCTGTTGCAATTTTCGATACGGTTTTGTTTATCGACAATCCGAAAGAAATTGGCAAACCGGTATTTTTAATTATTGCTTCCCGCAATTCTTTTGTCCATTTCAGGCAACCGAAAAATTTATCCATACCCGTAATATCAAGATAATGTTCATCGATAGAAGCTTTCTCGTAAAGAGGAGCTTCTTCGGCAATAATTTCGGTAACAATTTTTGAGTATTTACTGTATTGATCCATATCACCACGAATAATAATGGCTTCACTACATAATGTCCGGGCAAGTTTCATCGGCATAGCCGAGCTAACACCAAACTGCCTCGCTTCATAGCTGCAACTCGAAACCACTCCCCTGTCTGACGTGCCTCCAATGATTATGGGTTTCCCTTTTAAGTCGCTGTTCAACAAACGCTCAACAGAAACAAAAAACGAATCAAGGTCAAAATGAACTATGTTGCGGTTCGGGTTATTTGTATTTCTTAACTTCATGTTTGATTATCGTTAGCTTTAATGTATAATTAGGTATAAGGGGAATAGGGGAAATAAGGGATATAAAAGGCCAGACCAGGCATTACTTCCATATATCCCATATTTCCCTTATACCTCTATACCTTCATACCCATTCCTTAAGAATTTAATCTGATTAATTGTCTCATTTTCAATAATAACTTTATTAATAATAAATTTTTTTACTTTTTTTTGTCATTTGTTAATTTTTTATTATACCTTTGATTAGTTTTTAATCATTTTTTTGATTACAATATAGTCATTATTTAAAGAAAAAAACAAAAAACTGCAAAAAATTAAATCAGCAAAAAAATATATAAAAAATGGTAGCAGCCAGATATGATTCAAAAACGATAATGCTTGAGCATTCAAAAGCTAAAGTTGAATTATATGCAACTTATCTTTCTCGTTACCTAAATATTTTGAGCAGGGCAAATTATTGGGATAAAATAAATATTTATGATTTGATGTGTGGCGAAGGTATTTATTCTGACAATTCGAAAGGAAGCCCAATTATTGCATTAGAAAAAATCAAAGAACATTATTATTCAAACAAAAAAACTTGTCCAAATATTGATATTTGGTTTAATGATAAAGATAAATCTCAAATTGAACCTCAAAAATTTAAAATTGAAAGAGTAAAAGGATTTTGTTCAAAATTATTTGTTCCACCTAATGTAGATTTGTATTTTTCAAAAGAAGATTACATTGAACTATATCCAAAGATTATTAATAAAATAAAAGCATTAGGAAACGAAAAATTACTCTTATTTATTGATCCGTATGGCTATAAAGAGATCAAACCAATACACATAAAAAATTTCTTAGAAAATAAGAAATCTGAAATAATTTTATTTCTTCCCATTTCACATATGTATAGGTTTGCAAATAAATCAATAGATGATGAATTTCAGGGAGGTATTCCTTTACGAAAATTTTTATTACCCTTGTTTGGTGAAAATTATCCTGAGTTTAGAAATGTTTTTGATTTTATAAATAAATTGAGAGATGCTTTCCGTACATTCCTAGAACCAGATTTTTTTGTTGATACATTTACAATACAAAGAGACAAACAGAACGTTTACTGCCTTTTCTTTTTCACATCTCATATTAAAGGCTTTGAAACAATGCTTGGAGCAAAGTGGGATTTAGATGAAAAACAAGGAAAAGGCTTTAGAATAGAAAAAGGACAAACTTCTTTGTTTACAGAAATAGAAACATCTAATTATTCTCAAATATTAGAAAATCACATCAGTTCTGTCGATTTCAGAACTAATAAAGAAATTTATCAATTTGGTTTAGAAAATGGATTCTTACCAAAACATAGTGTGCAGGTATTTAAAAAATGGCAGAAAGATAATTCAAAATTTAAAGTTTTATTAAAAAATGGAAGTGAAGCAAAAAAAGGTGCATTTTATATTTCATATAAGAACTGGAAAAATAATCCGGATAAAATTGTAAATTTTATATTTAAATAATTATGAGCACAAAAATTGAATGGACAGAAGAAACGTGGAATCCAACAACAGGTTGTACAAAAATTAGTGCCGGATGCCTTAATTGTTATGCTGAAAAAATGGCAATTCGTTTAAAGGCAATGGGAACTAAAGGATATAACAATGGTTTTGATTTTTCTATTATGTCGGACAGGTTATCACAACCTTTAATAAAGAAAAAACCAACAAAATATTTTGTTAACTCTATGAGTGATTTATTTCATAATGAAATATCTCACTCATTTTTAAATGAAGTTTTCGAAATTATTAAAGCTACGCCTCAACACATCTACCAGATTTTAACAAAACGAGAAAATAAAATGTCGGAATATTTTTCAACAAACAAAGTTCCAAAGAACGTTTGGTTAGGTGTAAGTGTTGAAAATAAAATTAGTGGGTTGCCAAGAATTGATAAACTTAGAAATATTAATGCAAGCATAAAGTTTTTATCAATTGAACCTTTACTTGAAGATTTAGGATTTATAAATTTAGAAGGTATTGATTGGGTAATTACAGGTGGGGAAAGCGGGCCAAGCGCCAGGCCAATGAAAAAAGAATGGGCTATTAATATTAAAAATCAATGCCAAAATCAAAATATTCCTTTCTTCTTTAAACAATGGGGAACATGGGGAGCTGATTTAGTAAAACGAAATAAAAAAGCGAATGGGAGAATATTAGCCGGTCAAACATGGGATGAATTTCCAAGAAAAACAAAAACAAATGCCAAAATTTAGTACAAACATCAAATTACTCAGAAAGCGAAAAGGCCGCACACAAGATGATATTGCCTTTGCTTTAAATATGAAACGCTCAACATTAAGCGGATACGAGAACCAAATAGCCCAGCCAGGTATCAATGTTTTAATTGCTTTTTCAGATTATTTTAATATTGCAATAGATACTTTGCTGAAAGTAAATCTGGAAGAATTGCGTGAGAGTCAGCTTTCACAAATCGAAAAAGGCTATGATGTTTACATTAAAGGAAGTAATTTAAGAGTACTTGCCACGACTGTAAACAACGACAACGAAGAAAACATTGAGTTGGTAACTGAAAAAGCTAGAGCGGGCTATGCCTCAGGTTTTGCTGACCCCGAATACATAAAAATACTACCCACTTTTCATCTGCCTTTTCTCTCGAAACAAAAAAAATACAGAACATTTCAGATAAGTGGTGATTCGATGTTGCCAATCCCAGACGGCTCGTATGTTACAGGCGAATTTATTCAAAACTGGAATAATATTCGCAATCACCACGCTTACATTATTATTACTATTGAAGACGGAGTTATTTTCAAAGTCATTGAAAACAAGATGATGAACGAAAACAAATTCACACTTCATTCCCTCAACTCCCTCTACGATCCTTTTGATATTGCAATAACAGAAATAAAGGAAGTCTGGAAATTCGTGAATTATATAAGTTCGGAAATGCCCGAAGCAAATCAGGAAAAAGAAGACCTGATAAAGACAGTTCAATCTTTAAAAAAAGAGGTCAGGGAAATACAAATGAAGATGCAACTATGATCGTACCTGACAATAAAATAAGGTGTTTTTGAATTTAAGTACCAAATAAGAAATAATAAAAAACAAATAAATTACAAATATGAATTATCAAAACTTGTCCGTATGGATAACCAAAACTGTTTTACTTATTGAATTTTTGAGTTTTGTAGTTTATTTGAAATTTGTTGCTTGTAATTTATAATTTTTATATTTTATTAAACTTTAGCATTTTAAAGACAAGCTCTATAAAACATGTATGCAGTAATTGATGTTGAAACAACAGGATTGAATTCAAAAAACGAAAAGATCACCGAAATTGCTATAATAATCCATGATGGTGAAAAAATAACTGATGAATTCTCAAGCCTCGTTAATCCCGAAAAACCTATTCCTTACAAAATTACGATGCTTACAGGTATCAATAATAAAATGATTGCCGAGGCACCAAAGTTTCATGAAATTGCAAAAAAAATAATCGAACTTACCGAAGGAAAAATCATAGTTGGCCATAACGTAGCTTTCGACTATGGTTTTATTAAAAATGAATATGCTCAACTTTTTTTTGAATTTAAAAGAAAAACACTTTGCACCGTAAAACTTTCGCGGAAATTGCTTCCCGGGTACAGATCATATAGCCTGGGAAATCTCTGCAAATCACTTAACATCAAAAACAACAGTATCCACCGGGCTTATGGCGATGCAAAAGCAACTGCTGAAATTTTCGAGATTTTATATAAAACTGATAATAATCTTTCCGAAATTTCTCTTCGTGGTCTCAACACAAATTTAAACAAAGAAATTATAGACGAGCTACCCGAGAGAGCAGGGGTTTATTATTTTTTCAATGAAGATAAAAAACTCATTTATATCGGAAAAAGTAAAAATATTCGTTCCCGGGTTTTGTCGCATTTAAGTAATAATTCGACCAAAAAAGCTGTTGAAATGAAAACCAATATCGCTGATATAGATTTTGAACTTACAGGCAGCGAACTTGTGGCATTATTAAAAGAATCGGACGAAATAAAAGACCATAAACCTGTTTATAATCGATCGCAACGACGCTCGGTATTTCCTTACGGCTTATTTTCATACTATAATGAAAACAGGTATCTGTGTTTGAAATCCGAAAAAACCGGAGATAGAATTCCATTAACTTCTTTTTCGTCAGCAACTGAAGGAAAGGAAAGATTATTTCGTTTGATGGAAGAATACTCACTTTGTCAAAATTTATGTGGTCTATATAAAACAAAAACTTCTTGTTTTCATTATCAAATCAGGCAATGTAACGGAGCCTGTATAGGAAAAGAAAAACCGGAAGAGTATAACAAAAGAGTAAAGGAAGCCATTGCTGCTTATATTTTTGATCATAAAAGTTTTTTCATTATTGACAAAGGCAGAAACTTGTTTGAAAATTCGGTTATTAAAGTTGAGAACGGGAAATATATCGGTTATGGTTTTTTTGATTCGGATATTCAAAATTCAAATCTTGAAATACTTCATGATTGCATTACACCCTATAAAAGCAATCGGGATGTACAACAAATTTTAAAGTCTTATCTTAAAAGAAAAAGTGTTGAACGGATAATCTCTTTCTAAAATAGATGTGATTTTAAAATGTCCGTAATATATATTTTACTGCATATTACATATTAATTGATTCATTATTCTAAAAAATACTTGACAAACATATTTAAATATTGTACTTTTGACAAAATGTTCAATCAAAAAAATGAAACAATGAAAAAACTAAATTATTTATCAGCTTTGGTATTCTTATTTTCGATATTAATCGGGGCAAATATTAATGCCCAAGAGAAATTAAGTGCTAAAGAAATTGTAGTCAAAGCTAATGATCTGGTTATGGGAAGCTCAAGTATCAGTCAGATGAAAATGACTATTGTCCGCCCCAAATGGTCGCGTGAGATATCGATGCAATCATGGTCAATCGGTACTGATTATTATATGATTTATATTACAGCTCCGGCAAGAGATCATGGCCAGGTTTTTATGAAACGTCTGGCAGACATGTGGAACTGGATGCCTTCGATTGATAGAATGATAAAAATTCCTCCATCGATGATGATGTCATCGTGGATGGGTTCCGATTTCACTAATAATGACCTTATGAAACAAAATTCAATTATTATTGATTATTCGCATAAAATTGTTGGGAATGACACTATTGATAACTATGATTGCTATAAAATTGAATTAACTCCCCTACCCGAAGCACCGGTTGTTTGGAATAAAGTGATTATGTGGATTGCAAAAAAACATTTTTATCAAATGAAAAGCGAATATTATGGTGATGAAAATGCATTGGTTAATGTTGAAAAATGTTCAAACATTCAAAAAATGGGCGATCGAACAATCCCGACAAAACTTGAAATGATACCGGTTCAAAAAAAAGGACATAAAACAGTAATAGACATAATTAATCAGGAATTTAATGTAAAAAGTGTTACTAAAGATTTTTTCTCTCAACAAATGATGAAACGGTTACGGCCGAGAGATTAATAATAAATCGCAAAGAACCGCAAAAATTTTTGTGGATTTTAGCGTACTTAGCGGTTAATAAAATAAAAGTTATGGCAAAAAAAACTTCAAAAATTGCTATTTTAACCAAATAAGCATGAATTTAGAATGGGAAGTATTAATGAATAATCAATCAAAAAATGAATACAATAATTAAAATTGCCTGGCGGGATTTGTGGCGCAATAAAAAACGAACATTTATAACAATGGGTTCGATTATGTTGGCCGTTTTTCTTGCAATGTTTATGCGATCTATGCAAATAGGATCGTATAACAATATGATTCTTGCTGGTGTAACCGAAGTGGGTTATCTTCAGGTTCATGATTCTGGTTATTGGAATAACAAATCAATAAACAAATCATTTGTTTATACGGAAACCTTGAAAAAGAAAATTGAAAATGTAGAAAATGTTTCCAATCTTATTCCCCGCCTTGAGTCATTTGCACTTGGTTCGTTTGGAAATCAGACAAAAGGAGTGTTTTTAGTTGGAACCGATCCTGAAATTGAAGATCAACAAACTCATTTATCCAGAAAAATCGTCAAAGGACGCTACCTGAAAAAAAATGACACGGGGATTTTACTTGCCGAGAAACTGGCAAAATTCCTAAAAGCCGGTGTAAATGATACAATTGTTATTCTCGGACAAGGTTATCAGGGAGTTACTGCAGCCGGAAAATATGAGGTTGTCGGAATACTTAAGTTTCTTGCACAGGAACAAGACAATAAAATGGTTTATACAAGCCTTTCAAATGCCCAGAATATGATCTCACCTTATGTCCCTGATATTCTTAGCTCTCTGTCGATAATGATTGATAATCCAAACAAAATGATAAAAACACAGGCTGAACTTCAGAAAACACTAGGTAATAATTACGAAATAATTACATGGAGAAAGGTATTAAGTGAAATGGTTCAAACTATTCAGGGTGATAATGCAGGCGGAATAATAATGCTATTAATACTTTATATTGTAGTTGGTTTTGGGATTTTTGGAACTGTATTAATGATGACTCTCGAAAGAAGAAGAGAATTTGCTGTTATGGTTTCAGTAGGTATGCGCCGCGGTAAACTTTCTTTTGTTATATTAATAGAAACCCTTGTAATTGGATTTCTTGGAGTTTTATGCGGTATTGTTTTAAGCTTGCCGTTTCTGATCTATCTTCATATAAATCCTATTCCAGTTAGTGGTGAGATTGCCGACATGATGATACAATACAATATGGTACCTGCTATTCCATTTTCTTTGAAGGGATTTATTTTCTTTAATCAAGGAATTACGGTTTTAATTTTAGCATTAGCAGCTTCACTTTATCCCATTTTTATTATAAACCGGTTTAAAGTATTAAGTGCCTTAAGAGGTTAATTATATTTATTATTGTATGAATTTATTTGAATATGAGGTTCTGGAGTTGGGAGACTGAAGTCGGAAGTCGGAAGTTAGGCTTTTATACTTTAGATTTTAAACTTAACACTAAATAAAAACAGCTATGAAATTTAAATTTGAAAATCTAATTATTTGGCAAAGGGCCATGGAGTTAGGAGAAGAAATAAATAAGTTATCGGATAATTTTCCAAAAAAAGAGATTTACAATCTTTCTTCTCAAATTCGAAGAGCAGTTGATTCTATTGTACTAAATATATCAGAAGGCTCAATTGGACAATCTAATCCGGAATTCAAGAAATTCATTGGATATTCAATCCGTTCACTTGCAGAAGTGGTTACATGCCTGCATAAAGCTAAGAGACGAGAATATATTATAGAACAAGAATTCATTAAATATTATAATGATTCATTTAATTTGATGAATATGATGGTAGCATTTAAAAGAAAAATAAAATGAAAACATGTCTATTTAAAACCTTCTTCTTCGGTCTTCCGTCTTCGGTCTTCGGTCTTCAAACTCATTAATAATTAACCTTAAAAAATTAAAACTATGATCTGGTCAATATCCTGGAGGAATGTCTGGAGAAATAAAATCAGAAGTTTGGCTATAATTCTTGCAGTTACTATCGGTTTGTTTGGAGGAATTTTTTCCTACGCATTTATGATGGGAATGTCCGTTCAACGAACAAATGCTGCCATAGAATATGAAATTTCCAATATTCAGATACATAATCCAAAATTCCTTCTTAATGAAGAAATAAACTTCACAATAAATAATCCAAACAAATTAATCCCAAAAATTAAAGAAACTCCGGGTGTGAAAGCGGTTTGTTCAAGAATTAAATGTCCTGGAATGGCAAGTACTGCCATAACCGGTACAGGAGTAGTGATTAATGGAATAAATCCCGAAAATGAAAAGCAGGTGTCAAAGCTTTATACAAAACTCACTGCCGGGAAATATTTTGAAAAGGGAGATAAAATTCCTATTGTCATCGGGCAAAAGCTTGCAAAGAAACTAAAGGCAAAAGTTGGCTCAAAGATAGTGCTTACAGTTGCAAATGCAAAAGGTATAATCACTTATGGAGCATACATTGTTATTGGGATTTATAAAACAGGAAATGATATGTTTGATGAAGTCAATATTTTTGTCGAAAATAAAGGCTTTTCCCAATTAATTGATTTCGACAATAGCAAGACATCTGAAATTGCCATTACCCTGAACAATAACAACGACACAAAAAAGGTTGCCGATCTACTGAATGTTAAGCTAAAGGATGAAGTAAGTAAGGATAAAATTGCTATTGAAACATGGGAACAAATACAACCTACACTTAATGCAATGACTTCAATGATGGACATAATGTCGTATATCTTTCTCATTATTATTCTAATTGCCCTTGCTTTTGGAATAGTTAATACAATGTTAATGGTTGTGATGGAAAGAGTTAGAGAGTTAGGAATGTTAATGGCAATAGGAATGAATCATAAAAAGGTTTTCAGTATGATAATGCTTGAAACAATTTTTCTATCAATAATCGGTGGAGTTTTTGGTATTATGATAAGTTTATTTATTGTTAACTATTATAGTATTCGCGGAATTGACCTGGCTGTTGTAGGCGAAGGCTTTAACTCTTTAGGTTACAGTTCAATTGTTTATTTACAAGCAGATAATTTATTTTATATGGAAGCTGCTGTACTTGTGATCATTACAGCCATAATTTCATCAATCTACCCTGCACTTAAAGCCTTGAAACTTAATCCGGCCGATGCTGTACGTGAAGATGCTTAGAAGATACAATGATAAAATGATATAATGATAAAATGCAAGAATATAAATAATACCATTAAAATTACAATAGAAATAAAAAACAAAATACGATGGGAATCATAGATATTAAAAATTTACATAAAGTTTATACGGATACGAAAATTCCGGTAAAAGCTGTCAATGGAATAGACCTTAGTTTTCAGGAAGGTGAATTTACGGCAATTGTAGGGCCATCAGGTTCAGGTAAAACCACATTTCTAAATATGGTAGGCGGATTGGATACTCCTACCGATGGTGAAATAATAATAGACGGAACAAATATCAGCCATTTAAAATCACGTAAATTGATTGACTACCGACTGAATCATATTGGTTTTGTTTTTCAGGCATATAATTTAATTCCTGTATTAACTGCAATAGAAAATGTTGCTTTTATAATGCAGTTACAAGGAAAATCAAAAACTGAAAGAAACAAACGAGCCAAAGAACTTCTTGAAGCAGTTGGAATTGGCGACAAAATCAACAATCGCCCAGGCGACTTGTCAGGAGGACAGCAACAAAGAGTTTCAGTAGCTCGTGCATTAGCCTCAAAGCCAAAATTTATTCTTGCTGATGAACCAACTGCAAATCTCGATTCCAAGTCAACAAACGATTTATTGGATATGATGTTGAAAATGAACAAAGAATCTAAAATTACATTCGTTTTTTCAACACACGACCAAAGAGTTATGGATAAAGCCCGGAGAATAATAACTATTGATGATGGGATTGTGGTAAAAGATGAAAAGATTGATTCGTGATGATTTTTTCCCGCTGATAACGCAGATAAACGCAGAGGCGCAAACCTGCCTGTCGGCAGGCAGGGGCGCAGAGAAAAATAATGTTATATTTACAAATAACTAAAAATTAAATCTCAGTGTCTCAGTGTTCAATCAAACGAAAGTTCTTAACGTATACCAAAATATAAACAGATGAAAAAAATCAGCCTTGCTTTATTAATATTAATTGTTTTCGGTTTGTCGGGATTCAGCCAAAAAAAATATTCTCTCACAGGCCATTTGGAAACTCTTGAAACAGTTTGGATAAAAGATTTTAAAGGCAAGTGGCAAACAATGAATTCCATTAATAATCGCTTTGATTTTAAATGGTATCCGACTAACAGCATTACTGCTCACGTTGGAATGCGGAATATTTTCAATTACGGGCAAATGATACAGACTTATTATCCTTTTTATGCAGATGCAATGGAAGAAGATGATGGCTTTTTTGATTTAACAAAAAATATTATTAACGACACTTCCTGCTTCTTATACACAAATCTCGATCGTTTGAATTTTGAATATACAAAAGGAAATTTTGAGGCAAAAATAGGCCGTCAGCGAATAAATTGGGGTGTAAATCTCGTCTGGACACCAAATGATATTTTCAATTCTTTCTCATATTTTGATTTCGATTATGTTGAACATGCCGGTTGTGATGCCGTAAAGCTTCAATATTATACAGGCCTTACTTCCTCGGCTCAGTTTGCTGCCAAGATTAACCATAACGATAAAGTAACAATTGCCGGAATGTTTCGCTTCAATAAATGGAATTATGATTTTCAATTTCTTGGCGGTGTAATGGAAGATGATATTGTTGCCGGATGTGGATTTTCAGGACAAATTGAGGGCGCGGGAATTAACGGAGAAATGTCGTATTTCAGGTCGAAAGAGAATTTTTCGGATTCAACGGCTACGTTTCTTGCTTCAATAGGCGCAAACTATACATTCAAAAACAGCTTATACATTCAATCGGCTTTTCTGTTGAATACTGCCGGAACAACAGATCCCGCAGGTATGGGGAATTTTATGGCAATGAATATGAAAATTGATGCCAAAAATCCTACCAGAGCAAGATATTCAATTTTCGGAGAAGTTTCTTATCCTATTACACCTTTATTAAAATTAGATATTTCAAGCATTTACAATCCGAATGATAAATCCATATTCTTAGGGCCATCACTTGATTTTTCACTTATTGAAGACTTAGGTTTATTATTTATGGGACAATTTTTTTGGGGAGATAAAGGCACAGAATTTGGCAACTACGGCAAAATGTTTTATTTGCGATTGAAATATAGTTTTTAATATTTCCAGGTCATCTGATGAATTATTCTCCGCGTATTATAAAAATGTAAAGCTTATCAAATATCTCCATAACCGACTTATCCTATGACTATACATTCAGTATTAGTTTAATAGTCTCAGGGTAACGTCAATCATTATTTAAGAATAAAACAATTCACTAAAAAAACAGATTAAAAAGAAATTAAAATAGGCTCAAAATTATCTTTTTTCCCGGGAGAAATATTTTCAATTACTTTTATCTTGCCGGATCCCGGTTCACCAACTTTAATGGTATATTGGCTATCATCCAAGACTTTAGGGTAATAACTGCTTCCATTGATTCGTAAGGTATAAATAATTTCATTATCATCTTCATTGATAATTTGTACTACGGGATCAATCATTCCGGTTATGTTTAACCTTGGCAGGTACAAATCGGTGTTTTTTCCAAAATTATCTTCCTGATTAATAATTATGGGCCAACCCTGATATTGTTCATCTGTTTCAGGATTTGCCTGACGGGGCCAGCATTCAATGATAATATCGCGAGTTTTTTTGTTAAGCTTTACAATTCCATAGCCGGCAGCCCTATCGTAAAGCTTAGCTGGTTTCTGCCCACTAAAAACAGGATTCGATACGGCATATACACTAAGCAGATTTCCAAAGCCATCTTTGAAATCCCCTGTATATTTTGGAGAATTTTCTGCACGGTTTTGTCCACCCAAAGCGGGAAACCACCTGCGAGGCCAAACATTTGAAATGGCAGGGACACAAAAAGCATATCCTGCATCATTCCAGTCATTTATACCGTATTGAATTGTACTTCCCAAATGCTGGTCGCCGGCAATATGAAAGGCAAAGGATTTTCTGATGGATTCCAATGCTTTGTTCCTGCCAGTTTGGGGCCAACTGTTGGCATCGAAATCCGAAACAGGAACATCATCAGGCGGGTATTCGCCTTCTTCCAATATCCTGAGTCTTGGGACTATATTATCTGAATGACAATCAGGATAAGGTAATGTAGCCACATTGGCAAAAATGGTTTGTGACAGCACTACCTTCATCCAGGTATTGTCTGACCAATCAGCACTCCAGTTTTCCAGGAAATCCAGTTGTCGATCTCCGAGTAAAACTGCACCTTTAATATCACTTTTTGCAGCAGCATCATAATTTGTGTTCTGAGCCCAACCGTTGTATATTTCGGCTTCTGGCAATAATGTTTTTGGTGCTGATTTAAACTTTCGGTCTTCGATGATGGCAAAGCTGATCCCTCCATAGTTCATACCTGTATAATAGACACCAATATCCTGAGCAACAGTTGTTGGATCGAAAGGATCGGGCAGATGAGAAGTTTGGGTTCGCTGAACCATATTTACCCATTCAGCCGGCATTTTGTAGCCACCCTGATCCTGAGCATTTGCTCCCCATAAATCGGGAGGTGTTGCAATTCCACCGGCACCCCAAATATTGCCATGATAAACATCGTGGTCATCCGGAATAGCAATGGTGGGGCGATCTTTCATTAAATCGCCATAAGCCCAACCATATAAATACCATTTCCTGAGATAATCAATGCAGGCTTTATCGAAAGGGGTACGTTGGGCACCATAGCCGCCAACGCCTTCGTAAATCTGATCACCTGAGAAAAATAAAAGGTCGGGGTTATGGTATTTCACACCATTATAAACATCGGTATTTGGAAAGCCGAGGTCATTATTCCCGGTAAATCCGGCAACTACAATTTCTTCCTTATCCCAGGGTTCTTTGCGGATGTTACCTTCAAAATAATAATCATTTAGCTTATTACCTTCAGTATAAAGTTGATATGTTATGCGATAGGGTGTATCCTTTGACACATCCCAATCTTCAATTTTAAAAGTTGCCGTTCTGGAAAGGGAATCAATTGTTGCCTGGGAAATAGTCTTCCAACTGTTTCCTGTTTTTATCTGCAAGTCAACTGATTGTCCATCCTTTTTTCCTATAGGTGGCATTTGTGTCGTCATTTTTAAGATGCCTTTACTCAATGTATATTGGGTAAACAAAATTGGGCCGAAAACCCGATCCTCGTGAACTGTAATTTTATCACCTGAAATTTCCCAATCTGAAAAACCAAAATTAATATTTCCACCTCGCCGTGTTCCTTTTGCTGTTCCCCATGTGGGATAATCGTTCAATTTTCTTTCATCCGGAAATTCGATTAATGAACCGTTGTGGCACATCAGGGCAATACCACCTTCGATCCAATCGGATTGGATATTTTTCCTAATGACGATATTTTGTGGTGGTTGTAGAAACGCAAAATTTTGCGTTTCTACAACGATGGAATAATCACCATCATCTTGTTGGGTTGCTTGAATTTCGAGGGATATTTCATCCAAATAAAAATTCGGAATTGGTTTTTGGGTTGTATCAATTTTGCCGATAAACAAACGGCCATCGGTTGTGATGCCGACAGGGAAACCTCTACCACGTATAGCATTATCGCGGTAATCGTTAAATTCGCCCCTTATACCAATTTCAAAACCAATCCAACCTTCGGTAAGAGACACACTATCTTGTGTCTCCATAGTTTTAATTGGATTTAGGTTTTTGACATTTACACGCATGGAAAAATTACCTTTTTGCGATCCAATTTCATGGGTTAATAAAAATACATTTCGGAACCCCCCGCTGGTGATGCATTCAATTTGTCCATCTTTTAGTTGCCAGTCCTGGAGGGGATTTGCCCAGAATTCAGGGCCAATCCAGGTGCGGGTTATGTTTTTTGGCAAATTGCTGGTGAATTTATTTTTTGCCGGTTTGCTGCAGGATAACATAAATAAAACAATTCCAGCGAACACGAATTTATTGAAATAATATTTTTTCATCATTTTATAAATTTATCATTGATATTTATTGGTTAATCCCAAAAATGCAATTTGTGATGCACCTAAAACCGTTGTTTCTTTTTGGTCGATTGTTTTGACCGGGATACCTAATTCTTTTTCCCGTAATTGATTCCACAATTTGTTTCTTGAACCACCACCCACAACAATAATGGATTCGGTGGTAAAACCTCCAGCCTTTTCCAGGATTTGCAGGCTTTGTTTGGTTTTACATGCCAATGCTTCCAGGGCTGCCAGATATATCTCCTCCCTTTTTGTGTGAATTCCAATACCTGAAATAATTCCATTTTCGTTGAGAAAATCAATTCCTAATTTTAAAGACGATAAATTTTTTGCTTCTAACGAGAATAATTTTTCTGCTTCGGATATCATTAAATCATAAATATTTATATTGTTTTGTTCAGAATAATAAAACATCTTTTTAATCCATTCCAGTATTCCGGAGCCCAGCCATTGCAAACCCGGATTATACAAACCTGGTTTAGCGTCAAACTCAATAGTAACACCTTGACTTAACAGCTCTTTACCTGTTTGAATATTAGCCGTCCGAGCCATCAGTATCTCCCATGTGCCTGAGCTGAGTACGGCTTCATTTTCTTTTGCACCAGACCCAAAAATGGCAAACTGGGTATCATGTCCGGTTGCTATTACCGGAACACCGGCAGGAACAAGGGTTTCTTCTGAAACATTGTGATTTATCTTACCAATTATCTCGCCCGATTCAATTAGAGGTGGAAACTTATTTTCAACGCCAATAGCGGCAAGAATTTCTTCAGAAAAATCCCTGGTTTTAATATCTGTCATCATGGAAGTGCCTGCCATGGTTGTATCCGTAACAAATATGCCTGTGAGTTTATGAATTAAAATTGATGGCATAAAAACAAAATAATCCATCTGATCTAATATTTCCGGTTTATTCTCTTTGAACCAAATAAATTTATTTATGGTATTAAAACTGAATTTATTGATACCATTAATCAGATATAACTTTTCCGTAGAAATATATTTATCAATATTATTCATAATTGGAGCAGTACGTTGGCAGGCCCATGAAATAACAGGATAAAGTAATTCACCTGATTTTTTCATTGGTGCGCCATCCACACCGAAAGTAGTCACGGTTATTCCAATAATTTCAGTTTTGTCGATTTTAGAGATAACTTCTTTTGTTGCTTTAACCAGTTTGACCCAAATTTCATCAGCATCCCAAATAATACCACTTTTATAATTAGGATCAGCTTGAGTATTATTGGGAAAAGATTTTTGGGCAAGAATATTTCCTTTCTCATTTATTGCAACAGAACGAACGTTTGTTGCCCCACAGTCAAGTACTATTATTATTTTTTGGCTCATATGTTTTAATTTTCATCTTTATTTTCAACAATTCAAGTCTATTGTGATTTTATAGATAGTTCTATTTCTTTTTGATGCCTGAAAATTGTCATTTTAACACTTCCATGCCAGGCGTTTGCCTGGTAATTACTTAACAGATTGTTTATATTCTTTATTTCTTCACCTTCAACCTTTATTATAACATCTCCCTCATCTATACCGGAAGCGGCCATCTTGCTTCCTTCCTGTACTTTCAAAATAAGCACACCACTCATTTCGTGAAGCCCAGATGCTGATTGCTCTTCAGAAGTTTCAATATTTTTTATTGTTCCTCCGAACCATTTCCGGGTTTTGCTTTTTTCTTTTTGAAAGGATGTAATATTCAACTGAGGAATATCCGGTTGTTTTGCGATGGCTTTCAGTTCAGGTTTTAGAACGCCGAAACTATCCATAGGGAAATTTATAAAGCCAATTTGTAAAGCCATGGAAGAATCCTCCACACGAAAATCTCCTTTCTCAGGAGAAACAAACAAAGGATTACCAAACATGCTGTTTGCATCAGTGTTGTTTTCATGTGCTTTAGCGAGGGAAAACGAATCAGGAAAAAAGTTATTGTCGATTACTTTTCCCCAACCACGTAGCCAAATATCGCTATGTTTTAGCATTACAATATTTTTTCTAAAAACATCATTAGAATTAGCAAACCAAACATGAGGGTGAAATCCATTGTTTACCATAATATTATTTTCAACAATCCGATTATATCCTTCACGTAATTTTATTCCTCCATTTAAACACAGGTTGTTATAAATGCGATAATTTGATGATCCATCGTCCAGGTCAATATCCCAGCCATGGTCACACCGAAAACGATTATTGCGGATAATGGTTGTATGCATGGCATCCCAATAAGGCATTCTAGGATTTTTACGCACCAGGCTATCAATTGTATTCCAATTGGGATGCCAGAACCGGTCGCGGCCCCATGAATTAAAAGAGCCATGGTCACCAGATTCCTGTACCGTATTAAACACATCGTTATATTCGATAATATGACCTCCCCATGTTCCCTCACTAATATTAATACCGGCACGGGGCACAGCATAAATGCTGTTATTTTTTACATTGATTTTCATTGCCATTGAAATCTGAACTCCGGCAACTTGTTTTTCAATGCAGCCTATCTTATAAATCAGATTGTTTTCAACTTTGCAGCCGGAAGGATATAAGTCATTAGCCGGGCCGGCCACAGTGTCCATTTCATTGAATGGTACAAATTGATTGTACTGGAAAGAGGGTGAACGAACCGCTGAAGCATCACCAACAAAACTTATAGCACTTGCACCGCAATGATGGATGTGGTTGCCGATTATTGAAATATTCCGGTTATAACCACTTGTAAAAATTACATTTCCTCCAAGATTTGTGAACTCACAACTATTAATAGTACAATTCTCAACACCTTCCAAACTAATAGCACCGCCTCGGTATATGGTCCAATCGCTTCGAAGCAATGGTTCGTATACATCCATGAAAGTACGGTTGCTGTGTTCAAAGCGAATGCCCTCGATGAATATATTTTTTGTCGGATTTTCCTGCATGCCACGGATTTCAATAAGATGTTTTAAGATGCTTACTTCAACAAGAGCTGTACTCAAATCCACATTATTTTCAGGCCACAAATAAAGTTTATTGTTTGCTTTATCTAAATACCATTCTTGCTCACTATCCAACTCTTCAAAAATATTTTCCACCATTCTCAGTTCTGGGTGCATCGGAGAAGGCCTGTTGTTTTGATGGCCTCCGATTAAAGTAACCTCCCCATTTTCATTAACATCTGTAATCATATAATGAAAATCGCCCCATCTACCTCTATGCATTGCATGAACAAAACCCCCAACCGGATTTTTCCAAGTACTTACCCGTACTGTTGAGATGGCATCAGCAGCATAGCCCTGCCAGTAGCCTCCGTTTTCGTTAAAATTGGGATATCTGGCAAGTATTTGTTTTTTACCATTGATGAATAATTGATCAAAATCCAATCCTTTGGGCACATTGGTTGTCCAAATGTTTTCACTATATTTATTCCAATCAGCCTCAATACCCCTTGATCCTTTCAGGTTTACCTGACCCATTCCGGTACCAATTATGGAGAGGTTATTTAATTCCGGTGTAATTATTAACGGCGATGAAAGATGATAATCTCCGGGAAAGAGATGAATAATCACTTGATTATCGCTTTTTTGGTTGAAATCTTTTACCAACTGAAAAGCTTTCTCAAAAGTTCTTACTGGGTTTTCTTTTGCGCCGTTATTTTGGTCACTACCTGAAATGCAAATATAAATTTCAAGATGTTTATCAATTCCACAATGAGTTAGTAAAAGTAATAATGGAATAATAAGTAATGAGTAAAATTTTTTCATTTGCTTTATTCTTTAATTAGGCTCCTCTCTTGGTCTCCATGATTCGTAATTTTTTGCGGACTGTCCACCCCAGTACGGAGAAGTGTAAAAATGAGGATCGGCAGGTAAGGAAACTTCCCAGTTGAATAATATTTCATAAAGTTCCAAATACCTTTCCTTATTCATTACAGATAAATCCTTTGATTCACCAATATCATCAATTGGCCTGAAATATTGAGCCGGCTTGTGATCTAAACGAATCAACTTATCCTCTCCATCAAGAACTGCTGCCTGTCCTTGCAATCGCCAGAATAACCTACGGGCTGTTGGTTCGTCTTCTCCTTTAATCATTGGTAGGATGTTTATCCCATCATAAGTTCTTGGTACTTCTTTGTTTCCTGATTTGTCCACAGCTTCAATTGGTGCTACACCTGTAGCAGAAAGAAAAGAAGGTAATAAATCGAGGCTGGATACAACCGCATTATTTCTTTTTCCGGCAGGAATTTGTTGCGGCCATTGCAAAATCATAGGCACACGTATTCCTCCTTCTCGGCAATTTCCTTTACATCCTGATAAAGCTCCATTCCAACTATGATTATTGGTTGCACCTCCGTTATCACTCAAAAAGACGATCAACGTATTTTCATAAATGCCCTTATCTTTCAGTTCCTGAATTATTCTTCCTACCCCTCTGTCTAATGCCAGTACCATCGCTGCGTAAGTACGCCTTCCTTTATTCTGTACATGAGAACAGGCTTCATCATCTTCTTTAGTAGCCTGCATCGGAGTATGCGGTGCATTATACGACATAAAAAGAAACCACGGGGAACCACTTCTTTCGCTAATCCATTTGATACCTTCATCAGTAAAAAAATCAGTTATATAATTGCTGGAAAAAGACTCGACCGGCTTTCCATTTCTTTCCAGTTGATGTTTTTCTTCTTTTAGAAAATAATTATGAGAACCTTTTATCATACCACAGAAATAATCAAAACCTCTGTTGTTTGGGTGATGGACGTTTGCATAACCAAGATGCCATTTACCAATGAGAGCAGTTTCGTATCCCCCTGCTTTTAGATGATCCGCAATTGTAAGTTCAGAAGGATTAAGCCCGTGAAACTGCTCCTGTGTTGGCTTTGTTTCATTCCAATGATTAAGATTGTTTTCAAATCCAAACCGTTGGGGAAATCTTCCGGTAAGAAGCCCGGCTCTTGAGGGGGCGCAGACACTTCCGGTAACATAGGCAGATGTAAATAATATGCCATTTTCTGCCAATCGATCTATATTTGGGGTTTTAATTACTTTACTGCCGGTACAACCTAAATCGCCCCAGCCCAGGTCATCTGCAAGTATTATAAGAATATTTGGTTTGTCAGGGATAGTCTCTTGTGATAATATTTCCTGAAAACTAGTTAATGCAAAAAACGTTGCAAGTAATAGAGATGAATATTTTAAAGTTTTGTTCATTATCAATACTATTTCTTTCTTTCTAATGATTGAATATGTATGTTTAAAACACAAATCACTATCAATGTTTTATTTCAGGATGTAGCTTAGAGGTTGATTTGCTTTAATTGTAAATTGAAATGAATCTCCTTTTATTGCAATCCCTTTATCATCAATAATTTCTCCACGCAAATTACATTGAAATGCTCTGTTAAAATTACTTCCTTTTAATAAGAATACTTCACATGATCCGCTATTTCCTGCCTGTTCCCACATACGAAGCAATACTCCTTCTTTATTATTAATTGGTTTAAAAGCAGTTACTAATATCCCTTTACGACTCAAAGAAATTCCACTTTGTGATATAGGTTGCTTACCTTTTTCGCCTTCATAAAAAATGCCCTTCAGCGGAACACGAGTTTCTTCTGATGGTGTAATAAATGTTTCCTCCGAATCATATTTGTCATAAGCCCAGATATATATTTTAGAATAGAATGAGCCTTCAATCCATTCTGTAAAATTTGTACCCCACTGGTTATTATAGAGATTAACAAAAACTTTTCCAGTGCTCAATTGTTTCTTTTTAGAGAACCGGAACAGTCCCTGATTATCAATGCTTATTCCCGGTGAAGAAGGACAATTTAACGCTACTCCATGTCCTGATTTATCAAACATAGTCATTGAAGTATTCAGGAAATAGAAATCCTGATTTGTTCTTTCAACAAACTCCCGTTGCGGGTCAACAATTCCGCCGGTACGATAAAGGCGATATTCAGGTTTGTCAATATTAAATGAAAAAGATAACCATCCGGCTTCAGGGAGCGAATTTGGTTTTTTGCCATCAACACCCCATACTACTTCAACATATGGTTGATTTTCGTAAAGAGTATATGTAATCAGGTAATTTTGTGATTCTTTGTTGTCAAGATTTCCAAAAATAGTTGCTCTTACTGCATTTCCTGTATTCAAATAAACAATTTTCTTACAAGTACCTTTGTATATAACACTTTCTTTATTGGGTATTAAAGGACGTATCATTTCATCGTTAGCCCAATGTTCGGAGCCGGGTTTTACATATGCTTTATTGTATTCGTCTATTTGTTTTTGTCCCGGCCGCTCCAAAAAATATTCACCGAATCTGTTTTTACTCTTTTGATCAGTTAATTCTTTATTATTCTTTTTATCAAATAAGGATATTAAAGTTCCTTTTTCCTCATCAATTTTAATTTTGAAATATTTATTCTCCAGAATATTATTTTGCTCATCCAACACAAGCATTGTTTCATTATGAATTGGTTCTAATATTGGAACATAAGTTTTGTATCCCATCGAAGGTACATTGTCAGCATCGAACGATATCAAATTCCCATCGTCATAAACAGGTATTATTTCTCCTGATTCTGCGTCTTTCAAACCATAGATATTAAAACTCTTTTTATAAACGCCCGTAAAAAAGCTCACTCTACCGCTTCTTTCCCAGGGTAAGGGATTGTAAACAACAATTCTCTTTCCTTCAATATCAACCGAAGAGGCCAGTTGTTTCATTTGCTTTTTCATTAAAGGAACAATGATTTTTTCGGCATTTCTGATACGATTTCCTTTTTCAATCCATGTGCCTTCGATAAAATCATAATTTCCCAGGGATTTATTTATTTTAAACTCATCATTAAAAGTCCATTTATGTTGGTCAGCATGTGTCATAGCCGCTCCAAATGTATGTTCGTCGTATAGAATCATATTTTCAACAGCCTTCTCAATTCTCGATTCAACATTATTATCAAGCATGCCCCACAAGTTTAGCTGAGTGTTTAATGCTTCGGTGTTATATGTTTCACGCTGAAGGTGCTTGCTTATCCTTGTTTCACGGGGCATCGACATATATCCGTGAATCCAAGTGTCCGGCATATCACCAGTTACAACCGGCAGTTCCGGCTTTTCTTTTATTAATAAATCATAGAAATCCGAAAGACGTCCGATCTTTACCTTTGCATGAGGCATCTTCTCTTTTGCAGTTTTCAATAACTCAGCAACTTCTTCCGGTTTTGGGGCTCCGGTATTTTCATGTGTGTGAATCATTGCAAGCCAGGTTTTATGAGGCCAGTCTTTTGGCGGAATAATATCTGAACCATAATATTCTGCCCAGTATAATGTTAGTAAACGGGATCCATCAGGGCCTTGCCACCAAAAAAGTTTTGGTACATCCGGTGAAACTGAACCCGGATTACAACCCAAATGAAGAAAATCAACACCTGAATTTTTAAGCAAAGTAGGTAACACACGTGAATGGCTTGGCACATCGGTAAGCTTGGCATCGCGAGCTTCTGGTAAGCCGTATTTTTTGTTAATTTCTGAAGCCATGGATAGTCCGCGTACTAAGTTTTCAAGATCGCTTGCTTCTGTTTGAAAAGTTATTGGTAAAGCATGTGGGACAATACGTCCTTCTTTGATGGCTTTTTCCAGGCTTATTTTGTTTTCAGCAGAACAATTTTCAAGCATATACTTCAATGGCCATGCAGGAATTGTCCAAACAAATTGTTCTTCCTTTGGCAATGATGACGTTTCATCTATTGATTCCAAAGTTTCATCTAACATTTCATTGGAATACCTCTGCAACACACCCTCTGCCCAATTGGTGTACCCTATATCAACATGCATTTTAAATACAACAACAATATCAGTTACATGGCTGTTCAAATTACCTTTGCCTGATTTGAGTGTATCAATCTGTGCATTAAGGTTAAGAGTGATTAATACAAATAATATTATCAGCGTGTTATTTGTGAATTTCATATTATGGTACAATTAGTTTTTGTATTCGTTAATTTAAAGAAAAACCTTCAGGCATAAATGGTGTTTCTCCTTCATTTTTTTGAGGAACACCAGGTGTACTTCGTCCATTCTTAATATATTCCTGCATTAATACAGTAAGTTCACTTACAATTTGGGGGTTATCTTTGGCCACATTATTTTCTTCAGCAATATCTTCTTCCAAATCATATAATTGAATTGGATACAAACCTAACTCTTTTGCTTCTTTAGGTCTTGGATAACTCCATCCACCTGAACCCGGACAAAACTCCAATTTCCATTTTCCCTGCCGGATTGAGAATGATCCATTAACTGAATGATGAATTGTTGCTTCACGAATTGGTTTTTCTAAATGCTTTCCCAACAAAGCAGGTAGAATGTTGAAACTGTCTTCTCCTGCATTATCAGGCAATGTATCCCCAACAATAGCAGCAGCTGTAGCCAGTAAATCGGTAGTACAAATTATTTCATCACATACCGTTCCTTCTTTTATCTGCTTTGGCCAACTTACGATAAATGGAACATGGTGTCCACCTTCATAGATATCTGCTTTATGCCCTCTGAAATGAAAGCTCGGGTCGTGCCTGAAAGCTTCTAACTCTTCAAAATCTGCCATTGGAGAACAGCCATTGTCGCTGGTAAAAATGATAATCGTATTTTCAGCAACTCCATTTTCCATCAATGCCTTTTTAATTTGCCCGACTACATCATCAACCATAAGTACAAAATCGCCATACTCATTGGTACCACTTTTTCCCTGAAATTCTTCGGTAGGAAGAATGGGTGTATGCGGTGCAGGAAGGGGAAAGTAAAGAAAGAAAGGCTTGTCTGTTTTAGATTGCTCCGTAATAAAGCTAACCGCCTTTTCTGTTAGCTTTGGCAAAACTTCAATATGTTTAAAATCATTGCCAATTGGGCCTTTTCGCCAGAACATCTTGCCTTGCATGGCTGCAATAGTATCTATGGCAGTAGCCGTTATTCGTTCATTTTCAATATAAAAATAGGGTGGAATATCCAGCGATGCGGTAATTCCATAAAAATAATCAAAGCCGTTAGAATTGGGGCCATTTTTGATTGATTGATTAAAGTCAACTACTCCTGCAGAATCTTTTGCCCAATCAAGCCCCAGGTGCCATTTACCGATACAAGCTGTTTGATAGTCGTGCCGTTTGAGCATAGAAGGAACGATTGTTCTTTCCGAATCGATAAGATGCTCATCATAGCTCCACAAAACCCCTTGCTTCATTCTACTTCTCCAGGCATACCTGCCGGTAAGGATACCATACCTTGTTGGAGTACAAACTGCCGAATTGGAATGGGCATCAGTAAAAATCAAACCCTGGTTTGCCAAAGCATCAATGTTTGGGGTTTGTATTTTTGAGCTATCATTCAGACAAGAAACGTCACCGTATCCCATATCATCCGCAAGGATATAAACAATATTCGGATGATTGGTCTTATCTTTAACCTGCTGTTGGCAGGACGAAAAATTCAGCATTAAGCAGGCTAAAACTATCAATACACTGAACACTTTAAAAGGATTGAAAATATTTTCCATTATATTACTAGTTTATGGTAAATTAAATGATTTTTGATAATGTGGATTTTGCTCAACGGGAATGGGTGCATTCGTCTCCATCCTCCATTCAACCAGCGTTTGATATAATTTCTTTGTTATCTCAGGATGCTCTTCAGCAAGGTTATTTTGTTCGCCAGGATCAACTTCCAGATTATAAAGCACAATATTTCCATCCTCAAAATATTCATGTAGTTTCCATTTTCCGGCGCGAAGAGCCGAGCCCGGCCTTGTCCTGAAATACATATCCCTGCCGTCTTTAAACTGATGATTAACAGATTGCAAATAAATAGGAAAATGCCAGAAAAGAGGCCGCTCCGTATCAAATTCATTTTTGCCTAAAAGTAGTGGTACCAGGCTTTTGCCATCCGGTTTAACTGTTTTGGATTCTATAATTCCGGCAACTTCAAGCAAACTTGGATAAAAGTCGATGTTACTTACAGGTACATCATTATTTGAGTTGGCTTTGATTTGTCCCGGCCAGTTTATTATTAACGGTACCCGAATACCTCCCTCGTAATATGAACCCTTTCCATAACTCAATGGGTGTTGGGAGGATATATTTGCCACCCCACCATTGTCAGAAGTAAAGATAAGCAGGGTTTCTTTCGATAATTTTAAAGAATCAAGTGTATTGACTATGCGCCCAACATTGTTATCCATAGCTTCAACCATTGCAGCATAGACAGGGTTATTCTGGCCTTCATTACCTATAATATTTTCGTATTTTTCAATGAGATCCTTTTTGCCTTGCCATGGTGAATGCACTGTAAAATAAGGAAGATAGAGGAAAAACTTATTGTTTTTGTTTTGTTCGATAAAATGGATGGCTTCATTGGTGAGCCGGTCGGTCAGGTATTCGCCCTCAGTAATATCGTTCAAAGCTTTGTTTTTATAAGGACTAAAATAGGATTTGGGATGCCCCAGATGGGTTCCGCCAATATTCACATCAAATCCTTGTGTGCGGGGGTTTTTCCCAATATGCCATTTCCCGATAGAGGCCGTATGATAACCGGCTTTTTGCAATTCTTCGGCAATGGTTATTATTGAATCGGCTAAAACAGTTGTGTTGGGCGTAGGAATTAGTTTTCTTAGTTTTTTATTTCCCCTTTCAGATGAGTTGACCGTATAAATCCCATGCCGTGGTGAATATTGCCCGCTAAGCATACAAGCCCGGCTGGGGGCACAATTTGCAGCCGATGCGTAGGCGTTGGTAAAGGTCATTCCATGGTCGGCAAGCCTGTCAATATTAGGAGTTTGGTAAAAATCGCTACCGTAAGCGTGCAAGTCTTTCCAGCCCAGGTCATCAACCAAAATCAGTACGATGTTTGGCCGGATGGCAAAGGCTTCTTTTTTATCCCGCGAGTTGGTACAGAAAGTTGTAATCCATACCAAACCAAGACAAATACAAACTAATTTAAATACCCTGACCATTATGAAAAAGTAGTTTTAAGCATTTCGATTTTTGTCTTTTGTTAAACTTAAAGAAAGTACTAATCTATCCCATCAAGAGCTATACCTGTTTAAAATTAAAATCCAAAAATAATGATTATTACTTAACGTAAAAAGAAAATAATTATAACGCTTGCAATATTTAATGATTCTTAGTACTTTAGTGGCTTTGTGGCGAAAAATAAACTGCCACTAAAACTCTAAGACACAAATTTTCACAAAAAACCACAATATTTAATATCAGAGCCATTAAAAACAAAAATGGAAATTTGTCATATACTCTTACTGGCTAATTCCTCCCTCAACTTTTTGGGGAGTCCTTCGATAACCAAATCATAAGAATCGTTAATCCAATCAAATACCTGCTTATCGTCGATTGTACCGTCAATATAAACAGTATTCCAATGTTTTTTACTCATGTGATAACCAGGTTGTACCGCCGGATAACGTTCTCTGATTCTAATAGCTGTTCCCGGATCGCATTTTAGGTTGACCGAAAGTGGTTTTTCGATATCGGTCAATGCAAACATCTTATTCATCACCTTAAAAACCAATGTAGTTTCATCAAAAGGAAAGTCCTCACTAACACCTTTTTTACTTAAACAATATTCTCTTAATTCTTCAATATTCATATTCTCAATTTTAAAATTCAAAGTTAATATAATTATCAAGGCTAAAGGAAAAAGTCTAAAGTAGAAAGGTTAACGGCTAACAATGATATTTTGGCTAAAATTTATTTTGAGGTGATGGATAAGAATAATACACATTACTAAGTCAATATT
>CAYWXI010000058.1:30207-32885 GCA_964462015.1 uncultured Bacteroidales bacterium | reverse complement strand
ATGGTATAATTATTTTTAATAATCAGTAATTATTAAATAATAATTGATTAAAATAAATTAAAAATATAGAAAATAAAGTATAGTTTAATGCAAATAAAAGGTGGGAACGATATAAAATGAATGTAGAACTAATACAAAAAATGTACTCATAGAATAGTTAAAGATACTCAAAGTATGATTTAGCGTATTTTTATTGCCGGACAGGCTCTTATTGTTAGTTAGTTCGAAAAACTCAACGTCAATTGTTGCTCATCCCTGGCATCGAAAACTATTTGATATTTCGATCCCTTATCCAATAACTTATAATCACCGGATTTAATAGTCACCCGATTAGGTTTTTTCAATAAATTAATTGTCAGGCTCTCAACTTCTGCCTCTTCCGGCCCCGAAACATTAATTATCAATTTATTATTATCTTCTTCAATATTGAAAGCAAAGGAGGAGATATTGTTCCAGTAATCGGCCACCTCATCAAGATTGGTGATCCAGGTATTATCCTCTTTTACTTTTGTAATCAATTTTTTGAGGGGGATTATAGTTGTGTCGTTATGCCCTACATACATGGGGTGTCCCATAAAAACCATTAATCCGTGATACGGTTTAACGGCATACTCCCAATAGTTTAACAGATATTTCTCAAACAATAGTGCATCTTTCAATTGTTGTTCGGCTTGGTATGCACTGCGCTTTACTATACCTTCATAAAAATAATAATCATCATGATAAATTGGTGAGATTTCGAGTATATCGGTCATTTTATAGTACCTATCGTTTGAAATTGGAATATTGTAGGGGAACACACTTCCATTAAAGAAGTTAATATTATCGGCACCAATACTCGATTCGTATTTATAATTGAACTCATTTAAAGCCATGAGTCCCCAAAAATGAGGACGGGTATATGGAAAACGAAATCCTGTAAACTCTGAATTCCAGGTATTTTTATTATTTATAATATCGTTTTTTACAAATGGAAAAGTAGTATTTTGATAATTAATGTTCCCGAATCCATTTGACTGAAGCTTACATTCTTTAGAAATTAAATAACTTTTTATATCATTATTGGTTTTTCCCTGAACAAAAAACACAGGCTCTATTCCATTTTCATCCAAAAGCTTACAAACTTTCTCATATTCGGAAATATTTCCTGAAGCATTCAGGCTCATACAAAAGGCATAGTCGAAAGCATTCGGCCAAATATTCAGGCTGATTTTGCAATTATGTTTTTTATAAAATTCTTTCAAAACATAATCATAGAAACTCTGAATTTGCCCGGCGCTCCACAAACCCCCGTCATTAGCAGGATGAATCAAATAAGATAATGGTAAAAGAAACGATATCCCGTTTTTGCATTTGTTTTGAATAAGTGCCGGATATTTATCACCACTATTTTTCCACCATGCTAGCTCTGTCAAATTATTAGAATAAACCGAATCAATAACTAAAGTCCAAAGATCAATTTTTGATCGTTCTTTAAAAACACCTTTTAAATTCTCACCAATCTCACCCTCAATTCCAAAATCTTTCATATTTCGTTCTTCAAGCGACACACCGAAACAATCGGCAAGCCCCCAGTTTTCGGGACTCAGTTTTTGATAAAGTGTAATTCTGTCGGTTCCGTCAATTTTATTTCTTCCAACATGGTCGCCGGCTATCAAAATGCCTCCTTCTTCAACGAAAGTTTTAATATTATCAATTTCATAATCCGACATGAAGGTGAGTGAGTATTGACGGTCGGCGTCATGATAAGCAATTGCAGATGACAGTATTAATATATTGTATTTTTTCAAACTTTCCAAATCATGCAAAACATCGCGGGTTTCAAGCTCAACAATAGCCCCTTTGCGGTTGAATGATTGTATGGCAACTATAATTCCTTCGGCCAATTTTCCGTTTCCTTCAAGAGAACCACTAGTGATTATCAAAACCTTTGGTAATTGATATGAAGATTTTTCAAAAACAACGGGATTTTTTTCCTTGTGTGAACATTGAAATAATAATCCTGATAAGAGGATTAAACCTGTAAAAACCACAGCTGATAAGAAAATTTTTTTCATCTGATATTTCTTTTAAAACACATTTTGACTTCTACTTAATTTCATACACTCTATTTTCTAAAACAAATACAACAAGAAACAAGAAACAATGAATAAGGAACAAGAAATCAGGAATTTTGTTGCTTTGCAGTTTCAATACTTTTCAAATAAATTGCTATTAATTCATTGTTTTCATTTATAATAAAATCCAATTTATCAGGTTTTAATAATGGTTTTCTCTGAATTATTTTCAAGCAAATCCTTGTTTCTCTCAGCTCTTTTAAAATAATTTTTAGTTTGTGAACAAAATCCTTTGCTGATTCAGCTGATTGAGCATCGCCGCAATTTAGAGCAGGAGAGGTTCCACAACGGATTAATTGATTACCAATGTGATTGCCCAATTTTGTATTTGGAAGAGCCTCAACAACCTCACTAATTCGTATAGCAAAATCAATTAGCCTGTCTTCTAAGTCAAATTTCTTATTTTCCATTTTATTAGGGCTATTTCATTAATAATTAATTTTTTGATTATTTCTCATCATATCTTGTTTCATGTTTCTTCTTCCATGTTTCTTGTTCCTTATTCATTGTTTCTTGTTTCTTGTTTCTTGTTTCTTGTTTCTTGTTTCTTGTTTCTTGTTT
>CAYWXI010000058.1:0-30107 GCA_964462015.1 uncultured Bacteroidales bacterium | reverse complement strand
CTTGTTTCTTGTTTCTTGTTTCTTGTTTCTTGTTTCTTGTTTCTTGTTTCTTGTTCATTGCTCCTTGTTCATTGTCTCACATTCAGTATTATTCATTTCTTGTCTCTTATTTCATTTTTTAAAATTAGAACATTATTGTATATAGAATTAGAAGTAAAATGATATAGATATTCATTTGGTTTTTTTTGTTAATTGTAAATTAATTTTTTTGTATTTCAACCTCCAATTGTTAAATAAACTTTCTATTATTATTCACTAAGTCATGGTTTCTCATCTATTCTATTCAATAATTTCAATAGTAACTTCTTTGTTTGGCATGGCATTAAAATAAATTATTCCGTTCCGGTTATCATAAACACCGTCAGTGGTGCTACCCGAAATCCTTACTTTTCTTGCCGGTGTTAAAAACTCAATTGTTAAAGGCTGATCATAAATATTTCCGTCAAGCTTATTAATAATTGTTAAGAAAATAAGATTGGAATATCTTGTTGTTCTGATTTCGGAGTTTTCTTTTTCACTGATATATTTTCCGATTGCAGAAACAGGAGCAATCCAATATCCCGAATTTCTTATCAGCCTGATTTGTTTTTTGAATGCATCGGGAACAATCGAAAAAGAATTATTATACCTGCCGCTTTCCGATAATTTATACTCATTTGAATTAGCAGGGAAAAAATGATGATAAGAAAATATAGTCCATTTACCCCTCCCCTGCTTAATAATACTGTCGAGCTGATGTTGATCGGGGAAATTTTTAGTAATTAAAATTGATTTCAGATAATTATTATTGATGTTTCCGTATTGATTACTACCCCAATTATCTAATCCACTTCGGCCAAACAACAAACCGGAATTTTCAATAGCTGAAATAAATGATTTATCGAAATCAGCATGTGGGAAAAGGATAGTTCTAAGCTTTGTATTAAGTCTTTGTTCAAGTCTGATTTTCGCGTCCTTTAAATATTCGGACATATTATCAGCTCCTGAATCGATATCAGAATTATTGTGAAGCAACCCATGTATTGAAATTTCATGGCCGCCTGCGAGCATTTCCTTAACCTCATTAATTCCTAATCTTTTAATCTTGAAACTTCCTTCATCAGCAAATAAAGCCGGGCTTTCCTGGAGCCAACTGTCCATTATACCGAAACTTGCTTTCAGAAAATATTTATTTAATTCGGGCAAAGCAAATTGGAATTGAGTAAAACCTGCATCATCGAAACTTAAAGAAATTGCTCCCTTTCTGTTTTCATAATAATTGCAGATCGAAAACATTTCTTGTGTTAAGAAGTCAGAATATTCAACTGATTCAGGTGGTTTAAGGTTTTGAAAATAATCTTTTAATGAAAAATATATTTCTTTTAACCTTGCCTGGTAATCAGGTTGGTTCCAGGTTTCCCATGAATAAAAATATGGATTTGGAAATGAGGTTTCGGTTATTATATTATCCTTCTTATCGGTAACGAACATGTAAATATTGAAGCCATCGGTTTGGAAATATTCAATATCGGGAGTACCTTCCTTATCATCTAAAACATGTCTGCCTGAAGGATCACTTACATTTAACAGATGCCATGTCAGTCTGAGTTCAAGCACTTTGGCAGAGTCGTTCCAAAACCAATCGGCATTAGAAATCGTTGAATTACTGCTATTGCCATGAATAAGTTTGCTTCGATTGTGAGAAACAGCTTCTACTTTTTCGCCATATAATGATTCTCTTCCCCTGTTGGCCAACAAAACCTGATCAATAAACTCAGCATTATTATTTTTTTTCGATGCATAAATCGGAATATAGTCATTATAGATATCGGTATAAACGGAATATTGGTCATCGACAAGGATTTTAGCATCATCCTTTGAACGAAATTCCAATAGAAATTCTATTCCATTATCAATTTCTTCGTCATAAAAAGGAAGGCGATGGTCACCTTTATCTTCATCGTAAGTATCAATAGCGATGTATATATTATTATTCTCGAAATCAAAATCCGGAATATGAGTTGTGAGATAAAAATATGCAGCATCGGCATCAGCCTCTATTTGTGTTTTTTTCTTTTTAATTTTAATATTATCCCAATCATCAATTTTTCCGTCGATGTTTTTATTTCGGGATTCATAAGCATAAATACCAAAATTTTGCTCAGGATTTTCCATATTATGCCAGAATTTCCTATTATAATATGGTTGCTCGAAATCCATAACCAGCCAATTATGCTTAAACCATTCGTCTATCCATTCAAAATAAATTGCACCTCCGCATTTTGTATTATAAATATCTTTGGTTAGCTGAATCGATAATGTAGCCTGCGCCTCTTCGCTATGTCCTCCCTGATTAAAACCAAGCGGAGTATAATGGCTATTTCCCCGGCTTGAGGGCAATCCGTATTCGGCAATAATAAGAGGAAGGCCTTTGTTATGTTCTTTAAGGTCTTTCAGATAAGCATAATAATTATCGGGTTGGCCATCAATATTAATAGCATTTGCATAATTATTTTGAAGATAAATAAAATCGGGATAATATGGATAAGCGTGATAAGCAGCATAAATTCCAGGGTAAAACAAATCAGTTGGGTGGAATTTTGTGAAATCAAGGCTTTCCAGATCATTATCATATTCCCTGACTTTTTCGCTTTCAATAAACTCGCAATTATGAAACATCGGATCTAGCGGTAACCAATTAACAAACGAGATTGGCCTTTGGGCTTTGTAGGTTTGAGTTTCGTAAAGAACTGTGAAATCCATCATTTTTGCCAACCATGCTTCCATAGCATTTCCATGATTCATGCTAATAAATTTACCGGTATAATGATCCAAACTATTTTCATGATTAGTTAAAATTACAGCTTCAGGTTCCCACTCACGGCCCAAAAGAATTCCAATTACATATTTTGAAACATCACTTACATAAGTGCCGTGGCCATGTCCGGGCTTTGCTTCAATTACTGCATTTCCATGAATTAAATCAATTACATTAATAATTTCTTTTTTAAAATCACGTGAATAAGCCTGATTATAGTAATTGTCGTCATCTGGGATTTTAGCCCAAACACCCTGCATCAAATAAAGTTTTTTGCTTTGGTTATTAAGATTGTAATATAGAAAAGCTTCGTAAAATTCGGGAGGCAAAATTGTGTAAGTTCTGATAACATTTGAATTCATTTCCCCAATCAAACGAAACCATTCAAGATATTGCTCAAAACTCAGGGAAAATTCGGAGGGAAATTTTCCCGGAACTGCAACCCCAATATTTACACCTTTTAAAAACAATTCATCCCAAACATTTACCATCTTATCGTTTTCAACTTTTTTATTCAAAACCTTGAAATAATCTCCCGAAGCAATAGAATAATAATCAGCGATTAGTGAAATTCTTTTCAATTCTTCCTCAGAAGCTTCAACTATCAGGGGTTTTGTTTCATCTTCAACTTTAACGGTAATAATTCTCTCCTCACGAATTGATTCCTCATAACGCATCATTTTAACGACCGTTATAATCAATAATGCGACTAAAGTTATTATTATTCCGTACTTAGCCTTCATTAAAACATACCTTTAATTGTGAATGAAACATTCGAGGTTTTATAAAACGGGTTTTCAAAATGACTTCCACCTACTGAAAAACTGATCTTTTTTAGACTGTATCCAATCTCAAGATTCGCACTCCAGCTGTCAATATCTATTAATTCAGAATTTTCACCAGTTGATTCCCTACCGATATTATAAGCAAAATCGGAATACACATAAAACTTTTTAAGTGGATAATATAACGAAATAGAAACTCCATCCAGTATCCTTTCGTATGGAGTATAATAAAGAGGAGTTTTATAATCATAATCAAGATAGGAATGCCCAATTGAAACAAAAACTTTTGGCTTTTTAAACAATTGATATTTTAGAGTAATCCCATAGCCTTTATGCGGATTATTATCAATTTCGTATTTATCGGCATAATAATCGGCAATAGTGTCTTCTTTAATCACACCATACATTCCTGAAATATTCAAGCTAAACTTTCTGTAAGTAACACTAAATGAATTAGAAATATAATCTTTTCCTATATTGTTCCAATAATAAAAATAATCATAACCGAATGATAAGTTATTTTTGAATTTAAGCTTTGAAATATTGAAGGAGGATATCCAGTTCAAACCATAGGAAGTTAGTCGTGAATCGCTTTTACTGGCACCTAAAAAAGCACTTAGAGCGTTATTTTTAGTAATCCAACTTGCTTTTATCCAGGTATTATCGAACCATCGGTTAGTATCGGCCCTATCATCAAGATAATCTCTATCGGATTTATCCAGCAAAAAATTAATTGAAAAAGAAAAATGATCGTTGATCCGTTTTTTTAATCCATATTTTTGTGCAAATGCATTTATTTTATATGAATCTTCGCTTTCGTTAACATAAGAAAAAGAAACACCCGGAACATAAGCGAGTTCATTTTTAATTTGCAGAAAACTCTTTTGAATCACTTTGTTTTCAGGATCTAACTTAATGGCTTCCTCATAATATTCTAAGGCAGTTTTCGGAGAATTTTGCCAATAATACATTTTCCCGATACCTGCCCATGCTTCGGCATAAGTTTTATCTCTTTTTAAGATATCAGAATAAACAATTCTCGCCGAATCCAACTCACCTTTATCAATAAAAACATGAGCCAAATCAAAATATTGCTGAATATAAGAAGGCAAATATTCAATTGCTTTTTGAAAATAATATGTCGATTTATCAAGTTTGCCAAGTTTATAATAACACCTTCCAAAACCGTTTAAAGCCTCAACATCTTTTTTGTCAGTTTTGTAGATCATTTTGTAATAATTCAACGACTCCTCAAAATCTTTTTGTGAATAATAAAGAAAGGCAAGTGCCAGGCTGGCGTCAAAATCTTCTTTATCAATCTCTAATATTTTTTTATAGTTCTTTATTGAAGCTTCAATATCGCCTTTCAATTTGGCTTTATATCCTAAATCGCGCCAATATTCAGTATTATTATTTTGAGCAAATAATCCTATCGCAAGAAATAATAATACCGATAATACACATGCTTTTTTCATTCATTAAAAAATTTTCCAGGTCGCAACATTATTCTATTTTCACACCTTTCCTTTCAAATTTATTCCATTCACTTTTCTTTTGCAGGAATTTAATAATTCCGATAAATTGTGAATACAGTCTGAAAAATGCATAAGAAAAATCACTAATAATCCCGACAAATAACAACCATAACCAGTTTCCAAAACTCTTATATCTTAAAGCATCCCTGTTGGCAGCAAAATGTTTCTGACTCCAGTTCTCAATAACAACAGTCAGCGAACTCATAATAATTGCTGTCGTAAGAGTAATACTAACAATCAATAACATTACCCAGGCAAGATTTATTGTACCTGCAATTGCAGCAAATATAATAAAAACTAAAGTAAATATTTTTATTACAGGTGATAATAATTCAAAAAGAAAATAGTACGGATAAGCTAGTAGTCCTATTGTACCATACTTTGGTTCAAATGCTAGTGCACGATGAATTTTTAAAGTTTCAGCCAAACCGAGTTGCCATCTTGATCGCTGTTTGAAAAGATTTTTCGCATTATCAGGCATTTCGGTCCAACATACAGGTTGAGCCAAAAAAACAGCTTTTGCTTTTTTCTTGTTTTCTTTAAAATACCTCCATAAACGAACTACAATTTCCATATCCTCACAAATGGTTTTATGTCCTAAACCAATAGTCTTCTTCAAATATTGATGTTCATTCTGTTCGGTTAAAAATCCGCCAACATTACATAGATCCTTTTTCTTATAAACTGAAAATGCACCCGACATAATTAGCAAAGCATTAATACGACTAAGTCCGATTCGTGAAATCATAAAAGATTTAATGTATTCGATGATCTGCCATAAAACCCAAATATTCCGTGGCATTCGGGAACTAACTACTTTATTGTGTTTAATAACAACATCGTTGGAAGCAGCCAACTGCCCTCCGGACACAAAAGTATCAGGATTTGAAATAAAAGGTTCAATAACTTTCTTCAAAGCTTGTGAATCAAGGATTGAATCTGCATCAATGGTACAAATAAACTTTTTTGTGGAGAAATTTATTCCTGTATTAATTGAATCAGCTTTACCTCCGTTTTCTTTATCAATTAAAATAAGTTTTCTATTTTTTTCAAAAAATACACTTCTAATTTTTTTTGTCTTTAAAAAACTATCATCAGAAAATTCCTTTTCTATAAAATTAAAGGCCTTATTCATTTCCAGCAAAGTATTATCTTTTGAACCGTCGTTTACAACTATTACATCAAAATCATGGTAATCAATTTCCAAAAGCATTTTAATACATGAAACAATTGAAACTTCTTCATTAAAAGCAGGAACAATTATAGAAATAGAGTAGTCATGAAAATCCGGTTCCTCTAATCCAATTTTTGTTCTTTTTCTGAAACTAAAAACTGAATACAAATACAACACAATATCTATTAAAAAATAGGCCGAAAAATAAATTATCAGCAACTTTTCTATTATGCGTAATATTAAAACAAACAAGATTCAATATTTTTTAAAACATACAAAGATATTAATTGAAACAACATTCAGGCATATAACTATATTATTTATCTTATATTTTCAAATATTAATCCAAAAAAAAAGCTGCCTAATTAATAGACAGCTTTTTTCTTTTAAAGTTTAATTTGATACTATTTTTAGTATGATACTATTTTTTCCCAATTCAATTTCCTTGGGTTTACACAAAGAACAGGTATTTGTGAAGTATTAAATATCATTTGTTCATCATAAGTTCCTAAAATAAAAGTTGCTAAACCTTTTTCTGGATTTGTCATGATCATTATCAGGTCGGCATTATTTGAAGTGGAATAATCAATTACTTGTTTTGAGAAATTACTTGATTTCTCGGCAACTTTAATTGAATAATCTACATCATTCTTATCAAAATGATCGGTAATTTGTTTAACAGCATCATCAATCTTTTCACCAAAAAGTTGAAAAATATTAATTTTTGCTTTGAATTTTTTCGCAATATAGGTTGCCCATCTTGTTTTTTCCCATGGGCCTGCATCACTTGTAATTGGCAAAACAATGTTTTGATAACCTTTTTCAAAAGATCTTTTTTGAACCACTACGACAGGAACCGGAGAACTTGTAACTACTTTTAAGGCAAAACTTCCGGTTAATTTTTGCATTCCAACTTTTCCATGTGTGCCAAGAAAAACGAGGTTAGCTCCTATTTCCTTAGCTACATCACTTATGGTTGTAAAAATATTTCCTTCTTTGGCAATCGCCTCAACTTCAACTTTATATTTTTTTACAATATCGGTAGAAATTTCAGCCAACCTTTCATCAATATTTGATTTATCTAATCCAACACTTTTTAAGTAAGCCTTTGTATTCTTATCAATTACATGCAAAATACAAACTTTATATTGAAGATATTCAGCAGCAGCAGCAGCCTGACTGATAGCATTAGCACATACATCCGAGAAATCGGTTGGAACCAGTACAATATTATTCATTTTTTCTTCCATAAAATTAAAATTAATAAGGTTAATTAATTTTTCAACAAATATAGTGATTATTTACAATCATATTCAATTTTCCTCTAAAAGATTTTTAATTTCTTTTAAATGTTTTAATTTCTTTTTTTCTCTTAAATCTCTTTCCGTTTGAGTGAAATATTTATGATTTTCGAGAAAGAACACCTGCAATTCATACCATTCCCTCAAACTAAGTTTATTTATTCCGTTAATTTTCCACTCGTATTTAAGCTGATGAGCTATCATATAAAAATCGTCTCGCCCAAGATAATCCAAATCAGCATCACATAATATCATTTCTTCTATAGTAATGGCCGACTGTGGAAGTTTTGTTTTTAGGATCATATTATTTATTTCCTCAATTTCTTCGGGAGAATAACCAAATTCGGGAAGTATTTCTTTAGTCATTATTGTTGATGCTTCTTCATGTTCAATATATGAAATCAGCATACCTGAGTCGTGAAATAAAGCTGCGGTGAGAAGAAGATCAGTTTTTCTATTAGAAAGATTTTCGGCTTTTGCAATTCTTTTGCATGCCTCATAAACATTAATAGTGTGGTTTACACTATGGTATGAGTATTTTTTATTAATTTCCTTTTCGAGCTTGTTTAATATGAATTTTTTTGCACCGTTAAGGTTCATATATTTTTTTTTGCGAAAATAATAATATATATTGAACTAAGAAAAAAGCATATTATTATTTTACAATATTTTTGATTATTGAAATAATATTATTGTTTATATCGTTTTTGATAAAGAAATATCCGAATTTTAATACATTGTGATCTAAAAAATATAATTCATGCAAAAAGTTGTTTTTTCTATAATTCTTAGTTTTTTAGCATTTTCTCAATTGATATCTCAGAATTCAAATGATACAATAAACCGCAAAGAAGCATTAAATGTTTATATTGATTGTGAATTTTGTGATCAAGGTTATTTTAAAGAGACGTTTACGATTGTAAATTATGTACGTGATCGTAAAGTTTCTGATGTTCATATTATTATTACTGAAATGGAAACCGGTAGTGGAGGCTCGGAATATATGCTTCAATTCATTGGATTGAAGCGCTTTCAATCATTAACCGATACAGTTTTTTTTAATTTACAGCCGGATTATACCGAAGAAGAAGAGAGATCAGGACTTTTGAAACATATTCAACTTGGTTTGGTACCCTTTGTTTTGAAAACACCTTTTGCCAATAAATTAGAGCTAACTATTAACAGTGAGACAGATAATATTGAGGAAATTGATCCATGGAACAATTGGGTGTTCGAAATTGAGGGAAGTGGATTTGCCGATAGTGATAAAAACTACAAAAATTTTCGTTTAAGTTCGGAAATTTCAATTCGGAAAATAACCGAAGATATTAAATTTGAATCAAATTTTTATTCGAGCTATCGGGAGAACAAATACAGAGAATATGAAGATGATTCTTTGGTTTCTTCAACGAACATTTATAGAAGGGATAATTATTTTAGCAACTTGTTTACAAAAAGCATTGGTGAACACTGGGGCATAGGAGGGTATCTGAATTTAAGTAACAGCACCTATAGGAACTTTGATTTTCAGGCCTCCCTTAGGCCTGCTGTTGAATATAATGTTTTTAAATATTCATCTGCTTCGAGTAAGCAACTCCGTTTTATTTATTCTGCAGGATATGAATATTCAGATTATTCTTATTCGACTATTTATGATAAAATGTATGACAGATTGTTTTTTCAAAGCCTGAATATAATGTTTAAATACATAGTTCCATGGGGCTCTTGTGAAAGTACTGTTTACGGTTCAAATTATTTACATGATTTTTCATTATTTAATATTGGAATTTATGTAGGTACTGATATCCGTATTTTTAAAGGTTTGTCTGCTAATTTAGTTGGCGGGTTTGAAATGCCACGCAACCAGATTGCACTTAGAAAAGGTGAAATAACTACCGAAGATGTATTAACACGCAAACATGAAATGGAAACAGACTATAGTTTTTGGTTTCATTTTGGTATATCATATACATTTGGTTCAATTTACAACAATGTTGTTAATCCTCGTTTTGATTGGCATTTCTAAACGTTAAACCGAATAAAAAGAACATCACCGTCTTCAACAATATAGTTTTTACCTTCAACATGAAGCTTTCCTGCTTCTTTCACTGCATTTTCGGAACCGTATTTTATATAGTCTTCGTATTTAATGACTTCTGCACGAATAAAACCACGCTCAAGATCGCTGTGAATTACACCTGCAGCCGCAGGAGCACTTAAACCTTTTCGCAATGTCCAGGCATGAATTTCTTTTGGGCCGGCTGTAAAAAATGTTATTAAATTTAATAAACTGTATGCCGATCGAATTAGTTTGTTAACACCGGGTTCGGACAAACCCAAATCCTCCAAAAACTCATTGCGGTCGTCTTCACTATCCAGTTCGGCAATCTCCGATTCGGCAGCTGCTGCAATTATTAAAACTTCAGTATTTTCTCCTTTTACAGATTCAATGAATGCTTCTGTGTATTTGTTTCCTTTTAAAACCGATTCATCATCAACATTACAAACATACATTACAGGTTTAGCAGAAAGTAATGCAATATCTCTAATGAATTTTTTATCCTTTTCATCGACCGGAGCAGTGCGTGCCGGCTGAAAATCATTAAGATGATTGCTATAAACCTGCATTACTTCCAATTCAAGCTTTGCATTTTTATCACCTGTTTTCACAAGTTTTTCAAGCCTTTGAATTTTTTTCTCAATTACTTCGAGGTCTTTTATCTGTAATTCAAGATCAACAATTTCCTTATCACGAACCGGATCAATTGAACCTTCAATATGCGGAAGATTTTCATCATCAAAACATCGTAAAACATGAATAATGGCATCAGTGCTTCTAATATCTCCAAGAAACATATTCCCAATTCCTTCACCCTGGCTCGAACCTTTAGTCAATCCTGGAACATCGACAAGCTCAACTGTGGTTGGAACTAATTTTGCTGCATTTACAAGCCTGTTAAGTTCATCAATTCTGGGATCCGGAACATTTATCATTCCAATATTTGATTTCGAAGTACTAAAAGCGTAATTGCTAGATTCGGCTTTTGTATTTGAAATACAATTAAACAATGTTGTTTTCCCAATATTCGTCAATCCAATAATTCCACAGTTTAATGCCATTGTTTTAAAGTATTAGATATGTTATAAAAATTAGCGTAAATCCGCTTTATCCGTGTCATCCGTGTTCTATTTTTCAATTTGTCCGAAAAGATCGAAATAATCGGCTTTAACAATTTTAACATTATAAAAATTGCCGGGAATAATTATAGATTCATTTTTTTTCACAAGTACTTCATTATCTACTTCAGGTGAATCAAATTCAGTACGGCCAACAAAGTAATCTCCCTCTTCCCTGTCAAATAAAACATTAAATGTTTTACCGATTTTTTTTGTGTTTAATTCAAGAGAAATTTTTTCCTGAATTTCCATGATTTTGTCAGACCTTTGTTGTTTAATCAACTGAGGAACATCATCATGTAAAGTGTTTGCAAAAGTATCTTCTTCAGCAGAATAAGTAAAAACACCTAATCTATCGAATTTATATTTTTGAACAAAATCAGATAATTCGAGAAAATTCTCGTCAGTTTCACCGGGATATCCGAGCATCATTGTAGTTCGAATGGCAATATTTGGAATTTTCCGTCGGATCTTATCAATCAATTTTCTTGTTTCATCGCCGGAAATTCCCCTTCTCATCGACTTCAAGATATTATCGTTAATATGCTGAAGTGGAATATCAATATAATTACAAACTTTTAATGAATCGGCAATTACATCAAGTACCTCATTCGGAAAGGAGGTGGGATACGTATAATGCAATCTGATCCATTCAAGTCCGGGAATTTTTTCAAGTTCGGTTATAAGTTGTGCGAGCTTTTGTTTCTTATAAATATCAATTCCGTAATATGTTAAATCCTGAGCAATTAATATAAGTTCCTTTACACCCTTAGCAACCAGATTCTTTGCCTCGGAAACAATTACTTCTATAGGTTTTGAAATATGCACCCCGCGAATTAAAGGAATTGCACAAAACGAACACTTTCGATCACAACCTTCGGCAATCTTTAAATACGCATAATGCGAAGGTGTTGTAATTATCCGATTATTGATTTTCTCTCTTTTATATTCAACACCAATTGAATCAATTATATCCGGGAGTTCATTAACACCAAAGAAACCATCAACTTCATGGATTTCATTTTTTAAAGCACTTTTATATCGCTCCGAAAGGCAACCCATTACAAAAACTTTTTCAATAATTCCTTTCTTTTTAGCCTCAACAGATTGAAATATAGTATCAATAGATTCCTGTTTTGCATCTTCAATAAATCCACAAGTATTTATTACAATTATATTTGCATCTTCATCGGATTGATGCGTCACTGAAACATTATTTGCTTCAAGTTGACCCATTAAAACTTCAGAATCAACTAAATTTTTTGAACATCCTAAAGTAATAATGTTGATTTTATTTTTCATGATTTTTGTTTTCCTAATGGAATTGAAAATAGGTTGTATTAGGAATTTGAATTGTTATTTTCGAATTTCGATTTTTTCTCCTTAATTAAACAAGGAATCAACAAATTCGTAACGATTAAACAGCTGAAGATCTTCCATTTTCTCACCAATTCCGATATATTTTACCGGGATTTTAAATTGGTCGGATATTCCAATCACAACACCACCCTTAGCTGTGCCATCGAGTTTCGTTAAAGCCAATGCATTAACTTCAGTTGCAGCAGAAAATTGTTTCGCCTGTTCAATTGCATTTTGGCCTGTTGAAGCATCAAGGATAAGAAGAATTTCATGAGGTGCATCCGGTATAATTTTCTTCATTACATTTTTTATTTTCGTCAATTCGTTCATTAAATTGACTTTATTGTGTAATCGGCCTGCTGTGTCAATTATCACAACATCAACATTGTTAGCTACTGCTGATTTCAAAGTATCGAAAGCTACTGAGGCTGGATCGGCTCCCATCCCCTGGCTTACTATTGGTACCCCTACCCTTTCCGACCAGATTGTGAGTTGATCGACTGCAGCGGCACGAAAAGTATCGGAAGCACCAAGCATAATATTTTTACCAATTTTTTTGTACTGATAAGCGATTTTGCCGATGGTTGTGGTTTTTCCGACACCATTAACACCAACAACCATAATTACATAAGGATATTTTGAATCGGACGCACAAAATTTAACTTCCTCTTTGTGATTTTCTAACAGAAGTTGGGCAATTTCATCTTTAAGAATATTATTTAGTTGGGAAGTTCCAATATATTTATCTTTTGCCACCCTATTTTCTATTCTTTCAATAATTTTCAATGTTGTTTGCACACCAACATCAGAAGTAACAAGAATTTCTTCAAGATTATCAAGAACTTCTTCATCAACTTTTGATTTTCCAATTACTGCTTTAGAGATTTTTGAAAAAACACTTTGTTTAGTTTTTGATAAACCTTTATCAAGGTTTTCCTTTTTATCTTTTGAAAGAAAAGAAAAAACTCCCATTTTGTTAATTTTTTGTATGATTAATTATTTCCAAAACACCTTCCCCAAAATACCATCAACACATTGTTTTATAATAATTTTCTCAATTAAATAATAAATAATACACTTTTTTTATTATATTGATTCTATCATTCAAATTTCCTTTCAGTATAATAAAAAAGCTTCTTCCTAAAACAGGAAAAAGCCTTAAGATCGTACGATTGTATTTATCTTATTTTTTTGATAACACGCTTGAAACCTGATCGTTAGGGACTACCTTTTCAACAAATGTATAAGCGCCCGTTTTGGTAGATTTTGCCATTCTGATAACTTTTGCAAAATCTTTACCTTTTGATTGTAATGTTGCAACTACCTTCTTTGCCATTTTTCAATTATTTAATTTCTTTATGAATTGTCATTTTCTTCAATATCGGATTGAATTTTTTTATTTCCAATCTTGCCGGAGTATTCTTTTTATTCTTAGTTGTAATATATCTTGATGTACCCGGCTGGCCACTGTTTTTATGCTCTGTGCATTCCAGAATAACCTGAATTCTAAGGTCTTTACTCTTTTTTCCCATTGTCCTTTTATGCTTTTAAAATTTGGAGTGCAAAATTATTTATTTCCAATTTAATATCCTAAGAAAAAATTGTTTTTTTTCAATAAGGCTGCAAAATTAATTATTTTTATGGAATTTTAAGCAAAAAAAGAATTATTTTAGCAAATTAGCAAAACTTTTTTTGTTAATTTTTATCAAAAAAAGTCTATTTTGATAAAAAACCTTGCTCAATGACATGGAAAATATATATTAATGGTTTTAAAGCATTTTTACAGCTTGAAAAATCTCTTGCCGATAATTCAATTGAAGCATATTTGCATGATGTCGAGAAATTAATTCAATATATGGAAATAAAAAATATTGAATTAACTCCTGAAAAGATAGAACTTAAACATTTACAGGATTTTATTTTTTGGATTAATGAAATTGGTGTAAGTGTTTCAACCCAGGCGCGAATAATTTCCGGGATTAAAGCATTTTACAAATATCTTTTAATTGAAAATATTATTAACACTTCACCCTGCGAATTGCTTGAAACTCCAAGAATTGGCAGAAAGCTTCCTGATACGCTAAGTATTTTTGAGATTGATAAAATTATTTCCGCCATCGACTTAAGTAAACCTGAAGGCGTTAGAAACAAAGCAATACTTGAAACACTTTATGGTTGTGGTTTACGTGTCTCGGAGCTTGTAAATTTGAAAATTTCTAATCTTTATTTTAACGAATCATTTATTAAAGTTACCGGGAAGGGTGATAAAGAACGACTTATACCTATTGGAAAAACTGCATTAAAAAATATTTTACTATACCTTGAAAATACAAGAAATCATCTTCTGATAAATAAGGGAAACGAGGATATACTTTTTCTTAACAGACGTGGTTCGAAACTTAGCAGGGTAATGATTTATTTAATAATAAAAGATCTTGTTGAAAGAGCCGGAATAAAAAAAACTATCAGTCCACATACTTTCAGACATTCATTTGCCTCTCATTTAGTTGATGGAGGAGCCGATTTGCGTGCGGTTCAGGAAATGCTTGGCCACGAATCAATCACAACCACTGAAATTTATACTCATCTTGATAGAGAATATTTACGAAATGCAATTTTAGATTTTCATCCTAGATCAAGAAAAAATTGAATATATTTCAATATACGTAATACTGATTAAACAAAAATTTAGATTAATGCTAAGAAATCTCAAATAGAAGTTATATTTTAAGTATCAATCCTTTAGGCTATAATGAAGAAATTAATATTCCCTTTAATATATTAACAAATACTACAAGACAATTTATTGATATGCTCATTTTGCATTTCATAGTAAGATTGTCGAATAGGAATAGTAAAGCTAAAGTTGGATCCAACACCATAGATAGATTCTACATTCATTTCACCACCAAACATTTCAACTAAATTATTACAAGTTGATAATCCAATTCCCAATCCACCGTATCTTCTTGTCATACCCTCTTCAACTTGACTGAATTTATCAAATATAATATTAAGTTTGTCTTCAGGAATGCCCATTCCGGTATCAGAAACATAGAATTTAATTGAGTTATCATTTTCAATTTTGTAACCGAACTCTACATAACCATCATAAGTAAATTTAATTGCATTGTCTATAAGATTTGACAAAATGTTTTTAAGTTTTTCCGGATCAGTAATTATTTTTATTTTTTTTTTTCTTTGCGTCTTAAGCCTTAACTCAGGCCGGGGATTTGAACTTTTTTTTAAAGTATCCGTATAAGACGAAAACAATTCATCCAAAATATTATCAACAGAGCATTCCTCTTTAGAAATCTCAACTCTATTTGTTTCTATATCTGCCTGTTGAATGATACTATCAACAACTTTCAAAAATATTTCACTTCCACGATTAATTTCGGAGATATATCTTTCCATTTCATCATCTTTGATCTGAATATCATTCAATAAATTTGCAAATCCTACAATTGCATTCAATGGAGTTCTAATTTCATGAGAGATTTTTGATAAAAAATTTGATTTCAAATTTTCTACTTCATGAGATTTCTCACGTAATTTGCTTTCATACTCCTTAATCTGTACTAATAATTCTTCGTAAGTAAGTTTTGTCATCTTCAATCTTTTTTATTCAATTGTCAAGAATCCCTTCTCGGTAGTTAATTCTTTTTTTTTTATAAAAGGTAACCCCTAAAAAACAACTTTTTTTACTTTTTTCCGTATTATTCACAATATCAATGACATAATTTTTTTATTTTTTTTTTCAACAATAGGGTTACCTTTTGCCTTATTTCAGAATTAATACATGTATTATGTTGTGGAATTAATTATTTATTTAATTTTATATTTTTTTAACCTAAATTCAAAATATTATGAAACAAGTTATAAAAAAACAATTTTTAATAATATCATTTTTTTTATTTTGTGTATTATTTTCATATTCACAGGAATCCGTATCCGGTACAATATTGTATCATGGTGATGATAACAAACCTATTGAAGAAGTTATAGTAACTATTAGTGATATGGAAGGAAATGTCATCGCAACTGAACTAACCGATGAAGACGGAGAGTATGAATTTACAAATATTCCTGATGGCGAATATTTAATTAATGCTTCAACAGAAATTGAAGCCGGGGGTATTGATCTGGAAGATGCTTTTCTTTTATTATTATATATACAAGGTTACCAACCATTAGAACCTTTAGCTATTATGGCCGGTGATGTAAACGGTGATGGAGAACTAAATTATGACGATATTTTCACAATTACAACTTACTGGTACTTACACGGCATACCATTCCCTTGTGGTGATTGGGTGTTTGAAACATTAAATATTACAATTGATGAAGGAAAATCAAAAGATGTTGGAGGACCGAATGGAGGTAGTTCAGGGGATACTAATGGCAGTTATGATCCTGGAAGTAAAGTCGATCCATTTGTAAATCTTATATCAAATACTTCGGAGAATATTTCAGAAGCTCAAGAATATACTATTCCTATTAATTCAATACAAGAAATTGAAATAAGCAGCATGGGACTTTCATTCGAATTTCCTGCAGATCTTATTGAAATAACTAATGTGACTTCAGTTTTTACTGATATTAATTTCAGTGTCTCAAATAATGAATTAAAAATTTCATGGTTAGATTTAAATTTTTCTGACCAAAAAATCCTGAAAAATGAAAATATTATAGACATTAGTTTTAAAGTAAAATCAAATTTATCTTCTAATGAAAAAATAAATTTCACAATAAAGGAGGAAAGTCATTTTGTGGATCTAAAAGGAAGAATAATCCCGGATGTAACATTAAATATTCCCAAATTCAATATTATTTCAAGTCCCCAAAACAATGTTTATAATTTCCCTAATCCTTTTGAACAATTCACAACTATACAATATGAACTTATTAGCGATGCAAAGGTGAGTTTAAAAGTATTTGATTTAACAGGCCGTGAAGTATTTAATCTGCCTGAATCGTTTCTATCAGCTGGAATTCAAAGAATTAAATTCGATGGCTCTTTGCTTGAAACCGGAATATATTTTTATAATGTATGTGTCGAAGGACAATCAAACTATACTGAAAGCGGATCCATGATAATTAACAGATAATTAAATACATATTAATAAATTCCAATCAATTTAATCATTTTTTCATAAAATTTAGGTTATAAAAGAAACTCATAAAGGACAAACATTGTCCTTCTATGAGTTTTTTTTTGTTTTCTTTGGCTTCTTTATTATTGTGCATATATCACCACTGAAAACTGGTTTGCTAAAACTTATGCAGGTTTATTTTTATATCAATACAATTACATGTTTTTTTTCAAAACTTATTAACCCGTACAGGTGGTTGGATTCGATTTTTAAGGATTTCATTATTGTATCCGGTTTATAAATTCTTATTAAATTTACAAAAAAGCAATCTGCTATAAAATTCAAAAACTTATAGTTATATTTCAAACTGATTCTTCAACACAAAAATTATTTTCTTTTTTTCTTATTATTTAAATATTTATTTTAATTTGCAATGTTTTTTCAGTGTTTTATTCACCTGAATAAATAGCGATATAATGATTAGTAGTAAATTCCCTAAATTTTATCCATTACTTGTATTTATTCTATTAATTTTTTTCGCAGAACTCAAATCTTCCAATTCAATAATTCCTGATGAAATTGATTCTCTTAAAACCACAAACTTTCTATTAAAAGCAAAATATTTCGAAGACAATAATAATTATGATAGTTCTATTTATTATTATAAAAAAGCTGAGAAGAATTCTTTTTTATTAAACGATTGGGAATCTGAAGCAAACTGTTTAATAAAAATGAGCAATATTTTAAAGATTCAGGATGATATTCCTAAAGCCAAAGAATATATATCTGACGCTGAAAATATTATTCTATTACATTCAGATACTAATAACATTTTATACGCCGAAATACTTCATGTTAAAGGATCAATATCATTAAACCAGAATGATTTTACAAACTCCATTTATTTTTTAAACAAATCAATTAATCTAAAGTTAAGTATAAATGGTAAAAATGACAGTACTCTTGCAAAATCATATTATAATTTAGGTACAAATTATTATTTCCTTGGAAATTATGACCGTTCCATTAATTATTATAAAAAGGCATTAGAAAACGGTTTGCTAAAATCAAACAAATTTAGTGCAGATATTGCAGATTATTATCAGGGAATAGGCATAATTTATTCCATGCAAAGTAAAAACGATTCGGCTAATCATTATCTTCTTAATTCTTTAGATATTAAAAAGAATACATTGGATGAGAATTCACCAAGTCTTGCTCAGGCATACTCAAATGTAGGTTTTCTTTTGACGAAAAATGGTGATATCGAAAATGCAATCAAATATTACGATCTTGCTGAAAAAATATATATTAACAATTTTGGACATAGATATTTTAAGTTAGGCGGAATTTATCAAAATAAAGGTTCATATTACTTTCTTTTGGGGAATTTTGATAAGGCTTTATCATATACCAAGAAAGCATTAAATATTTATTTAGATAAATTCGAAAAAAACGATCCGAGAATATTTTCGGTTTATATGAATATGGGTTTATACCATGAAAAAAAGGGAGAATACAATGAAGCATTTGAGTATTATTATAAAAGCCAGTCTCACAACGAAAATTCAATAAGTGGCATAAAAACATTACGAAATCTTGCAAATCTTTATTCAAAACAAAACAATCCCGAACAAGCAGAGAATTACTATAAACAGTGCATAAAAAAGACTACTGATCTTCTAGGCTATGAACATGAAGAACTGGCATACGATTATTTCTATTATGGTTCATTTTTTGCCTCAATAGGAAATTATGAAAAGTGTTTTGAATTTTTACATAAATCTAATCAGATTTATACCACAATTTTCGGGGATAAACATAGGGATGTTGCAAGATTGTTAACAGAAATGAGTAGAATATTTTCTTTAACCGGTGAATTAGACAGTGCATTATTATATTCGCAAAAAGCCTTGATTGCTGTCATTCCTGATTTTAATGACACAGATTATTATGTTAGTGTTGAATCTCATAATATTATTCCTGACCCCATACTTTTCTTTACATTAATGAGAAAAGCTGAAACATTATTACATCTATATAATAAAAACAAAAATTTTAATGACTTGGAAACAAGTTATAAAACATTTGAAAGTGCAATTTATGTTAGCGATACTTTACAAACAAGTTACATGAGCTCAGAAGAAAGTAAGCTTATATTTTCAAATACAATCAAATCAACTTTTTCAAATGCAATAACAACTGCAATAGAACTCTACAACATAACCGGTGACGATAAATATCTTGAAAAAGCATTCACTTTTTCAGAAAAATCTAAAGCCGCAATATTATTTGCTTCAATAAAAGATGTTGAAGCAATGAAATACGGTGGAATATCAGAACCACTCCAGGAATTGGAGAGGACCCTACAAAGTAAGATCAGATCATATATTAAATTAATTTATGATGAAAAAATAAAAAGTAATCCGGATGATAAAAAAATTAATCATTGGGAAGAAAAAAAGTTTGATTATAATAAGACTTATGATAGCCTGATATCAGAATTTGGAAAAAATAATAAAGATTACTATGCGCTAAAATATGATAAAACAACAAAAAGTATTGATGAAATACAAAAAAAATTAAATCCCGATGATGTTTTGATTGAATTCACCGTTACAGATACTATAATATTCATTTTTGCAATAACCAATAACAATTTTCAGATTATATCTCAAGCAATTGACAGTACTTTCTATTTACAAATAAACAGTCTAAGGAACTCTTTTAATAAAAATTCTATTATTTATCACAGTTTTCAAGATTACAAACAATTTGGTGATGCAGCATATAAATTATACCTCACCCTTTTATATCCAATAGAGAATATTATTAAAGAAAAAAAGCTAATCATTATTCCTGATGATAAACTTGGTTACATACCCTTTGGTGCGTTATTATATGATAATCCTGATACTACAAAAATTGATTACCGTAATATGCCCTACTTGATAAAGAAAAATAATATAAGCTATTCTTATTCAGCAAACCTTCTTTATAATGAGCATGTAGACAAAGATCCAATAAACAATGAAATTTTACTATTAGGCCCTACATATGAAAACATATCCACACTTGATTCAACACATTTGATATTTTCATATGAAATACATGATTATCTACTCGAATTACCAAATTCTAAAAATGAGATTTTAAAAATAACCGAAATTTTTGATGGAATTTCATTAGTGGATTCAGATGCTACCGAATTCAATTTTAAACAAAAATCAAAAGACTTCGATATTCTTCACCTTGCTATGCATACAGTTGTAAATGATACAAATCCAATGTTTTCAAAACTTATTTTTACTTTGGATAATGATACTATTCAAGATGGTTTTTTAAACACTTACGAGATTTACAACCTTGAATTAAATGCAAGAATGGCTGTTTTAAGTGCCTGCAATACAGGTAGTGGCAAGCTACAAAAAGGAGAAGGAATAATGAGTCTCGCAAGAGGTTTTATATATGCCGGTGTTCCTAGTATAATTATGACTTTGTGGGAAGTTGATGATATTTCAGGTTCTGATATTATGACGGGTTTTTATTCATATATTGAAAAGGGTTATAAAAAAGATGAAGCAATTAGGTTAGCTAAGATTGATTATTTAACCAGTGCAAATCAAATAAATGCTCATCCGTATTTTTGGTCAGCTTACGTTGGTATCGGTGATATAAAACCCTTAGTTTCTAACTTTAACATCAAAACTATCTTCAGCATTTCACTAATATGCTTGATCTTTATTTCTTTCTTCTTTTATAAATGGAAATTCGTTGCAAAAAAATCGAAATGATTTTAATCGAAAATATTATAATCTGTGTCCCCCCCAATACTTTGTGTACTCGGTACACCTTGTTCTTATATCAAATTTTAGTTGCTATACGGATGATACTATTTAAATTAATCGAGAAGGTCATGCATTTACAACAAATGAATTAATAGCGATTAATGGATTAATTAAAAAAGGAAATATTTAATGTGTAGGTAAAAATGTGTAAATGCATGACCTTCTCGATTAATTTTTCCTTTATTTTCTTTTAATGTTATTAGCTGATGAAATCTAATTATTTAAATTATCTCTAAATATTTTTTAATATTTCCTCAGACTTTATTTTATAAGTGCTATTTGAGTGTGAAATTTTTGAAAATTGAATTAATGCCTTTGCAGTCTCATTCAATTTCAAATAACAAAGCCCCAAATACCATTCTGCCTGATCAACAAACAGGTTACCGTTATCCTCAATAATTGATTTTAATAAATTAACAGCCTCATCTAATCTGTTTGTTTCCATGTATGATAATGCAAGATAGAATTTTGCCATAACACTATTGTTATTTTCAAAAACTTCAATCGCACCCTTGTAGTCTTTATGGTTGTATTTTTGTAGTGCCTGCATTAGATCTACTTCTTCACTGTTGCCTGATCTTACAAGTAATACCGTTTTTGCAGGCTCATAATAAATACCATAAAGTGTTTCATTTGACATAGTTCTATTGCTTAAAAAGTAGAAAACACTACTTGCAATAATCATAACTATAATTACAGCTGCAGCCAATTGAATTTTCTTAATAAATAGTTCGCGTACTACAGGTTCTTGATTTGCATTACTATTTTGTCCAATTCCTGCCTCTTCGTGAATTTCTTCAAGATTGTTTAATAAATCAAAAACTTGCTTATCATTTAGTGAGTCTTTAATTTCTTTCTGCATCTCAACTTCTGCTTTAAGCTGTTTATTTGATTTCATTTCATTTTCAAATTCAATGAATTCATTTTCTGTCAATTCACCATCGAAATACTTATCGATTGATTTAAAATAATTCTTCATTGTTTAGTTCTTTAAATTTTGAATCCCTTTTTATTTTTTTTATTAAACTTAACTTACATTGGTATTTTCTTTTTTTCGCATATTTCTCACTTTTGTAGCCCATGATTTTGGAAATCGTTTTTAAAGACACATTACTAAAATACAGCTCCAAAACTCTTTGGCAATCCTTACTTATTGTCAAAAAACATTTTCTATATAACTGATATCTTTCATTCCTTTCATGGTCTAACTCAATATTTTCATAAAAATCTCTAAAAGGTTCATCTTCTATTAAGTTTAATTTATTTTGTTTAATTTCGTCCAAGTGTTTCAACCATAACAATCTACACACCGAATACAAATACGTTTTAAAAGCACAGGTAATTTTAAAATCATCCTTTTTAGATTTTTGATAAATTATTAATATTCCTTCTTGATAAATATCTTTTGCATCATGTTCATTTCCATTATTAACTATTACAAGGTACCTAATCCCTGGAAAGCACTCCCTGTAAATACCTTCCAAAATCTTTTTATCATTACGACGAATTCCATTTAGATATTCGTCTGCACTTTTATTCATCACAATACGTCTATTAATTCTGTTTTTTACTAAAAGGTAACCATTAAAAATGACTTTTTTTTCATTTTTTTTTAACAAGCTGATATTGTTATACTTTCAAAAAGAGATTTTTTAAATCAATCTGAATTTCTGAGATTTTTCCATAACGTATAATTAAATCTCGGAACTATTTTTAAGTTTGCCAAAATTAGTTAATATTTGATAACTTTTCTAATTTATAGAAATATATTAATTATAATTACCAATTTTTTATATTTTTGAGAACACAATTATGTTTATGATTTCTATTAAATCTGTCTTATTTTCAATACTCTTTTTAATTATCCTGAATAATATTTTCTCTCAAAAAGTTGATTCATTGCCTATATATTCAAATGTAACCAGAATAGCTTTTTACAATCTTGAAAATTTTTTTGATACCTTCGATGATTCGTTAACTAATGATGATGAATTTACACCTTATGGAGAAAAACACTGGACATGGAAAAAGTTTGAAACTAAAACACAAATGATTTCCAAAGTTCTTTTAAGTATTGGTGAGTGGAATATGCCGGGGATTATCGGATTTTGTGAATTGGAAAATAAATTTGTTCTGAAAAAATTACTTTACGATACTCCTTTAAAGTCGTTTGATTATAAAATTATACACAAAGATTCACCTGACAACCGCGGTATTGATGTGGCATTAGTTTATAATCAGGATATTTTTGTGCCCACTCATATTAATTTCGTCAATATTTGTTTTCCTTTTGATTCAACAATTACAACAAGAGAGATTTTATACACCAAAGGTATGCTTTATAATACTGACACTCTGCATATTTTTGTTAATCACTGGCCATCACGTTACGGAGGGTATTTAAAAACAGTTCAAAAAAGAAACTATGTTGCAAAAATATTAAGAGAAAAAATAGATTCAATTCAGGCGGTGTTTCCAGGATCAAACATAATAATTATGGGTGATTTAAATGATGAACAAAAAGATGAGAGTTTGTCAAAAATATTAAAAGCTCGTAAAACAACTACAGGATTCACGACCAAAGACTTAATAAACCTTATGGTATTAAAAAAGGAAAGTAAAGTTGAAGGAACCTTAAAATATAGAGAATCATGGAATACGTTCGATCAATTTATTGTTTCTTCTTCGATGCTAAACAAAGAAAATTTAATGTATATTGAACCTATGAAAAACAACATTTATAATGAGACCTATTTACTTGAAAATGACAATACTTATTTAGGCAACAAACCATTCAGAACATACATCGGACCTAAATATAATAGGGGATTTAGTGACCATTTACCAATTTTTATGGACATTTATATAAATAGAAAGTAAAGTATGAATAAAGAAAAAACTTCTGAGAAAAAATCGAGGAGAAAAAAAATATTTCTGATTTCAGGAATATCATTGTTGGGAATTTTAATTGGATTATTTATCATATTTTATATTTATGCCGAAAACATAATAAAATCAGCAATAATTGAAGCAGTTCATATTGAAAGCTCTAAAATCTACTCAATTACTTTCGATGACATTGACCTTTACATTGGAAAACAAACACTTGAATTTCAAAACGTTTATCTAAAACCGGATACAGCATTGTATCAAAAACTTTTAGAACAAAAAAAGATCAAATCTCCTTTATATGATATAAAATTATCATCTCTAATTGTTAAAAATATTGATTTTTATAATTTTTTATCAAACAAAAAACTACTAATAAATGAAATTGAATTTAATGATCCATCAATTAACATTATTGAACTTCCTCATTCAATTAAAAAGCATAAAAAAGTCCATGGCTCGCTTCAAAACGATATAATTCCTTTAATAACCTCATATTTAGAACTGTTAAGCATAAAAAATATTAAATTCAATAATGGTGCTTTCGATTTCTATAAAAATATAGGTGATACGAGTGTTTTATCAACCATAAAAAATATTTCATTGAATATAACAGATTTCACTGTTGATAAAAATGACAGCATTAATAATAACAGAACTTTGTTCTCTGAAGACATTGAAATTGATTTTAGTGATTTGGAATTGATTTTAAGTGACAGTATTCACATTCTTAAAACCGAGAAAATCATTTTCTCCACAATAAAATCCGAATTATTGGCAAAAAATGTAAGCATCGAACCAAAAACATCCAATGAAGTGTACTCTCATAATTACAATATTTCAATTCCATCTGTTGATATCTCGAATGTTGACTTTGAAAAAATTCTTAAAAACAAGGAAGTTCAAATCGGAAAAATTGAGATAACAAAACCCAAAATAGAATACTATCTGAAAAAACACAAGCGAAACAAACATAATGATGAAAAATCATTCACAAAACTTGATTTATATCCTCTCCTCAAAGGAAAACTTGAGTCAGTAGAAATTGATACACTTTCTATTACAAATGGGGATATCGCAATATATAAAGCTCCTGTTTTTAACGAGGCCAATATAAGTTCAAAAGACTTCAGTATTAAATTATATGATTTCTATCTCGATTCTAATTCAGTCAATAATGATAAAAAGATTCTTTATGCTAATGATATTGAGCTTCTTTTTAAAGATTATTCTTTACAATTAATAAACAATCAAGTCCTAAACTCTAAAGAAATCAAACTTTCTACCTCATTATCTGAGATTATTGCAAAAGAAATTGAAATTGTTCCTCTAAACAATTCAAAAACTAATGAAGAGAAAGAGTCAAATTTTGACCTAAACCTAAATGTCCCGGAAATAAAGTTTAGTGGTGTCGATTTGATTCATGCTTATAATTACAAACACCTTCCAGTTCATCAGTTATTAATTGAAAAACCGGATATTTTTATAAAAATACATTCCAAAAAAACACAAAAAATAGCCCAGCCTAAAAAACAACATTTACATCAATTTCTTAAAAACTTTAATTTATCCTTAGAAATTGATCAAATTAATCTGAATTCCGGTTTTATTAAGTTTCAAAAAATTGCGCACAAAGGCAGTATTATTTCATCAGGTGAATTTTCGATGTCATTACTAAATTTTATTGCCGATGCCTCTCAACCTCCCGAACCCGACCGAATGCTCTTTGCTGATGATTTTGAATTTGATTTAGAAAATTTTAAAATTGAAATTACTGATAATAATACCCTTATTAATATTGAAGATATTGGAATTTCGACGAAAGATTCAACTTTTTTTATCACCAATTTTAATTTGCATTCTATTGAAAAAGACTTTAATAAAAACTCCATCAACCTTTCAATAAACGAATTAGATTTCACAGGTATTGATTTCACGGATGCTTACATTAATAGTAATTTACGTATAAATAAAATCGATCTGAAACAACCGAATTTTATTTTTCATAAAAACAAAAAGAAAAAAACGGAACAAACTAAAACTCCTGTTTTTCTTTTCAAATTTTTTAATTTGATTGAAGTCGAAAAGTTTTCACTTGATGGTGGAAAAGCCAAGATAATGGAAAAAGAAAATGAACTGTTTTGCAGCAACAGCTTTTCACTTCAGGGAGAAAAATTTTACATTGATGAGAAATCCTTTAGCAAAAAAGGAAAAACTTTATTTTCTGACTTTTTTGAAATTCAAATAAAAGAAAATAAATTTTCATTACCCAATTTAAATCATAAATTGTCCATTGGTGATTTTGGTTTTACATCAAAAAATTCATCGATTTTCTTTCAAAATATAAAAATAATTCCGATTTTTTCTGAAGCTAAAAATAATCAAAATAAAACACTTATATATTTTAATTCCTCGGATATTGAATTTACAAATGTAGATATAAATAAAATAATTTTCGATAAAAAAGTAAATATTGGAAGTCTAAAACTTGAAAATCCTGATTGCAAAATTATTCTTGCAAAAAAACAAAATAAAAATAAAGTTAATAGTAATAAAAAACAAAAGGATCGGGATAAAAACATTTATTTTGATCATATAGAAATCGATAAAATACTTTTTTCAAATATTGATTTTAAGTTAGGTAGAAAAACAATAATTGATGATGATATTTTTGCATCACTGAAAATTGATTTTTCAATAAATAATTTTTTCCTCGACGAAGGTAAATTAAACAGCAAGGACAAATTCTGTCCTTTCGATTATGTTGATCTGAATCTTAGAGATATTAAATTTTATTTTCAGGATAGCATTCATATTTTAAAAGCAAATAAAATTGATGTTTCAACTAGAGATTCAGAAATTAATATCAAAGACATTCTAATCACTACGAACAAAGATAAAACGAACGAAACATATTTAGGGAAAACAATTAAAACCTCACTTTTTAATGTTTTTATCCCCGATTTCGAAATTAAAGGGATTGATTTTAAGAAATTATTAAGAACCAAGGAACTTCAAATTATTTCAGCAAAAATAAAACAACCCAAAATTGATATTGAAAATTTTTCCGATTCAGCTAAAGTTAAAAAATCATCCAAAAGCAAATTTGTTCTTACTAACAAACTACCTTCGATTCTAAAATCAATTTCACTTCATGAATTTGATGTAAATGATTTATCTCTAAATTATTCGAACAAAAAAACAGCAGGGATTAAAGATTATTTATCGGGAAAAATCTCAATAAAAATCACCAACATTGTTTTCGACACAAGCGAAATTAAAAGAGATTTCTTACAAACTATAGGCATTGACCTCATGGTTAGCGATTACAAATATATTACATCAGACAGCATGTATACTTTAGAAGCTGATAAAATTGGTTTATCGACTTTAAATTCAAATCTTTTTGTAAATTCATTTACTTTTAAACCAAATTACGAAAAATATAAATTCTCAAGAAAATTAGGCCATCAAACTGATAGAGCTAATATATTTGGCAAGAAAATAATCATTGAAGGAATTGATTTTGATAGACTTTTAGACAAAAAACAACTTTATGTAAATCATATTCAAACCGATAGCTTTGAGATTGAATTATTCAGAGACAAAAGAGTTCCCTTTCCAGAATGGCAAAGAAGATCACTTTTGCAAACAATGTTAAGAAAAATAAAGATACCTTTTAAAATTGACAGCATTAATATAAAGAACACACATTTTGTTTATGCTGAGCGCGTTAAAAAAGCATTTGAACCCGGTGAAGTATTTTTAAAATCCTTGAATGCAAAAATGACCGGATTTACAAACGATAGTATATTAATTTCTCAGGGAGCAATCGGGAAAATTGAAACAAACTTTTTGCTTATGGGAAAAGGATATTTTGAGGGAGAATTAAATTTCCCACTTTCCAGTAAGGTTGATACTTTTAATTTTTCGGGATCGCTGACAAAAATGAAACTTCAGGATTTTAATCCAATGTCGGAAAATGTTTTTGGAGTAAAAATCACGGAAGGAGAAGGAAAAATTGATATCCCCTTAATTAGTGCTAATAACGACTATTCAACCGGTGAAATATTATTTCCATATGAAAATTTCAGAATAAAAATTATTGACAAAAAAACCGGAAAAAAGGGTGGATTAGGTGATGGAATAGCTACTTTTTTGGCTAATGAATTTTTACTCAAACATAATAATCCATCACATAAAAATAAACTAAGACATGGAATGGTTTATTTTGAAAGAGATAAACGTAAATCACTTTTTAATTTTATTTGGAAAAGTATTTTGAGTGGAATTGAATCGAGTCTGGGTTTTAATACAAAAAAACAAAGAGAAGAACGTAGGGCAGAAAGAAAAAACAATAAAAACTAAGGAATTATAATTTTTCAATTTAACGTTAAATTACTGTTATTTATCATAATTTTAAATAATTTTAAATTTATTTGATTACATTTGTAATCAAATAAATCACAAAATCATAACATACCATGAAAACAAAATTATTATTATCTTTATCCATCTTATTTCTCTTACATGCAAATATTTACGCAAATTTTATTGAAATTGATGATGCACGAAAAGTAGCAAAAAATTATTATTATGAAAAAGTAAACCAATTTCAAGATGGAATTGATTACGAAGACGTATTAATTTTTTATGAATACACAAAAATGCAGAACAACGAAATAATTTATTATGCCTTTGATTTTGAGAAGGGATTTGTAATCGTTTCTGCGGAAGATGCATTTATTCCGGTTATTGGTTATTCCTATGAAGGAATATTTCCAACCGAAAACGTTTCATACAATTATGGAAGCTTTATGCAAAGTTTTATTGAGCAAATTCAATATGTTCGGGAAAATTCAATTTCGGCTGATATTGAAATAATTAATTCGTGGAAACATTTGTTAACTGATGATATAACAACGCTGAACATTTCAGCAGACAGAGATGTTGTCGCTCCTTTAACCTCAGGAATGTGGAACCAGGATAGCCCTTACAACCTTTTATGCCCCGCGGACCCTGACGGGCCTGGTGGGCATGTTTATGCAGGTTGTGTTGCAACTGCAATGTCAATGATCATGTATTACTGGAGATATCCAATTAATGGAACCGGGCAACATACTTACTACCCATCACCTGAATACGGACAACTTACAGTTAATTTTGGTGACACCTATTATCAATGGGATGGAATGAAAGATAATATTGATAATTTTAATCCTGTTCCGATCGCTGAAATTATGTACCACTGCGGAGTGGCTGTGGATATGGGGTATAGTCCAAATGGATCAGGTGCTTCAAGTGCGACTGTCCCAGCTAAAATAAATGCATATTTCAGATATAATTCAGCAATATATCTGCAAAAAAGTAATTATTCACAATCCGCTTGGATTTCTCTTTTACAAAATGAAATTAATCTTGGAAAACCATTATATTATCGAGGAAGTAGTAATGATGGAGGCCATGCTTTTGTTTGTGACGGATATGAAGATGATGAATTTCACTTTAATTTTGGATGGAGCGGATCAGGAAACGGATATTATTCTCTATATAGTGTAAATGGATACAATCAATTTCAAGCTTGTATAAGGAATTTTTACCCTTCCGATCCTGATTATCCTTATTTTGCAAGTGGTTTAACAACAATTACCCAACGATCAGGTTCATTTACTGATGGTAGCGGCCCGATTGAAGATTATTTAGATAATGCAAGTGCATCGTGGTTAATTGACCCGCAAACTGTTCAGGATTCAATTAAATGGATAACCCTTGATTTTACTCATTTTGATCTTGAGGAAAATGATTTTGTAAGAGTTTACGATGGTGAAACGACCGAAGCTGATATGATTGGAGAATTTACCGGTAACAATATTCCGGCAAGTGTTTCATCAACCGGTAATAAAATGCTAATAACTTTTGAAAGTGATGGAGGTGGTACTGCTCCGGGTTTCAAAGCTGAATTCTCAACAGCAAGACCAACTTATTGTAGTGGTTTAGTTATGCTTACTGATCCTGTCGGAGAACTTTCAGATGGTAGTGGAACTTTTAATTACAATAACGGATCAGTTTGTAAATGGATGATCGAACCACCAAATGCGGATGAAGTTACTATTACTTTCACTTCTTTTAAAACAATTGAAGACGAA
>CAYWXI010000057.1:0-33023 GCA_964462015.1 uncultured Bacteroidales bacterium | reverse complement strand
ATCTAGAGGGGTCAATATGGCCGGATCGAGGGGTCAGCATGACCGGAATATCCAACTCCGAAATAATTATACACCTATTTAGTATTATCCGCCCAATTCATTTTGTAAACGTATAAAAGTTACAGGAAATGGAAGAAATAAAAAAAGCGGGTTTTTAGGGCTGCTGGTTTTTATTTTATATGAGGAAATTGGGGGTGTGGGAGGTGGTTTTAGATGTATCGCAAGATGGGATGTGGTTAAATATGGGCTTATTGTTGGGTTTTGGAGAGGGTTTGGAGTGCTATTTATTGTGGAGCGTATTATTTAAGTTTATAAAAGTTCTTTATTCTTTTCATTCTTTCATTGTCAGCTTTAATCCATTTATTATTTCTCTTATTCGCCAAATATTTAAGAATTAAGGAGTCTTGTTGAATCAGGTACCTTTGCATAAGATCAGGTTCAATTCCGTCCGTATTTTCTAATTCAAATGCTACTGTTTTAGTTAGTATTTCTAGAGTATCTCCCTTTACTAAATATTCAGAATCAAAAATCCAACTAATCTCTCCCAAGAAATACTCGACAATTTTGTCTGTTTTAAAGGATAAAGTGTCTCCGTTAATGTAATTGTCTTCTCCGTTTGAAACCCAAATTGTTCCAACAAACTTGTTCGTTTTGTTCGGTTGAGCCTGGTTAATTCCAGTTGCCATAGTAATTGAGGTAATGAATAAAAGAATCACTATTTTTCTATGCTTCATTTGAATTTGTTTTTTATGCTCCACAATCCGAAATAACCACACCCTATTGCGTTTATTACTCCAATATGGGATGCTATAGCGCATTAATAGAGTTTATTTCTTCATTATTTTTCACAAATATAGAAATTTTATTTAGATATCAAAGTAAAAAAAATAAAAAGGATGGGGTTTTAAGCCTGCTTTTTTTATCAATTTTACGCTATTAATCATGCTAAGATAATAAAAAACCCGCTATCCTAAAATAGCGGGCCATTTAATCATTATGCCAATTTGTTTAATCTGACCGACAGAAAAAACAATTCAAAAATACAAAAAATTTAATTACAACAAAAAAGATTATATTGTAAATAAAAACTTGATTAAATACTAATCATTATGAAGCCAAAACTTAAAAGAAATATTGAGAATCAGAAAAATGAAAAGCTACAAACAAAAACAGTTGAGTTTATTGAGTTAAACACTCATAATAATATCACTATGAAACGTGATTTCCTTTACCTGGAGGATGTAAAAACGGCAATAAACATAAATCACCTTGAAGTAAGCATTAAACTAAAACGGTGGCTGCTAAGCCAATTAAAAACAAACACTAATAAAAACAGACTGATTGAATTACTCGGAGAATCAGCTGAGAAGGATAGACATCGTTTGCAGAAAGGGTATAAGATTAGTGTTTAATGAAAAGAGCATGGTATTGAATTTGATGAAAAGTATCTCTTCTAGTATGTTGAACCCCGTTGGGTTTTTTGTTTCTTTTTCATTATTTTACCACAGAATTTCACCTGTGGCTATTCATATTTAAACCACTTCGTGGTTTGTTTTGAAAATGTTGTGTTTTTTTAATAAAATTTGAGTTTAGTGAGAAAAACATAAGTCCAGAATTACTATTATGAGAAAATATATAACTTAGAGAAAATTCTTTTCTATTACCGAGAAATAGATTTTAGTCATATCTGCTGAACTTTTTGAAATGACAAGAAACTTCTCTGCTTTTCAATGCTTAGCCAAGTGAGATAGAGCCAATGTACGGGCATTACAGGCCTGGTCAAATTCCTTGTCAATCTCAATGGCTTTGTCGAAATCCTCACAAGCTCCCTGAAAATCACCTGCTATCGCTCTAGCGTTGCCACGATTATAATATGCTTGTTTGTTTTGCGGATTTATAAATATTGCCATATTGAAAAAGCGCACGGCCATATTTATTTCATTTTTCATGGAAAAAACAATTCCGATATTCGTTATAACCGATGAAGAATCAACCGCCTTTTTTGTGTATTGAAGTCCCATTCGGTAATCTCTCAATGCCATTTCGGGTTGATTGACCGATCTCCACAAATTCCCCCTATTATTATATGTGCTGCCATATTCAGGATAATCGGCAATTATTTCATCAAATATTTTCTTCGCTGCTTTTAAATCCCCTTTGCATTTATATCGGATGCCGAGCATATTTTTTACAGTGATTGCATCAGGATTTACTTTTATTGTTTGGGCAAAAAGGCTGTCTTCATTTTTCCAGTAATGTAAATAGTTGATCGATGTAACGATATAATATCCAAAAAAAATAATTGCTATTCCATAGACTATAAATTTCATAGGCCTGTATCTTTTCATCCATTCCAAACATTCTATCACTACGAAAAATAAACCGATCAGAGGCAGATAAAGATACCTGTCGGCCATCAAGTGCAACCCAACGGGTACAAGCTTCAACGAGATCGAAAGGGTAATCAAGAAAAACATTAGACCAAAAACCATTTTCTTTCTTTTGGCCTTTAGTTGAAACAGAATTATAAACAGTATAGATAGGAATACGCTGATGGGTAAAATATAATATGTTGATTGCAGATCGCCCGGCGGAAAGGTGTAATACGCTGAATAATTTACAGGAAATATAACTTTACTTAGGTAGATAACAATGCTATTGAGTACTACGATTATCATTTTACTATCTGAATTCTCAATAACCATATCCGAGATCTGGCCATCAGCCACCCTGGCATCGATGGCGGTTAATCCAATAATAATACTAACAATAATAAAAGGAAACTTTTCCAGAACAATCCTGAAAATATTTTTTCGCTCATATTGATAGTCAAGCAACATAAGCACTATTGGCAGGGTTACAGCCGTGCATTTAGATAAGACAGAAAGCACAAACAGGCCAAATGTAAATAGCAGAAATTTAATTTGCTGCCCGCTTCTCAAATATTTTAAATACACATAAAACGCCAAAAGAAAAAAGATTGTACTTAACAGCGTGCTCCGCGCCGAAACCCAGGCTACGGCCTCAACCTGTACCGGATGAACAACAAACACTAAAGCAAAAAATAAGCTAAGCCCGATTTTATGTGTGAGCTTATAAAAAATCAATAGTACCATCACAGCTGATGTAAGATGAAGCGCTAAATTGGTGATATGAAATCCTTTTGAAGACATACCCCAAACCTGGTAGTCGATAGCATATGTTAGGGTGGACAATGGCTGGTACATTCCAGCATAGTAGGAGGTAAAAATTTTGCCGATGTTTTGCCATCTCAGTGACCTGATGTCAGGATTATTGAGCACCTGGCATGCATCATCCCACAATGGAAGGAACTGACAACTGGATACTCCGTAATAAACAACAACTCCGACTGCAAAAATTATCGCTATAGCTATCGGGAGTTTATGGGGTAGTTTTTCTTCATCTAAGTATATTGGAGTTAGCATTCCAGATAAAGTTTTATATCAAATCAATATCAATGTTTATTTAACCAAAAATAGATTTAATAATACATGTATGAAAGGTCAAAAAAGGCAAAGGCAATACTTGTTAAGAAAATGGCCACAATAATCAAGTTAGGAGAAAGATGGTCAAACCATTAATAGGAAGGTTATGAATAAACGAGCTTGGAAATATCGAACAAATCCTTTCAGATAGTATTTACCAGCCCGGTTGAGCCGAGTTTGCAAACTCCGTTTTTCAAAACTTGCAATTTGTGTGCATTCAAATATCCTTGTTTCTTCATAAATCATTTACCAGACATTTTCTTCGCTTAACGAAGGGGCTGGCAGCTCTTTTTTTGAACAACTAATAAAAATGTTTTTACAACTATCCAAATAAACCCCCTTATGAAATGAGGCTTATTTTTGTGTTTTGGCCCTTTATTAATAAATGTCTTTTTTTCCAGATCATTTATTCTTTTCAGTAATATTTCTGCTTTTTATCCAAAGTACAATAAATACTATGGCAGTAGCCGGCCAGATATATAGTAAGGAGGGAATCAGTATTCTGGGAAAAAATATAGATGATCCGACAAAAGCAATTAGCGAAATGATACCCCCTATTAATTCCCATTTCCATGCAAGTAAAAGTCCTATAAAACCTATTCCCACAATGGATAATCCTATGATACTGCTTGTATTTAAAGTTGCCGGTTCTCCGGATTCAGGATATAACCTGTAACCGATAAACATAAATATTGAAAGGGCAATTATTAGACTGCTTAACACTTTTAGCCACAGTTTTCTATTTGATTTCATTTTCTTATGGATTTTCTGTTGAATTTTACACTTTGTGAATGGCTTTTCATTCCCTCTCAATATATTCAAAAATACCCGGGCTCCACTTTAGTTTTTTTATACGCTTTATCAGCAATAAGGATTCCATAGTTTCCTTATAACTCCGAAAAAAATGAACCTCTATTGTGTAAATCATTCCGTTGGCCTATAACGCATTGAGTGTTTATTTCTTCTATTTGCGTTTAATTATTTAACTTTCAGTTTAAACATTCTTTATTTTCACAAATATAGAAATTTTATTTAGATATAAAAGTAAGAAAAATAAAAAGGGTGGGGTTTTAAGCCTGCTTTTTTTTATCAATTTTACGCTATTAATAATGCTAAGATAATAAAAAAAACCCGCTATCCTAAAATAGCGGGTCATTTTAAAACTATTTATCATTTTCGACAGACCGACAAGAAAACGATTGCTCAAAGATAATCATTTTTTTAATCAAAAAAACATAATACCGATAGATTTTCATTACACTATATGAATAGATGTTTTTAATTATATTTGCAAACATATAATACATATTTTAATTATAATCAATTATGAATAATACATTAAAAAGAAAAATATTCTTTGTATTACTATTATCGTTTGTAGTTCTTTTGTTTTCTTGCAAGAAAGAAGATGAAAAAGAAATCTTGTTTTTAGAAAAAGCGGAATTGGATTTTGGCTATGATAATAGCTTTTTAAGTTTTTCTATAAATAATGATTCGGATGAAACAATGGGATGGACAGCAAGTTCAAATGATGATTTTATATGTTTAAGTAAGAGTTCAGGTTTCCTTGAAGTAAATGCAAGTGAAAAAATAGTGGTAAGTATTAAAAGAAATGAGTTGGAGGGAGATTCAATTTCTTCTGAAATAACTATAAAAACCAGTACTGGAGATTTTCATACCATTGATGTATATATTTCAAATTATCCGGAAAACAAAATTCGGGTCAATTATAGAATATTAGATGCAGAATATGATAAAATACATAACAGACTTTTTTTAATACCTATGCAACATAAATTTATTGATATTTATAATGTTGATGAAAAAACTTTTGAGCGGATTGATGGTTCTAAATTTTATTATGATTTAGAAATATCAGTTGATGGAAAATATTTAGGAGCAACGGCGTATTTTGGAGGTTTTTCCTTAATAGATATAGAAAAGAAGGAGGTTGTTTCTCAGTATGATGTAAAAGGGGAATTTGGAAGCTTTGTCTATGCACCCAATAATAAAGTGTATTTATTCCCCTTTTATTTTAATGGCAGTTTCCAATACATTGACTTGAATTCACATCAAATTTCAACATGTGATTTAAATTTCATCAGTGATGAAATGAGTGCTCAACTCCATCCTTCAGGAAAATATATTTATGGACTTACTCATAGTTGGTATATTGTTAAAATTGATATTCAAACAGAAGAACCAAAGCTATGCTATAATTTAACATCGTTTACTATAGGAAAATATTTGTGGATTCCAGGAGATGGTAAAAAGATTATTACTTCTGGTAAAAGAATTCTTACTATAAATCCTGATACTATTGGAAATGATATTACCAACGGAACCAAAATAGAAATTCCTGATTATTATATTTTTCATGTAGAATATAATGCCAGCAAATCAGAATATTGCATCATTGCATCTACTAAACAGGGTTATGCTGAAAATACAAAACTTATAAAATATGACAATGATTTTAACTTTATACGCAATATTGAATTAGAACATTTCTGTTTTATAAATGAAGATGGTGAATATTATAATATAGATGCAGATGCACGATATGTCTTTGTTGATTCTTCTGATCAAAAATTAATTATTATATCACAACCAGAAAATAGAGGTCAATATTCTTTTATAGAATTAGGTGGTATTGAAATAATTTCGGATCATTAACAGGATAAATTCCTCCATTGCTTCACGATTATATTGTGTGGTTTATGTTCAATATTTAAAATTCCATTTTCCCTCTCTTTACAGACATAAAATTTTTTCTAAAGATATAAATTTTACATATAATAATTAGAAAATTATTTTTTATTGAGAGCGGAGTTACAAATTGGTGTGATTACAAACTCCGCTCAGCTGGGAAACGTTTGTTCAAGAGGAACCCCTTGTACCTAAATAATAATTAGTTATTCCTTTCTTCAAGATCATGCTTTTTAGAGAAATTTGAGACTAATAAACATAACGAGTATCCAAAATAAAGACCAAAGATCACGTACATAATACTATTAACATAATTTGGGATATTCTTTAATTCAAGTAATCTATAAATTATGATTAGCAAAATAATACTTCCTAAAAAGAGAATTGTGATTATTTTGTATACATTTTTAAGTAACCATATTAAAAAATAATTATCTTTCATAACTTTTTCCTTTAACAAGTCTGGAAACTACAAATACAACTGCAATGGCAGCTAATATATCAAGAACCAAATCAGGATATTTTGTAAATGATATATTTGTTAAATAAATAATCAAATATAACATAAAATAAATTAAACAGAACTTATGGAATTTATTTTTTATTTTTTCCGTCATAGACTTTATTGCTTACTAATTATTATTTAAAACATTGTTCATGTAACCAATTTTTTGTTTATCAGTTAGTTTGTTCCAGTAATTAGGATCGCTAATTGGTATAATCATATCCGAAGGATTATTTTTACTATTATGATCAAGTGGAATTTCATTTGAATTTTGCATTTTTGGTGTAATTCTATCAAGAATAACAGCACCCACAGAAAATGCTAGGACAAATTGTGAAAATACTCCACCTGGATTTCTCCAATACGGTGGTCCACCATCTTTTGCATACGTATTTAAGACAGGTTTAGGATTGCCACGACTAGTATAAACTTGAGAGGATAGATATGATGTTCCAATTCCTACAGCTAAAGCGTCACCAAATGGTAAGGGCCCATCAATTACAATTAATCCAATTACGACAAAACCGAGAGCCATATCTCCTCCATCCCCATCTGAAGAGTCATCTTCCGTTGTTTCATCCCCATCAACAAAAAAGTCCAACCCCGTAGTCATAGCTGCATTCATCATTGAATTAAACTCATTTACTACATCCATATTATTGAAATCACCTAGTTGTTCTATTTGAATTATAATATTTGTTTTCTGATCAAATATTTATGTATTTGAAGCCCGATAAACAAACCTATGCTAAACCAAAAACTATAACAAATGAATTTCTTTGGTATTGAATAATTTAATAAATCTTCATTTATTATCTGAAAGACTATATTAAATAAAAAAAATATCCATACAAATCGTTCGTAACTTCTAAATCTTATCATTAATTCTCCGTTTTAAAAAATAATAAATAATTGAAGATAAGGCAAGTGTAATTAATGAAACAGCCTCAACTATTGTTAATAATGAGTAAAACCCAACATCCTCAAAAATGAATGTATCAGCTATCAATAAAATAGCACTTGTATAAAATGATATTGAACTAACTCTTTTCCAAAATCGTATTTTTTCCATATTTTAATCTTCAGGGTTAACAATTAAAGGAGGATCTGGTGTGTATAAATATGTATTATCAACTGGATATGTTAGGACATCCGGGTTAATTGTTTCTGACCATTTTTTATATAGTTTATAGCCTAATGCTCCACCAACAATCCACTTTGCTCCATTAGGTATATTATGATTGCCATGACCCTTTGGAGGTTGAGGAATATAATTGTTTGGCCTATCATAACTCAAGTTTTTCGGTAGATTAAAGTATAAGTATGCAGCATATGATAATGTTACAACTCCCATTCCAACTTCACCCCAAAAAGTAGGTTCTCCGTAAGCAACATTCCATCCAGGTGCTAATGTTATTGCCGCAAGTTTTAAAGAAGTTTCAAACGATTCATCATTCTCATTCAATTTCGTATTTTCCGTTGTTTCATCCCCATCAACAAAAAAGTCCAACCCCGTAGTCATAGCTGCATTCATCATTGAATTAAACTCATTTACTACATCCATATTATTGAAATCACCTTGTTGAACATTTTGTATTTGAATGGTTATTTTAATATTATCTAATATATCGGGATTTTTGTGAAACTTACCACTTGCATCAATAAATCCACCCCGAGGGCCAATTGGACTCGAATTTCTATGGAACATATACGGATCCAATTCACTGTCAAGAATAACAAAGGGAGGTATAGGCCTTGTTCCTGTAAGAATGTAGGTTAAATCGAAATAACCGGCAGGGTTTGTAGGGTCGTTTCCATTAATTTTATCCTCAGCCCAACCAGTAGCATCTGACAGAATTCTGGCAGGGATACTTGCAATATTAATTAAAGTTTCAATACCAAAGAAAAGGCCATTGAGAAAATATCCTGATGGATCTGTGTAATTCAACGGATTATTAAAGCAATAACTATATCTGTTCAGGCTTTGGGTGTTTTCAGGATTTTGAATAAACGGATCAGGGCTTAAAAACCTTCCGACTAAGGGATCATACACCCTGCCGTTCATGTTTATTAATCCAAAATCATCAAGATGTTCGTGGCAGGAAAACCCACGATCGAACATAAAAACAGATGGAACAGTGTTGAAAGTCCAATTAAGAGGATTGCGCCGCCTTCCCCATGCATCGAAATTCAATTCTTCATCAAGATTGCCATCTTCATCCATAATACAATGAATGCTTCCGAGATGGTCTCTCAAAATGTAGTTTAGAATGTCATCATTTCCACTTTCCATTGTTACTATTGCAAAAAGTCCGGTTGGTGAGCAAAGGTAATTAATTTCCTTTATTGAGCCATCACTATACTCTATTTCTTCATAAATTGAACCGAAGTATGTTTTAACGGTAACATTGTCATCAGGTGCAAGTATAGTTTGACGCAGACGCTGATGATCGGAGCCGTAAACCATATTTAGAATGTATCCGTTTTCGGTTATCCTGTCTATTTTATCAAATGAAGTATAGTCGATAAACTGGCCGGCAATATTGAAAACAGGTTGAAAGTTTGATATATTTGTTACTGCGTGGGGACCAGCTCCATTTTCACCGTAAGTGTAATCTCCAACATCTGATTTTTCACTTATATTGCCTATTGCATCATAATTAAGATGTAGTGTTTGATTGCCATTAAGTTCAATGTCGGTTAAACGGAATAGGCCGTCGTAATAAAACTCTTCAATCAAATTCTTATTATGGTCTTCCCTTGTTTTTAGGTTTTCGTTATCGTACCATGTATAATGAAGATTTTGAATATCACTTTGCTGCCCGTCTTTTCCACTGTGTATTTCTAATAGTTTGCCATCTTCGGGCTTATAAACTCTTGATGAATTTATATGAGCACCTAAATCAAAAGATTTTATCTGCCCTAATGCGTTCACATCATTAGCTTCCCATATAGTTTTTGAATCGTTTTTAATATGGGATAAATAGCCTGAATTATTATACTTATGACTAATAGTATAACCTGAAGGATAGGTCATATCTTTTAATCTCCCATAAACATCATAAGTATTTGATGACTCATAAATATTACCATCAACAGTTTGTACCTTATTGCTAAGACGACCTAAAATATCATAATCATATTCTTCCTGTGTGGATGTTGTTATTTCATTAATTCCCGTATAATCATACGTTTTTAAATGCAATTTACCTATACCATTTTCCTGTGTATCAAACATCCATGTTGTAGTGCCTTCCGGTTCATAGCGCTCTGTCATTCTTCCAAGTAGGTCATAACTATAGGTAACGGTAATATTTTTTGGATCGGTTTTTGAAATTTTTTCGGAAAAAGCATTATACTGAAATGCATGTGTTCCCATATCCGGATCATTAATAGAATCAAGGTTGCCAAAAATATCATAATATTTTTTGATCTCAGTATTTTCAATACCATCAATTTTCATGGTTTTTTGTAATCCGTTGCTGTAATATGAATATTTAACTGATTTATTATCATTATCCGTACTAAGAATAAGTCTTCCTACAGGATCAACTTTCTTTATGCTTTCCTGGCTTGTGCTTCCAAAGTTATTAATTGTTCTAACCTGGTTTGCTGTATATTCGTATGTTGTTGATTTATTATCAGGATGGTTTATCAATGTCTGTCTTCTGAAGTTATCATAAGAAAAAGTTGTCCAATATATTATTTCATCATCTGAAAAATATGGATTTGAAACCTTTTCAATAAGATTTGATTTAAAATCACAACCATAATATTTTGTATCTGTGTATATCTTTTGATTATCAAAACCTCTTTTGACAGTACGTAATTCTCTTCCTGAGTTATCGAAGAAAGTAACAACTTCGGAATTACCGGAAATTTGTTTCCATGAATAATAAATTGCGTTTTGAGGGGCATCTTCATTTTCCGAAACCCAGCGTAAAACTCGTTTTGATTGTTTTCCATCAGGTGAGATTGTATTAATATTCCTACCAAATCCATCATAATAATAGAGTGTTTCAAGACCGTTTACATCAATAGTTTTTTTTGGTAGGCCGGTACCATAATAGTATTCGTATTCTACTTCATGTTCAAGAGCATTAACTGAGGAAATCATAAATCTTCCATTACTACTGAAAGTTGAGTAGCTATCTCTGTCTTCCATATCATCCGCGGAAAGTTTTGTATGTACAAGGTTTCCATAGTTGTCGTAAAAATATGATGTTGAATGACTTTTTGGATGATCGGGTTCAACTATTGTTTTTGTTAGAACTCCTGTTAAAGGATTATATTCTTTTATAGTAAAGCGTTCAATATCTGCATCATTATGAGATGAATGTATAGTATAAATTGAATCAGGTAATCCAAGAATCCATTTATCATTGTTCGTTATATTTAATAAAAGATGTGATAAATGCTTTTCTATCCATTCATCATTTATAATGTTTGTTATCTGTTTATTTGATATAATAGGAATAGAATCTTGATTAAGAATGATTTCCATTTCTTCCTGAGTAGTTTTTTCAAGTGTACCGTCTATTTCAAAATTTTCTTTTATATTTTCTTCAATATATGTAAAATATCTTCTATTACCAAAATCAACAAATTGATGTGAACTTGTAAGACGAGATGAAAGCGTATTATTTGTAATAATCCATGTTTTAACACTATCTGATTGTATATGGTAATATGGATTGTTATGACTGAAATACATAGTTTTTTTTACTCTGTTGATGTTGTTTTTAGAGGTAAATTCGTCGAAACCAAGGAATCCTTTGCCAATTCTGTGATATTTTGCGCCTTTATATTTTAAGATAATAGAATTTGAACCGCCCATACTATTATCTATCTGGTAATTATTAACAATGTTTAGGTTTCCTGTAAAATCAAAAACAGGATAATTACAAGTGCTTCCCTTTTCATAGCCGTTGTAATTTGTTAAAGTAATATAACTAATTTCAGTTTCTTTTCCAATTCCGTTTGTAATATTATTTATTGAATTGCAGTGAAAATTTACGGGATCGCTAAATAATTTTGATGAACCTAATCCATTAGTATATATTCTAATAAAGTCAACATACCCTGAATTATAAAACTCGTTCCATGCGAACCTGTAAGAGCAAAAGTTAAAAGAATTGGTGGAAGCATGAACAATGAAAGAATCAATTGGAAGGAAACTTTTTCCATCAGGTTTAGTAAAATAGTCATATCTCATTAAATTGTCAGAATCTGTCTTTTGATCATTTTCAAATTTTAGTACTGATAGATCTGTTCTTGAATCCCCATTAAGGTTAACAGCAAACACCTTTTGATTACCTAATAAAACATTATCTCCAATCAATGAATCTTCAACAAAACCAGTACCATAAGAGTGAAAAAACCTCCAATTATATTCATCTTCATTCGTAAATAACAAAACATCACATTTCCCATCACCATTAAAATCGCCTGTTACCATACAATCATTACTCAACTCATAGAAGTCATTTGGAGCAGTTCTAAATTGAATCTGGTTATTTGAATTTATTTGAATAGTTTTTGCAAAATTATCTCCAATAACCAACAACTCTGATTTATTATTGCCATCGAAATCATTTGTTAAAAATTTATTGTGTTTGTCAAAATAACTTGAATGCCATACTAGTTCCGATAATGGGTTATTTGTTGTACTTAAATAAAACCGGCATTTACTGGATGCATATCCATTGGGATTATACAAAATACCACAATCACTTATGCCATCTCCTGAAAAATCACTAATCACAAATTGTGGGTTCTGAAACCCTAAACATGGAAGATTAATAAGACTATCAGAAATTGTATATTGAAATTCTTCATTAACTAGATCATATTCTAAATATATAATTTTTGCCACATAATGGTTATTTGCCGAATATACAAAGAAAATTTCAGGTATTCCATCTCCGTTAAAATCACCGGTCTGAAAATTAATAATAGTACTTTCAAATTCATACGAAAAATCAGCTTCATTATTAAAATTGCCATACCCTTCATTCATGTGGATAAAAAATTTATAAAAGTACGACGTGTTTCTGAAGTGAATAATATCTGCTTTATTATCCATATTAAAATCAGCCGAGAGTATAAGTGTTGTATCTGTGTAATTTTCGTCAAAATAGAAACCCGTTTCATATTGTGGATAATAATCATTGGTTTGCCAATCAAAGTGGGTAGGGTTATAAGAAATTTCATCAGAATCGTATTGTTTTATATCTGTTAAAAAATGTTTTTCAAAAATACCTTTTTCTTCGTATATCAATTCATATTTCTTTACTGTAGAGATTGGTGCCAAATAATCACATTGAATTGTTTTTAAACGTTTTGTTATTCTTGTAAACATCTTACCACCATCATAACCGAAATATTTTTTAGGTGAATCAGTTCGATCTTCGTATGAAAAGATTATTGCATTATAAGGATTTGTTCCTGTAGTTTCATTTCCAGTATATTCAATATATTGTGGGCAAATAAAACCATCATCAGGGTAATTATGATAATAATAATTAATATAATTACCATATAAATCATAAACCTTGTTTACATACCATGCAATCGGAGATGAAGAACTTTGAAGCATTTGTCTGGAATTTTCACTTGTACCGTATTCATAAATCATTCCATTACTTTTATAAACTTTAAAACCATTGTTAATATTCCCGTCAACAGGAATGATTTTAGTAAATGTTTCATTTTCTGTTCTATATTCCTCCTCATTAATTTTAATTAAGTGGTTTCCGTTAAAAATCAGTTGATCCAAATCATTAAAAACTACTGATTGTGATGTGTCATTGTAATAATAGGTATAAGGAAATCTGCTAATTAGTGATAGCCCTCCTAAAGACCAACCTTTACCCATTAAACCATCTCCTCCCTGGCTATTATAATTTAATGAAATTTTAGGCATCACGCCTTTTGTACCCTGTGGAAACTGCAAAGGAACATTATACTTCGCTGCCCCTGAGGGTGAAACAGAAAAAACACCCGGAATAGTACCCACAACACCTCCCTCATTATTATTAGGAGGACCGCCCGTTTCATTTTCTTCCGGCGGAATAACCAGGAAAGGATCAATTTTAGCGTGAAAAGATTGGCCGGTTTCAGGTGAATATTCAAATCCGGTTTCTCCATTGTCAATCATCTTTATATATTCACTGGCTGTATATTCATATGATTGGCTGTTTTCTAACGGTTGATCAAGAATGAAATTCTTTGCAGAATCTTCATTAATGATTTTTTGGCTATAGCCTTGTACCAGGATAATTGTTACTATTAATATAAGATATATTTTTTTCATGTGTTTGTTTTTTTATAGTTATCACCTTTTCACTACTTTCCAGGTTTCCTTTTTGCCGTTTACGGTTATTGTAAGCAAATAAGTTCCATTGGGTTGGGAAGTAATATCTATGTTGGTTTCCTGCCGTAGTTCTTCTGCTTTTTCTACTTCAGCTCCTAACAGGGAATGTAATTGTAAGCTTGCTTTGGTTTCCGTTTCCCATCCTTCTAATATTACCTTAAACATTCCATCATTGGGATTGGGATAAATATTAATTGTAATTACTCCTACATTTGCCGTATGTTTTATGGGCTCGGTTTTATAAATATCAGGATTTGTAATTCCTGTGGTGTCTTTATTTTGCTCCTTAACTGTGTCTGTTTTAGGAGGAATATAAATAGTTTCCCGTGTTTCCCTGTTACCTGCATCATCGTAGGAAAAAACTATAGTTTCTTGTGCTATTGCCTGTAAACTTGATACAAGCAGTATTGCTACTATTAAAATTGAATTGAAGTTTTTCATAGTTTATTGTAATTTGTTGTAATTGACAGTAATTTTTTATTTTCCTACTTTTCTTTTCAATTTCTCAATTTCCTCATTCTGCTTGTCCATCAGTTCTTGCTGATTGTCTATCATTTTCTGCTGCTCAATCATATAAAGTGTTAGCTCCTCAACCTTTTTAAGCAAAATTCCATTCATTTTGCCAAGATTTATACCATTTTCCATTACTTCTTTTGCGCTTGGAACATCAGGGAGGTGTTTATTTTTTTTAATGTATTTCTCAAGGTCTTTAACAGAAGATAGGTTGTAATCATCTTCAAAAACGTAATCGTGCCATTTATCCTTGTGTTCGATTAATACTTCGGTAGCACGAATGTTGCCTGCAACTGAAAGCTTGTAATCAGTGGTTTCAGTTGTGCCAATTCCAACATTCCCGGAAAGTCTGTAAATATTTCCGCCATTCTTCGTCCAATCACCATCGTCAATTAAGGATTGACTTATCCATCTTACATTGCCTTCGTTATCAGATGATTGCAAAATGTCTCCCGTTATATCTCGTAATGAATCGCCCGGGATGGATTCCGGTATTCGTAATGATGTGGTTGTTAATTTTCCGGCAACAAATAACTTTGATGTAGGATTTTCTGTACCAATCCCAACATTGCCTTCCTCATCAATTAATATACCTTCATCCCATTGGTTTGTTAACTTTAAGCCACTTTCATCTATTGCAAAAATCTCTGACGTACCAAGGTAGTTTCCGGCAGATAATTCGATGTCACCATCAAAGTGCGAATTTCCGTTAACTTCAAATTTATGAGAGGGTGTAGTTGTCCAGATTCCGACATAGCCATCATTATTTATTGTTATACCTTTGTTGTCACTATTAATAATATTTATCCCACCTGAACCTGCCGGTTTAATTGTGGATGTTACAAGATTAAATCCGTCTTCCTGAACAATGTCTCCATTATTAAATATAAAATCCTGATCGGTTTGAGTTATAAATTTCAATCCCTCTCCATCTCTTCCTTCAATGCGATTATCAATGTCTCCAAAAAATATTTTTGCATAATTAGTTGTACTGGTAGGTTCCAGCATAATTGTAGCATCTTCATCAAGATCAGCTTTAATATGCAGTTTTGCCTGCAGATTTTCTGTAATATTACCAATACCAATTTGGCCTGTTTCGGTATTTGAAGAAGATTCTCCAACAAATAAAGTCGGATATTTACTCATAAATCCAACCATTAAACTATTGGGTTCATTATTTATTAAATAATCATCTCCAATACCTGCCCCACGGCCAATTGTTACACTTCCACCTGCTGTTGATTTTAAGAATTCTCCAAATAAATATGATGAGCCTGCTTGAGCGATATTATAAAATCCTAAGGCAAATGCTGCATCACCATTAGCAATTGTGTGAAAACCCATTGAAAATGAACGCAAACCATTTGCTTCTGTGTTATCTCCGATTGCAAAACATGATTCCTGACTTGCTTTTGTTGCTTTTCCAAATGCAAAAGAAAAATCACCTGAAGAAAGACTGTTTATTCCTCCTACAAATGATTGACTACCCGTTGCAGTATTTAAGATTCCAATACCACTGGCATGTTTTAAAAAATCAATATCGTTGTTAAGACATGAAACACAACTTGTGCCTTTTGTCTGGCTAAATGCAAAATTCGTAATTAAAAGAAATGTAATTAAATAAGTTACTTTTTTCATGATTGTTTTTTTTATTTTTTTATAATCTTTTCTGAATAAATTATTTTGTTTGATTTTGAAATATGTAAAACATATAATCCTGACTTAAGATTTTGAATATCTACTTTCAATAGATTTCCCTTCTCATTTATTTGTTTTTGAAAAACTTTTTTTCCATTAATTTTAAAAATACTCAATGTCAGACTATTCCAGTTATAAGTTTGGTCAAGCTCAATATTAACATAATCAACTACAGGATTTGGATAAACACTTATTGTTTTGGGCTTTTCCTGCAATTCACTTACTTCGGTTATTATATTTATTTCCTCACGAAGCACCTTAAAAATATGAACATCTCGTTCGGGTACTGTATCATTGTGATGAGTAATTCCATAAAGAAGGCAGCCGTCATCATCGGTTGCTATTATTCCCCAGATTCCATAATTTGCATCTCCTCCTAACTCTTTATAACCCAAAAGATTTAGATCTTTATCTATAACATAAAGTTCAACTATGTTGGGTTCGGTTGGCCACAGGTCCATATATTGTTGGTAACCGCCAATATAAATAGTTGTATCATTTGCATATGCCATACTATTACGTTTTGCAGGGTAGTCAGTAGTATCATTTTTATTTAATATCAGTTCATGATGAAATACGGCTGATGTGTCAACTAAATATACCCCTATCCAATACTCAGTATAAGGCCCCATATCCCAGTCATTACGTCCCGATAAAAGAAATGATGTATCGGTAACCCAAAAATCACTACTCAAGTCACCTGAAATATCGTGATCATCGTTTCCAAACTGATTAATATTTAGTATGTTAAGATCAGTATCCATGAAAAGAAGTTCATCGTGTCCATTGTAATGCGTTGACTTTTCAATCAACATTAAGTTTTCGGAACCGGGCATTTGTAATAACTCCCAAGGCCATTCGTCATATATGTAACTATAATATTTACTTATCAGAGTATCACCAAATTGGTTAAATTTATAAAAAGCAAAATCAGCAAAAGCTGTTTTTTTACATTTCTCTTCTTCAATAGCAATTGAAGTAAGTACAATATCACCATTAGAATCTATTAAGGAACAGGCCGATGTTCCATATCCTCCATAACCTTCCCTGATTTGATATGATTTTTCTGAAATCAGGTTTAATTCAGGGTCAAGTATCACTATCCAGAGATTATCTCTTTCCTGACTGTTTCCATTTGTACTGTATGATCCTGTGATAAAATAATTATCATTATCAAAAACATCTATAGTACTAAACATACTGATAGTGTCTGGCATATTAAATCGTTTTGTAAAATAATTGCCGTCATCTAAGATTTTTATTAAAAATGCATCATAGTCAAATCCAATATAAGTACCAATTATACCAACTCCTATTATACTACCTTCATTATCCTTTGCCGTCTCCCAAACAATACAATCATCTTCCGAGTTTATTCCAATTTCGAAAGAATTTTGAGTAAAACAATTGAAAGGTAAAGCACCTATTATTAAGTAAATAACAAGTGCTTTTTTTAATAAAGATTTTAATCCTGATTTCATATGTAAATGTTTAAAGCTCAACAGGAGGGTCTAATATTTCACCTGCTATCATATGCCTGAGTGCATAAGTAAGTTCATTATTATGATGAATTGAGGGAATATACCCTGAATTTGGATTATCCTCTTGCAATCCATCTATATCACACTCCATAAAAATCCAATTTGAAGGTTTGTTATAATCAATTGGTAGTATATTATAAATTACTTCTTGCTCTCCAAAAAAATAAAAATTCATTTCATTTGGCACAATACATTTATCATTAATTGTAAAATTTCCGTTTTCATTCTCAATATAGAAAATAAGTTTTTCGCCATTATTATTTTCATACTCATGGCCAAACAACTCAATTTGCTCATAATCACTATAAATAAAGCGGTAACCGGGGGGAGGTGAAACCAATGGTTTGTTAATATTAATTGCTTCCTGGATTTTCTCTGCAGCATCGGTTCCGGGATTACTCCAATCACATTTTCCCCTTAATTCACCAAACCACCAATCATCATCAGGCCCAAAAGGATTCCAGTCACCATCCTTTTCACCAATTACCGAGCGTAAGCTAATTATAAGTTTGTTGTTTGTTGTTTCAGCTTCTCTGAGGTCAAGAAGCAAAAATCCCTTTTGAGAAAATTCGCAAGCATAGTAAAACTGAGTTACTATGTTAATGATTTCATCAAAAGTCGAAGCCATATCATCAAGCGATGCTTCATTATTTTCGTCAATATCAATTTGTACGGTGGCAGTATCAACTTTAGTTTTTTGGTAATGCTCATCTGCAAAGCTGTAGGTGGCATTAAACAATGTTTCCATGTACCAAATAACGGAATCAGCTTCCATGCTTTCTCCGCTTTTAAAATCCGGATTTTCTCTTAGATATTTTACCTTTTGTTTAAAGTTAACAATTTTGCTCACAAAAGCTTTATCTGCTTGTGTTATGCAAGTTTCATTTTGTGTTACTCCTGTTTCCTGCTTGCTGCAAGAACTAATCACAATAATTCCCGCAACTAATGCAAAAATGCAAATGCAGGTAATAAATTTCAATTTTTTCATAATGTTTAAATTTTATATTAATAAATGTTTGAGTATTCTTTTGAACTAATAAGTTTTCCTATTAACTTATTTGTATAAAAAAAATGTTACCTTAATGTTTTTCTATTAATTCTGTTTTTTAAAGAAAAGTAACCCTGTTATTAATAGAATTTATGCATTTATAATCATTCTAAATAAAATAATCTGATTATTAGTCTATTAATTTTTATTGTAAGGATTATTTTCATTCATTTAAATAAAAAATCAGTTTCAAATGATTGCCTATTCCAAACAAAAACGTAATTTTACATCCTCACAGATTTGTGAATTATGATATTAAAAATACAAAAAAATTGAAAGTAACTTTTCTCGGAACGGGAACATCACAAGGAATCCCTGTAGTGGCATGCGAGTGCAATGTATGCAAATCGATTGATACTAAGGATAAACGGCTTCGGTCTTCTATCATGATTGAAGTTAATAATAAAATTATTGTTATTGATGCCGGCCCTGATTTCAGACAACAAATGTTAAGGGAAAACGTAAAAAGTCTTGATGCAATCCTGCTTACACATGGACATAAAGACCATATTGGTGGTCTGGATGATGTCAGGGCATTTAACTTTCTGCTTAAAAGGCCGATAAATGTTTATGCAAATATCGGAGCTATCAACAGTGTTAAACGGGAATTGTTTTATGCTTTCGAAAATCATAGCAGATATCCGGGTGTCCCGAAAATTGATTTGCAAACAATTAACAATAAAACATTTCATATAGATGGAGTAAAAATTACACCTATTGAAACTTTGCATTATAAATTAGTAACTTATGCATATAGAATTGGGGATTTTACTTATATTACTGATGCAAATTATATTAGTGAAATTGAAATGGAAAAAATAAAAGGATCTAAAGTTATTGTTATAAATGCCTTGCGAAGAAGAAAACATATTTCTCATTTTACTCTTTCCGAGGCTTTGGAAATTCTTGATATACTTAAACCCGAAAAAGCATACTTAACACATCTTAGTCATATTATCGGAACTCAAAAGGAAGTTGAAAAGGAACTCCCGGATTATGTGAATGTTGCGTATGACGGGTTGAAGATTAATTGTTAGATTGGAATAGTTACAAATGCTAACGCAAACTACTAAAACTTCTAAGTAATAAATATATATCCAAAATGAACTCCCTCCCTCCTCTTGCAGAACAACTCAGACCTAAAACTTTAGAAAACTTTATAGGACAAGATCATTTGACAGGTCAAGATGCAATATTACGGCGTGCAATTGAAAGTGAAAATATACCATCCATGATACTTTGGGGCCCTCCGGGAATTGGAAAAACAACACTTGCTTTCATAATTTCAAAACAATTGAATCGGCCATTTTATACATTAAGTGCTATAAATTCAGGTGTTAAAGATGTAAGGAATGTAATTTCCAAAGCTAAGGATGAAAAAGATGCGATATTATTTATAGATGAAATTCATCGGTTTAGTAAATCCCAACAGGATTCGTTACTCGGGGCTGTTGAAAAAGGGATTATTACATTAATAGGTGCCACCACCGAAAACCCTTCGTTTGAAGTTATTTCACCTTTGTTATCAAGATGCCAGGTTTATATTTTGAAACATCTTGAGAAAAATCACCTTCTAAAATTATTATCATTAGCTGTAAATCATCTTGAAACTCAAAAAAATATTAAAATTCAAATTAGAGAAGATGAAGCTCTTTTAAGAGTTTCGGGAGGAGATGCAAGAAAGCTTTTTAATGCTATTGAGCTTGTAATTAATTCAGATAAAGAGGAAAAAGAAATTATTATTACAAACGATAAAACTTTAGATGTAATTCAACAAAATTTAGCTATTTACGATAAAAAGGGCGAAATGCATTACGATGTTATTTCGGCATTTATTAAATCATTGCGAGGCAGCGATCCGAATGCAGCTGTTTATTGGTTGGCAAGAATGGTTGAAGCCGGTGAAGACCCCAAATTTATTGCCCGACGTATGCTTATTCTTGCCTCCGAAGATATTGGAAATGCAAATCCAAATGCATTGCTTCTTGCCAATACATGTTTCGATGCAATTAATAAAATTGGTTGGCCCGAAGGAAGAATTATTTTATCACAAACAGCAATTTATCTTGCTACCTCTCCTAAAAGCAATGCTTCATATATGGCAATTAAAGATGCACAAAAAATTGTCAATCAAACTGGTAATTTGGCTGTTCCTTTACATATTCGGAATGCCCCGACAAAATTAATGAAAGATATCGGTTACGGGAAAAATTACAAGTATGCCCATGAATATGAAAACAATTTCACTGAGCTTGAATTTTTACCGCAAAAAATAAAAGGGTTAAAATTCTACGATCCCGGCAACAATCAACGTGAAGATGAGATACGTAAGTGGCTGAAAAAGCGGTGGAAGGATAAATACAGTTATTGAATGGGAGAATGCGAGAATAACTTTTTCATTCATTCTATGAGTCCGGTCTAAATACTCATTTCACGCAAAGACCGCAATATACGTGTATTTATAATCAATGCTTTGTGTGCTTTGCGATTCGTCTGCGAACTTTGCGTGAACCATTTTTAACCCTTATTAGACTGGACTCTTCTATTAAACTAAAACAATCCTTGTTCCGCCATCGTCGATGCCAAGATGACTTGATTTAGTTATAATCGTATCTTTTCCGCTATTTTCGACAAATTGAATTGCTGCCCTAATTTTGGGAGCCATACTACCTTCTGTAAACTGTCCTTCTTCAAGGTATCTTTTCGCTTCAGCTATTGTTACCCTGTCTAATGCTTTTTCCTGTGGCGTATTGAAATTGAGGTAAACTTTTGGAACATCTGTTAAAATGAAAAACTTATCGGCATTTATTTGTGCTGCCAACAATGCTGAGGCAAGGTCTTTATCTATAACCGCATCTATTCCCTGTAGTTTATTCTCTTTTGCATAAAAACAAGGAATTCCGCCTCCACCAACTGCAATAACTATGTGGCCGTTACGAGCAATTTTTTCAATTGATTTCTTATTGTTAATAACCAAAGGTTTAGGTGATGCCACAACCTTTCGCCAACCTCTTCCTTGTGGGTCTTCCTTAAAAATCGCACCAGTTTTTTCTGAAATCATATCAGCCTCTTCTTTTGGATAATACGGCCCAACCGGTTTGTTTGGATCCTGGAAAGCAGGGTCATCTTTGTTTACTAAAACCTGTGTTATTATTGTTATAATATCCCGGGACATATCCCTGGAATCTAAAACATTTTTAAGTTGTTGTTCCAAAATATATCCAATAAAGCCTTGTGAATAGGCAACACAAATATCTAAAGGCATTTCCGGTAATCCATATAATTGGTTCCCGGCTTTATTTGCCAACATTAAATTTCCAACTTGTGGCCCATTACCATGAGTAATAACTATATTATATTTTCTCTTGATCAGCTTCAATAAATGCTCACTGGTTTCAAATGCATTCTGCTCTTGTTCCTCAATGGTACCTTTTTGATCGCTTCTCAATAAAGCATTTCCTCCAAAGGCTACAACTGCAAGCTTTTTCATATTTCAATAAATTTAAATTTCGGCAAAAATAGTAATATTTGAAATATTAACAGCTAAGAAAAATTTTATTTCTTTCACTTCAAAACAAATAAAAATATTAAATTAGCGATCGGAGTAAATTATTAATTTTTACCCAAATATTTATGAAAAATATAATAGTATTTATTAATCTTTTTTTTCTTTTGACTTTACAAACAAGAGTATTTTCACAGGAATTTTCATCCTCTAATCTTCCCATAATAATTATCGAAACAAATGGGCAGATAATCCCTGACGAACCTAAAATTACTGTAGAGATGGGTATAATTTTTAATGGCCCGGGTGAAAGAAATTTTATTTCCGATCCCTTTAATAATTATGATGGCCTGGTTGGAATTGAAAAGCGTGGTTCATCCTCACAAATGTTTCCTAAAAAACAATATGCTTTTGAGACTCGAGATTCTCAGGGAAATAATTTGAATTTTTCATTACTTGGGATGCCTGAGGAAAACGACTGGATTTTATATGCTCCATATAGTGATAAATCTTTAATGAGAAATGTACTTGCCTATAAACTAGCGAATGATATGGGTTCCTATGCTTCAAGAACACACTTTTGTGAACTCGTCTTAAATGGTGAATATATGGGTGTTTACGTTCTTATGGAAAAGATTAAAAGAGACGCAAACAGAGTTGATATTTCAAAAATCGATGAAGATGACCTTGCAGGTGATTCACTGACCGGTGGTTATATTATTAAAATTGATAAAATTACCGGTAGTAATGTAGATGGTTGGTATTCTGATTTTCCACCTTATCCGGGGGCATGGCAGGATATCTTTTATCAATATCATTATCCTGATGCAGATGTTATTCAGGATGAACAAAAGGAATATATTGAGAATTTTGTTTTTGAATTTGAATCAATTATGGATAGTGACGATTTTAACCATCCTGAAACTGGATATTCTTCAATAATAGACGTAAATTCATTCACCGATTTCATTATTATTAATGAAATTGGAAAAAATGTTGATGCATATCGCTTAAGTACATATTTGCATAAAAATCGTGAAAGCATAGGTGGAAAATTAATATCAGGGCCTATATGGGACTTTAATTTAGCATTTGGGAATGCAGATTATTATCAGGGGTATAATTCTGAGGGATTTTTAATTACTTATCCTTATATTACTAATGATTACTATGTTAAACCATTTTGGTGGGAAAAATTATTTGAAGATGCAGCTTTTTATCAAAATAATGTTTTACGTTGGAATATTTTCAGGCAGGATGTTTTGAATCCTGATTCAATACTTAATTATATTGATAATATTGCTGAATTTCTTGATGAATCGCAAGAAAGAAATTTTGAACGTTGGCCGATACTTGGCCAATATGTTTGGCCAAATTATTTTGTTGGTGAAACTTATGAAGAAGAAATTGAGTATTTTAAAGATTTCATTATTGATAGAATTGAGTGGCTTGATGAACAATTTAAAATTCAACCTGTTATTACAGAAATAAATTATCATTCTTCAACTTATTTAAATGCAGGCGATTGGATAGAAATATATAACTCAACTGATCAAAATTTAGATATTTCCAATTGGAAACTTAAGAACGATGAAGTTAGTTTTTATGTTTTCCCTTCGTCAACGATAATTCCTGCTGATTCATTTTTAGTTGTTTGTGAAGATGTTTCACAATTTATATCTGTGTTTCCCGAAAACATTAATTACATCGGAAATCTATATAATAATCTCGACGACCAGGGAACAAGTATTGAATTATGTCCTCCCGATCAACCATCAATTGATATGCTAACTTTTACTGACACCCTTCCCTGGCCATACACTGCAAACGGAACAGGAAGGACCATTGAATTAAATAATTATTTGACTGATAATTCTAAACCTGAAAATTGGCATGCAAGCATTAATATTGGCGGCACTCCGGGAAGAAGAAATCAGGCATTTAGCGAGTTGAATCTTTTTATCAATGAGTTTATGGCAAGCAATGATTCTGCTTACGCCGGGCCTCAGGGCGATTACCCTGATTGGATTGAAATATACAATGCCGGAAATGAAAATGTTATGTTGGGAGGATTTTATTTGTCGGATAAACTTGATAATATTGAAGAAAGATATCAAATACCTGATACTTATCCCGATTCAGTTAGTGTACCTGCAGGTGGATACATTATCTTTTATGCCAATGGTTCGACTTCCAGTGTTTTAAATTTGAACTTTAAATTAAGTTCAGAAGGAGAAGCAGTTGGCTTTTGGGGAACTGATGGAATAAGTGTAATTGACACTCTTTCTTATGAAGAACAAATTACTGATTATTCTTTTGGACGGTATCCGGATGGAAGTGATGAGTGGTTTATTATGTCAAATTTTACACCGGGCTATCCTAATACAGAACCTTCACAAACCATTGAAATATATTCGGGCTATCAATTTGTTTCTTCATATTATTCTCCAGAAAATCCTGATATGCTTGAAGTCGTCTCAGAAATTTTAACTGATGATTTGATTTATATCAGAAATTCGGATGGAGAAGTATTGAGAAAAATAGGATCGACATGGATAAATGGAATTGGTAACTGGATTGGAACAGAGGGATATTTGGTTAATTATAATGGAACAGGGCAGTTTACAATTAGCGGAACCATTAATACTCCTTCTACACCTATTTATTTAAATGCTGGCTTTCAGTTTGTCAGTTATTTGCCGGATAATGAAATGGATGCAATAGATGCCTTTGCTTCAATAATTGGTGATAAATTATTATATATCAGAAATTCAATGGGCATGGTCCTGCATAAAATTGGACCTATTTGGGTAAATGGTATCGGTAATTGTAAACCCGGTGAGGGCTATTTGATTAAGATGAGTGAGGCGGAAGTTTTAGTTTATCCTGAATAAGAATTATGACTTTATTATTTTATTTTTATATGAAATTATTAAATGTATTACAAGTTGCGAGTTCCAGGTTGCGATTCAGGCTTTGACAATCCGGAACTCGAAACACGCGTAACCCGAAACTTAAAGTAACTAATTATGAGAAGATCACAAAACGAAATTCACGACAAAAACGAAATTATTAAATTTTTATCAGAAACAAATATTTGCAGAGTGGCATTTTTCGGTAATGATTACCCTTATGTTGTACCTGTTCATTTTGTTTTTAACGATGATTGCATTTATTTTCATTGTGCAAAAGAGGGTAAAAAAATCAACCTGATAAAACAAAACCCAAAGGTATGTTTTGAAGCTGATAAAGAAATCGCAATTATTCCAAATAAAAAGGCATGCAGATGGAGTTCAGATTTTATAAGCGTTATAGCATTTGGTAAAGCAAGTTTCTTAGAGAATAATAGTGAAAAAGAAAAAGCATTATCATTATTATTGAAGAAATTTTCGGGAAGATCAGATTGGGAATTTAGTAAAGAAAACATTGAGGAAGTTAGTGTTGTTAAGATTGAAATTTTCGAAATAACAGGAAAACAATCATAAAATTAATTCATGTTTTTATTGAGAACAGCATATTTTTCCTATTTTTGTTTAATAAACAGGCGTATTTAATTTTGCCTTAACTTACAATATTTATGGAAGATAAATTAAACCAAATTGTTTTAATTCCGACAGATTTTTCAGAAGTTTGTCAAAATGCAATTGATCACGGAACTGAAATCGCAGAATTTTTAAATTACAAAATATGTTTATTACATGTTATTAATAAAGAAACAAGACATCGATTAAAAAAAGAGAATAAAGGAATTGACTCAATTGAAACAAAACTTAAAGATATTTGTTCCTCAATTTCCAAAAAATCTAAAATTGAAGCTGATTTTGTAATGTGCGAAGGAAGTATCTTTTCTGAAATTCACAGGGTAACGTCTGAGATAAAAGCAAATCTTGTTGTTCTGGGTATTCACGAGAAAACAGGCTTACAGTATCTTTTCGGAAGCCATGCTCTGAAAGTTGTAACCAAATCTCCTGTTCCTGTTATTGTTGTTCAAAAACGTTCGTTTAATGAAGGTTATAAAAAAATTGTTTTCCCAATAACCGACTTCACTGAGGACAGACAAAAGGTAATGATGGCAATTTATTTTGCACAAAAATTCAATTCCACGATTCATATATTTAAGATTCATCAAACCGATCCCGGCATTTCAAGTAAAATTGAAATATCTGAACACCAAATTGAAGAAGCTTTCAAAAAATATAATATCCACTACACAGTTGAAACTTCGAAAAGACATCAGCATTTTGCAAAGCAAGTTATTGAATATTCAACTGCACAGAATGCCGATTTAATTATGATCATGACTGAGCCTGATATGTATTCGCCCGACTTCAACATTGGCCTATGGGATAATAAACTAATGTTTAACGACTCTCAAATTCCGGTGATGTGTTTCAATCCCGTTCAGTTAGGAAATATTTATTATGAATATTTTTCATTAATGTAAATTACTAAGATTGATTTTTTTAATTACTGAATAAGTGGCAAATTTGATCATCTATTGTATTCAATATCTTACCATTTTTATTAACATCAAAATATGAATAGAATACAAACTCTTTGGCAGGATAAACCATTAACTTTGATTCTTTGGTTAGCAATTATTTTTCGCTTGCTTTCGGTGATTTTTTCCAGAGGTTTTGGAATGCACGACGACCATTTTTTAGTTATTGAGGCTTCTCAATCATGGGTTGACGGAACTGATTATAACAATTGGCTTCCGGGAAGTAATGGAAATACAACTCCATCAGGGCATAGTTTTTTCTATGTTGGATTCCATTATATTTTTCTGTCACTTTTAAAATTCCTGGGTTTTAGCAATCCTCAAGGTAAAATGTTTATTATTCGTTTTTTGCATGCTGCTTTTTCACTTCTTACAGTTTATTACGGATATAAAATTGCCGAAAAACTTTCTAATAAGAAAACTGCTTCAATTATTGGTTTACTACTTGCAATTTACTGGTTTATGCCGTTTGTAAGTGTCCGAAATCTTGTGGAAATTGCATGTATTCCATTTCTATTATATGGAACATATTTATTAATTGATATTAAGAATCGAAAGAAAATATTACTAATTTATTTTATTTCAGGAATAATTTTCGGAATTGCATTTTCGATCAGGTATCAAACTATAATGTATTGTGGCGGTGTCGGCCTTGCAATTTTAATTCAAAAAAGATGGAAAGAAGCAATATTTTTTGGTGCGGGAATTATTACCTCAATTTTTTTGATTCAGGGAGGAATTGATGTTTTTGTTTGGGGATATCCTTTCGCCGAATTAGGTGAATATATTTCGTACAATCTTAATAATGCCTACAATTACAATACTTTGCCCTGGTATAGCCTGATACTGTTTGTATTTGGAATATTAATTCCTCCTATCAGCGTTTTACTGTTTTTTGGTTTCTTCAGATTATGGAAAAAGAGCTTGATTATTTTTCTGCCGACATTAATTTTCATTGCTTTTCATTCATATTTCCCAAATAAACAGGAACGTTTTATTTTCCCTGTAGTTCCATTTATAATAATCCTGGGAATGATAGGCTGGAATGAATTTTATGAAAAATCAAAATTTTGGCAAAGCAGAAAACAACTTTACAAATCATTTTGGATATTTTTCTGGATAATAAATCTCTTTCTTCTTCCTGCAATTTCAACAATGTATTCAAAAAAAGCAAGGGTTGAATCAATGACATATCTTTCTAAATATGAAAATATTCCCTCTTTATTAATGGAAGCAACTAATGACGGAAACGACAAAATTCCACCACAATATTATCTTAACCAATGGATTGATTTATATTATTTACCAGGGAAGGAGAAAATTGATTTACTACATCAAAAATTACAATTATTGGAAGCTGATGAATGGCCTGCTTTTATTATTTTTTATGATGATAAAAATATTGAGCAACGGCTTGATCATATTAATACTATAATTCCAAATTTGGAATACGAAACAACTATTGAACCCGGATTTATAGATAAAGTTTTACATTGGTTGAATCCTCATAACGCAAACCAAACAATAATAATTTATAGAAATACGGATATTTTTCCTAAAGCTAAAAACTGATAGATAATAGATTGACAATGAATATTGCGAAGCAAAAAATACTCGAACTTTCTGAAAAGATAAGGGAACATAATTATAATTATTACATTCTATCTCAACCGACTATAAGTGATTATGATTTTGATATGTTGCTAGAAGAGCTTCAAAAACTCGAGAAACAAAATCCTGAATTAGTTCAGCCTGACTCCCCGACTAAACGCATTGGAGGCGATATTACCAAAGAATTTAAAACAGTTGAACATAAATATCCAATGCTTTCGCTAAGCAATACTTATTCAGTTAGTGAAATAAAAGATTTTGATGAGAGAATAAAAAAAACTATCGGAAATGAGGTTGAATATGTTTGTGAATTGAAATATGATGGAGTCGCAATAAATATTTCTTATAAAAACGGTTTATTATTTCAAGCCGTTACTCGTGGTGATGGAATCCGGGGCGATGATGTTACTGCAAATGTAAAAACAATTAAAACAATTCCGCTTCGCTTAAAAGGTAATTTCCCTTCTGAATTTGAGATAAGAGGCGAAATATTTTATCCCCACAAAGGCTTTGATAAATTAAATGCCGAACGTATGGAAATCGGAGAACTTGCTTTTGCCAATCCTCGAAATGCTGCTTCAGGTACCTTGAAAATGCAGGATTCGGCTATTGTTGCAAAACGGCCTCTTGATTGTTTTCTTTACTACATTGTTGGTGATAATCTTCCTTTTAATACTCATTACGAAAATATTAATGAAGCTAAAAAATGGGGTTTTAAAATCTCTAATAATATTGCAATTTGTAAAAACATTTCAGAAATAAATGAATTTATCAATGATTGGGATAAAGAAAGGATTCATTTACCTTTTGATATTGATGGAATTGTTATAAAAGTAAATTCTTACCGACAACAGGAAGAACTTGGATTTACCGCCAAATCACCACGATGGGCAATTGCCTATAAATTTAAAGCCGAAAGAGTTAGCACCTCGCTACTGTCAATAACTTACCAGGTTGGACGTACAGGGGCCATCACTCCTGTTGCAAATTTGAAACCAGTGCACCTGGCCGGTACAACCGTTAAAAGAGCATCGTTACATAATGCCGATATCATTAAAGAACTTGATGTCAGGATCGGAGATATGGTTTATGTTGAAAAAGGCGGCGAAATTATCCCTAAAATAGTTGGGATTGATTTGTCGCAACGAAAGCCTGATTCCAATATAGTGGAATTTATTTCAAATTGTCCCGAGTGTAACACATTATTAATTAAAAAAGAAGGCGAAGCCAATCATTATTGCCCGAATGAAGAAAATTGCCCGCCTCAAATTAAAGGAAAGCTTGAGCATTTTATTTCCCGAAAAGCTATGAATATCGAAAGTTTGGGAGAAGGAAAGATTGAAATTCTATTCGACAATAAACTTGTTTCAAATATTGCTGATTTTTATGATCTTACTTATAAATCATTATTTGGGCTTGAGAAGATTTTTCCTGCTGATAATGATAAAAAAGAGAAAAAAATAAGCTTTCAAAAAAAATCAACCGATAATATTCTTAAAGCAATTGAAGCCTCAAAACAAGTTCCGTTTGAATATGTTTTATTTGCTCTTGGAATCAGGTTTGTTGGCAGCACAGTTGCTAAAATACTTGCTTTTCATTACAAAAACATTGATGATTTGATAAACGCTGGTTTTGAAGAATTAATTTCAGTAGATGAAATTGGAGATAAAATTGCTGAAAGCTTGATAGCATTCTTTAAAAAACCTGAAAATATTTCAATAGTCAATCGGCTTAAAGTTGCCGGGCTTCAATTCGAACTTAAAAACATTCCACAACTGATCTCCGATAAATTGGAAGGGAAAGTTATTGTTGCCAGTGGAAAATTAGAAAACTTTACACGCGATGAGATTAAACAAACAATTGAAGAACACGGAGGTAAATCTGTTTCTGCAATTTCATCAAAGGTTGATTTTGTTCTGGCCGGGGAAAACATGGGCCCTTCGAAATTGAAGAAGGCTCAAAGTTTGAAAATTCCAATTATAAGTGAAGATGAGTTTTTGGAGATGATAAAATGACAGGTAAATGGTGGTATTGTCAAATAGATGAATTATTATATTGTTACACTACAAAAAAAATTCATGTAACAATATTTCTAAGGTTGCTTATTTTTTCAACAATGTTTCATTAAAACCTATATTTTAGTATTTTTGTAACATATTTTGTTAAATTTTAATAAAAATGGAACGATTAATTCTTAACATAAAAGATAGCAGTAAATTATCTTTTCTTCTGCAACTAATCAGACAACTTGATTTTGTTGAGGTGGAAAAAGTAAAAAAGAAAAAGATTGCAGCAAAATATGATTTTTTTAGCTCAGCCGGGTTATGGGCTAACAGGGAAATTGATGCCGAAGAACTAAGAAAACAAGCATGGAAAAGGCAAAAATAATTCTCTGCGATACTGATGTAATAATTGAGTTCTATCGGAATAATTCAGATATTATTTCGGAACTAAAGAATATAGGACAACAAAATATTGCAGTAAGTACCATTACTGCCGGTGAACTAATTTACGGTGCCATTAACAAAAAAGAACTTTACCAAATAAAGAAAGATATTAAAAACCTTACCATAGTTGATATTGATAAAAAAACATGTGGTATATTCATCGAAATTATGGCCAAATATGTTTTGAGTCACAAGCTTTCTTTACCGGATGGTTTTATTGCTGCTTCCGCCCTGGCAAACGATATTGAACTTTTTTCATTAAACCTAAAAGATTACAAGTTTATTGAAAATTTAAAGCTTTATAAAAAATAAAATCAGGATAAACAGTTATTTTCCTTCAATTTTTGGCTTCACTTACTAATCTCAAGATTCAACAAAAATTCCAAAGTATCAACTCCATCCGCATAATCCATAAGACCAGGATATTGGCTTTTTCCGAAGGGAATTTGTCCATCATTTTCTGAATTTTTTGAAACAACACATTGGATTTTTTCATTATTCACATCGAGATGTTTCAATAATTCCTTTTGATTCTTGTAATATTCATAATAAATAACAGAAACGGGTGAAGCAAAATCCTGACTTTCTTTTAATAATAGAAAACCATTATCGAGATGCTGTTCGGAATTCACCAAAAAAATAGATTTATAGTAATCGTAATTGTTTTTATATTTATGATGATCAATAATTTGATTAAATTCCTCAATTGATTCAAAAAAGGTCCTGAAGGAATAGTTTTCGGGTACAAATATTTTAGAAATATTTCGGCAACCAAGCCCGAAATACATGAAAATATCATCTCCGAGAGCTTTCAATTCTTCCGGGGTTTCTTCTCCCGATAAAACAGCTATTCCATTTCGGTTTTTTCTAATAATATTGGGGTGTTTTCCAAAATAATACTCAAAATATCTCGCTGTATTATTACTTCCCGTAGCAATTACTGCATCAAAATTCTTAAGAGTATCTTCTGTAAAAACTAGATATTCTGTGAATTGAGGCTCAATCGCAATTAATATTTTTGATAAAGCCGGTAATAGTCTTTTATCATCAGAGGAAAGTTTTCCGATAAAATTATTTCCGGAAATTAAAACGCATAAAAAATCATGAAACCCAACCAACGGAATATTTCCCGCCATCACAACAGCTATGTTTTTTTGTTTATCCGGGTTGTCGGGAATATTATACGTCGAAGCCCAATTTGTAAGATTTTCACCGGAAAGCATTTCGCTAATTGCTGAAATTGCATGTTTTACATTTTCCTCCGTAAACCACTGATTATGATTTCGACAATTTTGAATTTCTTCGTTTAAAGAATTATAAGCTGATAATATTTCTTTCTTTTCATCCTTGATTGATGAATTATTATCAATATGTTTTAAGATTCTTCCCAGTTCTTGGAAAGCATTAATTCGTTTTGTTAATTTCAAAGACATAATTTAAAATTCTGTAAATCAATTAAAATATCCATCAGGCAAAAATAGAGTTTTTTTGTGACCGAAGCGGTATTTAGTGAGTTTTGCTCTGATATAGGGCAGTTAAAATCGCCACAAATACTCAGATTATTGATTTTTGGATTTCAGAAGCTCGTTTATCTCTTTTAGATATTTGTTTTCCTGCTCCAAAAGGCTGTTTTTGTTTTTTAGAAATCTGTTTTCTTCGATGATTTGTTGGGTTTGTTTGGCGGATTTATCTGTGTCAGGAATAAAATATTGAAAGAAGTTATGGTTTACGGCTTTGGAGATTTCGTTAAGGCGTGAGAGACGCATATTATTTGAGTTAAGGAGGCTGTAGAGTGAGGGAGGACTGATTCTAAGCATTTTTGCAAGCTTATAGATTGATATTTTCCTTTCGTAGCATTGTTGTTTGATGATGTTTCCTATTTGTATCATGATTGAATGGTTTTAAATTTTATGCAAAGATAGATTAAAATTTGATTTATTATTACACTCATTGTATTATTTATTATATTTATTAGATTATTTATTATTTCAATTGTATTATATTGTACTTTTATTATATTATTAATTATATCTATTGCATTATCTATTATATTCATTAGATTAT
>CAYWXI010000056.1:0-33344 GCA_964462015.1 uncultured Bacteroidales bacterium | reverse complement strand
AACCAACACCTCTTCAATCTCAACTATTAAATATGAAAATTTTAATGTGGGTCATACATTGCACAAAACAGGAAGATGGTTTAGGTATTTTTACTTCAGCCTTTTCACTTTAACACCCCCTATTACTATTTGTAGATCTATCCTAAATTAATCAATTGGTAAATGCCTTGAAAAACCTTCTTCAAGCGAAAGAAAAGTTTCGGTGGTGGTTATTTCATAAATTGATTGAATCTTGTCGATTATGATTTGTTTAAGATGTTCATTGCTTTTTGCATAGATTTTTATCAGCAAAGAATATTTTCCTGTAATATGATGACATTCTACAATTTCAGGAATTTCTTTTATTTTATTAAAAACATCTTTGTGTGAACTTTTAGAAGTCAGGTTAATTTGCAGTCCGATAAAAGCGCATGTAAAATAACCTAAACTCTTTGGAGCCAACGAGCAGTAATATCCTTTTATAACTTTCTTTTCTTTCAGTTTTTGAATTCTTTGGTGAATTGCAGCACCGGAAACATTGCAATTTCTTGCAATGTCTAAAAAAGAAATCCTGGCATTATTTAATAATAAAGAAAGGATGTTTTTATCAATTCTATCAATTTGTAAGTTGTTTTTCATTTTTTCATGCTTGGATTTAAATATTTATCAAATAAACGAATTATTTCTTACAAAATGTAATTAATTTTACAAAAACAGGAGTAAAGTGTTAGTTTTTTGGTTTTTTTTAAGATAAATAAGTAATTTTGTTGCTGAAAATTTATTTTTTAATTTATAATACAAGTAATTAATATTATGTATTATATATTTTGATTTAATGAATTGAGGAAATGTTTTTATTAATAAAACTTGTTTATAATTGTTAACTTTGAAAAAAAATATAATAACAAACATAAATTTCGATAATTATGCCTTTCATTGAATTAAAAAACATTAACGAAAAAGAAATTGTTACGGGATATAAAGCCAGATTTGTTCATTCCGAAAACATGACCACGGCCATTTGGAATATAAAAAAGGGACACTCATTACCTGAACATTCGCATATTCATGAGCAAATTTCTTGTGTTATTGAAGGTGAATTTGAACTTAGTCTTGACGGTGAAACACAAATTATGAACTCCGGAAAAGTTGCAGTAATTCATGCAAATTCCATCCATTCAGGAAAGGCGCTTACCGATTGTAAAATAATAGACATTTTCAATCCTGTACGTGAAGATTATAAATAATAAAATTTAAAATTAGATAATAATATGGCAAAAGGAATTAATCATTATTTAGAGGCAGCACAAAGATCTGCAAAATGGCATGATGAGTACAAAAAGAACATGATGAAATGTAAGTTTGACACGATTGCGGTTCATGGTGTTTATTCTATGCAGGAAGCATTGGACTTTAATCAGGGATCAACAATAGAACCAATTTATATGGCAGCTTCACAAGGATATCGTGATTCTGATGAAATGGAAGCAGCATTAAGTTATCAAATACCAACATGGTGTTATTCTCGCATCGGAAACCCAAGTATGTATTATCTCGAAGGAGTTTTAGCATTATTGGAAGTTTATGGTACAGACTTGCAGGCAAGTTGTTGCGCTACATCGTCCGGTATGGCTGCAATTCAAAGTGCTTGTGATCAATTTTTAATTGTTGACCCCAAAAATCCTGATGCAAAAATGAATTTTGTTGCTACTGCACAGGTTTATGGTGGAACTTTTCAACAATTTGCAATCAGAAAAGATGAGGAACAAAACATTGAGTGGAGAAAAGTAAAAAACTCAAACAATATTGAAGAGTGGGAAAGTTTGATTGATGAAAATACCCGCTTTTTATACGGCGAAATGCCAAGTAACCCGGGACAAGCATTTTTTGATCTGGAGAAAGTTGCTGAATTAGCTCATAAACACGGAATTACTATGATTGTTGATGGGACAGTTGCATCTCCAGCTTTGATGAGGCCTTTGGCATGGGGGGCAGATATTGTAGTTCAGTCCGTTACAAAATCCTTGACAACAAGTGGTTTTGGTATTGCAGGTGCTGTTATTGCTAAGAAAAATATAGTTTCTAAAATTGACAATCCAATGATGAAAGCTGATTTTGGATTGTATATTAAAGCCCTTCCAAACAGAGATAATGGGCCGAATATTTCACCAATGAATGCTATTCTAACATTAAATGATGTTAGAACACTTCGTTCAAAAATGGATTTAATGAGTCGAAGTACTATGAAAATAGCTAAATATTTAGAAACTCATAAACATATTGAGCAGGTTGATTATCTTGGTTTAGAAACGCATCCACTTCATGAATTAGCAAAAAAATATTTAGTTCTTGTTGATTCAGAATATGACGAGTTATATGGTGAAAAAGTAAACCGTTATGGCCACTTAATGTCATTTCGTGTTAAAGGTGGTGCTCAAACTACAAGAGATGTATTTGATGGCTTACAAAGAATTTGGAGAGCAACTGATCTTGGAAGAATAAAATCAGTTGCAACTATACCTGCAATTTCAACTCATTCTCAACAAGGAGAAGAAGGAAGAGAAATAGCAGATATTCCTGCAAACTTAATCAGACTTTGTGTTGGAGCAGAGCATCCGGATGATATTATTGCAGATATAGATCAGGCATTATCTGTTCTGGATGGAAAGAAAATTGAATATACATCGCCAGAATTTTCTGCAGGCGGAGCTTCATCTGCTACATTAAAAAGGTAATTTATTAGTATAAATATTTAATAGAATATAATTATGAAACACACAATTGGATTAATTGGATTTGGAACTGTCGGAAGAGGAATATGTGAAATCCTTCTTGACAAAAAAGACTATTTAAAAAATAAATACGGATTTGAATACGAAATTACTGCTGTTGCCGATTTTGCCTTTGGCAATGTTTATAATCCTAATGGATTGGATATTCCATTGATGCTGGAACAGGCAAACGAAAAAAAGAAATTTACAAATGATCTGTGCGAATATGATACTATAAAGTTGATTAAAAACAGTAATTGTGATATTGTTTGTGAATTAACTTATACCGACCTGACAACAGGTGGGCCTGCTATCGATCATGTTAAAGCTGCCCTTGAATCAGGCAAACATGTAGTAACAAGTAATAAAGGTCCGGCTGCTTTGTTTTATCCTGAAATGAAAAAACTCGCCGATGAAAACAAAGTTAAATTTTTAATTGAAGGTACGGTTTGTGCCGGAACTCCGGTTATTAATCTTACTGACGGGCCTCTTGCAGGTTGCGATATTTCTAAAATTCGAGGTATTTTAAACGGAACCACAAATTATATGCTTTCGGAAATGGAAAAAGGCATGGATTATGATGAGGTTTTAAAAATTGCTCAGGAGCTTGGTTATGCAGAAGCTGATCCAACCGGTGATGTAGAAGGATATGATGCAAGAGGAAAAGTAACTATACTTGCTAATATTGTTATGGATGCGGGAATTAAAATTTCTGATGTTCCGTGTCAGGGGATCACAAAAATTACTTCCGAAGATATTGAAAAAGCCAAATCACAAAACAAACGATGGAAATTAATCGGTTCGGTAGAGAAAAAAGACGGAAAAGTTATAACTTCTGTGTCACCCGAAATGATTGATTATTCTCATCCTTTGGCCGGAGTTATGGGAGCAACAAATGCTTTAACTTTCACAACCGATCTGCTTGGTGATGTGACAATAGTCGGGCCTGGTGCCGGAAAAATTGAAACAGGTTTCTCTATTTTAACCGATATTTTAAGTATTCACAGAATATAGTTGGAAGATGCAACTTGATATTGGTGGAAATAGAAACTACTCTCAATAAAAACTATCTAAAACATTAAAACAAAGACTATGTCATACACAGGAAAATGCCTTAAAATTGATCTTACTAAAGGTTCATATAATATTGAAGATACCGATCGCTCATTAATTGAAAAATATATTGGTGGCAAAGGTTTAGGCTTTGCACTACTTAATGAATTAGCACCCGATTCTGATGCTTTTAGTCCAGATAATCCAATAATTTTCGTAAATGGCCCTTTTACAGGCACAAAAGTTCAGACTAGTGCACGCACAACTCTTGTAACAAAATCGCCTTTAACCAATTCAGCTCTTGATTCGCATTGTGGAGGAAATTTTGGCCCTCGCCTTAAAGCTGCCGGATATGATTACTTAATTATTTCGGGTAAATCGGAAAAGCCTGTTTATATTTATATTTATAATGATAAAATAGAAATAATCGATGCTGCTGATTTGTGGGGAAAAGGGATCTTTTATGCGAACGATGAATTAATCAAATGTCATCCCGGAATAAATCCACGAGTGGCTGCAATTGGAATTGCCGGCGAAAATCTTTCTAAAATTGCTTGTGTTGGTGTGGATAAACACCGTCAATATGGAAGGGGAGGAGCTGGCGCTGTCATGGGTTCTAAAAATCTGAAGGCAGTTGTAGTTGATGGAGATACACCGATAAAATATTTTAATGAAGAAAAATTTAAAGAAATAAATAAGCAATTCACGAAAGATATTTTGGATAATGATGGGGTGAAATTTCGCCGTGTTAAAGGCACAATGAAGTGCGTTAGAAGCGGACAGGAAAATGAAAATCTTCCAACAAAAAATTTTCAACTTGTTCAATTCGATGATTTTGAAAAAATTAGTTCGGAGACGGCTCGTGAAGAATTAAATTGGGAAGACACAAGTTGCTATAATTGTTCAATCCGTTGTTCGAAATGGGCAAGATGGGATAAACATGAAATTGAAGGCCCTGAATATGAGACAACGGCTTTTCTTGGTTCAGGAAGTATGGTAAATAACATTAAAGATGTTTCATGGGCCAATGAACTTTGTAATGATCTTGGATTAGATACAATTAGTGCTGGTGTTACCTGTTCATTTGCTATGGAATGCTACGAAAAAGGATTGCTTGATGATTGGCAGGGATTGAAAATGGATTGGGGCGATGCCGAAAATCAGCGAGAGTTTATAAAGTTAATTGCAAATAGAGAAAAAGCAGGTGAAATTTTTGCTGACGGCACCAGAGATGCAGCAAAGAAAATTGGTAAGGGAAGCGAAAGTTTTGCTATAAATACTTTTGGAATGGAGTATTCGGGTGTTAATCCGAAAGGAGCTTTAACTATGGCAGTTGTTATGGCTGTTGCCGATTTTGCAAGTCATACAAGACTTTGGTGTACGGAAGCCGAAATGGGACCCGATTTTAAAATCGAAGATATTCCTCAAACCGTTGCCGACGGACTCGATGAAATTAATGTTAGAAATTGTTTGGTTATTTGCGATTTTGTCCCACTTGGATTAGACAGGCTGGCTCCTTTACTTAATGCTGCAACAGGATTAAATTTCTCGGCAGAATCTTTAGCTCAGGTTGGTACAAATATTACTAACCTTTCCCGGAAATATAATTTTCGAAATGGAAGAAAAGCAAGTGATGATACATTACCAGGCCGCTTTTTCGATGAAGAATCCCTTTCAGGATTTATGAGAGGAAAGAAAATTGACCGCGAATTCTTTAAATCAATTGTAAAGAAATATTATGACATTCGTGGATGGAATGAAAATGGTGAACCTGCATAAAAATTAGTCAGAGGGTGGCTTTAAGTCACCCGACGACTAATGGGATTTACGAATGTGCCCCTCTCATCAAAAACATTACTTCGTTAGCTGTTTGCTGGTTGAAAGTGAAAGCAAGTTCTTTGTAGTTAATTAAATCAACGATTGTCCCTATCAGGCAAAGCCCACCGGTGAATAAATACAAAATTCCCATTCCAATTTGTCCGATAAGAAATCGTTGAACACCGGCAACTACTACTAAGCCAAGTAAAGTGCATAATAAAATGATTTGAGGATCTTTTCTCCTTGCACGATATATGTTTGCAAATTGTTGGAGTTGCGAATCATCCAATTCTTTTGTGATGTTCTGGATGTATGCCATTTCTTCACCCTGAAGTTCAGGCATAATTTGAAATAATCTATTCATTGTTATATGGTTTTTGGGTTAATCCCGATACAAATCGGGATGATCTTTTATATGAATTTCTGAGAACCTGTACTATTCTTGAAACTAAAATAAACACGGCAACAATTCCCAAAGGATGGGAATAGAAAGAATTTTGAAAATCGCCCCTGAAAAAATATGATATTGAATGGCCTAAACCACATCCGGGGCAATATATAAATCCTAAATTATGAAAAACACATAGGCTATTATGTTGTTCGTTTTCAGGATTTAGGAATGCCAATAAAATTAGAGCCGCAATCCAGATAAATGCCTCCAGGTTTTTGCGAAAAAATTTTAATCCCGTAAATAATTTAGTTTTCAATTTTTTATATATTATCGAACAAATATAGCTTTTTTATTTAATTCTATGAAATTAGGAAGTAATAAATTTATCAACACTGTTCTTATTGGGATAAAGGAAAGAGTTAAATTATTGTATTTTAGAAATATGGGCATAAAGAAAATAAGGGAATTCACGGCTTTGACCTTTATGTTTGACAAATTTAAACCATATAAGAAATATAAGAATATATAAGAAAGAAGCTTATATTACCTTATACGCCTTATATGGTTCATAAAAAATGAGAGAGTCCAAAATTAAGTGGGTTGTCAAGACCTATATTTCCCCTATTTCTTTAATTCTCCAAACTCATATGCATAGATGTTTGTAATATTCCCGTTTTCATCCCACCAGGTTTCCTTACCATGCTTCAAATTATCCACATAATTTACTTCTCCTTTTAATTTGCTATTGGGATAATAAGCTTTTTGTTTACCACTTCCATCTATAAATTCACCAATTCCCACAATATTTCCTTGAGGATCATAATACAACCATCGTCCATCGAACATTCCGTTTTTGTAATTCCCTTCAACTTTCAATTGGCCGTTCTCGTACCAGGCATAATATGAGCCTTCAAGAGCATCATTTTGAAAGAATTTTTCAGAAGTTTTTTTCCCTCTTTTATCCCAATAAATTGAAGTTCCGTTTTGCAGATTATTTTTATAATTTTCTTCACTTTCTTTGTATCCTGCCTCATTCCATCTTATTAGAGTTCCGTTTAGTTTATTATCTTTATAATTTGCAAACATCTTTTTTCTTCCGTTTTCATGCCACCATTTTGCTTCTCCGTCAAAATTCCCACTTTTATATGAAATTTCAGATTTTTTATTACCATTTTCGTAGTATAAAACTTCTTTATTTGTGCAACTTGAGAAAAGGGTGATTAATAAAATTAAACAAAATAAATAATAATGCAGTTTTGATAAGATATTTAATTTCATAATCTGTGAATCTGTGGCTTTTAAACCTGTATAAAACAAATAACAGGTTGTATTAAACTTAGTTTAAATCATTAATTACCGGTTCAGGGACTTCTTTGTTTACCTCAAGCAAATTGAAATCCTGATATTTGTAAATATTCCAGTATTTATTTTCAAACCCTCCGTTCTTTGTCTTTTCAAAAAGAAACTTTGTTTGTAAAAGATCAATATTAAAATAAGGCAAACAATTCTCAAAATTCCTTCCAAAGCTATTAATGGCATTGAAAAAATACCATCCAATATCGAAACCTTCAAAAGCATAGGTTTGAGGTTCGGTTTTGTATTTTGACCGGAAATTCAGTACGAATTGTTTTACATCATTATTCTTATAATCAATAAAATGTTGTGAAAATATATGGGAATTGAGTTTTATTAGATATTTGGTATCCAATTCACTAAATTTATCCCATCGTGGAAGACAGATTATTTTAATATTTAAAGAATCGGTAATTTGATACAATTGTGTAATTAAATTTATTGCAAAAACATTATTTCTTGATGAAATCAAAATTGTATTATCACGACACAAAGAAGCATTTTTCGCTATCCCGGCAATGCTATCAACACTGTAAATAATTTCTTTTACGGAATTCAAAAACAAAGTGCTGTCTTCAGGTGAATTTTCAAGGCTATCACGATAAACCCGGGAGTTTTCAATAGTGAAATCATTAGTGTATGGAATTTTATGCATAGATGTATCCCAATCAACAACATCGATTGTATCAACATAAGAAATGCTATCCATGATATTTATTTCCTTCAGGATGTCAATCAATTCGGAATTTTGCAAATAAATAGAATCGTGAATTAAATCGGAAATACCGAAAAAGAGTTTTGATGAAAGTATTGCTTCGGTATAAGATGTCTGTCGAATGATCATGATATTATCATCAGAAAAATTATTCATAACAAAATCAATAGCATTATTAAATTGATCGTGTTCCGAAGATTGAATTTTGTAAACCGATGAATTATTATATAAAATTTCCTCCCTCGAAGAAAAGGGATTTATGATATTGATGTTGTGAAGTTTGGCAAATTCGGAAACAACTGTGAAGCTTTTACTGAAAATAGGGCCTATTATAAGGTCCATAAACATAAATTCACGGTTTTGTAAAATTTCATAAGCACGTGCAGAGTCGTTCCCAAGATCGTAAACAAAAAGATTGACTTGCATTCCGGATTTTTTGATAGAGTCAACAGCAAGCATAAAACCTTCATAAAACTGAATGAACCTAAACGATTTTTCATATTCATATGGCAGAGACTCAAAATCAATTTCATCGGTGAGGCTGTCAGGGTAATTTAATTTATCTAAATTATCTAAATAAAATGGAAGCATTAATGCTACATTATAAATTATGCCCCGGTTAAGAAAATAATTTCCACAGTTAAGGCTATCAATATTAATTGGTTTATCAGTAATTTTAGGTTCCGGAGTTTCAAGTGGTTCTTCTTTCAGATCAAAAATATCCGGTTCAACAGGAATTTTTATAGTTTGTCCGCGATAAACAGTTTTACCGAGTTTGGGATTAATTTCTAAAATATCGTAAATGTCAATATCGTAATTCTGGGCGATTTTTTTTAATTTTCCTCTTTTTTCGGCTTTATGTGTAATAAAACTACTTAGTCTTTTTTTTTTTTGAATTCTGATAGTTTGCCCGATTTTTAAAGATTCTGTAAGTCCAGGATTCCAGGTTTTTAAGCTATCAATGCTGACTTTGTATTGAAGTGCAATCCGGTAAAGATTTTCTTTCTTTTTAACTACATGAATAATAAATTCATCTTCCTTTTTCTCATCCTGAATATTCACTTTTTTAACAATCGGTTTTTCGATATTGTATTTCTGTGGAATACGGATAATTTGTCCGATTTTCAATGTATCAACAGGATTGGGATTGGCACTTTTAATTCTATCAACAGGGATTGAATAATATTGTGAGATACTAAACAATGTTTCACCTTTTTTAACCGAATGAAATAAATATTTATTAGTTGGTCTGGCAGGAATATCTTTTGCATATATGCTCTTTTGAGACATATTATTAGTTGATGTTGCAGATGTAAGTTTTGGGCTATTCGTATTTTTAGAATTATTGGCCTTAGTTGTTTGCTTTTGAGTTGTTTGTTTTTGAGTTGTTTGCTTTTTGGGTGTTTGTTTGTTAGGTGTTTTTGCTTTATTTTTTGATGTGGTTTTAGGAGTGTTACCTGTTTTTGATTTTACTAAATTTGCTTTGCCTTGTGTTGATTTTTTGGAAATGACCGGAATTTTTACATACTCATTCTTTTCAAAAGAATTTGAATTTAAATTTGGATTAGCAAATTTTATATCTTCCGGGGTAACAAGATAAATGCTTGCAATTTCTTCAACTGTTTCATTTTCTCTTGAAACATGATAAATAAAATCAAAGTTATCAGGATTAAATCTTGGAGTTTGTTTTTTTTCCTGATTATTTGTTTTTTTTGATATTCCGGAAACAGGTATTTTTAAAACCTGCTTTATTTTTAATCCATTTAAAACACCCGGATTTTCACGTGCAATAACATCAATGCTTTGTGAATAAGCTTTTGATATTGAAAACAAAGTATGGCCTTTTTCAACTGTATGAAGATAATAATCTTTGTTATTGATTTGCTTAATAACTTTAGATTTTATTACAGGCGTAGTTTGATATTGGGCAAAACCGGTAATACTAATTGAAAGAATTAAACCTGTAGAAAACAGAGATATAAAAAACTTCTTTGATAAATTAATGGGTACAAATATCAATACACTATTAATTTTTTGCAAGTATAATTTCAACAGGTTTAATATTATTATTTTAAGTTTTTTCATTTTTACAAATATATGAAAAAAACAATAAACGTTACTCCCATTCAATTGTTGCGGGAGGTTTTGAACTAATGTCGTAAACAACCCTGTTCACTCCTTTTACTTTATTAATGATTTCGTTTGAAATATCCGATAAAAATTTATATGGTAAATGCGACCAATCGGCTGTCATTCCGTCGGTTGATTCCACTGCCCTTAAAACTATTGTGTATTCATAGGTACGTTCATCACCCATTACACCTACCGATTGTACCGGAAGCAGTATTGTAGGAGCTTGCCACACTTTATCGTATAAACCGGTCTTTTTTAATCCGTTAATGTAAATATCATCGGCATCCTGAAGGATTTTAATTTTTTCATAGCTTACTTTGCCGAGAATTCTAATTCCAAGTCCGGGGCCGGGAAAAGGATGACGTTTTAATAAACCTTCATTAATTCCTAACGCTTTACCAATTCTTCTGACTTCGTCCTTAAATAGGGAATTTAGAGGTTCAACTATTTTAAGTTTCATAAAATCGGGTAATCCGCCCACATTGTGATGTGATTTAATAGTAGCTGATGGGCCTTTAACAGATTTCGATTCAATTACATCGGGATAGATTGTGCCTTGTGCCAGCCATTTAACATCTTGAATTTTATGTGCTTCGTCGTCGAAAACCTTTATAAAAGTATTCCCGATTATTTTCCTTTTTTTCTCGGGATCGCTTACGTTTTCTAAAGCGTCGATAAAACGCTTGCCGGCATCAACACCTTTTACGTTTAATCCGAGATTTTTATAAGATTCCAACACAGATTTGAATTCGTTTTTGCGAAGTAATCCGTTATCAACGAAAATGCAATAAAGGTTCTTTCCGATAGCTTTATTTAAAAGAAAAGCCGTTACCGACGAATCAACTCCACCGGATATTCCAAGAACAACCTTTTCGTTACCAATTTTTTTCTTCAACCAATCTACTGTTGTATGAACAAAGGAATCGGGAGTCCATGATTGATTACAGTTGCAAATATCTACAAGAAAGTTCTTTAGCAAGATCATTCCGTCGGTTGAATGATAAACCTCAGGGTGAAACTGAATACCGTAAGTGTTCTCACCAGAGATTTGAAAGCCAGCCACTTTTACGTCTGTAGTGCTTGCAATTATTTCATAATTTTCGGAAGGATCAAGAATGGTGTCGCCGTGAGACATCCAAACCTGACTTCCAAGTTCAATACCTTTTATAAGAGCATTTGAATTATTTATAAACGAAAGATTTGCTCTTCCGTATTCCCTGATCTTTGAAGGCAGGATGTTTGCGCCATCATTTAAAGCAAGCAATTGTGCACCGTAACAAACTCCAAGCAATGGAGCTTTACTCCTGAGTTTTTCCAGGTCGATGCGTGGTGAATTATTATCACGCACCGAAAAAGGGCTGCCTGATAAAATTATTCCTTTAATATTTTCATCTATCGCGGGGATAGCATTAAAGGGGTGAATCTCGCAGTAAACATTCAACTCCCTGACTTTTCGGGCTATAAGCTGAGTGTATTGTGAGCCGAAATCGAGTATTAAAATAGTTTCTTCCATAATGCAAAGATTATATTTTTTTTAATTCCGGCGGAAGAAAATCGTCATAAAAACTTAAACCGATTTTGGAGAAGTGCTATAACGCCTAAGTTTGACACCTAATTACCCTATAACGATCTTAACTCCCTATAAACCAATAGTGGTTTTTTGGGTTTTCCGAAATGTGTAGTGCGAAAGATATTTGTTTTTAGTTTTTTAAGTGCCTATTATTGCACTTTATTAGTGTGAAGATGTTTGTAATAGAAGTGCGCAGAATTTGTAAATAATAAATTTTTAGTAAGATGGCATTTATAAGGAAAGAAATAAAAAAATCGGTGACCTACCTTCGGATGATTGAGAGTTACCGGGATATTGATGGTAAAAGCCGGCATCGTACCTTATACAATTTAGGTAGGGCACAGGACTATTCACCGGAATCCCTCAAAAAGATGGGTCAGGTCTTGTATGAACTGGGTGGAGGCACTGTGGAAGAATTAGAATCCAAACAGCTTAAAGAAACGGGCCGGTACTATTATGGTTTTCCTTTAGTTGTCCTTAAATTACTGAAAGAATATTCGCTTGATAAATTTCTGCAAAGACGTACAAAAAACAATGGGCTCGCATATAGTTTAACCGATAGTGTATGTCTGCTCATTTGCGAAAGGCTTCTTGATCCTGTAAGCAAACTCTCTAATCACAAAAACCAGGGCGATTACTTAGGGCTTTCCAAAATAGGGTTACACCAGATTTACCGTACACTCGACCATTTGTATGAAAGCCAGGAATCTCTAAAACATATGATTTACCAAAAAGGACGGGATTTATTTAATCAAAAACTTGATGTGGTATTTTATGATGTAACGACCTTCTATTTTGAAAGCGACAAAGAGGATGGCTTTCGTGAAAAAGGTTTTGGCAAGGACGGTAAAATAGGCAATACTATTATAGTCTTCGGGATGTTGATTGACCAAAACAAACAGCCTGTAGGTTATGAAGTTTATAAGGGTAGCCAATATGAAGGCCATACTTTTTCCGATTCTCTTAAAAGATTGAAAAAGAAATATCAGATAGGTAAGGTTATCTGCGTTGCCGACAGCGGTATGATGAACGTTGATAATATAATAGAAATAGAAGGTGAAAACTATGAATATATTATCGGTGAACGGCTCAAAAGTATCTCCCATGCAAAGCAGGATGAAATACTGGATTTAAAAAAATATCAAACCATTATAGTACCGGATTGGGATAGTGGGCAGGAAATCGAAATAAAGTACTACATCACCAGTTACAAAAGCAAGAAACTCATCACTACATACAGTAAGAAAAGGGCGGCCAGGGATAAGGCCCAGCGCGAAGAAAAAATAGAAAAAGCAAAAAGGATACTGCAAAATCCCAGCCAATTAGAAAAAAAAGCAAAAGTCCATTACCTAAAAAAGCAAGGAAAAAGTACATACATCCTTGATCAAGATAAGATTAGAAAAAGTGAGCGCTTCGATGGTTTTTTAAGCGTTGCCACCAACAACAAAAATTTTTCGGTACCTCAAATTCTGGATGCCTATAAACAACTATACAAAATAGAACAATCCTTCCGAAGCATTAAATCATTTCTGGAAACACGTCCGATGTACCACTGGACAGAAAAAAGAATATTGGGCCACCTGGCACTTTGCTACATTTCTTTTACTTTACTTAACCATCTGCAACTACGTCTTAGGCAAAAAATGACCCCACTAACAGAAAATTAAATCAGAAAAAGTCTGATGAAAATGGAGGTTAGCCTTATACAGCAGGATAAAAAAGAATACTACCTGATCTCGAAAACAACGGAAGATGCTCACAAAATAATGAAAGCACTTAGGATTAGAAGTCTCCCTGACTTGATGCCAAAGGAAGCTATAAATAAATACTTGTAATTAAAGAATTAAAAGAATGATACGCGCCGGACCGTAGTAACCATATATTAATCTACTGACCACTCACATCGACAAGATGTGTAGTGCGAAACGTGATTTTTCATATAATTGACGTACAGAACAATAGACGATTTAGGTGTCAAACTCAAGATTATATTTTTTTTAATTCCGGTGGAAGAAAATCGTCATAAAAACTTAAACCGATTTTGGAGAAGTGCTATAACGGTTACAAGAATTAATATGTAGATTTATATATTATTAAAAAATGGTACAATTTTGCATTTGAAATGCAAAATTGTACTATTTTTGCTTTATTATTTAAAGACAGTGGTTTATAGATAGAGAGATATAGAACAGCTTTTTATAAAATTGCTTTGAGATTTAATACTATTTTTTAAGATAAATGAAAGACTCCTATAAAAACCGAAAATATGTAATTATTTCAATTTTCGTTGTAATAGGATTAATTTTCATAATTCGTTTGTTTTTTCTTCAGATAATTGATAACGAATACAAATTATCAGCCGAAAATAATGTGTTGAGATATGTGGTTCAATATCCGGCACGTGGTTTAATTAGTGACCGAAACAACAAATTACTTGTTTATAATGAAGCGGCTTACGATTTACTTGTCATTCCCAAACAATTAAAAACATTTGACACAATAGAGTTATGCCAACTTTTAAATATTGAAAAAGAAGAATTAATTGAAAATATTTTAAACGCAGGCAAGTATTCCTATTATAAACCTTCTGTTTTTCTTGAGCAAATTTCAAGCGAAAACTATGGCAGATTGCAGGAAAAACTTTATAAATATCATGGTTTTTATGTTCAGAAACGAACCCTGAGAAAATATCCTTATAAAAATGCAGCTCACACACTTGGATATGTAGGAGAAGTAAACCAAAACGAAATTAAAAAGGATGGATACTATAAACAAGGTGATTACATCGGTAAAAGTGGAATAGAAAAATCGTATGAGAACGAATTACGCGGAAAAAAAGGCTTAAAGATCCGTTTGGTTGATGTTTTTAATCGCGAAAAAGGTAGTTATAAAAACGGTCGATTCGATACTTTGACTGTTGCAGGCCAAAATCTTAGGATATCATTGGACATCGAACTTCAGCTATATGGTGAAATGCTAATGAAAAACAAAATTGGAAGCATAGTTGCCATTGAACCTGCAACAGGTGAAATCCTTGCCCTGGTAAGTACTCCGGCTTATGATCCTAATTTATTAATAGGCAGGATTAGAACTAAAAATTACAAGAAATTAAGTGTCGATACTTTACAACCTCTTTTTAACCGTGCCACAATGGCACAATATCCTCCGGGTTCGACTTTTAAATCAATAATTGCTTTAATCGGACTTGAAGAAAATGTATTGACCAAAGAAACAAAATATCCCTGCAAGGGTTTAAGTTCTACACCTATCAGTTGTAGCCACGATCATTATTCACCATTAAATTTACCCTCAGCTATTGAACAATCCTGTAATCCGTATTTTTGGAATGTTTTTAAATCAATTATTGAAAAGCCAAAATACGGTAATACGGCAGAAGCATATTTAGATTGGCGAAAATATGTTAAAAGTTTCGGTATTGGTGAAAAGTTTAACACTGATATATCAAATCAAACCAAAGGATTTATTCCTTTAGATAAGTATTTTAATAAATATTATGGAGAAAACCACTGGAAAGCATTAACTATCAGATCACTTGCAATTGGCCAGGGCGAAATTCTCTTAAGCCCGCTTCAATTAGCAAATTCTGCAGCAACAATTGCTAACCGCGGGTATTATTATCCGCCACATTTCTTAAAATCATTCGATAATAAAAATATAACCGAAACAGGATTTGCTGAAAAAATCAAAACACCTTTTAAAACAAAACATTTCGAAACCGTTATTGAGGGAATGTTTCAGGTTTATGAAGGTGAACATGGTACGGCTCGCTGGTATAAAAGCGATAGTATTCAAATTTGTGGAAAAACAGGCACTTCACAAAATCCTCACGGTGAAAACCACTCGGTTTTTATTGCTTTTGCACCCAAAGATAATCCTCAAATAGCCATTGCAGTTGTGGTTGAAAACTCGGGAAGCGGGGCAAAATGGGCTGCCCCAATTGCTACACTAATGATTGAAAAATATCTTTTTGGCAAGGTAAAACCAAACTGGTTTGAAGAAAACATTATTAACACTAATTTATTGGGAAATTGAGAGAAAGAAAAGGAATATTTATTAATATCGACTGGCTGACAGTATTTTTATATCTCTCGCTGATCTTCATAGGATGGATAAATATTTATGCTGCTGTTTTTAACGAAGAGCACCAAAGTATTTTTGATTTCTCTCAAAACTATGGCAAACAATTAATCTGGATAATAAGTTCCGTGATTTTGGCATTGATAATTTTAATGATCGATATAAAATTTTTCTCCTCTTTTTCTTATATAATTTATTTGCTCAGCATTGTTTCGCTTGTTGCGGTTTTACTGTTAGGTAAAGAAATTTCCGGATCAAAATCATGGTTTCAAATTGGTAGTTTTGCTCTCCAGCCTGCCGAATTTGCAAAATTTGCAACCTGCCTCGCAATTGCCAGATACCTTAGTGTAATCGATAGAAAAATGCAATCATTGAAAACAAAAATAATCGCTTTTTTTATCCTCCTGTTTCCTGCCGGATTAATTTTACTACAAAATGATACGGGTTCGGCTTTGGTTTATTTTTCGTTTATTTTAGTTCTTTACAGAGAAGGTTTATCAGCTTCATTTTTAATATTAGGTGGAATTATTGCTGTTTTATTTTTATTAACGCTTTGGTTAGGTATTTTATATGCAATCGGGATTGTGTTTGCAGTTTGCTCATTCTTTTTACTTTTTATAAAACGAAACCGAAAAAATATTTTCACTTTAATTGCTGTATTTCTGATTACGGGAGGTTTTATTTTTAGTGTTGATTATGCTTTTGAGAACATACTTGAAAAACATCAGAAAACACGAATAAATGTCTTGATCGGAAAAGACACCGACATTAGGGGAGCCGGTTATAATGTTCATCAATCAAAAATTGCAATTGGTTCCGGTGGATTGACGGGCAAAGGTTTTTTGAAAGGAACCCAAACGAAGTATAATTTTGTCCCAGAACAAAGTACGGACTTTATTTTTTGTACGATCGGTGAAGAATGGGGCTTTGCAGGAAGTTTTGTTGTTGTGGTTTTATTTTCTGCTTTGCTTATCAGATTAATTATTATCGCCGAAAGGCAAAAATCGAAGTTTAGCAGGATTTACGGCTACGGGGTTACCTCAATTTTGTTTTTTCATTTTATAATAAATATTGGAATGACAATAGGAATAGCTCCTGTAATAGGTATTCCTCTTCCGTTTATAAGTTACGGTGGTTCTTCATTATGGGCATTTACAATTCTTCTTTTTATTTTTATCCGACAGGATGCAAGCAGGCGGGAATTGCTTTAAGAACTCCTTCGTTTTTATCAAAAAATTGAAGAATATTTGGAAATTTGATTTTTTTACTATATTTGCTATGCTATTTGCAACGAGTCAGTCATGCTGATTAATTTCTTGTAGGTTAAAGTACTTTGACGTAGTGCATTGAGTTATTTTTTTACTATGTGTTTGCTAATTTCAATTTCAAATAGTGTAATTTTCCAAGCAAGTGCTTAGCAGAAATTGAAAAAGTACAAAAATTTCTGAAATAATATTAGTTTAAAAACTCTATTTAATCTCTCCTTCAACTATAAGTATTCCAACTAAGAAGTCTAAAAGATTGTTGGTTTTTTACATGCTCTACAAACTCTATAAAAATAAAATATTATATACTTGATAATATATATTAGTTCAATATTTATTCACCAAAATTTAATTAAATGAAAAAATTTTACATGTTTTCAGGTTTTCTGGCAATTTTATTATTAATTTGTCAGATGAGTATTTCACAGGTTATCACCTATTCCAACAACTGGGATAAACAGGGTGTTACCCTGCAGAATGAGAATCTTAGTAGTGTTAAAATCAATTATTCGCTTACTCAATTTACCTTTGAGGATTTGGATATTGATGGCGAAGTTATGAAGTCAATTAAGGTTCCGGGCATAATTTTACCCAACGATGAAGGAGCACCTGATTTACCCGGTATAGGAAAATATATTGCTGTTCCCGTAGGAGCCGAGGTTCAGATAAAAATTCTTTCAAGTCGTAAGGAGGTGATAAAAAACCAGAATATTGCACCTGCTCCGAGAATTCCACTCGACACAGAAAAAGGGCCACTCTATTATGATAAGGATTTAGCTATTTATTCAAAAGATGCTTTTTATCCTGAAGACCCGTTTAAAATTTCTGAACTTTCAGAAATCAGGGGAATAGATGTTGTAATGCTTGGTATAACACCATTTCAATACAATCCGGTCACAAAAGAGCTTATTGTTTATAAAGATGTAGAAATTGAGATAAGTTTTATAGGTGGAACTTCCATTGTAGGAGACGAACGACTTAGAAGTCGATGGTGGGACAACATTATAGGTAATACAGTTTTAAATAATGGGATTATTCCTGAAATAGATTATAATACAAAAGCTCCAATAGCAACAGACTCACCTGATTACGAATACTTAATCATAACACCTGATGATACTGATTTTCTGGCTTGGGCTGATACAATCAAGCAATTCCGCACCCTTCAGGGAATTTATACGGGTATTGTAACCACAACGGATATTGGAGGTAACACAGTTTCGGCAATAGAAACCTATGTGGATAATGCATACAATACATGGGCAGTACCACCATCAGCAGTTCTACTGTTAGGTGATTATGGCACGGGTAGCAGCGGCATTATTTCCCAGTTTTTTACCCACCCGGGTGGTTATCCCGATTTTGTATCCGACAACCATTTTGCCGATGTTAGCGGTGACGACCTGCCTGACATTGCTTTTGCAAGAATAACGGCCAACAATTATGCAGAGCTTGAGGTGATGATAACCAAATTTTTGGATTACGAAAGAAATCCTCCAACCGACCCGGATTTTTATGACAAACCCATCACAGCCCTCGGTTGGCAAACTGAAAGATGGTTTCAAATATGTTCGGAAGTGATAGGAGGTTATTTGAAAAATGTTAAGGGAAAAAACCCGGTAAGGATCAACGCAGTTTATGGTGGTAATCCAGCTACTGATTCATGGTCAACAGCTACAAATACTTCAACAGTTGTGAATTATTTTGGCCCCAGTGGATTGGGATATATTCCTGCAACGCCCCAGGAGCTTGGTGGTTTTTCCGGTGGAACCGAATCTGATGTAATCAATGCCATCAACAGTGGCTCTTATATGCTACAGCACCGTGATCACGGATCATATAGTGGCTGGGGCGAACCGGATTTTGATTATAACAGCATTAGCTCACTGAATAACATAAACAATAAACTACCTTTTATCTTTTCAATAAATTGCCAGACCGGAGCATTCCATCGTAGTTCAGAAACTTTTACAGAAAAATTCCACCGTCATACTTATAATGGTCAAAACAGTGGAGCCCTTGGTCTTATTGCGGCTACTGAAGTTTCATATTCTTTTGTTAACGACACATATGTTTGGGGTTTATTTGATAATTTGCATTCGGATTTTATGCCTGGTTATACTACTACCTTCCCTGTTAATTATGTGATGCCGGCATTTGGTAATGTGGCAGCCAAGCATTTCCTTTATCAGTCGAGCTGGCCATACAATACCAGTAGTAAGCAGATTACTTACAGATTATTTCACCATCATGGCGATGCGTTTATGACACTTTATACTGAAGTTCCACAGAATTTAAATGTTGCACATAGTTCGGCATTACAAGCCGGTGCAACTTCATTTGGTGTTACAGCCGATGCCGGATCGCTGATAGCACTCACCATGAATGGAGTGATTTTAGCAACTGCTGATGGAACAGGATCGTCAATAGACATCACAATCCCGGCTCAAAATCCTGGTGATGTAGTGGTGGTAACAGTTACTAAACAAAACTATTACAGATATTCCTCAAATGTTGATGTGGTATCCTCCGGATTGTTTGCACAGTTTTCGGGTACACCAAATACCTTATGTAGTGGTGGTTCGGTTACCTTTACAGATCAATCTTTTGGCTCACCTACATCATGGGACTGGACATTTTCCGGTGGTACACCTTCCTCCTATTCGGGACAAACTCCTCCGGCTATTGTGTATAATACACCGGGAACTTACGATGTTACATTAACAATTGGTGACGGATCAAGCACTGATGATGAAATTAAATCAGGGTACATTACTGTTGGAAGTATCACTGCTGATTTTACAGGAAACCCAACTGCACTGGTCGTTGGAAATTCAGTATCATTTACAGATAATACAAGTTGCAATCCAACATCCTGGAGTTGGTCTTTCCCCGGTGGTACACCTGGTACTTCTACAGATCAAAATCCTGTGATCACTTATAACACACCTGGTACATATTCCGTAACACTATTGGCAGACAATGGCTCAGGAAACGATACGGAAATAAAAACAGACTATATAACAGTTAGTTCATGCAATTATTGTAATACTTCTTATTCTAACACTTCGGATGATTACATAAGTAAAGTTGTCTTTAATACCATTGACAATCCCAGTGCATCAACTAATTATTCTGATTTCACTTCTATCTCAACAGATGCTTCACAGAACAGCACATATACTATTAGTGTTGATGTAACTGTAAATGGTTCATGGACTCAGCATTGCCTGGCATGGTTTGATTGGAATGGCAATTGCGACTTTGATGATACAGGTGAAACATTTGACCTCGGACAAACACCGGGCACTTCCGGAACACATACGCTAAGTGTTGATGTAACTATTCCTGCTGATGCCAATTTAGGAAGTACAAGAATGAGAGTAGCAGAAAATTATAATGCTGACCCAACCTCATGTCAAAGCGGCACTTATGGCGAAGCTGAGGACTATACAATAAATATTATTGAAGGAGGAGTTACTCCACCTGCTTGTGCAAGTCTTATTGCCCCCGGTAATGGTTCATCAGGAGTTTTTATCTCAGCCGACCTTGAATGGAACAGTGTGACTGAAGCCACCGGATACAAAATCTACTTTGGTACTGATAATCCGCCTACTAATATTGAAAACGGGACAGATCTTGGTGATGTTACATTGTATAATCCAACCGGAGATTTAGTATACAATACTACTTACTATTGGCAGGTGATATCATACAATGCAGGAGGAAGTGCAAGTGGTTGTTTGGTTTGGTCATTTACAACTGAATATCCCCCGCCGGTTGCTGATTTTACTGCTGATCAAACTACCATTTTTGAAGGTCAATCCGTCTCATTCTCCGATCTTTCCACCAATAACCCGGATACTTGGGCCTGGACATTTACAGGAGGTACTCCTTCTACAAGCAGTGCTCAGAATCCTTCTGTCACCTATTCAACTGCAGGGGATTATACAGTTTCACTCACAGTTTCCAACCATGCAGGATCTGATGGTGAAGAAAAGATTAATTATATTGCTGTAAATGTTCAGCCACCTGTTGCTGACTTTACGGCAAGCTCAACTTATATTTTGGTTGGGGAAAGTATTACCTTTACTGATGTCTCAACCGAAAATCCCACATCATGGTTGTGGAGTTTCGATGGGGGAACGCCTGCTACCAGTACAGATCAAAATCCTGAAGTAGCATACAACGGAACCGGAATATTTGATGTAACCCTTACAGCTACTAATGCTGGTGGTTCAGATATTGAAACCAAAACAGGTTATATAGAAGTTTCGGATGGTCAGGTTACTTATTGCACTGCAGGTGGAAACAACTGGTCAACTGAATGGATAGAAGGTGTTGATTTTGGCAGCTTTAGTAATTCATCCGGAGCGGCAGGATATAGTGATTTTACATCCCAGGTTATACAAGCAGAAAATGGGTTGACTTATACCGTAATATTGGATCCGGGATTTTCCGGGCGATCGCGTCGTGAGAACTGGCGTGTCTGGATTGATTATAACGGAAACGGTGACTTCACCGATGTTGGAGAAGAAGTTATTGTTGCAAACGGAAAGAAAAACCAGGTTACAGCCTATGTTACCATTCCGGGTGATGTTAACGGACAAACACGTATGCGGGTGGCCATGAAATATCAGAGTGCACCAACCTCATGTGAGACTTTTCCTTATGGAGAGGTAGAGGATTATACCATAAATATTGGTGAACCGGTGCCGCAGCCTCCGGTTGCCAATTTCTCAGGCACACCTACCGGCCTGGCACCAGGTGAAAGCGCGCAGTTCACTGATGAATCCACCAACAATCCAACTTCGTGGTCATGGTCGTTCCCAGGTGGAACACCATCAGTAAGCACCGATCAGAATCCTTCGGTAGTTTATAATGGAGTTGGAACTTTTGATGTAACACTAACTGCAACAAATGGTGTGGGTTCGGATGTCGAGATAAAAACGGGCTACATAACAGTTTCTGATAACCCGGTAGTCTATTGCTCTTCACAAGGCCAAAGCAACGATTTAGAATGGATTGCAGGAGTAACAATTGATGGTAATGTAAACAACTCCGGAGCGGCAGGATATACTGATTTTACATCAATTGTATTATCATTGGCACCCGGATCAACAAATAGCGTTACACTTACACCGGGATATTCCAACAAAATTCAAAAGGAATTCTGGCGTATCTGGATAGATTTTAATGGAGATAACGACTTTGAAGATGCTGATGAAACGGTTGTAGTTGCAAACAATAAAAGAGGAACAGTTAATACATCATTAAGCATACCCTCCTATGCTACCGGTCAGACCAGGATGCGTGTTTCCATGAAAAACGGTTCAGCTTCTTCTCCATGTGAAACTTTTAATAGAGGAGAAGTAGAAGATTATACCGTATCTTTTGGTGCTAAGGGAACTTTAGTATCTTCTAATATTGACCAATCCAAAATTGAAGTTTACCCTAATCCTGTTTATACAAAATTAAATATTATTTCAAATGCTGATGAAGCAGAAATTTTAATCTATGGCATTAAAGGGAAAGTAATTAAACAATTTATTTCAACTACTAAACATGAAGTAATAGATATTAGTGACCTTGAAAATGGCATATACATTTTAAGTATTATAACTAAAGATGTAACCTATACTGAAAAGATTATTAAGCTTTAGCTTAGAATATATTTAAATCATAGTACAATCGAATTAGGGCTGTGATAAATACCAATAAAAAATCCGGTAGAATTTCTCTGCCGGATTTTTTTATTGTGCAATACTTTTACAAAGTGAATAAGGAAAATAAATAACAAAAGCTGTATATTGCGACAAAATACTGTCGTATGTTTACATAAAAAAGGAACATATAAGAAGTTTCAAGAAAGCGAGTAAAAAACAAGAAATATGAATATTATAAAAACAGCCATTGTTATAGTTTGTTTACAGTTATTTACAAGTTTGTGTATTGCCCAGGAAAGAATCCATCCAAATGTAATTATAATCATGACCGATGATCAGGGCTACGGAGATTTGGGCATTACAGGAAATCCGCATGTAAAAACGCCGGTAATTGATCAGTTTGCAAGAGAAAGTATCAAATTTAACAACTTCTATGTTTCCCCTGTATGTGCACCAACCCGCTCAAGTTTATTGACCGGACGTTATTCATTACGTACAGGAATTAGAGACACCTATAACGGTGGGGCAATAATGGCTACAAATGAATTAACGATTGCTGAGATGCTTAAACAAGCTGACTACAAAACAGGGGTTTTTGGTAAATGGCATTTAGGTGACAATTATCCTTCAAGGCCAAATGATCAGGGTTTTGACGAGTCGGTAATACATCTTGCAGGCGGAATGGGACAAGTTGGCGATATAACAACCTATTTTAAAGGAGATAGTAGTTATTTCAACCCGGTACTTTGGCACAACGGAAAACAAGAAGCTTATGAAGGTTACTGCTCTGATATTTTTACCGAACAAGCCCTTGATTTTATTGAGAAAAACCGGCAATCATCTTTTTTCTGCTATCTTGCTTTTAACGCACCACATACTCCCCTGCAAGTCCCGGATAAATATTATCAACACTATAAAAACATTGATCCGGCTTCCGGTTTTGAAAATGATGACAGGCCATTTGTAAAAATGAGCGAGAAAGACAAAGAAGATGCAAGAAAAGTTTATGCAATGGTCACAAATATTGATGATAATATTGGCAAACTTTTACAAAAACTTGACGAATTAAAAATTGCAGACAACACCCTGGTCATTTTCATGACAGACAACGGACCTCAGCAAACCAGGTATGTCGGCGGAATGCGAGGGAGGAAAGGCAGCGTTTTTCGGGGAGGTGTACGAGTTCCTTTTTACTTGAGATACCCGGCATTATTTAATGACAATAAAAGTATTGAAATAACAGCTGCACATATTGACATTTTACCAACACTTTCGCAATTATGTCATGTGAAATTGCCAAATGACAGGATCATTGATGGTAAAAGTCTTTTACCCTTGATTAAAGGAGAAGAGGTTGACTGGGCAGACAGGCCATTGTTTTTTTACTGGACAAGACGATATCCTGAATTATATAATAATATAGCATTGCAATCAGGTAGTTATAAATTGGTTGGGAGAACCGATTTTAATGCCCCGATTGAGGATTTTGAACTATTCAATATCGAAAAAGATCCTTACGAACAAACCAACCTTGTATTGGAAAATAAAGCTATTGCCAATGAATTAAAGTCTGAACTTGATAAATCTTATAAGGAATTGATAAATTCAAAAAATCTAATTAACCAGCCCCGGATCATAATTGGAAGCGATCAAGAGAATCCGGTTATTCTCAGTAGAAACGATGCCAATGGGGAACGTGGAATTTGGGCACAGGAAGAAATATATGGAAACTGGAAAGTTAGTCTTACCGAAGGTCATTATAATATCAAATTCAAATTTATTAAACCGGTTAAAGTTAATGGACGGATGTATATCGAAACAAATTCGATTGTAAATCAAATGAAAAATAAAAAAACAAACACTGATATCATTGAGATGAAAAATATATATTTTCCAAAAATGGACTGTGATTTTATTCCCTTCTATTCCGAAGGTTCAAAAAACATATTCCCTTTTTGGGTTGAAATAGAAAAGATTATTTAGTACCTGATTGTAATAGACTGATACACTAGTTATACTTAAATAAAGAAACGCAAGTATCAAACAGAAGAGTGAAAACATTAAGATTAATATTAACATTTTATAGGTCGTTTGCATTTGCGAGTTTAATTATAACTTTATCATGTATGAGTATTATTTTTGCTGTAGGAATTAAAACTATTACTGCACTTATTTGGTTTAAAATCATTACACTGGCACTGATATTCTTCTTCATCAATAATTATAAACAGAATGAATTCTACTATTATCAAAACCTGGGAATATCTAAGTTGTTTTTGTGGGTTTCTGCAATGGCTATAGATATTATATTTTTCCTCCTATTAATAACAATTACATTAATAATTAGATGATTGAGATACTTGAAGTGGATAGTGTAATTCTTGAATTTGGTACAAAAAAAGTATTACAAGATGTTTATTTAAAATGTGAAACAGGAAAAATTACAGGATTACTTGGGCGAAATGGAACAGGGAAAACATGTTTAATGAAAATAATGTATGGGCAGCTTGTCCCAAGTGATAATTCTGTCAGATTAAATGGTCAGGCTCTTTTAAGTACTTCCCGGTCTTTTGAAAGTATTATGTACTTACCTCAGTTTAGTTTTATACCTAAATCTCTCACGTTAAAACGAATTTTTAAAGATTATAAACTTGATTTTTCTGAGTTTATAAATGATTTTCCCGAATTCTTAAAATATTATAAATCGAAATTGAAAAAACTATCGGGAGGAGAACGAAGGATTGTTGAAATATATTCAATAATCGCTTCAAAAACGAAATTCTGCTTATTGGATGAACCATTCTCCCATATTATGCCGATGCATGTTGATACGATTAAAAATCTAATTATGAAAGAAAAGAAGAATAAAGGTTTCCTCATCACAGATCATCTTTATAAACATATAACAGAAGTTAGTGATAATCTTTATGTGATAAATAATGGAAAAACATATTTAACAAATAATTTACAGGATATTAAAACACTTGGTTATACCAGATTTAATGGTTCTAATACATAATTAAAATGAGAATAATGAGAAAATTAATATTGCTAATTTTATTACCTTTAGTCCTGATAACTTGTAAACAAATTGATTCTTCAGATTATTATATTGACAGTGTTTCTAATCCAATTATTAATCTGAACGGTACTTGGAAAGTGAACATTAATCCCCAGGAAAAATTCTGGGAAATAGTTGCATTAAATGACGAATGGAAAGATATACAGGTGCCGGGGGAATGCATGATGCAGGGCTTTTCAATAAAACATGATCAGGTTTTTGTATATAAAAAAAGTATTGATATTCCTGATGATTATAATGGAAAACTCATAGTACTACAATTTGATGGTGTTTACAGCTATGCCAGGGTATGGATAAACGGTAACTATGTACGTGATCATTCAGGTGGTTTTACAAGATGGGAATGTGATATAACTCCCTATGTAAAACCCGGAGAAACTTCCATACTTACTTTGGAAGTAACAGATAAGGCCGATGAGATTTCTTATGCCAGCGGCTATGCAAAACATCAGATCGGAGGGATACTTCGTGATGTGAATTTATTGGCACTACCCTTCAATTACCCCGTTGACATTACTATCAAAACCGATCTTGATGAAAACTATCAAAATGCATCACTTATAATCTCGGGAGAAACCAAAAAACAATCTGATAATTCAAAGATCACTTTAGAATTATTCGATACCAATTATAAAAAGCTTAATCTTGAAAATGCTTCAATTCCATTAAATAATGCGCAATATTTTCAAATTACAAACCTTATAATTAATCCTCAAAAATGGGATGCTGAACATCCAAATCTTTACAGTTTGTATCTCTCATATTTTGAAAATGGAAAATTATTATGGAAAAAAGAATATAAAGTAGGATTCAGAGAAATAGAAATTGTCAACAATCAATTACTGGTTAATGGTAAAGAGATTAAGTTACGTGGAGCTTGCAGACATGATATTCACCCGTTGTTGGGTAGAGTTACTACTCCGGAATACGAACTCAAAGATGTTCTTTTGGCAAAAGAAGCAAATATGAACTTTATCAGAACATCACATTATCCTCCAACTGAGAATTTTTTACAACTATGTGATGAGTATGGACTTTACGTTGAAGATGAAACAGCGGTATGTTTTGTCGGTTCACATCGTATAGAGGGATATTATCCTGGAGCAACGGAAAGTGATACCGGCTTTACTGACCGATATTTATCTCAACTTAAAGAAATGGTGGTGAGCCACAAAAATCACCCATCTGTAATTATGTGGTCCATCGGAAACGAAAATGCTTTTGGCAGCAATTTCATGAAGTCGTACGATTGGGTTAAAGAATATGATGATACTCGTCCTGTTATTTTTAGTTATCCCGGGAAGGTACCTGATAGTATTAGATCGTATGATATATTAAGCATGCATTATCCGGGAATTCATGGTAACATGAATCAATACGGGGAAATTACAAAGGCCTTTGGATATCAGCAGATGCCGGTTATTTTTGATGAGTGGGCACATGTGGCATGTTATAATAATTTCACAATAAAAGAAGATCCAAACATAAGAGATTTTTGGGGAAGAAGCCTGGATAGTATGTGGCAAAAAACCTTTGAAGCAAATGGCGGCCTTGGAGGAGCAATTTGGGGAATGATAGACGAAACCTTTATGCTACCTGATTCTTTGCCCGGATTTAATGAATGGTGGGGTAAAATAGATAAAAATGTAATCCCAGCTGAATATTCAGGTAATACTATTGGATATGGTGAGTGGGGTATTGTTGATACCTGGCGCAGAAAAAAGCCGGAATTTTGGAATACAAAAAAAGCCTATTCTCCAATTAAACTCTTAAAAACCGAAATTGAGAGCTTTTCAGTTGGTACACCGGTAGCCATTCCAATTTATAACCGCTTTGATCATACAAATGTTAACGAATTAATAATAAGACTTAAATATAAAGGCCAGAAAAAAACCCTGAATTCTCCTGATATCGCACCACATCATTATGGGACATTGTTGATCCCTATGGATGAATGGGATCAAAACGAGAAAGTTTTTATTGAGTTCTTAGACATAAATAATAAGCTTGTTGATAAATATGCTTTACAACTAACTTCTGAAAATATAGTGAAGTATAATGATGAATTAACAGACACTATTCAAATTGAGGAAAATGAAAAGTTCCTTTTCGTTATTTGTGAAAACAATACAAGGATAATTATTAGTAAAAAAACAGGACTTATAAACGGGATTCAACAAGCATCAGGTTCTTTTTTATTTTCAGGGCCCAATATCAACTTGCGAACAAAAGGCAAATCCATTATGTACTCCTATCATCAAATAAACGAATATTGTGCAGATTGGCAATTGAAGCATTTCAATTACAAAAAAAGCGGGAAAAAGGTGTTTATCTCAATTATAGGCGAATACGATAATGTGTTCCCTGTTGAATTTGAGTTTATTGTTAGTTCTAATGGAAAAATAGAAATTCAATATCATATTAAAAATGTTCCGCAAGAATATATTCGTGAAACAGGAATCAAATTCGAACTGGAAGATGTCTTTGATTCATTATCATGGGAAAGAAATTCTTATTGGAGTATTTACCCTGAAAATCACCTTTCAGCAACGAAAGGAAAAATATCTTTGTATACTGATAAACAGAAAACCTATAGGAATGAACCAAAAAAGGATTGGAATCAGGATATTAAAAGTTTTTATTATTATGGAACAGAAGATGAATTAATCAAGCAACAACTCACGAATATTGCAAAATCCTCAAAAGAACATATCAGTGAATACTGTTTGCATAGAAATGGAAAGGAAGTAATTTCTGTATTTAGTAATGGGAGTGTTAGTTGCAGGTTAGCAAAGGCTGATAGTAAAATAATCCTTTTTGGAAATAATCAGATGGATTATATTGATCTGAGCTGGGGTAATTATCAACGTAATTTAATATTAGAGAAGAGTTATTCTGGTGAAATAATCTTGAAAATTAATACACGGAAAAACTAAAGCTATATGCAATAGTATTTTCATTCATCATTATTTGCTTTATTTTTTGTACCTTTACAAAATGAAAAGGTAAAAATAGCACTTTATTTATCCTGATAAATAACCGGCAATTAATAGTGAGCGAATGAAAATAAGTGGCGAAAAAGATGTTGAAATACCTGATATCCCGGGATTGAGCATAGAACATGCATTACAAAGGGTGAACAATAAAAAGAAACTGTATTTGAGCTTACTTGAGAATTTTTATCTCAAATACCGGCAATCTTGTCCCGAGATAAGAAAAAAATTTGAAGAAGAAGATTTTAATACTGCATATCGTCTGACTCATACTTTAAAAGGCCTGAGTGGAAGTATCGGGGCTAACAACTTGTTTGCACTTGCAAACCTGGTTGAAGATAGTATCGAGGAAAGGGATCATAAAAGATTTATTGAAGAAATAAAAAAGCTTGATGCAGCTATGCAGGAATTGTTTAGCAACATCGCAGCTAAACTTGATTTTGCAGAAAAAACAAAACCAGAATCTATTAATATAGAGCGTTTAAAGAAAATTATCCCTAATTTCAAACAATCTTTAATAGAATACAATCCAAACGTCAAATCCTTGATTAAAGACATGGAAGGTGCCGGTTTATCAGGAGCTGTGTTTGATGAATTGGTTAACAAAACAAATAAATATGATTTTGAAAATGCCATAATACTTATTGATGAAATTGGAGAGACATTGAATCTAAATATCATGAAAAGCTTATTTGAAAACACTATCCTTATTGTAGACGATTCACCGGAGAATATTGATGTTCTTGCTGAATTGCTCGAAGATTTTAACAAGAAAATTGCAGTTAATGGTGAAAATGCACTTAAAACTGCCTTTGAAGGGGATCCACCTGACCTGATTCTGCTGGATATTATTATGCCGGAAATGGATGGCTATGAGGTTTGCCGGCGTCTCCGTGCCAACCATCGGACCAAAGATATCCCTGTGATTTTTCTAACAGTCAAAACTCTTAAAGATGATATTGTTAAAGGTTTTGAAGCGGGTGGCCAGGATTATATCACAAAACCATTTGATGCCCGTGAGCTAATGGAAAGGGTTAAAACCCATCTGGAGCTGAAAACCCAACGGGAAATCCTGAAAAACATGAATGTAACTCTTGAGAAAAAAGTGCAGGAAAAAACAGTACAGTTAGATAATGCTAATAAGAAACTCGAAAAAGCCAACCTTGAGTTGCAGGGGCTTGATATTGCTAAGAATAATTTCCTGTTGATGATCAGCCATGAATTAAGAACGCCCCTGAACGGGATAGTGGGAACAGCCGAATTATTGAAAGATTATCTAGATGAAGATTCAGAATTTGGTATATTTGTAAATATACTCAAAACTTCTGTTGACAGACTAGAGGCATTCTCAACCACAGCTTTGGTAATCACACAGTTGCAAACAGGTTGTGAATTATCAAGAAAAACGGTTGATATGCTTGAATTGGTCGAACAATGCATCACCAACAACGAAGAAGCCGCCAAAAAGAAAAGACTAAATATTTATACAGAAGTTATAGATAAGGGCATGACTATTGAAGCAGAAAAAGAACTGACAAAACGGGCAATTAACAGCATTATCAACAATTCCATCAAGTACTCTGAGGAAGGCAACCTTATCAAGCTCAAGCTCTATGCAGATGGGGATAAAAAGTTACTTGAAGTTATAGATAAAGGCAAGGGATTTTCACAGCAAGCCCTGGACAAGTTGTTTAAACCTTTCAGTCCCGGAGGTCAGGATTATGACGAAAATTTAGGCTTGAGTTTGAAAGCCGCTAAACACATTATGGAAGCTCACAATGGAGAAATTAAAATTGAAAACCTTGATGAAGGTGGTGCAAGTGTCAGGTTGATTTTTTTAGGAAAACGCCCGGATTAGTAATAAAAAAAAAGCGTGAATACAATTTTGCATTCACGCTTTTTATCAGGATAATATTGTTATTAATAAAATAATAATCTATTGTCTTCTATATCGGTTTTCTTTTCTAAAGCGCGGTAAACATAATTATTATCCACTCTTGATTTGAAACGGCCTTTGAGTCTGTTTATAATGGCTAAAGTATCGTCGATAGGTTTGGCAACGATAATTGAGTCAAGCTGAAGTATAAAAGTGCCACCTTTTCCTTTGATAGGTTTCGACATTTCACCTTCTTCAAGAGTAAATATTTCACCAATTACATCATTTTCGCGTCCAAAACCGGGTATGTTTCTTGAGTAAAAATTAATTGTATTGATTGAGTCCACATTATCATCTAAATCTTTTGCAATTTGATTTAGGTCGTTTGATGTAACAGCATTCATTTTTTCAAGAAGCATTTCTGTTTTCTTTTCATTTAAAACCATTGTCTTCATGCTTTCTTTTGCCTGCTCAAGTGGTGTAGTACCTTTTTCTCTTACTTCGCTAACAGCCGCAATTACATAACTATTATCAAAATCAAATATAGGTGAAACGTCACCCAGTTTTGTCCTGTCGAAGAACGCCCACCGGATTATTCCTCTCGGATTATCAAGGCCCGGGATGGAGTTTTGCATTTCTTTTACATCATCAGCAGACCTTTTGCTTAGTTTCTTATCGGTTATTGATTTTTCAAAAGCATCTAATGTTGTACTTTCGCCGGCGAACTTACTTGCTTCGGTATAAATATTCTGATAAGTTTGATTACTTGGCTCAATTGCGTGGTCAATAATAGCAACTCTAACTTTTTTTGTCGGTTTTTGTTTGTCGTCAACCCTTATAATATGGTAACCTAAACGGGTTTCAACAATGCTTACATCGCCTTTTTTTCCTTCGAGTACGGCTTGGTTAAAAGGATAAAGCCAGACTCCGTCTGCAGTCCAGCCTAAATTACCTGAATTTTGTAAAACAGAAGGATCATCAGAAACTTCTACTGCAATTTCCTCGAACTTTTCAGGTGTAGCAATTACAACATCAAATAAGCTGTCGGCCATAATTTTTGCTTCTTCTTTTGTTCTTGTAACCTCCTCACTCATTCCATAAATGTCTTTATGTGATATCAAAATGTGAGTAGCTTTCATTGAATCAGGCCTATACTGAACATCCATAAGTTTCGCAATATGATATGTATTATCCTCAATATAAGGTTTAACTATAGCTCCAATCGGAGAATTAAACATAATTGAATCAATTCTAAGCGATAATTCACCTTCTTTATAAAAAGTACTGTCGTATCGTGTATCCGAATTTACATTAACGAAATTTGGAACCTCCTCGATAGGTTTATTAATTAACTCGCGATAAACTTTATGAACATCCTGTGAGATCAACCTTCTATCGTCGGCCGAAGGCTTTACATCAAAAACAACATACTCAATATCTCTTGAAGCTTCCTGCTCATATTGATGAATATTTTCTTCATAGAATTTTCTGTAATCTTCATCGGTTATTTCAACTAAACTGTCAGGAATTGATTTTACGTCAGAAGCTACAACTCTGAGTTTTGCTTTACGTAAATTCAGATCATTTTCTTTAGGAATAAATGCTTTTGGCACATAAAATCCTTTAGTTATCAGATTTTTATATTTTGAAGCAACCCGGTCGTCTTTTATTGCCTGCTCAAAATTAACCCATTGTTGTACAGAATTTTGTTCCATCTGATCTAATTGTTTCAAATAATTTAAAACCAATTGAGGATCATATTCTCCTGTTTGCGGGTCCTTGAAATATTGCAAAATATACCGGTGAGGATTTTCGCCCTGAACCTGCTCGAAAAGTTCATCTGAAGTAACAACCAATCCAAGGTCTTCGTATTCTTTTCCAAGAATAACTTTTTTCAACAATTCATTCCAGATTGTTTGTTTTGCAGAATATACTTCAGCTGGGGTTAGTTGTTCTTTCCCCTGATTTTGTTTTATTGCATTGATGTTTTGTTCAACTCTTTCGTTAAATTCAAGAGCCAGAATTTCTTCACCGTCAATTTCACCAATATAATTTATTTGTCTGCTGTTTCCGGGCTTAAAAAAATCACCTAAAACAAATGCGGCCAAAGCTACTCCTATTATGACAACAAGCAGTCCTGATCTTTTTCTAATGTTTCCTATTAAAGCCATATTTTTTTTCGTTTTTTTTACTTTTTTTTGATCGACAAAAGTACAACAGAAAGTTAATGTATAAAAATTATTATTAGAAATTCTTGCTTTTAAAACTACAGTCTTAAAGTATTTAATGTTAATACATTGTGTGGTTCTTGATGATTAATGAAAATATTTTATTAAATTTTGCTTAAAAAAAAATCAAATTTTATTCTTATATTATACTTTTGAAGAGAAACATTTCGTCTCACAATCGCTAATACTTCGTAGGCTAAACTTTAGCCTTAAGGTTAAACCATACTACGCTAAAGCTTCATCGGATACACCAAAACCCCCTCCCCATTCATCTTCACTAAAAATCCTTCTCCCGGAAAACAATCACCAATTCCATTAACCCAATTCGGGCCAATCTTACGTAATACACCTCC
>CAYWXI010000055.1:0-34965 GCA_964462015.1 uncultured Bacteroidales bacterium | reverse complement strand
CGACCTCGTCGTCCCGAACGACGCGCGCTAACCGGGCTGCGCTACACCCCGTAAACAAATTTATCAGTGCAAATATACCAATGTTTATTTTTTTGCGTTTATTTTTTCCTAACAAAAAATGAATTTTCGTTTTTATTTTTATATTTGCGACCGAAAAATAAATAATAAATATCTAAATAAGTAAAAATTATGAAATTATTAACTAAGTATTCTTTGAAGATTTTCTTGACGGCACTTTTTTTCAACCTGATTTTTGTCGGATTTTCACAATCAATAAACGAAGCCGGAGATTATTATAACTCAGGAAACGAACAATTTTCAGCAAAAGATTATGGCAATTCCGTTGAATCATACAAAAATTGTGTCGATGCTTGCTTAATGCTTGGTGCTGAAGGCAATGATCTTAAAGCAAAAGCAGAAAAACAGCTTGCAAATGCATATTACAAATATGCTATTAATTTATATAAAGGAAAAAAATTCGATCAGGCAATTAATACATTTAAAAAAGCCGGAGATCAGGCTAAGACGGTAAATGATACAAAATTGCAGAAAAAAGCTCTGGCCTATGTTCCTAAAGTTTATACTTCAATTGGTTTGGGATTACTAAAAAAGAAAGACTATGATAATGCAATGGCAAAGTTTAATAAAGCCCTCCAATTAAATCCAAAATATAATAAAGCCTACTACGGACAAGGTTTGGTTTACAAGGATAAGGGAGAAACAGAAAACCTGAAAAAAGCCTTTGATAAAGTTATCGAACTTGGCCCCGAAGGAAATAAAACTGTTATTAAAACTAAAGGTATTGCCCAAAAATATTTTATTGCCGAAGGTGGAAAAGCTGTCCAGAAAGAACATTTTGACAAAGCCATTAATTTAATAAATTCATCGTTTACTTATGGTGATAAAGATGCAAATGCTTATTATTTAATTGCTTTAGCATACAATGCAAAGAAGCAATGGGAAAAAGCTATTGAAGCCGGAAATAAAGCAATTGAGTTCGAAAAAAATAACAAAACAAATATTTATTTTGTTTTAGGAAATGCCTATGAAGGCAAAGGAGATAAACAAGCCGCTTGTAATGCATATAAAAACGTTACTTCAGGACCAAATGTTGATGCTGCGAACCATCAAATAAAAGAAGTATTGAAGTGTAATTAATATTGAGTTAGAAACAAATTATAAGGCCAAACAAATGTTTGGCCTTTTTTTATTTCTAATAATTTATTCTTAACAAGTTAACAGGTAATGATTAGAAGCAGGAGTGGTTTTTGGATTAGGATTAAGTTTTGATATACCTGAGTTTTCCCATGAATGTTTCATTCTTAACCCTACCCTATCTAACTATACCGGCCTCCTAACCCTAACCAAAACCACTGCACTACAATACCTTTCCAATTATAATGTATCAGTATTACCGTACCTCAATTTTATTAATTAACTTCGCTTTTTATTTTTTTTATTTTGATTAAACCTGAAACAATACAAACCATATTTGAAACAGCACGAATTGACGAGGTTGTCGGTGATTTTGTTAATCTGAAAAAGCGAGGTGTGAACATGATTGGTTTATGTCCTTTTCACGATGAAAAAACTCCCTCGTTTACTGTTTCGCCAGCAAAAGGAATTTACAAATGCTTCGGCTGCGGAAAAGGAGGAAATTCTGTGAATTTCGTGATGGAACATGAGCACTATTCATATCCCGAAGCATTAAAATATATTGCCCAGAAGTATGGAATAGAAATTGAAGAAGAAAAACAAACTCCCGAACAATTACAGGCATTAGACGAAAAAGAAAGCCTTTTTAATGTTACAGCCTTTGCGCAGAAATATTTCTCGGATAATTTATTTAATAAAAATGAAGGAAAAGCCATAGGTTTATCATATTTTAAAAGTAAAAGACAATTTAGTGAAGCCACAATTAAAAAGTTTGAACTTGGATATTGTATTGATAAATGGGCTGATTTTACGGAACATGCAACAAAAAACGCTTATAAATTAAACTATTTGGTAAAAACCGGATTGACTATTGCGAAAAACAATAATCATTTCGACAGATTTGCTGCAAGAATTATGTTCCCAATTCACAACCTGACCGGAAAAGTGATTGGTTTTGGTGGCAGAATTTTATCTTCCGAAAAAAGCAAGGCAAAATATGTTAACTCCCCCGAATCCGAAATTTATAATAAAAGTAAGGTTCTTTATGGTATTTATTTTTCAAAAAATTCAATAATTAATAAAGATAATTGCCTTCTTGTCGAGGGATATACCGATGTAATTTCTTTACACCAGGCAGGTATCGAAAATGTTGTTTCTTCTTCAGGCACCTCTCTGACTAAAGATCAGATTAAACTGATCAAAAGATACACGAAAAATATTACAATTTTATATGATGGCGATCCTGCCGGAATTAAGGCATCTTTTCGTGGTATTGATATGATACTCGAAGAGGGATTAAATGTTAGAATAGTACTTTTCCCCGATGGTGAAGATCCTGATTCTTATGCCATGAACCACAGTTCATCGGAAGTTGAAAAATTCATTAATAATAATGCACTTGATTTTATTTCTTTTAAAACAAATTTACTTTTCAAAGAAACCAAAAACGATCCTATAAAAAAAGCCGGATTGATAAAAGAAATTGTAAACACCATTGCTTTAATTCCCGATGGGATTTTTCGTTCGACTTATGTTAAAGAGTGCAGCAATTTAATGGATACACCCGAACAAACTTTAATGAATGAATTAAATAAGATCATTCGTAAAAGGTTTTCGGATAAAAATAAATTTGTAAGGGAAGAGGTAATCCCTGAACAAGATATTATTTCTGCTGAGTCCGCAGAACCTGAAGTTGAAAGTGTTCTTGAAAATCAGGAGAGAGAGCTCATTAGGATTCTTTTAACTCATGGAACAAAAGATATATTTTTTACGGAAATTAATGAGGATAACCGGAATGTGGAAGTTGCAATAAAAATTGCCGAATATATCACCCTGGATATCCGAAACGATGATTTAAGTTTCAATAATCCTGATTATCAAAAAATATTTGATGAAATTGCCTCTGAGGTAGATAATGGAATTTTTCATGATGAGCGATATTTCATTAATCATCATGATGAAAATATTTTAAAAATTGCTGTTGATATTTTAAGCTCACCATACGAATTAAGTGAAAATTGGAAAAAGCATCGCATTTTGGTTAAAACCGAAAATAATATGCTCAAATATGCTGTGACTTCAACATTATTTTCCTTAAAGGCAAAAAAACTTGATTTGTTGATCACTGAAAACCAAAAAGAGATAAAAAAGACCGAATCAGAAGAAGACCTGTTGATACTCCAACAAAAACATATTGAATTAAAGAAAACAAGTTTGTTAATTAATAAGGAGTTGAGTAGGATTATTATAAAATAAATCGGTTTCTTTTGAACAGAAAACGAATAAATTCAAAATTGCTGATGACATCATAGATTTATTTAATAGTCTTCACTTTTACAGGGTTTTGCCTTGTATCAAAAACATCTGAAATTTCAACCCAATTATTATTAGTGTTTACCCAATAAATTATTTTATAATTCTTATAAATTAAGTAACGAAATTCTTGTTCCCTATTTTCCAAAAGTTCTTCTTTTTGGCCAATATTTGGATGAGCTTCTAATTTAGTTGTTTCATTTACTATTCCCAAAATTAGGTTTTTGGCAACTTTAAAATTTGCATTCTCTTTATAATAAGAAAATATTTTATTAAGCTCGTTTTTTGAAAAATCAGTCCAATATATTCTTAACTCCATTTTTCAATCTCAGATTCCAATTTATTCGATTCAGTTAATCGTCCTTTTTTTGAGTCCTCTAATGAGATGTCTATTCTTTTGTTAAATTCTTCTAATGACATTGGATCGACATTATTTGAGGAAGTTTTCTCCTTTTCTTTCATCAATATTTTTTCAAGTTGAGAAATTATTTCCTCATTTTGTATATTGAGAAATTCTTGAACAAATGATATTTTTCTTGTTTGCAAATCCATTATTATTGATTTTAATCAAAAGTACAAAAAATTTTTAGTTCAAAATGTTATTTTGTGATTGTTGCTAAAAATTTTCATTTATAAACTCCACAATCTTTTCTTCATCAACACATTTCATACACTTAAAATGCTTCTTCGGACATTGCTTGAAACCTATTTTACTGCAAGGCCGGCATGAGAGATTTTCAACTTCTACGATCGATGAATTTTCCTTCAAATTTTCAGGCAAATATGGATACATGCCGAAAGCAGGAACAGTATTTCCCCACACCGATACAATTTTCTTTTTAAATGCGGCAGCAATATGCATTAAACCTGTATCGTTTGTGATAACTTTGTCGGCTTGGGAAATCAATGAAGCCGATTGATTTAAAGAATATTTTCCGCATGAATTATAAACTTTTCCGTCAAAATTCTTTTTGATTAACTCTCCTTTTTCAAAGTCATCGGGCCCACCGAGTAAAATAATCGGTTTATTAATTTTTTTACAAATAGAAATAATCTTTTCCTCAGGAAGCATTTTTGTCAAATGCTTTCCTCCTATCACAACGCCAACAAATCCATTCCTGTGTGTTTCCGGCAATTGCGGGCTTTTAATTGTTTCATTTTCATTAATAAAAAAATCAAGCCCTTTATTATCGTTTTTAACTCCAAGCGACTCTATGGTTTTAAAATATCTGTCAACAATATGAATATCGGGAAGAAAATTCTTTTTAAAATTTACCAAAATCCATTTCTGAATATTTAATTTTCTGAATGAGGAAGAAGGTTTTTTAAGTTTATTCTTTACTAGATAAGTTCTAATATTATAATGAAGATCAACCACAAAATCAAAATTTTCGCTAACAAGTTGTGGAATTATTTCGTTTATGTTTTTTTCGATTGAATGTACTTTGTCAATATTCGGATTGTTTTCAAGGATAGAAACAAAGGCATTTTTTGTAAGAAAATGTATTTCAGAATCCTTAATTTGATTTTTTAAACAACGAACAACGGGCGAAGTTAAAACTATGTCGCCTATTGAACTAAATCGAATGACAAGTATTTTTTTCAATATTGGTTATTTGATAATTGAAAAATGACTTACACCAAACCGCTGTTAAGCATATTTTCATCTTTATATTTATTCGTTAAAACGCTTTTTCCAAATCATTGGATTACGACTATAGTGAAAAATTGCAAATACATTTATCAGATTATCTGATACATAAAAAAAGATAGAATAAGGAAAATTATTAACAACTGCTTTTCTTATTTGTTTCTTTTTTTGGGGAAATTGAAACGGATTATCATTTATGCGTGTTAAGGTTTTATCAATCTCTTTTACAAATCTTTCTCCTAAATGTTCTTGTTGTAAATTATACCATTCCTTTGCTTCGTTAAGTTCTAATTCGGCAAAAGGATTTATCAATAATTTGTAAATTTTCATTTTGATAACAGGCTTTGTTTTACTTCGTTCCAAGGCTTCCCAACTTTCAGATTTTTTAATACATATTCATATCTACTGTCAAGTTCTTTAGTTTGTTCTGATGTTAAATTTGCATCTGCAATTTCTTCGTCTTCATATATTTGCAGAAAATCATAATCTATTGATAAAGCCTTTAGCATATCAACAATGCTTTGTGCTTGCCTGCTTCCTTGGTCTATTTTTACTGTGTAAGTCATAATTATTTTGTTTAAACTATTTGCGTATAAAAAATAAATTCTCCGCCTTCATCACCTGCATTTTTCTTAAATCTCTGTCATTATTCTATTTATTTATACAACAAAATTACAAAAAAATTTCTTTTTGTGCAATTGAAAATAAAAACTCCAGAACTGCTAACTTTTTACTTTCATGAAAAATGAGTATGTCAGCTAAAATTATTAGCATATTTTAATTTTCGTTTCATTATAAACACTTGATATATTCAAATTTTTCTTTTCCAATACTTCAACTTATGGCCTTTCGTAGCAAAATACAGAATATAAAGATAACAGGGAACCATCACCCAGTAAGCTAGTTGCGAACCTATCGACTCAACATCAGAGAGATAACCATAGAGCAACGGTAATATTGCCCCACCGGCAATACCCATTATCAACAATGCCGAACCTGTTTTCATAAATTTACCCAAACCATCAATTGCAAGAGGCCAGATTGCCGGCCACATGATTGAGTTAGCAAACCCTAAAGCAGCTATCATTAAAATAGAAGTATATCCGGTTGTAAAAATTGCTATTATTGAGAAAATCACCCCAAGAATTGCAAAATATTGTAATGCCTTCGATTGCGAAATATATTTAGGAATTGCAATTATCCCAACAAAATATCCTACAATCATAGCTCCAAGAGTAAAGGATGCAAAAAACTTAGCTTCTGAAAATTCAAAACCCAGAAAATTCCCGTAACCGATTAATGTATCAACAGCAATAACCTCAACACCTACATATAGAAAAAGACATAAAACCCCCAACCATAAATATGGGAACTGGGCTATACTTGTTCTTTCATCAGCAGGCCTGTCGCCGTTGACTTCATTTTCACCTTCCACTTCAGGTAAAGGTGAATACCTGACTAAAGCCCCCAAAATAAACAATACAACCGCCATAATAATATATGGAAAAATTACCTTTGTAGCTAATGCATCCAATTCAATTGCTTTTGAAGCAACATCCATATCTGCAAGTTTTATTACCAGATCATCAATACCATCTAAAACAACTGCACCAAGAATTATAGGGCTGAGTATTCCGGCAAATTTGTTTGCAACTCCCATTATGCTGATCCTTTTAGCAGCGCTTTCAATCGGGCCTAAAATTGTTACATATGGATTTGAGGCGGTTTGCAAAATAGCTAAACCTGTTCCCTGAACAAATAGTCCAACAAGGAATAAGCCATAAGTACGGGTCATTGCAGCCGGAATAAAAACAAGTGCTCCAATGGCCATTGTCATTAAACCGATTGACATACCATTTTTAAATCCGGTTTTCTTTAATACGGCACTTGAAGGAAGAGCCATAACAAAATATGAGATATAAAATGCAAACGTAACCCAAAACGACTCAAAATTAGTTAATTCACATGATATTCTTAAATAAGGAATTAATGTAGCATTTAACCAGGTTACAAATCCGAAAATGAAAAATAATACTCCTATTATTGTTATCGATAAAATATAACTTCTGTTATTTTTATTATTTGATTCCATTCTGTTTTTTGACATATTTAATTAATTATTAGATTTTTATTTACTTGTGAAAAGGTGTAAAATGGTATAAACATGGTTCCCATATTTCCCTTTATACCTTTATTTCCACTATTCCCCACAATTTTAATGCTTAATATTTTGCCATTTTTGATTAATTAATTTTGACACATCCTCATTATTTGAAAATGCCCGAATGCGGAAACTATAAGAATAATTACCCGGAAGTATTTGATATTTTTTATGTGGTTTTGCTCCCCATGAATTATCACCGCCAACTCCCATTTGTGTTAAATCAATATTTAAAGAAACAAAATCATTTGGAATCATGTCTGTTGTATGTTTATAGTTTTTCTTTTCACCCTGATCAAGGTCTTCATTTGTAAAATGAAGTGCTGAAAAACATATTTGGGGTAAACCTCCAATTAAAATTCCCTTACCTTCATCATTTGTTAGTGTAAACCATCTTACTTGTGTTTTGTAAGCATTTTCCTGTGGCCTGATATATTCAACATACTGGTCAGTAACTGTACTTTCATAAATATCAATTAAAGCAGATTTATTTCGATCAATGTAGTTTTCGTGAGGGCCTTTGCCATACCATTTTAATTGTTCAAAACCACCTTTTACCTGAACTTCCATGCCAACTCTCGGTATTTCAGGTAAGCTTCTGTTTTTAGACACAAGATTAAAACTAACTATAATATCTCCTGATCCAAGAATTGTATAAATAAAAGTTAATTTTGAGTTTGTTTCCTTTAATAGGAAAGTGGAATTGATCACAATTTTATTACTCTTTTGTTCGATAATTTCAAACTTTTCCAGTATTCGGTTTTTTGAAGTAGCTTTCCATACTGCACATCGTTTTTCCATGCCGTTACCAAAATCATTGTCATTTGGTGCTCTCCAAAAATTCGGTTCCAAACCTTCAATAAAAAATTCTTCACCTTCAAAAGTCAGATCAGTCAGAAGTCCGTTTTTCTTATTAAATTTAATCTTAAAATTCTTTCCTGTCAGAACCACTTCATCTGAAGTTTGTTTAAGTTTCATTTCGGGTAAATCTGATGAGTTCTGTACTTCAACGAACGGTCTTACAGGCAATCTGAATTGCTCAACAGCAACAATATGATTTGAAGGTACCAGGTCTGAATTTTCTTTAGTACTAATTTTGAAATTGATAAAACTTTCATCTTTTAGTTTCTTATTTATTGCAAACAAAGGAACTTTGATAATAGTGTCGTTTCCGGGTTCAATATTAAGGTTTTTAATTTCTCCGCTTTCAATCACTTCGCCCAGAGTTTTGACCTCCCAGTTTATTTTAAATTCATTAAGGTTTGTAAAAAAGTAATTATTAAATATTTTAAATTCACCCATATTAAGTTTTACAGGAACAATTTTTATGTTTTGATAAACTTTTTTCACTTCCCACATTGCCGGATGAATACTTCTGTCGGGATTAATCAAGCCGTTTATACAAAAGTTACCATCGCTAGGAATATCATCATCTCCATAATCACCACCGTAAGCCCAGTATTTTTCACCGCTTCCATCAGATTTCATAAGTCCCTGATCAACCCAATCCCAGATAAAACCTCCCTGCAATTGGTCATATTTTTCTATAACATCCCAGTAATCCTGCAAATTTCCTGTGCTGTTTCCCATTGAATGAGCATATTCGCATAAAATTAGAGGCCTGTCTTGTTTTTTACCTGCATACTTTTTAAGATATGATAATCCGGCATACATAGGTGAAACAATATCAACATGCGATTTTTTTCCTGCACGTTCGTAATGGACAGGGCGGCCAGGATCGCGTTGGTGTATCCATTCGGAGGATGCAATAAAATTCACCCCATCGCCGGCTTCATTACCCATCGACCAGATAATTACCGACGGATGATTCTTATCCCTTTCAACCATACTGATAATACGATCCAAATGTGCTTCTTTCCATTCGGGGTTATTACCGAGAGTACGCTCAGGATCATAACCCATTCCGTGTGATTCAATGTTTGCTTCATCGATAAGATAAATTCCGTATTTATCGCATAATTCGTACCAATATGGATCATCGGGATAATGACAAGTTCGGACAGCGTTAATATTGAATTGTTTCATTAATTCAATATCCTTCAACATTGACTCCCTCGATATTACATGACCGCTGTGTTGGTCATGTTCATGCCGGTTGACTCCTTTTAGTAAAACAGCTTTTCCATTTACAAGTAGTTGTCCGTTTTTTATTTCCGATTTTCTGAAACCTACTTTGCAACCTACAACTTCAATTTCTATTTTCTTTTCATTTTGCAGAGAAAGCACCAAAGAATATAAATTGGGTTTTTCAGCCGACCATTTTTCCGGCGAATTAATCTGGTTTTCAAAAACAAATTCCTCTGAAGTTTTTTTATCAATATTTATCTCCAATGAATCATTAAAAACTATATGATTATCCCTGTCAAACAAATATAAATTAAGGAAATGAGTTTTTACTTTTGAGTCGGCTAAATAATTCTTAATATCAACATCAACAATAAGTTCAGCATTATTGTAATTAGTATCAAGCAATGTTTGAACGAAAAAATCCCGGATTTGAATTTTTGGTGTTGAAAAAAGATAAACATCGCGCTCAATTCCGCTTAGCCTCCAAAAATCCTGACATTCGAGAAAAGAACCATCAGACCATCTATATACTTCAACAGCAATTGTGTTTTCACCTTTTTGCAAAAAGGATGTTATATTAAATTCTGCAGGTGTTTTGCTTCCCTGGCTGTATCCGACTTTTTGGCCGTTAATCCAAAGATACATTGCTGATTTCACAGCACCAAAATGAATAAATACTTCCTGATTTTTCCATGTATCCGGAATTGTAAAATTCCTGCGATATGATCCCACAGGATTGTATCCGTCAGGAATATCAGGTGGATCAGGCTCATATGTAAACTCATAAGGAATGTTCACATAAATAGGAATTCCGTATCCATGCAGTTCCCAGTTTGATGGAACAGGAATATCGCTCCATTTTGAAACATTATAATCGATTTTATAAAAATCAACCGGCCTTTGTGAGGGCTCTTTAACCCAATTGAATTTCCATAATCCGTTTAAGGATTTATAAAATGGTGAATTAGTTTTATTATTGATAATTGCTTGCTCAACATTAGCATACGGAATAAAATCTGCATGTGGAGCTTCTTTGTTCAAACCAAACATTTTAGGGTTTTCCCAATCATTTGTTTCCTGAGCAGTAATACTTTGCAAAGAAGAAATCATGATTACAATAAATACTAAAAGGTAATTTTTCATTTGTTTGCTTTTTATTAATACATTTTTACAAATCTAAAAATTTGAATCTATTCTTTTTCCGAATTCTAATTTCAATTTATTATAATTTCATCAGCAAAAATCCATGCTTTTTTTCCTTCAGCTGAATGTTGTTGTGGACATTTCTCTATGTTTTTTGCTATTACTTTAACATATTTCGTTTCTATATCTTTATCCGGATTTATTATAAAATCTTCAATAAATGCTTTTTCTTTCAATGGCGAAATATCGTTGTCGATTTTCCCAATAGCTTTAAAATTTTTTCCGTCATCAGAGATTAAATATTCTACAGAAACAGGAAGAAAAATCCACTGTCTCTGGTTTTGAAGAAAACTACATGAAATTCTGTTTAGCAGTGTTTTTTCACCCAGATCAATAACAGCTATCAAATCATCACCATAAAATCCCTGCCAGCAGCCATCATTGTGACTAAGACTTCCTTTGATCCCGTCAACCAGGCTTTTATCTCCCTGTGCTTCATATTTAAAACTGTATTTGTTTTTTAGTTCAAGATTTTTTCCCAATCCTTTGTGAATAGAAATTGTTTTTTCTGAAATTTTTTCAATTAGATTGCCATCCTTAAAAAATCCGGCTTTAATTGTTGTTGTTGTTTCAATATCAAAAGCTTTTGAATAGAGTGGTGAATTAATATCAGGAACTGACCCATCTGTTGTATAATGAATTTCAGAATCATAAATTTCGCTTTCAAGCTCAACAAAAAATCTCCCTGAAGTATCAGCTTTTGAGTTTATTTCAATTTTATATGAACCTTCGCAATAATTTACATCTAATATATCAAGCCTGTTATAGTGATTATTTAATCGTTTAATGAACCTGGCCCAGTTTTGTCTTTTCTTTGGTGTCCAAACTACTTCTGCCAAAGCTATCATTCTCGGAACAGACATATACTCAGCATGCTCAGGAGTTGAAATGTATTCAGTCCAGATGTTTCCCTGAGCTCCGAGGACATGCTTTTGTTCTTCATCATTTAATACCGGAGGTGTCGGGTCGAAAGAATAAACTTTTTTAAGTGTAGTAAAACCTCCAATTGCTTCAGGTTGAAATTCAGGGTCGGCCTGATAATAATCAAAATAACAATGCGATGTTGGTGTCATAATAACATCATGTCCCTGTTTTGCGGCTTCAATTCCACCATCAACGCCACGCCACGACATTACGGTAGCTTCCGGTGCAAGCCCGCCTTCTAGAATTTCGTCCCATCCGATAAGCTTTTTATCTTTTGAATTAAGAAATTTTTCTATTCTTTTAATAAAATAACTTTGCAGTTCTTCCTCGTCATGCAATCCTTGGTCTTTAATTCTTTTCTGACATTTTTTACAGGCTTTCCATCTGGTTTTATCCGCTTCATCACCACCGATATGAATATAATCCGAAGGGAATAGTTCAGCAACCTCACTAAGAACATTTTCTAAAAATCCGAAAGTTTTTTCATTTCCTGCACATAAAACATCAGTATTCGGCCAATAGCTACCTGTCTGAACTTCAAGTTTTTTTCCCCGACAAGATAATTCTGGAAATGCTGCAAAAATCTCACTACTATGACCGGGCATTTCAATTTCGGGAATAATTTCAATGTTTTTTTCGTTAGCATATTCAATTACCTCTTTAATGTCCTCCTGAGTATAAAACCCACCGTAAGTTGCTTTTTCGCCGGGTTTTGCCTGTTCGCGGCCTCTCCAGGGTTGATCTTCATGGTCAACTCTCCAGGCACAAATATCAGTCAACTCGGGATATTGTTTTATCTCAATTCGCCATCCGTTATCATCAGTCAAATGCCAGTGAAAAACATTCATTTTATACATCGCCATCAGGTCAATGAATTTCTTAATAAATTCTTTCGGGAAAAAGTGCCGTGAAACATCAAGATGCATTCCACGGTAAGAATATTGAGGTTTATCGTAAATATAGAGACATGGAATTTTCCAGTCTATTCCTTGTCCATCATTTTTTTTAACAAGAATTTCATTTGGCATCAGTTGTAAAAGCGATTGAATTCCATAGAACACTCCTGCAGGTTTATTTGATTGTATGGTGATCTTTTTAGGATCGACATGTAATTTATATCCTTCATCACCAAGATTATCATCGGAAAGATTTGATGTAAGAATTATTACATTATCAATTGATTTTGCTTCAGAAACATCAGAAACCTGAATGTTGAAAGCTGTTGCATTATTAATGATTTTTGCAAGATATTCGCCAAGTTTTTGCATTTCCTTGTTTCCATCTTCAGTCAGAATTGCGGTTTTTGAGTTCAATTCAAAGTTGCCCTCTCTAATTGACATCTTTTCCGGCCTGGGAATAATACTTATTTTATGTATTTTCCCTGAATTACTACAAGAAGAAAAAAAAGAAACTATTGCAATTAAAATCACAATGCTATTAAAGTTAAATGTCTTACTAAGTTTTTTCACAATATTTAAGTTAGATATTAATTAGATTTATTATTAATAATTTCGGGTAAAATTACTTTAAACAGTGCCTCTGCTATCATTGCCTGTCCTTTTGAATTTGGATGACAACCATCGACAAGAAAACTTTCAATACTCCGGCCTTCTTCTACTTTTTTCAACCAGATTGAGTAATTATCAACAAAAAGAATGCTTTCGTCAACAGCAATATTTTTACAAACTTCAACGTATTCCGATAATAAAAAGTTCGGGCCTTTGCTTAAATATGGTTCAAAATCATAATCAAAAAAATGACCCAAAGGCGGTGGACTCATCAATATCGGTTGAATTCCTGCATTTTGAAGTTTTTTAATAATTTTTCTAATGTTTTGTCCATAATCATAAGGACTTACACGAGGCCCTTCGCTACCAAAATCAATCCATGCGTCATTGGTTCCGTACATTATTGTAACAAAATCAGGGCTAAGTTTTATTACTTCATCAATTCTGGCTAAAGCCCAGTCGCTTTGCTCGCCGGGTTGTCCAAAATTGATCATCGTACTGTTAATATTGTTGTTTTTAAGTAGCTTTTTTAATTGCTCAGGAAAAGTGTTTTTCGTGGAAACACCACAGCATATTCCTTCGGTAATTGAATCACCAAAACATAAAATTGAAACTGAAATCTCGTATTTTTTATTATTCATGCATCCATTACCTGCTATCAAAAAAAATAACAAAAATAATTTTAATAACGACTTGTTTTTAAAATATATATTAAACGTGAGCATTTACAATTTTACGACAAACAATTTTACTTAAACATCTTCTTTTATAAAAGTGAGCTAAGATAGTAAAGTTTTTTTTAAACAAATTTTGGGAAATTAATTCTTGTTGTTAATCTTCCATCTCTTCTTAATGAGTGCTTGCCGGAAAACGCCAATTTGACTGGAATTTTCATAGAAAAAATTCTTTGCAGCAGGCTGAAAACTGATGAAAAATACAAGAGATTTTATTGAACATATATGGGTGTTTTTTGAGTAAAAAAGCCTTAATTTTTTTTGAAAATAAAAAAAAAGTGAAATTTTTTTCTCACTGTTATTCCGACTGTTAAGTGGCATATTTTAACATATGTAGAATTTTTCCCGCTAACAAAATTCAATTTATGGTATTAATAGATATAAACGCACTGAAAAACGATAAAAATTCAGGTGAAATTTCACGGAATTTTATCCCAAAAAATCAGTCATCGTTCTTTGAAATATTTTAACCCGTTTTATGCAAACTAACAGAAATATTTTTTGAATATTTTTTGTTTACAAAACGCAAGAAATCTTAACACATAATACAGGTTTAAAGAAAAAAACGGAGATGAAAAATTGAGGCATTTTGTTATGAAAAAATGAATTTCCAGCACGAAAAATGCTTAAGCAAGCACAATAAATGCTTAAGCAAGCAGAAGAAATGCTTGAGCAGGCAGAAGAAATGCTTAGTCAGGTACAATAAATGCTTGGGCATGCATAATAAATGCTTAGTCAGGTACAAAAAATGCTTGAGCAAGCACAAAAAATGCTTAGACAGGTAGAAGAAATGCATGGGCAGGTAAAAAAAATACCTGAATTAGCAGAAAAAAGTTTTAAGCAAGCTGAAAATATACCCGGGAAAGCAGAAGAAATTCTAAAGTGAGTGCCTTAGGGAAAAAACACTTAACCACAAAGGCTCACGAAGGGTTTACACAAAGGAGCACTAAGTTTATTATTTGAAAATTAAGATTCCAGATTTAAGAATTATGAATTTAGCTATTTGCCAGATAAAAACCGAAATTTATCAGGCAGTTCGAAAAGCCCCTCCTTATTCGTAAGGAGGGGTTTGGCGTGGATATATTATTAAGATTCTGCATAGATGCTTTCTTCGAGTGCCTTAGTGATGAACTTTGAGTGACTTGGTGGTGAATTTAACCACAAAGGCTCACGAAGGGTTTACACAAAGGAGCACTAAGGTTATGATTTGAGAATTGATATTTATAAAAACAAAATAAACCGGCAATTTTGCCACAAAACAATTAAATTAATGTAATATGGAAAATGCAATTGAAGCGTTTTTGAAAAAAATTCGCATTCTTTTCACAAACAGTATTTCACATGTTGTGATAAATCAGAGGTTAAACGAGTATGGCTATACTCCCGAACGACTACAACAGGGTCAGGCCATGCTTATTGAAGTGGAAGGACTGGTAAATGAACAGAAGCTGGAATACAACGAGCAGTATGAGGCCAGCAACATATTCTATGCTAAATGGAAACTTGCCAGGAAATTCTTTATGCGGACACTTAAGTTTACACGGATTGCTTTTGAAGGCAATACGAAAATTCTTAACGATATGCATGCTAATAAAAGCCGTTCAAAACGTTATGATGTATGGCGTGATGATGCAAGGGCCTTGTACGATACATTATTAGGCGACGAAAGCCTGATAAATGTAATGCTTGAATTTGGATATAGTATCGAAAAACTTACAGCCGAATATGAAGATGTTAAGAAACTTGATACTTATTACAATGAATTTATGGCTGAAATGGGTGAAGCACAAAATTCAACCATTATTCGCAATGAAAAACTGCAGGAACTTAGGGTTTGGAGAGGAAGATTAGTGAAAGTAGCACGACTTGCTTTGGCCGATCAGCCGCAATTACTCGAAATTCTCGGTATAAAAGTAAAAAGCAAAAAGTAATTATGCTTGAAAAGGCTTGCTTGTCTCTTAGGCAGGTAAGCCTTTTTTAATGAGAGAATGGGAGAATGGGAGAATGAGAGAATGGAGAAATGAATGAGTGAATGAGAGAATGAGTAAATGAGACACTATCCCATATCCCTTATACCCTATACCCTATACCCTATACCATTATACCCAATTAAACCGATATGGAAAATTTAATTCAAACTATATTTTGATATATGAAGATTTTTGTTTTATTTTGTTGGGTATTAAGTTTTGAAATGATTTTAGGCCTGGTTTTATTAAGAAAAAAAAGAAAGATTTTAGTATAATATGGAAATAATGAGCCCGGTTTAAAAATTGGAATAAAAGTTCACGCAAAGAGCGCAGACGAATCGCTAAGAACGCAAAGTAAAGAGTGTAAACAATAAATTTTGCGGCCTTTGCGAATAAACTTAGCGGCCTTAGCGTGTAAATGCTTTTTAAAACGGATAAAATAATAAGAAATAATAATGGCCAAAGAAGAAATATACACCATTAATAAGCGATAGCATCCCAAATAGGGTGGATATACGCAATAGGGTGTGGTTATTTCGGAGTTAGCTGCAAGTAAACAAAATTATAGAATATAAATAGATTAATTAAAAACGAAAATTATGGCACTTAAACCAGGACCAAAAAGGATTGCTAAATCAACAGGAAAACCAGATAGGCGAGCAAGAGATAACAAAGATACGCCCGGAAACACACCGTCTTTAAAACCACCAAAACGGAAAAAAAAGTAAGTTCACCAATAAATATTAACAAATATAAAAAGAGAAAAAATGCCAACATTAAAAGACAGAAGATTATTCATAAGCCATGCATGGAGTTATGATTATCACTACAACAAAGTAGTTGAATGGTTTGACGATGAACCAAATTTTGACTGGACAAATTATAGTGTGCCAAGTCATGATGCTTGTTCTGAAACCACTAATAAAGGATTGAAAGAATGCCTAACAAGGCAGATGCGACCAACTAATGGAATAATTATTTTAGCTGGAATGTATGCAGCACATAGTGATTGGATTGACTATGAAATTGATGAAGCTGTTAGAATGGGTAAAACTATTATTGGGGTTCGTCCTTGGGATCAAGAAAGAACACCTCAAAAAATTCAAGATGCAGCTGATACAATGGTAAATTGGCAAAGTTCAAGTATAATAAGTGCAGTTAGAGCATGGATATAAAAATATCTGATACAGATTTGCCAGGTTTATATCAGTCTGCAAATTCTTCATCAATAAAAGAACAACGGACATATTTCAATGGAATTTTGTTTTATATTATTCTTTTGATTGTTGCTGCATTATTTGCTTTTGTTTCAGATAATACACTAAGTGCTTTTTATAAAATAATATCAGCAATACTATTTCTTGGTTCTTTGAGCATTATGGTTTGGTTAAGAGTTTCAAAGCCTGATGATATTTGGTATAATGGTAGAGCTGTTGCTGAATCGGTTAAAACAAGAGCATGGCGATGGATGTTACGAGCGGAACCATATGAAGATACTGAAGATGTTGAAATAATGCGCAAAAAGTTTGTCAAGGACTTAAAAGCAATTTTAGAGCAAAATAAGAGTTTAATTGGAAAATTAGGGATCTCAGCAGTCGTAGAAGAACCGATTTCTCAACAAATGCAAAATGTAAGAAGATTACCAATTGATGAGCGTATTGAAATTTATAGAAAAGAAAGAATAACAAATCAAGCTTTATGGTATTCTAAAAAAGCTAAATTTAATAAGGATAAATCAAAACTGTGGTTTGTAATAACTGTTATTTTACATGGGATTGCTATTATATGTCTTCTTTACAATATAAAGGAACCTTCATTGAAAATGCCTATTGAAACAATTGCCGTTGCAGCATCAGGTGTTTTGACTTGGTTGCAAGCTAAGAAACATAATGAATTATCATCTTCATATTCTTTGACTGCACATGAAATTATGCTTATTAAATCTGAAACAACTCGAATAAATACAGAGCCTGAATTATCGGAATATATAATGAATTGTGAAAACGCTTTTTCAAGAGAACATACGCAATGGGTGGCTCGAAAAAACGAATAACCAGTGGCTAACAAAAAATATAGTGCATTTGGCAGATAGTGTTAATAATGAAGATGGTAGAAATCAAGAAGCATTGTAGTAAATTGAAAGTTTAGAGCGTTGAAATGCCAAACGCACCATATTCAAACCGTTGTTGCGTTCATTGTTAATAGCCAACGCACATTTAGCACATTTGGTTTTTATCGACACTCAAAGCCAAAGAAAAAACCCAAAAGAGCTAAATTTTTGCCAATGCACTAAAAAATGAAGAAAAAAAATATAATGGAACCACTATCATCATTTGCGATAAGTTTAGCAGCAGGAATAGCTCTTGATATTTATAATAAATCCCAGGGAACTGTAAAAAATGAATTAAAAAGTGCTTTTAATAAAGCATTGAAATTATGGTGTAGAAATTCTGATATTAGAGAAAGGAAAAGAAATCAGTTAAAAATAAAACTTCAAAAATATCTTAGTAGTCCAGAAGAACTAATTAATATTCCAGATACTGATTCCGAATTAAATACTTTTCTAAAAAAATACGAACAAGCTTTAGCTCAATTCCCTGCTGCTTTTAATTATATAAAAGAAATTAAAGTCCTTGAAAGATTTAAAATAGAAGTTTCCTTTCTTTCAAGCATAAAAGATACTGTTGAAGATACTAATAAGAAACTAACTGAATATATTGAAAGCAATCTTCCTCAAAAGCTAGAAGAGGAATGGAAAAGGCAGATTAGTGTATACAAAGAAAGTATTATCAAGTTTAAACCAAAAACAGCCCTCAATCTAATCCTTAAATTAGAAGAAAGTTTTTCGACAAACGATATAAAACCATCAGACATCTTACTTTCATCAATCGAGTTTTTAAAAGCACAATGCTATGAATTAATTGGCGAAGCCCAAGATATGTATAAGAGCTACATAAAAGCAAATAACCTAAACTCTTCGTCCATTCTATTGAAAGAAAAAGCTTGTTATTCTTATGCGAAAATAGTAGAAACAAAAAAATCAAATGATTTGATTGTTGAAATATTAAGTTATGATGAATATAATTCAGTTGCATGGGCCGTTAAGATTTTAAATGGTCTAGACAAGAATTTAGAAGAACTAATACTAGATACCCCTGAAACAGTAAGAGAAGATTGGAATTTTAGACGGTTAGTCTATTTAAACACCCTTACCATTAATGACTCTGAATACAACCATCAAATTAAGGTTTTTGAAAAGTATAATTTTTTTCAAAACAATTATACTAATGAAAAACTAACATTAACAACTTACAAAAAGGCATTATTTGAAATAGAGATACTGCTTTCAAGGCTCCTAAGAGCACCATATTTAGATTTTATCAAAAATCATGTTAGCGATATAAAGCTAATTCGCCATATTAATAATGTACTTGGCCATTTTTTAAAACAATTAGAAGAGTCAGAAATATTAGCTAATTTCAAAACAATTGAGTTTTGTTTTTATTACACAGATTTCGTTTTAAATAACAACAGAGAATCCGTAATAAAAATGCGAGATCTGTATAATGATATTAACAGGCATGACGTATCATTGTTAATGATAACTGCTAATTCGTTACAATTGATAGGAGAAGTAAATGACGCGTTAGCATTACTTAATGGACAAGAAGAAAAATTTATTGAATCAATTCATCTTGAGGCTTATTGCTATCTCAAAAAATCAGATATTTTAAATTATCTAAAAAGCACAAAAGAAATATTCTCAAAGTCCAAAAGAATCGATTTAATTTCATGTGAAAGTATACTAAGTGTTCCTGTTACATTAAATTTGCATAATGCTTTGCATGAAATAGAAGCCTCTGATTTTACAGATGATAAAGAATTTGAGTTTGATTTTCTAAAAGTTTTGATCACCTCATTTATTAAAATCTTAAAAAAGCAGGTTGGAGAAGATGAAATTGCTGTTTTACAATCAGTTGAAGATGATATACTGCAAATAGATTCAACAATTAGATTTTATATTCCCTATTCATACTTTCTCCTTGAAAAATATGATTTAGCAATTGCATCATTTGAGAAGTACGTATCAAAAGAAAAAGAATCACGTGATTTGTTTTATTATTTACTGTCTCTTGAGAAATCTGTTTCAAAACATGAGGAACTTCTAGAAAATTTACAAAACTGGCGCATTAAATTTTCATTCAATGAGGAATTATTGCGAATAGAAGCCGATTTGTGTCGCCAACTACCTGACTGGAACAGATGTCTTTCAATTTCCGAATATTTTTTGAGTAAGCACAAGCAAGAAGAATCTTTTTTAACATTGGAATTGATCTCCTTGAATGAACTAAGCCATAAAAACAATAAGCAAAGAATAGAGGAATTAGCCTATATCTTTAAAGATCATGACTTTAAATTTCATCGCCATCTGACAATTGTTAGCAGAATTCTAATTGAAAACGGATTTCATGAAATTGCATTAAATATCTTGTATAAGAAAGCAAAGAATTCAGGTACTGTTCAAGCTCGTATGGATTATTTCTTTGCGACAACACAGATGCCTGAAAGTATAATAAATGAGGGTGAGGTTATCACGATTGGAAGTTATGTTAAGTATTCATTAGAAGGTAATATTAAATTCATTGAGATTGAGGCAGGTAATGAATTAGCAGAAAAGTTAGTTGGGCACAAGACTGGAGATATAATTCAAATAGAAAGACCTTTTGTAAAAAGTATTGATTCAATACAGGTATTAAGAATCATGGATAAATATCTTTGTTTACATGATGAAATCCTTGAGGAAGTAAAGTCTAATCCCTATGCTGGATTTCCGATGCAATCCTTTGAGATTGATAGTTCCACACCTGAAAGTATAACAGAAACATTTGTAAAGCTTTTTGGCGCAGATGGTTCTTTACAAAAGAAAAGACAGGATGATGTCTTTCAAAAATATTATAGCTTCAATTTATCATTTACAGAAATAATTATTCAAAATTATCATTCAGATTACCTAGGAGGATATTTTAGTCTGATTAATTTAAAGGATGGTATTACTCAAATACCTATGTTATATTATCCACAAGAAATTCCTATTGAAACAAGTGAGTTTATAATTGATTTTAGCTCCTTGTTAATCTTTCACCAAATATCGCGTGAGCATAAAATTACACTCAAGCACAAGTTTATAATTGCTAAAGGGGTTGTTGAGTACATAAGGTTAATGCTAAGAAAAGAGAAATCTGAGCCAGGGGAAAAGATGTCACTAAATATAACTCTGGAAGGAGCTACCCCAAATATAATTCCTGAAAATGCATCAGAAAGCAATATTGTTTATTTAGAAAAACTTCTCCAATGGATTGATGAAAACTGTATAGTGACTATAGTAACAAGTAAACTTGATGTTATAAGAAAGTTAAGTGGTAAAATAGAAAATGAAACATTTATGAATATTACTATAGAGAATGTTTCACTAACAATGGAAAAAGAGAATCGGATTCTTATAACTGATGATTCAGTTTATTTCAAGTTTTATCCTATTAGAAGTGGAAAAACTATTAGTTCTGAACTGTATGTTAAATCAACTATAGCAAATGAAGCCTGCTTTATAGAATTCATAAGAAATAAATATATAGGTCATACTTTTGAATTAAAATTCTTATTGCAAGAATTCAATAAGAAATTAAAAGACCAGCCAAACAGTTATTCTCATTGCATGAATAATACAGCATTAAGGTTGGTACCGAATAAATATACAATATTTACTATTATCAGCTTCTTAAAACAAATTTCAATGAATCCATTGCTATCAAACGAACTACTAAAACAAGAAGCAACAAATGCATTTGTAAATCTTTTGAAGGGGCAAGAAGAAATAAAGCCCTTTCGAATAACTGCAATGCTGATAAATAGAGAGTTCCGTCTTATGGGAACAAAACTAGACTTAATTATGGGAAGTTTTGAAAATGCGCTGATAATTTTGGGAATGGGTAAAATATAAGCCATGCACATTAAGCAAACACGCAAATCCAATGCACAACCCAATTTGCTTAAAGAGCATGTCCTAGCAATGTTCAAAGTGATTATGAATATAAATAACGAACCGCCAACAGCAAGTATATCACATAGCCGCGTAGCGGTTATCAAGGCAAAGAATTGTAAAATTGAAAGTAGTACAAATCAATATAAATCAGAGTAAGGAACGGCTACGTGCCATACTTGCAAAACGTTGCAAAAGCATAAGAAAAGATACAAAATAATAAATTTGCAAATGGAAAAGCGGGAAGCCATTTTTTAGCCAACGCACGGACAGAAAACGAAACAGAAAAAGTATCTTTACAAATTGAATTAAAGGACAAAAAATATAGATGGCAAAAAAGAACGGAAACGATAAACCGATAGAAGTAACCCTTTGGGATGCTGCGAATAAATTAAGAGGAAGTATAGAACCTGCCGAATACAAACACGTAGTTTTAGGACTGATTTTTTTAAAGTTTGCAAGTGATAAGTTTGAAGAACACCGAGCCAAGCTCATTACAGAAGGCAAAGAAAAGTACATTGAAATGGCTGACTTTTACAATATGAACAATGTGTTCTTTTTGGAAGAAACCAGTCGTTGGAATTATCTAATTAAAAAATCAAAACAGAATGATATTGCATTGCTTATTGACACAGCTTTGCATAACATTGAAAAAAACAATAAAGCCCTAAAAGGTGCATTGCCCGACAACTACTTTTCACGTTTGGGTTTGGATGTTACCAAACTGGCTTCATTGCTCGACACCATAAACGACATTGATACCACCAAAGACCCAAAACAAGATGTGGTGGGGAAAGTGTATGAATACTTCCTTTCAAAATTTGCATTGGCAGAAGGAAAAGGAAAAGGAGAATTCTACACGCCTAAAAGCATTGTAAACCTGATTGCCGAAATGATTGAACCATATAAAGGCATTATTTATGACCCTGCCTGTGGTTCGGGCGGTATGTTTGTCCAATCGGTAAAGTTTATTGAAGCTCACCACGGCAGCAAAAAAGAAGTTTCCATTTATGGACAAGAATACACCAACACGACCTACAAACTGGCAAAGATGAACCTTGCCATTCGTGGCATTTCGGGCAATCTGGGTGAAAAGGCAGCCAATACTTTTTTGGACGACCAGCACAAAGACCTGAAAGCCGACTTTATAATGGCAAACCCGCCTTTTAACCAAAAAGACTGGCAAGCCAAAAACGAACTGATTGATGACTCACGCTGGCGTGGTTACGATGTGCCGCCAAAAAGCAACGCAAACTACGGTTGGATTTTGAATATGGTGAGCAAACTCAGCGACAACGGAGTGGCGGGTTTTATTTTGGCAAATGGCGCTTTAAGTGGTGGTGGCGAAGAATACAAAATACGCCGCAAACTCATTGAAAATAAATTGGTGGAAGCCATTTTGGTTTTGCCACGCAATTTGTTTTATACCACCGACATCAGCGTTACACTTTGGATTGTAAACAAAAACAAAAAAATACAAAGCAAAAAAGTAGGTGATGAAACCCGAAACTTCCGTAATCGGGAAAAAGAAATTCTGTTTATGGATTTGCGACAAACGGGCATACCATTTGAAAAAAAATACACCCAATTTTCTGATGATGATATTCAAAAAGTGGTAAGCACTTATCATCAATGGCAAGGCAAGGAAATTGAAAACACTCCTGAATTCTGTTATTCCGCTTCGTTTGAAGAAGTAGCCAAAAAAGATTTCTCACTCGTTCCAAGCAAATACATTGAATTTATAAATCGTGACGAGAATATTGACTTTGACGAAAAAATGAAAGCCTTGCAAAGTGAGTTTGCCGAATTGCTTAAAGCTGAAGCAACTTCTAAAAATGATTTACTAACCGTGTTTAAAGAGTTGGGGTATGCAATCGAACTATAAACAGTTAGGCGATTACATTCAACCCGTTGAAGGACGCAACACGGAATTGCGAGATATTCCATTGATGGGTTTAAGCATCAATAAGGTTTTTATTCCTTCGATTGCCAATACAATTGGAACAAATATGTCTACTTACCGAATTGTCAAACGAAAACAATTTGGATATGGTCCGGTAACTTCACGAAATGGAGATAAAATTACAATTGCTTTATTTGAGGATTATGATGAAGCATTGATTTCACAAGCTTATATTCCTTTCGAAGTTAAAGACACCAATGAACTTGACCCAGAATATTTAATGATGTGGTTTCGCAGACCTGAGTTTGACCGTTACGCAAGGTTTAAAAGCCACGGAAGTGCCAGAGAAATATTTGATTGGAAAGAAATGTGCAACACACTTTTACCCGTTCTACATATTGACAAACAACGAGAAATCGTAAAGGAATACAATACCATCCAAAACCGTATAGCCCTTAACCAACAACTGATACAAAAACTCGAACAAAGCGCACAGGCTATTTATAAGCAGTGGTTTGTGGAATTTGAATTTCCTGATGAAAACGGTAAGCTCTACAAAAGCAAAGGCGGGGAAATGGTTTGGTGCGAGGAATTGGGTAAAGAGATTCCGAAGGGGTGGAGAACGGGGTCACTTAATGAATTAGTTGAAATTATAGATGGTGATAGAGGAACAAATTATCCCGGTATTGAAGAAATGTTTGATAATGGTTTTTGTTTGTTTTTAAATGCAGGGAATGTCACTAAAATTGGATTTGATTTTTCAGAAACTAAATTTATCACTAAAGAAAAAGATAAAAAACTTAGAAAAGGCAAATTAAAACGAAATGATATTGTTCTTACTTCAAGAGGAACAGTTGGTAATGTTGCTTATTATAGTGAAGCCATTTTGTTTAATCACATTAGAATCAATTCTGGTATGGTGATTATGAGGGCTAAAGATTTTTCAGAATCGACAATATTTATTTATTCAATGCTTCGCAATTCAGAAGTTAAAATATCAATTGAAAACTATTTATCTGGTTCTGCCCAACCGCAATTACCAATCAAAGATTTAATTAAAATACCGATTCTTATCCCTGAAAATAAAAGAATTATATCATTTTCAAAATTAAGTATGAAGGTTCAGATTCATATTGACAGAATAAAAATCCAAAATTCAAAATTAGAGGAATTTAAGAATCTTCTTCTTTCCAAACTCGCCACAATAGAAAATTAGTCCAATGATTGAATCCATTACCATAAAAAATATTGCCACCTTCGACCCTGCTGACGGGGTTAAAATTAAAGGATTAAAAAAGGTAAACTTTTTTTATGGGGCTAATGGTAGCGGTAAAACAACCATTGCTAATTTTTTACAAAATTCTTCTGATACTAAGTTTAAAGATTGTGCGATGAGTTGGAAAAATGCCCAGTCTATTAAAACATTGGTTTACAATAAGGAGTTTCGTGAAAAAAACTTTGATAAAGGCAAAATTGAAGGGGTTTTTACACTTGGCGAAGCAACAAAAGAAGAAAAAAGGATTATTGATGAAAAAACCGAACAGCTTAAAATAATTAAATCGGAGGGCGAAAAAATAAGAGGTTCATTAAATGCTCAAACCGAAATAAAAGAAGTTTTAGAAATCGAATTTAAAGATTTTGCCTGGACAAAAATTTACAAGAAATACAAAGGTGTATTTAAAGAAGCTTTTACAGGTTCAATGAAATCTGGAGACCTTTTTAAAAACAGGTTACTTCAAGAGTTTATCAACAACAAAGAAACATTGCAAACCTATGATGAATTAAAGGAGAAAGCCACAACAATATTCGGGGAAGCACCTCAAAATATTAGCCCGATTAATACTATTGATTTTAACAGGCTAATTGAAATTGAAAACAATGGGATTTGGAAAAAAATAATTGTTGGTAAGGCTGATGTAGATATTGCCAAACTTATCCAAAAACTCAACATCAATGATTGGGTTAGTCAGGGGCGAGAATATATTCAGGTAGATGATAATACCTGTCCTTTCTGTCAACAGCCTACTATTACTGAAGATTTCAAAAAACAGATTGAAAGCTTCTTTGATGAAACATACCTAAACGACATCAATTCATTAAAAGCTTTAAAACAGGAATACAACACTTTAATTCAAAATATAATCAATGAATTAAATAATATTGAAGCAAATCAGAAAGATTTTAAAAACTCAAAACTGAACAACGACAAATTTTCGTCTTATCTGAAAACTTTAATAAGCCAAAATAACACGAATGCAGAGTATTTAAATAATAAGCTTAAAGAACCAAGCAGAAATATCGAATTGGTGTCACAAAAGGAGCAACTCAACCTGTTATCTGAGTTGATAAAAAATGCAAATAATGAAATAAAAAAACACAACGACATTGTTACTGATTTTTCAAATCAGCGGAACAAGCTGGTTTCTGCAATCTGGAAATTTATTATTGAAGAATTTAAAACCGACATTGAAAAATTCAATTCAACTAAAAGTGGTCTTGAAAAGGGTATTGCAGCAATTGATTTACAATTAAAAAACAAACTGAAAGAACATCAGGATTTAAGCCTTAAAATTAAGGAACTGAGCAAAAATGTTACTGGCATCAAACCAACTATTGATGAAATAAACAAGCTTTTAAGATACTATGGGTTTACCAATTTCGAAATTGTACCTGCTTCTGAAGAAGGTTACTATAAAATTCAGAGAGAAGATGGTACAATAGCAGAATCTACACTTAGTGAGGGCGAAATAACATTTATAACTTTTCTTTATTATTTACAGCTTGCAAAGGGCGGTACATCGGAGGATAACGTAAATGAAGAACGAATACTGGTCATTGATGACCCGATTTCAAGTTTGGACAGCAATGTATTGTTTGTTGTAAGTACCTTGATAAAAAAAATTCTCAAAGAAGTTAAAATTGATAAAGGCAATATCAAACAAGTCATATTATTGACCCATAACATATATTTTCATAAAGAAGTTTCATATGAAGGTTTGCACCGAAAAGGCGAAAAGCCATTGTTTTGGATACTACGCAGAAACCATAAAACATCAACCTTGCAATCCTATTTTGAACAAAACCCAATACAATCTTCGTATGATTTGCTTTGGCGTGATATAAAAGAATGGGAAAAGAATTCGGGTACTACGGTACAAAACACAATGAGACGGATTCTTGAAAATTTCTTTAGCATTTTAGGCAACAAACGGGATGACTTTTTAATTGGTAAATTTAAAATTCAGGAAGAAAGAGAAATTTGCAGGTCTCTATTAAGCTGGATAAATGAAGGTTCTCATACATTACCTGATGATTTGTATATTGAAGCACCTGAAGGTACAATTGTTAAATATTTAAAAGTATTTGAAGACATTTTTAAGTACACTGAGAATATTGGACATTTTAATATAATGATGGGAATTAACAATGAATAAAGAAATGAAGAATAACCAACTAATAATCTACCAAACCGAAGACGGAAAAGTCAAAATAGAAACCCATTTTGAGAATGAAACAGTATGGTTAAATATTGACCAGATAGCAGAACTGTTTCAAAAATCCCGTTCAACTATCAATGAGCATATCCTTAATATTTATAAAGAACAAGAGCTTGAGAAAGAGCTTTCGATGAGAAAAATCGGAAATTCCGATTTTTCTACCAAACCTACTAATTTTTATAATCTTGATGTAGTTATTTCAGTTGGTTACAGAGTAAAATCGCACAGAGGTGTACATTTTAGGAAATGGGCAACCGCACTTATCAAAGAGTATTTGATAAAAGGCTTTGCAATGAACGATGAACTGCTAAAAGAAGCAGGAGGCGGAAACTATTTTGATGAGCTTTTGGCTCGTATCCGTGATATTCGTTCGTCTGAAAAAGTGTTTTGGCGTAAGGTCTTAGATATTTATGCCACAAGTATAGACTACGACCCAAAAACAGAACAATCGGTAATGGTATTTAAAACCATACAAAACAAAATGCACTGGGCAAGCCACGGAGAAACAGCAGCCGAAACTATTTATAAACGGGTAGATTCATCAAAAGAACATATCGGATTGACAAATTTTAAAGGTGAAATTCCAACTAAAAAAGAAGTTGAAATTGCTAAAAATTACTTATCGGAAGATGAATTGAATATATTGAACAGAATGGTAACAGCATTTTTAGAAATTGCAGAAATTCAAGCATTAGACCGTACACCTATGTATATGGCAGATTGGATTAAGCAGTTAGATACTTTTTTGAAAATGACCAATAAAGATATTCTACAAAATGCAGGAACTATCAGCCATAAAAAAGCAATAGAAAAAGCCCATAGCGAATATGAAACCTATAAAGAAAAAATAAAGAATAGAATCACACAAGTTGAAAAAGATTTTATTAAACAATTGGACGATAAAACTAAAAAATTAAAGAAATGATGCGGTAGAACTGGATACAATCTAATAGTATGAATAACAATGATATAAATGAATTGGGTAAAACTATTATTGCTTTGCAAAAAGAAGCAGTAAACCAAACTCTATTGATTTGGAAACCGAAAGCTGAACAAATAATCAGTACTAAAAGTCGGGATATTAACGCAATAGAACACACTTTAGATGCTCTTTGTGAAGTAGCTTTTGATGATGAGGTTTTAGCCCTGTTTAAGAAATTATGTCGCTATTATTATGATATAGACCAACAAGCAACCATTCAACAAATCCAGTTCTATAGAGAAATGTGGGATAATAATGACGAAATAGAACCCAATGAGTAAATTTACAGAAGCTAAACTTGAACAAGCCTTTATTGAGCTTTTAGGAAATGAAGATTTTCCACATTACTTGGGTAATACTATTTCCCGGGCAGATGATGAAGTGTTAATTGAGGAAGATTTAAAAAATTATTTGCTTAATCGCTATAAAGATGAACAACTTACTGAAATAGAAGCCCAATCAATTATTCTTCAACTAAAAACCCTTTCTTCTTCAGACCTATACGAGAGCAACAAAAAAATAATGCGTTGGCTTGCTGATGGCTTCATTCTTAAAAGAGAAGACAGTCAGCAAAAGGACATTCATATTGAACTGATTGATTATACTGGGTTAGATGCACAACGAAAAAGCAATGATTTAGATAATATTGTTGCCGAACCAACAACAGATTACGGCACAGTCCATAATATATACAAATTTGTAAATCAACTTGAAATTGTAGGAACAAAAAAACGAATACCTGACGGAATAATTTATATAAATGGTTTGCCTATTGTTGTATTTGAATTTAAATCTGCAATCAGAGAAGAAGCCACAATACATAATGCTTTCGAGCAATTAACTATTCGCTACAAAAGAGATTACATGGATTGGAAAAATAATTTTAAAGCTAAACACAGATTGTTTATGCAGACATATAATTAAAAATGAAATTCATCGATGAAAAATTAGAAAAATGCCCGAGCAACAAAACATAGAATACAAGCAAAGCTGGCACGACGATTATCTGAAATGGGTATGTGGTTTTGCCAATGCCATCGGAGGAATGATATACATTGGTATTGACGACAAAGGAAATGTTACTCATTTAGCCGACTATGCAAAACTTCTGGAAGATATTCCCAATAAAATCCGCAATGCTATGGGGATTATCTGTGATGTGCAGTTGGAGGATAAACAGGGCAAGAAATATATTTCAATCAAAGTCAATCCGTATTCTGTGGCTGTTTCGTTAAGAGACAGATATTATTATCGTACAGGTAGTACGAAAATGGAATTAACAGGTGTTGAGCTTAATGAATTTTTATTAAAAAAGGCAGGAAAAACCTGGGATGATGTGGTTGAGGAAGGTGCTGCCATGAAGGATATTGACGAACCGAGTATTACAAAGTTTATAGAGGATAGCAAAGAAAAGGGCAGAATGCCGGAAACAAAAGGCTTGTCCGCATTCCAAATATTGGAAAAACTTCAACTTACCGAGGGACGTAAATTAAAACGGGCTGCATTTGTTCTTTTCGGAAAAGACCCGAACCGGTTTTATCCAAATGTGCAGGTTAAAATCGGACGCTTCGGTAAAGATTCAACCGATTTAAAATTTCATGAAATTGTTGAAGGCAATCTGGTTCAAATGCTCGATGAAGTACAGGTACAACTTAATCATAAGTTTTTGACCCGGCCGGTAGATTTTATTGGAATGCAACGTGTTGAAAAAGACGAATATCCTGTAGCAGCTTTACGAGAGATGCTACTCAATTCATTAGTGCACAGAACCTACATGGGAGCTCACATTCAGTTGCGTGTATATGACAACAAACTTTCAATATGGAATGAAGGGGGTTTGCCTTTTGGCTTAACTCTGGAAGAATTGAAAGGAGAACATAATTCACGACCACGTAATCCTAAAATTGCCAAAGCTTGTTTTATGGCCGGATACATTGATACATGGGGACGTGGTACGCTAAAAATATACAACTCCTGTAAAGAACATGGCCTTCCTGAACCTGATATTTTAGAAAAAGATGGTGGTTTTATGGTTGTTCTAAAAAAAGCTGTACGAGTTACTGATGAAGGTGGTACAATAGGTGGTCAAGTTGGGTTGGTTGATGGGTTGGTAGATGGGTTGGTAGATGAGTTGGTAGATAGTCAAAAACAAATTGTTATACTTATAGCTGGCAACCCAAAAATCTCTAAAAGAGAAATGGCTGAACATATTGGTATCAGTACAACTGCGATAGATAATAACCTTTCAAAACTTAAGGAAAAACAAATAATCAGACGCATTGGGACTGGGAAAGCAGGACACTGGGAGTTGGTAAAAACGAAAGAGTTGTAAAGCTGAATAAATGAAATTCACCGAAGAAAAATTAGAAAAGGCATTTGCTGAGTTATTGGGACAGGAAGGATTTCCCCATCACTTGGGAATTACTATTGCCCGCAAGCCTGATGAAGTTTTGATTGAAGAAGATTTACGCAGTTTTCTATTAAGCCAATACGCAAAGCAAGACATTACACTCACCGAAGTTAATTCAATTATTCTTCAACTCAAAACGCTTCCTTCATCAGACCTTTACGAAAGCAACAAAACATTTTTAAAAATGCTTTCCGACGGTTTTATTCTCAAAAGAGAAGACCGTAAGCAAAAAGACATTTACATTCAGTTAATCAATTATGCCGGGTTGAACAAACACCGCCAACCCGACCTGTCTTCCGAAGCTTCAGCGAAGGCAGAAGCAGAACAACTGCTTTCAATTGCAGCCGAACCAGAAGAACAATATCTACCCGATACCAACATTTACAAGTTTGTCAATCAATTAGAAATTATTGGGACAGAAAAACGCATTCCTGATGGAATAGTTTATATCAATGGATTGCCTTTGGTGGTTTTTGAGTTTAAAAGTGCTATTCGTGAAGAAGCCACCATTTTTGATGCATTCAAGCAATTAACGGTTCGTTATCGCAGAGACATTCCCGAACTGTTTAAATACAATGCTTTTTGCGTTATCAGCGATGGAGTAAACAACAAAGCAGGTTCGTTTTTTGCCCCTTACGATTTTTTCTATGCCTGGCGCAGAGTGGCAGGTTTAGCGAAGGAAGTTGATGGAATAGATTCTATGTTTACACTCGTTCAGGGTATGTTTAATAAAAACCGCTTGCGTGATATTATTCGAAACTTTATTTACATTCCAGACACTTCAAAAAAAGATGAAAAAATAGTTTGTCGATATCCTCAATATTATGCTGCTCGTACATTGTATGAGAATATTAAAAAAGCAGAAAAACCCGAAGGAGACGGAAAAGGAGGAACTTACTTTGGTGCAACCGGAAGCGGTAAAAGTTTTACAATGTTGTACCTCACTCGCCTATTAATGAAAAGCGAACATTTTGAAAGTCCAACGATTGTATTGATAACTGATAGAACAGATTTAGACGACCAACTTTCGGGGCAATTTACAAATGCTAAAAGTTTTATTGGCGATAATACTATAACCAGTGTTGAAAGCAGAGCAGAATTAAGGACTTTGCTTCAAGGAAGAAAAAGCGGTGGCGTTTTCTTAACTACTATTCACAAGTTCACAGAAGATACAGAATTGCTATCTGAAAGAACGAATGTGATTTGTATTTCAGATGAAGCACACAGGAGTCAAACCAATTTAGACCAAAAAGTAAAAGTAACTTCCAAAGGTGTACAAAAGACTTTTGGCTTTGCTAAGTACCTACACGATTCATTACCCAATGCAACTTTTGTAGGATTTACAGGAACGCCAATTGACGCTACTTTGGATGTTTTCGGAAAAGTGGTTGATGCTTATACAATGACAGAATCGGTAAGAGATGAAATTACCGTAAGAATTGTTTATGAAGGTAGAGCCGCCAAAGTTGCTTTACACAATAGCGAATTAGAGAAAATTGAAAAATATTACGAAGAAGCTGCGGAAGAAGGAGCTAATGAATATCAGATAGAAGAAAGTAAAAAGGCAACCGCCACGATGAATTCTATTCTTGGCGACCCGGACCGTTTGCAGAAATTAGCAGAAGATTTTGTTAAACATTACGACAAAAGAGTTTCAGAAGGTTCAACAGTAAAAGGAAAAGCAATGTTTGTTTGCAGTAGTCGTGAAATTGGCTATGATTTTTATAAAAACGTAATTGCATTGAAACCTGAATGGGCAGAAGTAAAAGTTTCAGAACCTGCCTGTGCCGGCACGGCAGACAGGGAAGGAGCTGAACTTACTGATAAAGAAAAAAGGGAAATCAAACCGATGGAGCATATCAAAATGATAATGACCAGAGGAAAAGATGACCCAAAAGAGATGTTTGATTTGCTTGGCACAAAAGAATACCGAAAAGAATTAGACAGACAATTCAAAAATGAAAAGTCGAATTTCAAAATTGCTATCGTAGTTGATATGTGGCTAACTGGTTTTGATGTTCCTTTTCTGGATTCAATCTACATTGATAAACCAATAAGACAACACAATTTAATTCAAACCATTTCACGGGTAAACCGAAAATTTGAAGGGAAAAACAAAGGTTTAGTTGTTGATTACATAGGCATTAAGAAAGCAATGAACCTTGCTTTAGCCAAATACAACAAAGGCGAAAGAGAAAATTTTGAGGATATTCAGGAATCATTAATTGTAGTTAGAAATCATTTGGATTTACTAGCCAAAATCTTTCACAAATTTGATAACTCAAAATACTTCGGAGGTTCTGCATTAGAACAATTAAATACTCTGAATCTGGCTGCCGAATATGTACAACTAACCAAAGAGCTTGAAACTCGTTTTATGGGCTTGGTTAAACGATTAAAAGCAGCTTACGACATTTGTGCAGGAAGTGAACATCTAACACAAGAAGAAAGAGATTTTACACATTTCTATTTAGCTGTTCGCTCAATCGTTTTTAAGCTAACAAAAGGAAATGCACCAGACACGGCACAAATGAATGCTAAAGTTCGGGAGATGATAAAAGATGCTTTGGAAAGTGATGGTGTTCAGGAAATCTTTAAACTCGGTGATGAAGCAGAAACCGAACAAGACCTTTTTGATGAAGATTATTTAGCAAAGATTGACAAGATAAAACTTCCGAATACTAAAATTAAGTTGCTTCAACAACTCTTGGCAAAAGCCATTGGAGAAATGAAGAAAGTCAATAAAGTAAAAGGCATTGACTTTTCAAAGAAAATGAAATCCTTAGTTGAGAAGTACAACGAAAGAAAAGAAGATGATGTTTTGCGAAGTGAGGTTTATGAGGAAATGGCAGAACATTTAACGAACCTAATTTGGGAGGTGCAAAAAGAATTTTCAGCCGGAGATGAATTAGGAATTGATTTTGAGGAAAAAGCATTTTACGATATACTGAAAGAATTGTGTATAAAATATGATTTCAAATATCCAGAGGACAAACTAATTGAATTAGCAAAAGCAGTAAAAGAGTTAGTAGATGCACAAGCCAAATTTCCTGACTGGAACAAACGAGAAGATATTAAATCGGCTCTAAAAGTAGGACTGATTTTATTGCTTGACGAACACGGTTATCCACCAGTAAAAAGAGATGAAGTTTACGTTGAGATATTTGAACAAGCGGAAAATTTTAAAAAATATCAAAGATCGTAATAAATTTAAGTTTTATGAAAAGAATCGATCTTTCAATTAATAAGAAAAATCCTGAAGAAAGTTTCAAAAAATTGACTTCAAATTTTATAAAATATGGATTTTTAGGATTGAAACAGCAGAATATTGAATTACCATTTTTAATACATACGTTAATACCATCACGAAAGTATTTATCCGAATATAAAATTATTGCTTAATATTGTATTCGTAATTTGAAATTGATTTTATTATAAATTTTTTAATACTTATGAAAAGGAAACCACGTCTTAGTTTTTGGCAAATATGGAATATGAGCTTTGGCTTTCTGGGGATACAGTTTGGTTTTGCTCTACAAAACGCTAATGTTAGTCGAATATTTGAAACACTGGGTGCTAATGTTGATGAAATACCGATCTTATGGATAGCTGCACCTGTAACAGGTTTAATTATTCAGCCTATAATCGGTCATATGAGCGATAATACCTGGGGAAGATTGGGGCGGCGGCGTCCTTATTTTTTAGTTGGGGCAATATTAGCTTCATTAGCATTAATCATTATGCCAAATTCTCCCTTTTTATGGGTAGCTGCCGGGATGCTATGGATAATGGACGCTTCTATAAATATTTCCATGGAACCTTTTCGTGCGTTTGTAGGTGATATGTTACCATCGGAACAACGAACCAAAGGTTTCGCAATGCAAAGTTTTTTCATTGGAACAGGAGCAGTTGTTGCATCAGCACTTCCTTATATAATGACAAACTGGTTTGGAATTGCCAATATCGCTCCGGAAGGTGAAATTCCACCATCTGTCAAGTTTTCGTTTTACATTGGGGCAGCAGTGTTTTTAATAGCCGTACTATGGACTGTTATCAGATCTAAGGAATATTCACCTGAACAAATTGAAGAATTCAATGCAACGGAGAATCAGGAAAAAAAAGATAATAAAGTTAATTATAGTGAAGATCCTTTACCTTATTCAAGATTTCTTAAAAGTAGTTTTTTCTGGATTATAGGAGGTTTAATATTAAGTTATTTGATTTATTACTACCAACTTGAAGCAGAATTATATATTCTTACAATGGGTTGTTTTGCTTTTGGAATAATCCAGCTATTTACAGCTTTATTCACAAAAAGCGGGAAAACTAAAAACGGTTTGGTTGTAGTTATAAATGATTTGTTTAAAATGCCGAAAACAATGGCACAATTGGCAATTGTTCAGTTTTTTTCATGGTTTGCTCTTTTTGC
>CAYWXI010000054.1:0-36952 GCA_964462015.1 uncultured Bacteroidales bacterium | reverse complement strand
ATTGAAGAAACATTATCGGTTTATCCGAATCCGGCTTCTGATCTGTTGAATATTAATTCAAACAATCAAATTCTTAATGTTAAGATTTTGAATTATACCGGACAAATTGTTGCGGAGAATAAATTTAATAGCAAAGAAGTAATTATTAATACATCAGTTTATAATTCGGGAATTTACTTTATTCAAATTGAAACAGAAAAAGGAATTTCTACTCAAAAAATTATTATTGAATAGAATCTTTGATTAGTAATTTATTTAGCTTGATTAATTCATGAAATTTATAAAAACTATTAAAATGGTTAGAATACAGGCATTTCTATCAAGCAACCCACGACTTAAGTCGTGGGCTGCAAAACAACAAGATTCTTATACTTAACTGTTTTAACAGTTTTATGAATAATTCAGGTTGGGAAAAGCCGGGCAATTTGTAATGATTGTCCGGCTTTAATATTAATTCTACTCCGAAAAGTTGTTAAAATGAAATTTGCCACAGGCCTGTCCGCCGTAATAATATGGAAGGCGGGTCTACAGATTTATAAAAATTTAAGTCTATGATAATCTGCGCATCCTGTGGAAATTTTTCGTAGCGGACTCAGATATGGAAATTAACCATGAAAGTTCACAGTGGAAAATTTAGCAATCTCCCGAATTTCTAATTTCTAATTTCATTGAATAATTTTTCATATATTTATACCCATAAAAACGGGATAAGGTATCCCTGAAGTAATTTTTTATTTGATCAATGATCATAATGCAAAGACCTGGTAAAATATCCGTCTTTTTATTTTTAATGATCTTTCCATTTGTATTGATTTTTTCTCAAACTGAACAATACAAATTCAGGCATCTGACCACGGATGACGGGATGCCTAACAATTTCACCTACAAGATTATAAAAGATTCAAAAGGTTTTATCTGGATTACTACAAGGGGTGGATTATGCCGTTACGACGGTTATAATATTAAAGTATTTTTATATGATCCAGGCGATTCTACTTCAACCTCAAACAGTTACCACAAATGTAATATGACCGAAGATAGTGCAGGATATTTATGGATTGGCTCCCAGCATGGCTTGAACAGGTTCGATCCCATCACTGAAACTTTTAAACGGTATTATCATGACCCTGAAAATCCGAAAAGCTTATGTGGAAATACTGTTCATTGTGTTTATTGCGATAGGAAAGGGACTGTTTGGATCGGAGGTATCGACAACTCAGGCTTGAATAAATATAATCCGGAAACTGACGACTTTACGGTGTACAGGTTGTACCCTGATGATTCAACCAACCTCCAGGTGTTATGGGGAGCCAACCGGGTACTTGGTATGTATGAGGACAATGATGGCATTTTTTGGTTGGGTACTAACATTGGGCTGTATCAATTCGACCGGCAAACAGGTGAATTTATCCCTTCAAAACCAATTACCCCAATGGACCACTGGATCGATAACAGGTTCAGCACAATTACTGAAGATGAAAAAGGAAAATTATTTTATGTGGCTGATTGGATATATTCGTATGACCGTACCCGTGATTCGCTGGGCCTGTATCAGCCACTTTTCAGGGGAAGTCTGGTAGATAGAAACCAAGGGTTCATGGACATATTGCTTGATCCTAATGATGGTGGAAAAACAATCTGGATAACCAAATATATGTACCTGTATAAATACGACAGACAAACAGGCAGACTGGACAGCACTTACCATGATCCCCTGGACTCTGAAAGCATCATTGGAAAAAACTTAAAAGGAATGTATATGGATCCATCAGGAATGATCTGGGTGGCGGGAAGCAGTGGTGTAAATATTATGGTTAATGATAGTAAGGGTATTGAAAGACATACGGAATTTGCAAAGGAATACAATGATGAGGCAGCCTCTTTTCTGGAAGATAGTAAAGGTTACTGGTGGATCGGTACGAATAAATCAGGTTTACTGAAGTTTGATTGCAATATGAAATTGATAAGCTGGTACAAATCCTCTTTGATTGATAACAATAGTGATATTTTTTTCGGAAGTATAAAAAAGATCATCGAAGACAGGGATCAAAATCTCTGGATGATCTGTAATACCGATAGGCTTTATTTCTATGACAGGGGACTGGATCAAATCAAACCTTGCAAACAGTTCAAAACCGGCAGATGGCATCCTAAGTCTATTTTTGACATTTATGCAGATTCACAAGATGTTTTATGGATTGCGGCACGTCCGGGATTATATTATCACAAACCGGGAGATGATTTAAACACCTTCCATCTATGTAAGGCAAACGTTGCACTTGAGTGGTACACTTCCTCAAGTATTGTTGAAGATCACCTGGGTAATTTATGGATAGCTAACCTGGGAAAGGGATTGTATTGCCAGTTTGCAAAGGACAGGGGAACGAATGAGTTTGTGGGTTATATGTCTGATTCAGAAGACAGTACAAGTATAAGCAATAATAATATCTGGACGGTATATGAGGATAAATTTGGTATAATATGGGCAGGCACTTCTTATGGATTAAACAGATACAACCGTCAGAAAAACAACTTTGAAAGAATAATTTTCAAAAACAACGTTGGTGCGAATTTTATCTTTGATATTATGGGAGATGAGAATGGTTGTTTGTGGTTGTCTTCAGAAAGTGGATTAATGAGGTTCAATCCGTATGAAATGGCAGGGAATAATAAAGTAAAACTAAAGCAATTTATCCCATTCAAAGATATCTCAGGCGGTCTACTATTCAAAGATGAAGGAGGGAAATTCTATGTTCCTGCCAAGCATAATACAGGTAACGGATACTTTAGTTTTCATCCTGATAGCCTGACCGAAAACCGACAAATTCCTCCCATTGTTATTACGGATTTTCTTATTCATAATAACGAAGTTAAACTAGACAGTAGTATCAATATAAAGAAACACTTAAAATTAAATCATAACGAAAACTATATTTCCTTTGAGTTCACAGCACTCGATTACTACGATCCGGCGAAGAATCAATATGCATATATGCTGGCAGGTCTTGATCAAGAGTGGATATATTCAGAAAACCGGAGATTTGTTACCTATACAAAAATACCTGCTGGTGTCTATACATTCAGGGTAAAGGGATCAAACAACTATGGCTACTGGAATGAAGAAGGAACATCAATTTCAATAACCATACTTCCGCCACCGTGGAGAACATGGTGGGCCTATTCGTTGTATTTTATGTTCATTTTTTCAGTGCTTGTAATCATTATTCGTTTTTACCTCAGGCGTCAGCGTTTGCTTCATACGCTTGAACTGGAACAAATCCAATCCGAAAAGCTTGGGGAACTGGATAAACTGAAATCCCGCTTTTTTGCAAATATTTCCCACGAATTCCGCACGCCACTAACTTTAATACTTGGCCCTGTTGCAAAGCATTTACAAGCAGTTAAAGATTCAGCGCTAAAACAGGATTTGAATGTTGTGCAAAGAAATGCCCTCAGATTGCAACGATTGATTGATCAAATTTTAAACCTGTCAAAGATAGAATCCGGCAAAATGAAACTTCAAGTCCGTGAAGTAAATATTATCAGTCTGGTAAACGGTTATGTTCAATCGTTCGAATCGCTGGCAAAGCAAAAGGATATTGATCTGATCTTCAATTCCGATGAAGAAAATTTTCAACTGTATGTTGATAAAGATAAGATAGAGAAAATACTTTCCAATCTTTTATCCAATGCCTTTAAGTTTACTGAGGAAGGGGGGAGGATTGAGGTGACAGTCCGAAGTCGGGAGTCCGAAGTCGGAAGTAAGCAGTCAGCAGTCCACAGTCTTCAGCCTACAGACCACAGTCCACAGTCTTCAGTTGATTGTGAAGGTAATGCCGACTGTCAACTGTCAACAACAGACTTCTCCGGCCTGTGGATAAGCATCACCATCTCTGACACCGGCTGCGGCATTCCACCCGAAAAACTCGAACACATCTTCGACCGATTTTACCAGGCTGACGATTCCTACACCCGCGACCAGGAAGGGTCGGGCATTGGCCTTGCCCTCACCAAAGAACTCGTAAAACTGCATTATGGCGAAATTACCGTAGAAAGCTACCGGGACGGCAAAGGTTCAATATTTACGGTTTATCTCCCAATTGGAAAAGGCCATTTTAATCAATCTGAAATAGTTGATCAATCTGCGTCAGAAAAACAGAATGAAGATTTTCTTGAACTTTATCCTGAATTAACTAATCAAAAAGAAACAAGCTTAAAGAAAATAAAAGAGGCTGATAATTCAAAACCTCTTCTTTTAATCGTTGAGGATAATGCTGATTTACTTGAATATATTCGTGACTATCTGGACAAATCATACAATATATTAGAGGCTGTTGATGGTGAAGAAGGGCTACAGGAGGCGATTAAGCATATTCCTGATTTGGTCCTCACTGATGTAATGATGCCGAAAATGGATGGTTTTAAACTTTGCCAAAAACTAAAAACCGATGAGCGAACCAGTCATATACCTGTTATCCTGCTAACAGCCCGCGCCTCTTCAGAAAGTAAAATAGAAGGCCTTGAAACAGGGGCGGACGATTATCTTTCCAAACCTTTCGATCCAACAGAGTTAAAGATCAGGATTAAAAACCTGATACTGCAAAGACAAAAACTCAGGGAAAAATTTGCCAATGATTTCTGGAAAGAGAATAAACTACCCGTTTTACAATCTGTTGCATTCGGACTAAATCAAATGGATAAAAAGTTTCTGCAAAAAGCCCTGAATGTTGTAAACATGCATTTATCCGACACCGATTTTAATGTAGTTCAATTCGGACAGGAAATGGCAATGAGCAGACAACAAATGCACCGGAAATTTAGGGCGTTAGTCAATCAATCTGCCACTGAATTCATCCGCATCATCCGTTTAAAAAAAGCTGCCGATCTGATTACACAAAAAAGTGGTACGGTCAGTGAGATCGCTTACGATGTTGGTTTCAATACTCTCTCCTATTTTACAAAAAGCTTTCAGGAGCAATTCGGAATCACTCCTTCTGAATATACTGAAAAGCATCCCAATACATAAGTCTTTAATAAATCTCAAATTACAGAATTCCATTTTTTAAATCTTAAACTATTTTGAAATTTGGTTATTGAGGTTTGGATTTTATTTGTCATTTGAATTTTGGGTTTTGGAATTTTCTCTGCCATGAGACATTTGTGGTAAAGATTGAGACAATAGAAGAAAGCGAAAAGCCTCTCCCAACCCTACTTTTACAAAATAAATTTATTAACAAAAAAAGGAGGGCTTTATCATGAAAACAAAACTATTTTTCACAATCATTCTGAGTTGTTTAGTCATTTTTGCAACAGCTCAAATCATTCACATACCCGCAGTTCAACCAACCATACAGGCAGGGATTGATGCTGCAACAACAGGCGATACCGTGTTGGTTGAAACTGGAACTTATTATGAAAATATCAGGTTTAATGGAAAAGCCATAACTGTTGCAAGTAATTACATTATTGATGGGGATACATCCAATATTTTATATACCATCATTAATGGTAGCCAGCCGACTGATCCTGATAGTGCTTCTGTAGTTATGTTCCTCAATTATGAAGATACTACTTCAACCCTAAATGGGTTTACGATAACAGGTGGTTCAGGAGTTCTTTCTACACTCTCCAATATCAAAAGAGGGGGAGGAATATTTTGTAATAATGCAGGAGCTAAAATTATAAATAACAGGATAACCGAAAACCATGTGAATCATGGAAACAAAGCCGCTGGAGCCGGAATAGGGTGCCAAAGAGACTCTGGTGATCATTGTATTATAATAAGAAATAATACGATCAACTATAACTCAACAACCACAAGTGGAGGGTCAGCATATGGGGCCGGGATTTATGCATCAATTAACACCATCATCAAAAATAATGTGATAGAATATAACCATTGCGAGAATACCGCATTTGGCCATGCAGAGGGCGGCGCCATTGAAATAGAACAATATCCAAATTATAACATTGATACCGAAATTACTAATAATGTTATCCGGCACAATTCATTAATAGGATACGAATGCCTTGGAGCAGGAGTAGTTGTCCTTAAGGCTAAAGCATATATTGCTGAGAATACCATTAAAATCAATACTTCTGTGGCGGGAAATAATTGCAACGGCGGTGGGATATTGATTGATTCTCCTCTGGAAGATGTTAAATTGCTCAACAACGATATTTCTGAAAACACCATAAACGCCGGTAATTATGGTCGTGGAGGTGGTGTTTGCTTCTGGAATCCAAGAGACAAGCTAACCATGGTGAAAAATAAAATCAATAATAATATCACCGATGCAGAGGAATGCAGGGGTACAGGCGTTTTATTCAGATGTAATCAATATCCAACTGGAAAAATAGAAGTAAGGCAAAATGAATTCATTGGAAACCTGGGTAATATGAATGCTGCTAATTGTAATGGTGGTGGTGTTTGTCTAAATAATGCCTGGGACACACTTGTTATTTTTGATGGCAACAGGTTTGAAGGAAATTCGGCAATACGTGGAGGGGGGATTTACTCAAAGAGATCATATAACATAAAACTAACTAACAATTTATTTATTGATAATACAGCATCTAATGTTGGTGGTGGTTTACGTTTATACCAGCCAGTCTCGGATAATTGTAATTTTTATCCACAAATCATCAACAATACCTTTTATAATAATTCTTCTGATTATGGTGGAGCAATTGGTTTGTATTGTGAAACGAGTGTGTCTATGATCTTTAACAATATTTTCTGGGAGAATCAATCGCCAAATTATAATGATATTTATTACGATGATTCTGGTACTGATTCTATATTTATTTCTTACAATAATATTGATCCGGATGAGATTTATGGGCAATGGACTGGTATCGGAAATATCTTTGCCGACCCCCTATTTGCCGATCCCGAAAACGGTGATTATCATCTAAGCTGGGCAAATTTTCCAATCCCCGATGAAACAAAATCACCCTGCATTGATGCCGGCGATCCAAATTCTCCTTTAGATCCTGATAGTACAATTGCAGATATGGGTGCTTTATATTTTAATCAATCTCAACTTACTCAGGAAATATCTCTTTCACCGGGCTTCCAGTTTGTTTCATCTCATCTTTATCCTGCGGTTCCTGATATGGAAGTTGTTGTTGCTGAAATTGTAAATGATAATTTATTGTATGTTAGAAACTCCGAAGGCGCAATGCTAAGAAAAATAGGGCCGAACTGGGTGAATGGAATCGGCGACTGGATTGGAACCGAAGGTTATCTGATCAAATATAACGGAACAGGACAGTTTACAATTTCAGGTGAATTGATACCTGCAACAACAGCAATTGATGTTACAGCCGGTTTTCAGTTTGTAAGTTATTTGCCTACCGTTGAAATTGATGCTTCGGAAGCATTTGCCTCAATTTTGGGAGATGACCTGATATATGTCAGAAATTCAGCAGGAAATATGCTTAGAAAGATTGGCCCTAACTGGGTGAATGGTATTGGAAACTGTATACCAAATGAAGGCTATCTTGTTAAAATGGCTGCCGATGCGGTTTTGGTTTATCCCGAAGGAGGAAAATTAGCAAATATTATTCGGGTAAAACCAGTTCATTTCCAATTCGAAGGAGGAAATGCTTCTGAGAATGTTTATACAATTTACATTGCCGGATTGGAAATTGGTGATGAAGTGGCTGCTTTTGATGGTGATGTAATGACAGGAGCAATGCGTATTAACTCAAAAAACACTTTCGATAACGAACTTGCTGTTTTCAGTAGCGTTTTTAGTGGTCAGGGATATCAATCAGGAAATCCGGTAGTTTTGAAAATTTTTAATAATTCAACCCAATCAATTGTCGAAACTGAATACACTTTGGAAAATGTCTTTGAAGAAGCATATATGCAAAAGTATTATCCTTCTGAAGACGGATTATTCAGCGTTATAAATATTACAAAATCATCTGAAAGACTAATTGAAGAAACATTATCGGTTTATCCGAATCCTGCTTCTGATTTATTGAATATTAATTCAAACAATCAAATTCTTAATGTTAAAATTTTGAATTATACAGGACAAATTGTTGCGGATAATAATTTTAACAACAAAGAAGTAATTATTAATACGTCTGTATTTAATTCGGGAATTTACTTTATTCAAATTGAAACCGTAAAAGGAATTTCAACGAAGAAGGTTGTGATTGAGTAGATACTTTAATAAGAAAATACTTTAAGAAAAGCCGGGCAGTTTTTGATGATTGACCGGCTTTTTTAATTTGAATTTGGATAGGAATAGTGGGGTATTGGAGAGGTGGAGTGATGGAATTAAATTCACAGGCTTGGTATGCTTTTAAAACCAACATGTTGCAGAAATTTAATTAAGATAAAAGATTGAATATCTCTGAGAAGAAATTGAGTCTTACAGTAAGGAAATCGGGTCTTACACTGACGCAATTACAGCTTACAGTGAAATAATCGAGTCTTACAATGGAATAATTGAGTCTTACAGTGAGATAATCGTATCTTACACTGCCATAATTGCGTCTTACACTGCCATAATTGCGTCTTACAGTGAAGAAATTGAGTCTTGCAGTGAGTTAATCGTATCTTACACTGCCATAATTGCGTCTTACATTGCCATAATTGCAGCTTACAGTGAAATAATCAAGTCTTGCAGTTAGGAAATCGAATCTTACAGTGAGGAAATCATGTCTTGCAATGAGGAAATTGACTCTTACAGTGAGGAAATCGGGTCTTACAGTAGGGGAAATTTGTACTACGCTACATGTTTTTTGGGAGAAGGCTAAAAGCTAAAATTCAAAGTATAAAGGTATGAAATTCTTAGTTTGATTTGTGGAAAGCAAAGAATGTTTTTGTGAAACTTTATAGAAAAAATGAATTAACCACAAAGGAACTCTATGGATTTTCACAAAGTCGAAAGGTAATAAGTTGAGATTTGAGAATTGGATTTTAGAAGAATTATTATAGGCAGGGATTCCTTTTTTTTATTCTATCGTGAAATGTATCCATTCATACTGAATTGCTTCGCTTCGTCCATACGGATTTGCTTCGCTTCATACGGACTAAATTTGTGTCGTAAACTTTACAAACCACAAGTATCCAAAATGCTTGCATTTAACAAATTTAAGTGAGTGAATTTTTGCAAACCCGATTTCCGTCAGTTTAACAAGGTATCTCTATTTTTACTAATGTACCCGATGGTTCGTTTTCAGCATTCTTCAAATCCAGGATATGAAATGTAATTTTTTTCTTATGCTTTTTATTCAACACCTGAATACGTTCCCGTGTAATTGCCGTTGCAAGCGATTTATGCTCTTTGTTATATTTATACAAAATTTCTTTAGCTTTTTCCCTGCCCACTCCATCATCTTCAACTTTGAATACGATCATATTATTCTTCAAAGTAAAACGGATAAAAATATTTCCTTTTGACTTTTTGTGTTTTATCCCATGTTCAATGGAATTTTCTATAAAAGGCTGTGCAAGCATAGGCGGAATAAGCACACCTTCAGCATCAATTTTTTCATCTACCTGAATTGAATAGTCAAATTTATCCGGGAATCTGACCCTTTGCAGTTCGAGATAATTTTCTATTGTGCTGAGCTCTTTCTCAAAAGCAATATATTCCCGGGTTGAACTTTCAAGAATGGACCTGACCAGCTCAGAAAACCTTGAAAGGTAGATACTCGCTTTTTTAGAATCCTGTTTGATAATAAAATGTTGTATGCTTGCCAGCGAGTTGAAGATAAAATGCGGGTTCATCTGTGAGCGGAAAAGTTTTTGTTGCAAAAGCAGGTTTTGCTGCAGGTTACGAAGTTTATTCTGGCGAATTAATACAATGGCCAGTATAACTACCAATATCACTAAACCGCTCAAACCAAATAAAAAAAGTCTCGATTGTTTCAATTTTAACTCCTGAAAAGCATTCTCCTGTGAAAGGGATTCAATCTGCTCCTCCTTACTTTCTGTTTCATATTTGGTTTGTAATTCCATTGTTTCACGGGTTCTTTGCAATCTGTTCAAAGTATCCGAAGCATTGAAATAGGCTATATGATATTTTAACGCTTGTTCTGTTCTGTTTTTTAGTTTACTGATTTGATACAATTTACTGTACATCCTTTTCCCTTCTATCCACATCATCTCTTTCATGTGCTTAGGAATGATAGGGCCATATAAATTGGTGCCGGAGGTAACAACATATTTCAATGAATCGTGTTTGTACCATGCATTGTTAATAATCGACTCTTGAAATAACCTTTCAGTTTGATTGTAATACTTTTCTGCAGCATTTATATCAGACTTATTAAAATAGATTAAACCTAATTGATTTGAAACAAACATGGCCCAGTATAAGAATCCTTTTTCATCATACCAATCGAAAGCCTTTTGTTTGAAAAACAGGGCAGAATCAATATTCCCGGCAGAAAGGTGCAGATCACCCAAATAGGATAAAGGTTGATACTTCAATGCCTCTACATTTTGATTATCATCGGGAAATGCTAATGCTTTCTCCATATAAACCTTAGCGCTGTCGGTTTTACCAAGATAATAATACTGCCGGCCAATTAGAATTAAATGCAATACCCTTTCGGTTATTCCCATATTGAAATCATCAGCGGCTAAAAGATTTTCTGTATAAATTTTAAGCGCTTTATTAAGCTTTCCCAACGCTCTGTACGAAGTACCCAGTGACATCCTTGCGTTTATTGTATCTCTCATACTGCCAACAATTCTACTCCCTTCAAGAGGTTCACGGTATATATTCAAAGCAATATTGCCATATTCAATTCCTTTTTCATAATTCCTGGCATAATTATGACCAGTTGCAAGGTTCAAATACAATTTTGCCAAAATATTTTTTTGATCTAATTTTTCGCAAATACGGATGGCTTCATTGACGTAGTTTCCTGCAATTACATAATCACCCTTGTATAAATACATGTGCCCGAAATTCATATATGCGTCAGTAACACCCTTTTGGTAATCAAGCTCCATTGCTAAATTCCTGGCTTCTTCGGTGTATTTTTTTGCCGCGTTAAACTCTTCAAAATAGAGGGATACAGCAAGGTGATTTAATGTATTGATTCGCTCTTCTCCAGATTGACCGGGTAAAATTACAAGAAGACTATCAACATTATAAATGTCGGTCCATAAGAATTTTTGTGCTAAACCTTCACAAATAAATGATATTAATAAAAGAGAGACAATGGTTCTGGGTAACATTATAATTATATTTTGTTTCAGGTTTCAGTAATTCTGTCAAATAATTCCAGGAGCCTTTCACGTGAGCGGGAAGAAACAGGTATTTTTTGATCGTTAGTCATCACAACATATCCTCCATCCTGCTTTTCAAAACGTTTTATGTGTTGAAGATTTACCAGATGCGACCTGTGAACCCTGAAAAATCCATAGTTCGAAAGTAATTCATCATATTCTTTCAGCACTTTCGATACAAGAATTTTCTCTTCATTAACCGATTCAATTAGCGTATAACAATCATCAGATTCGCAATGAATGATATCACGGGTGTTAAGCAAGTAGATGTTATCTGAAGTCTTTATGACTATTTTTTTGTTTTTTATACTTAATGGATTAATATTTTCCTTAAGGGCATCCAACTGCTTAATAAATGTATGCTGTATTAATTTTTCTGCCCGTTGGATTGCTTCAGCAAGTTTCTCGGGATTTACAGGTTTCAGAAGATAATCCACTGCACTGAACCTGAAAGCCTCAATAGCATGTTTTTCATAAGCTGTAATAAAAATGATCTTAAAATTAATAGGATCAAACTGATGTAAAAGATCAAATCCTGTACCGTCATCCATCTTAATATCCAACAGGATTAAATCAGGGATTTTATTTCGTATAGCAGTGGTACCGGAAGCAACACTATTTGCTTCGCCAACGATTTTTACACCGGGACAATAATCATTTAACAAACTGATAAGTGTTTCCCTGATATGGGTTTCATCATCGATGATTAGGGTGCGTAGCATCTTTTTTTTATTTTTTTTCGTAAAGGTAAACATAATGATTGAAATTCAAAAATATATACTATATCCCAATTTAACTAAAGAATCTCTATCCTTTCTCTAATCCCGTAAATACCGACGATAACCTGTTTGAGGAGAAAACAAATAATCAGCATCTCTCTGTATCTCCACTTTTCAGGGAGAGATACAGAGAGAAGGAGTGTAATTAATTAATTTTAATTATTTTCTTCGCTTGTATTCCTACATTGGTTGATATTATACAGCAATAAATCCCGGGTTTTAAAGGAGTACCATTAACTTCCACTTTATGCTCACCGGGGATTATAGATTTCTTTTTGATACTGAAGATTTCCTGACCACTTAAATCAATAATTTGGAGAATGATAGCTGAACTTTGCTTTAATGTGAATTCAATTACGATAAATGATCCGAATGGATTTGGCGAAATGCTGAATTTAGATTCAACAACGGGTTTCGGAACGTAAATATACAGGCAGGCTTCTTCAACTTCTTCCGGGCTGTTGCAGCCGGGGGCATTATCATAAATGGAAATTGTACCAGTGGAACTGACCAGGTATTCACAAATACTTTCCACTGCACAAGCAGATAAGGAATCGTTTTTTGATATATTTAAGTTATTGATCGATCCCGGATAAATATTATCCAATCCCGTTAAACTTGCCAGCGCCTTATTGTTCTCAACCGTAAGGTCTCCTCCGATAGTAGCTAAGTTATTCAATCCTGATAAACCGGTCATGACATCGTTATCCCAAATTTCAAGATCACCACCAATAGATAGAATGCTTTCCAATCCTGAAAGACTATTCAATGAAGTATTACGCCAGATCAGAAGACCTCCTCCAACTGAATCAACACTATTTAGGCCAACTAAACAATTAAGGTCATGATTATTATCAATAATAAGGCTTCCGGGTATGTATGTTAGTTGCCCAAATCCTAATATATCCTCCAATGAAAAATTCCACAATATCGAAAAATCTCCTCCGAGGGAACTCAGATTCTCGAAAGCCTTTAAGCTGGTCAGGGATTGATTACCATTCCCCGGACCACCTCCGATGCAAAGACTTCCTTCAATTATTGTTAGATTATCCAAACTTGTTAAACTCATAAGATTAGAGTTGGCTCCAATATTTAGGTCACCACCTACTGAGATCAAATTATCCAAACCTGATAAGCTATTCAAGGAAGGATTACCACCCGAACCCCAGGGAGTATTTTTATGTCCAATAGTTAAAGTTCCATTAATATTGAGTAAATTCTCCAAGCCTGTTAAACTGTGAAGGGAATCGTTGTGATTAATATTAAGGTTTCCTCCGACGGCAGTCAAAACATTTAAACCGAACAAGTTGATGATATCGATCCCACAAATTGTCACATCCCCTTCTATCTCTGTGCAATTGGGGTAATTTGTTTGAAAATTATCAATCTGTTCCTGGGTTGTAAAAGTGATACCTTCGGGCAGACAATTCTGAGATGATAACTCTGTTTGAAAACAAATCAGCATTACTATGATAATTAGTGTAAAATTTTTCATGATTACCTCCTTTTTTTGGTACTGTTAATTTTATTGAATAACAATCTTCTTTACCTGTCTGAAATCTTTGCCACTAAAGCTTATAAAATAAACTCCGGAAGCTAATCCCGTTAAGTCAAGTTGTGTTGAAGCAGATACTCTAAATTTGAAATTAGAACGTTCTTTACCTATTATGTCTAATACTTTAATTTGCGTATCTCCCTTAATTCCTTCGAGTAAGATATTAAATATTCCTTTGGAAGGATTTGGATAAACAGATATTGTTTCCTCCGTATTTTCAATTGATCCTTTTTTAATATTTACAATGCTGTATTTCCCGTCTTCTTCAGGATAAACATCCGAAACATAAGAATCATACATAGCTTCCATAGTGAAATCGGTAGCAAGAATATTGCTTTCAGACCAGATTTTAAATTTAATCGGATTGCCTTTTTCGTATCCTTTTCCGTTATTTAATGTACTAAAAACAGCAAGTTCGTTTTCAAAAGTATTTTGAGAATTAATTCTCATAGCACCGACCATATTATCTCCGTTAAAAGCAGCAACTTCATCACCAATATCTAAACCCGAAATATAAATTGTATAAACCGGATCGGCGGCATTACCTCCTACGAAAGTAAAGTGCCTTGGAATAGCAGTAATTTTGCCACTTGATTTTGCAATTGCAGGATAAATTATTTCACCTCCGGCAAACATTTTGACAAGATAACCTTCTGTAGGTATTGCATCGCCGATATTGTTAACCCAATTCGGGCCGATTTTGCGTAATACTTGTCCTTGTGAATTTCTGATAAAATCAAGATCATCACCAATGATAGTTTCAAAAGCAAGCAAGGCATCCATGGCATTTTCGGGGAAATAGCTTACAAATTGATATCCTGTTACTACAGGAATCGGAGTTGTAGGGTCAACTGCATCACCTCGGATAATAAATGAATCATCGGCAAACATTTTAACAAGATAACCTTCTTCAACAATCCAGTCGCCAATACCATTTACCCAATTCGGGCCGATTTTTCTTAACATTGCTCCTTGTGAATTTCTAACAAAATCAAGATTGTTGTTTAGGATATCTGCCATAACAATAGTCATATCAGGGTCTTCGGGAATAATTCGAGAAGATACAAAACTATAACCTAATGAAAGAGGTATTTGTTGTATAAATTGAGATAGGATTTTAGCTTCCATTCTCCCATTCAATATTTCATGAAATTCTCCCATCCGGCCGTTAGTGTTGATTCCTCCGGGCGACTGGTTCCCTTCTGCGTATGTTTTAATTGAGTGGCCTCCAATATCTTTCAAAAATGAAGATGCTACATGCCGGGCATTGTTCGAAGCACTGGCAGAGATATCTGAAATATTTACGTAACTTGAATAAGACCACCAATCTGCATCCGGATGATCCAAATCCAAAAAATTGTAATTAGTATCGATAACACACTCCAGAATCGGTTCGTTATCGATTTCAAAGATGAGCGTATTTCCATAAGTATGATACCAATGGATATTGCCCTCCAGTCCCCAGTCTTCACCTTCTATATCATATCCCATTGTTGCTATATTGGTTTTTAATTTTAACTGATCCATTGTAAATCCCCTGTAAACCAGTTGGATTTCAAGGTTAGGGAAACCTTTTGCATCATCAATAAAATGGCATAAACTTGCATTGGGATCATCATCAATGTCATCATAGTCGCGTGAAGCAATGTAATAGGCCGTTAACCACTCTGTTCCACTATAGTAAAAAGTATGGCCATACGCTTCAGGTTCAGGCCCTGTGCCATTGGCATTCCAGCATGCGAGGCCCTCATGGTCAACACCAAGTCCAATAACGGGTAACTCAGGTAATCCTTTTTCTAAATATCCGGATACAATATCAACGTATCCTCCCAATCTTCCATTAATATAAGGAAAAGAACCTGTAAAAACTTTATCAGTAACGATAAATCTCAGCTCCTGTCCATTCATATCGTTTAAAAAAGCTGTTGCTACCTCCTTAACTTCATCTGAACTATTTGCAGAAGTATTGACAGGCTGGGAAAAACTTGTTTCTAATTGCGAGGTATCTCCGGTTGAAGAAATGGAACTAAAAATATAATTAGTATAGACTGTTACCATAGGTTCCCCATTCAATTCTATAAAATAATACCCATCATACCGATTATAATAATGCTCATTATTAATCGTGAACCAATCCTCTCCTTCAACATCATCTTTCAACTCAAACAGGTCGGTTTTTACTTTAACCTGTCCGGGTGAAAAACCATTATCATACAGCGCTTGCATAAAAAGTGGAAATCCGATGATATCATCCAAAAAGTGGCATAATGCAGCTTCAGGATCGGGATCAATTCCATCATAATCCCTTGATGCAGTATAATAACCTACACTACCGATCGGTTGAAAAGAGTGGCCATAGCCTGCAGGTTCGGGGCCTGTACCGTCAGCATTCCATAAAGCGATACCTTCTTGATCATTCGCCAATCCCTGTATCGGTATCTGGGCATTTGTTAAAAGTGTGGCTAACAACATAATCATAATGCTAAATCCTAACATTATCATAATGCTTAAACCCTTTGTCAGTAGAAATTTTTTTGTGTTCATTGTAACCTCCGTTTTTTTAGTTAATGTTAATTCTTAATTATAAACCAAAGTTACGATGCTGAAAAGGCAATAATGATACAGATAAGTAAACGCCGGGAATTATTAAGTAAATGCCGTGGATAAATAAGTAAATACAGATTTTACGTCGAGACTCAATATTGTTAAATTTTTGTTATCTTTATAGCAAAATATCAGGAGTCTAAAGTAAACTGAAATAATATACTTATGATTAATTTGGAGCTTAATATATATTATTATCTAATTTAGTAATCAACTAAAACTCTTAATGTCATGAAAAAGCACCTTTCAATTACTGCATTTATTACAATAATGTTGCTGGCAGCATCTTCATTACAGGCGCAAAAGATCACGATTTCTGGTAATGTGAAAAATGAATCAAATAAACCTTTAAGCGGTGCAAACATCGTTGTTAAGGATAAGGTAATCGGGACTATAAGCAACAACAGCGGTGATTTTTATCTTGAAGTAAAAGACAATCCCCCGATCCAACTGTCCGTTTCAATTATTGGTTACAAAACTCAGGAAATTGAAGTAACTGAGAGATTGGTTATTCTTAATATCGTGATGATCGAAAATCTTACAGTCCTGGATGAAGTTCTGGTGCGAACTCCGACTAGGGTAGAGGAAAATATAATGCAATCTCCGGTTTCAATTGAAAGAATCGGAATACTTGATATTAAAAATATTGCAACGGATGATTATTACAAAGCCATAGCTACAATGAAAGGTGTTGATATGATGAGCAGTAGCATAGGTTTTCAAATTTTAAATACTCGTGGATTTGCATCAACTGCCAATACACGTTTTGTTCAATTATTTGATGGAATGGATACACAATCACCATCATTGAACCTGCCGTTTGGAAGTATTAATAGTACTTCATCACTGGATATTGAGAGCATTGAATTGATACCCGGTGCGGCATCTGCATTATACGGACCAAATGCATTCAACGGAATATTATTAATTTCAAGCAAAAGCCCGTTCAAATACCAGGGATTATGTACTTATGTGCAGTTAGGAGTTAACCATATTGGTGGTGATACTGATTTTGGAGAGTCTTCTGATCCTCAACCATTGTATGAAGTTGCAGTGAGATATGCAAAAGCTTTTAACAACAAATTTGCATTTAAAATAGGCTTAAGCCGTAGGCAGGCAAACGACTGGAGTGCACACAATTATTCAGATAAAAATACACATTTACAAGGTAATTTAAGTATCAATCCGGCTTATGATGGAGTGAACCTTTATGGTGATGACGGAGGATTAAACCTTGGCTTATTGCGGTCGTCACAGGGTTTGATCAATGCAATTGCCGTTAAAACGGGACTGGGTACCGACATTATTGCTCCTTACGTTTATGCACTTCCGGCTCAAAATGTTAACCGGACAGGATATCCGGAGTTCAGGCTTATCGACTATAGTTCAAAATCCTTCAAGGCCAATGTAGGACTGAATTACAGGGTAAATGATAATATTGAGTTGAGTTATTTGTATAATTACGGAGGAGGCACTTCTGTTTTTACAAGCGCCCAACGTTATTCTGTTATGGATGCTAATAACCAGATTCACAGGTTGGAGGCCAAAGCTGATAACTGGAAACTGATGGGGTATGCAATATTTGAAAATTCAGGTGACTCATACATTGCCGATTTCACCGGATATGCAATTAATAATGCGTATTTGAATAATTCTTCCTGGTTCGGAGCCTACGCCGGCACTTTTGCAGGTGGATTATTAGAAGCAAATATGTCGAGCACGGGAAGCCCTGTTTATAATCCGAATGTTATTGATGCCCTGCTTAATGATCCTGATGCAGTAAGCGCCCTTCATGTGTACTCAAGAAATGCTGCTGATGCCGGCAGATGTGAACCCGGAAGTGTTCAGTTTCAAAATGTCTTTGATAGTATAAATGCCTTAACAATACCTGACGGAGCTAAATTTAACAATCATACACGTTTCTACCACACGGAAGGCCAGTATAATTTCAAAAATGAAGTAAAGATTATTGAAATGATCATTGGAGCAAACTGGAGGCAATATGATCTGAGATCAGATGGTACGCTTTACCCGGATTCAAAAACAAATCCAATCCGTATCAATGAATATGGGGGATATATACACTTATCCAAAAAATTCATTAATGAACACCTTAAACTTTTATTCTCCGGCAGGTATGACAAAAACGAAAACTTTAAAGGCCAGTTCAGCCCGAGGATTTCAGGAGTATATACTTTCTTCGGGAATCACAATTTCAGGGCTTCCTTCCAAACAGGTTTCCGCAACCCGACAACACAGGGTCAATATATCGATCTTGATGTAATAAGCACCAGAATAATAGGTGGCCTGCAGGAGTTTCATGATGAATACAAGATAAATGACTGGACCTACACTATCAAGTCAGTTAACGCATTTACAGAGTCTGTGACAAAAGGTACGCCTGATCCAACCCTCCTTCTTCCCTACACAAGCTGGGCACCTATAAAACCTGAACACATACAGGTATTTGAGGTGGGATATAAAGGATTGTTCTCAAATAGACTTATGATTGACGCTTACTATTATTTTAATATCTATGATGATTTTATTAACCAGGTTCGTGTGCGGCAGGCACAAGACGCAAACGGAAATCCCACTGATCCATTTACCGACCAGGCAGCATTATTCAGTTTATTAACCGGAAATGCCCAAAATACCTTTCAGATTTATCAGAATAATCCCGAAACTGTAAAATCGCAGGGAGCTGCATTCGGCCTGGATTATATCTTTATTAAGGATTATCGTATAGGTTTTAATTATTCGTGGAATAAATTAATTACCGAGGGATTGTCTGATGATTTTTTAGACGAATACAATACACCTGAACACATAGTGAACATAAGTTTCGGCAACAGGTATTTAACTGAAAATTTGGGATTTAAACTTGCGTGGAGATGGCAGGATGCTTTTACGTGGAATTCACCCTTTATTCAAAACGGTAAGGTTCCAGCATTTAACACACTTGATGCTCAAGTAAGCCACAGATTTAGTAAATTTAAAACTATTCTTAAAGTTGGAGGTTCTAACATACTAAATAAAAGGTATATAACTTTTTGTGGCGGCCCGACATTGGGAGCAATATTCTATATCTCGCTTTCCTTTGATGAGTTGATGAATTAATTGCATAGTGTACTTTGCTGCATGGTTGTGGGGGAAACGGCGAAAGGCTAATGGCTAAAGTATAAAGGGACGAAATATTCGTAGAAATAAAGTTCCATAAATAATAATGCTCCGTAGAGGCGAAATATTTCTGTTTACGAAAATATAACACAAAAAAAAATTAGCCACAAAGGAGCTCTAAGGGTTTGGGTGTACGACAAATTTCCACTTTTGTTGCAGAAGAGAAAGGCCCAAAGGGACGTTATGTAAAAGCACAGGCTGAAGCGTAGCGTAAGCCTGTGATATTGTACACGATACTAAGGTAGCCCTGAAAGGGCGACATATAACATCTGATGATTGCAAAAGGCTATCTACATGTCGTCCTTTCAGGACTTGTCATTGTTCGGCAACAAATACACAGGTCTGCGTTTCACTTCGACCTGTGCTTTTACCTGTCGTCCCTTCGGGACTTGTGTTTATTCTTTATTAATTGAAAATTGTAGTACATCCAAGGATTTTTGCAAAGGCAAAAGGTAAGGAATTGAGAATTGAAATTTCTGAATTGAGATTTGGATGAATTATTTTATGCAGGAATTTTCATTTTTTCATTTTTATTCCATATCTTTGGTATGAAAAAAATTAGCATGCTAAAAGCTATAATTATAGACGATGAGCCATCCAATCGGAAATTGATTACAAACACCGTGAAATCATATTGCCCTAATGTTTCTGTTATTGCCGAAGCCGGGAGTGTTCAATCGGGTGTTGCTGCCATCAACGAATATGAACCCGATCTCGTTCTGCTTGATATAAAAATGCCTGATGGCAGTGGATTCGACCTGATAAAACATTTTGAGAAGCCGGATTTTAAGGTGATCTTTATTTCCGGATATATTGAATATGCAATCAAAGGATATAAATTCAACGCCATAGATTATATCCTGAAACCCATTGATGAAAAAGAGTTAGCGCACGCTATCAACAAAGCCGATGAATTGATCAGGTATGAAGAAAAGCTGCAGTTCAAAGCAATGGAAGAAAATATAAAAATCCTGAATAAAACTTCTAAAATCATTCTGAAAACGAGTGAACATATTCATCTTATAAGTATAGAAGATATTATCAGAATTGAAGCAGATGGAAATTATTCCACTTTTTTCATCATGGATGGCAGAAAGATACTTGTTTCAAGAGGCATTAAAGAATATGAAGAAAATTTGATTGATAAAGGATTTCACAGAATACATAAATCCCATATAATTAACATCAATAAATTAAGCTATTTTGATAAAACCGATAGTGGTGATGTTGTTATGACTGATGGCTCCATTGTGCCGGTTGCATCACGAAAACAAGAAATGCTTTTAAGTTTATTTGAAAACCTGATTTAGAAGAAAGTTGGCAATCTATACCTCATAAGCTTCTAAATCATAAAACACCCTGGAAGTTTGTAGTATCTTATTTTTAACAATCGTGTTTTTTCCATCCATACGGACTTGCTTCGCTTCATACGGATTCACTTCGGTCATTGGCAGAAAATTATAAATCACAAAATCAAATATCAAAATCACACATTACTCTCCAACCATAAAGAGTGGTTTGAATTTTAAAGTTTATAAAATTGGAATTTATTTGTATTTTATTTTTTGAGATTTGAGATTTGGGATTTTCATGCGTTTACCCTGAATAATAATTTGCTTTTTTTACCGAATCCTCATACGTTAAAAAGAAAAACCCCTACGCTTATACATTTTTTTCACACGTTTATCCATTTAAGTCCTTTATCTGTTTTATTTTGATTATCTTTGGAATAAATAAAAAGTAATTAAATTTAAAATATCAGTTCTAAAATCAAACAATAATGGCAAAGCATCAGAAAGAATCCGAACGTAAACAAGCCACAATCCTGTATGCCGGCCTGTCGGGATTCAACGATTTGTCGGAAAAAATGAAAACCGGTGAGCTAACCAACCTGATGAATAAATTCTTTGAGACAATGGAATCGGTAATTACTCTTTACGGAGGAACTATCAATAAATTTACCGGTGAAGGAATTATGGCAACTTTTGGTGTTCCCGATACCATTGAAAGCGCTCCTTCCAAAGCTGTAAGTTCTGCCGTAGAATTGCAGAGTAAAATTTCTGAACTTAATCTTGACTTGGAATTGCCTTTGCCTGTTAACATTAAAATCGGAATTCAAACCGGAGCTGTGTTGTTAGGGAAAATAGGGCCTGAAGATAAAGCCCGGGATACACTTATTGGAGAAAGCGTTAGCATTGCCTCACGCATTTGCGATATTGCAGAAAACGGACAGATTCTTACCGGAAAGGAAACTTATAACAAAACAAAAGACAAATTTGAGTTCCAGATATTGGAGCCGGTACCGCTTAAAGGAAGAAAAAAGCCATTAGCAGTATTTGAGGTGAAAGGAAGGAAAAAAGTTCCCATATCCACAGGTGCACAACAAAGCCGCATGATAAGTTCAGAAATGGTAGGAAGAGAAAAAGAATTCAAGCAACTTGAAAAACAATTTATGCAACTGATCAATGGCCGTGGTTCAATTGTAAATATTACCGGGAAGGCAGGAATAGGTAAATCAAGGTTGATGGCCGAGATCAGGCAAAAAGAGCTGGTGAAGAAAGTGGTGTTTTTAGAAGGCAGGGCTGTATCAAACGGAAAAAACCTTAGTTTTTATCCCATAACCCAGATTATTAAATCATGGGCTGGAATTAGGGAAGAAGATACCCCTAAGGACTCAATATACAAATTACAAAGAGGCATTCGTCGTGTTTATGCCGAAGCTTTTGATGAGATATTCCCATTCATAGCCACAATGATGGGCTATCGCTTAGATGGAAAAGCCAAAAATCGCACAAAAGATATCGAAGGTGAAGCACTGGAAAACCTTATCCTGAAAAACCTGCGCGACTTGTTAAGCCGTGCAGCTTCTATACGCCCCATTGTGATTGTGATTGAAGATGCTCATTGGTCTGATATTTCATCAATAATATTTTTAGAATCACTATCCAAACTTACCGGAAAACACCGCATATTATTTGTAAATGTATTCAGGCCTGGACATAAAGAGACAGGAGAGAGGATTAGTAACTTCCATGAAGAAAACCTGAAAGAGCAGAGCTTCAAAATTAATATAGAGCCGTTAAGCCAACAACATTCGAATGAGCTGATAAACAATCTGCTAAATCATATAAATCTTCCGATTGAGATCAACGATCTTATCATTGAAAGAGCAGCAGGCAATCCATTTTTTATTGAGGAAGTTATCCGTTCATTCATTGATGAAGGATTGATAGAAGTAAAAGATAATAACTTTTTACTAACTGATAGTATTAAATACGCCAATATTCCGGAAACCATTGATAATGTATTACTATCCCGAATCGACCGATTGGATGAAAAGACCAAAGACCTGCTGAAAACTGCTTCTGTGATCGGAAGAAACTTCTATTATAAAGTTTTGGAAGAAGCTGCAATGACAATTGAGGAAATGGATAGTAAACTGGAATACCTGAAAGACATCCAGCTATTAAATGAACATAAACAAAAGGACGAAGTAGAATTCCTTTTCAAACATACTTTGGCGCAGCAGGCTACGTATGACTCAATCATGGAAAAAACAAAAAAAGACTTACACTTTAAAATTGCGGGTTCTATTGAAAAAGTCTTTGCTGGACGAATTCATGAGTTTTACGGAATGCTGGCCCATCACTACAGCAAGGCCGGGCAACAGGAGAAATCAGAGGAATACCTGATTAAAGCAGGGGATGAATCTATGAAATCAGGCGCCTCATCAGAGGCTGTGAATTTCCTGAAAAAAGCTCTTGAAACTCATCTTCATAATAATAATATTTTCCCTGACCGGCAAAAAGTTGTTGACTTGCAGGAAAAATTAGCTTATGCTTTATATGTTACCGGACAATACGTGGAAGCGGTTGAATACTTTGATAAAGTTATTGCATTTTATTATAAACCATTTCCAAAAACAAACATTCGTAAAATTATCGCCCTGGTCCATAACTTAATATTAATATTTAAAACCATGTATTTATATCGGTGCAAGGCTGATAGTAAAACTGCAGAGATTGAAAAACAGGTATTGAGAATTTTTTATCCTAGAGGAGCTGCTCTTGTTTCTGTTGATCCTAAAGGAGCCTTTTTTGAATCCCTTTATGGATACAGGTTTTTAAACAAACATAAATTCGGGAATTACGAGGCTTCAATGGCAGTATCAACCAGTTGTACTTTTTTCTTTACCGGGATATTATTTAATCTCGGGCAAAAAATAATGACGTTTTTCAAAAAGTATATAGATGAAAAGTATGTTTTAGGATGGCTAATCTTTAAATATTCTCAAAGTGTACATGTTTACTATGGAGGAATAAAAATTGAGGGACAAGAAGAGGAAAAAGTATATAAGCTTGGACTTCAGATCGGTGAGTATTGGCCCATGACAACTTTTTATGTCTACAATGGATTTAATATAATAGAGTCGGGAAATGAGAAACTGACATTACGTTATTTGCAATTATTGATGGGAGTATCCGAAGCTTTTGAAAATAATTACTCTATTGTACAATACCACAGGTTGAATTACATATACAACCTTAAATTCAGAAAAATAGAAGAAGTACTAAAAGTTACGAAAGAGGCAATAAACATTGCGAGAAAAACTGATCATAAGTTAACGATGTTTATGACTTATTGTTTCCGGTCAATGGCTTTTTCCATCCTTGGCAAATATAAAGAAGCAAGAAATAGTCTTTTTGAAGCGGAAGAACTTTCGAAAGGTGTCCGCGCACTAATTTATGTTGCCACATTTTTAATAGCTAAAAGCTATATTGAAATTGCCGAATTAAAAAAACAAACAGACAATAAAGATTGTAGAAAAATCGTATTGAATACTACAAACGAACTGGTAAAATGTACTAGGAAGATTAAGAGTAATCGAACCGAAGCATACCGTTTACGAGCTATAGTTTACTGCTTATTGAACAAGCCTGACAAAGCTCTTAGAAATTTTGGAAAATCCATAAAAGCAGGATTAAGTTTTGACGGAAACCTTGAATTATCCCGCACATACTTTGAAGCCGGCAAATTCCTGCGCGACCCGAAAAACAAAAAAGAAAGGCTCAACGGTATGAACGGAACCGAATGTCTGATGAAAGCAAAAGCCATGTTTGAGGAAATGAATTTGCAATGGGATTTGGAGGAGTATGAAAAGTATATGAATGGATAAAACCTGTTATGTTGAAGGTTGTATAAACCGTTGCATAGTAACAGGTTGAAAAGTGTCAACTATAATTTTTTCTTATCACATTGTCTCATATTCACTCATCAGATGACTTCAAGTCATCGGATGAATAAAAACCTCTGTAATTTAATAGGTTTTAAACAAAGTAGTTAATTTATTATTATATTTGCAAAATAACTAAGGAAATTACTATGTATGCAAGAGATTTAACTAAGGAAATTTTAAACAAAATACATTCCCGGGAAGTGATTTTTCTGCTTGGCACCCGTCAAACCGGAAAAACTACATTAACAAAACTTATTGCTGAAGCATCTGATTTTGACAAAACTAATATCTTTTTCTTCGATTTTGAGGATAAAGAAAACAGGGCAATGTTTGGCATGGAAGGCCTGGGTGTAAAAACATTAATAAATGTCCTTCAGATCGAAGGTATCAATCCGGACGATAAAAACCTGTTGATTTTAGATGAAATTCAGCATTTGGATGATCCGTCCAATTTGTTGAAGTTATTTTATGATTATTTTCCAAAATTAAAGGTTATTGCAACAGGCTCTTCAAGTTTAAGAATTAAACATAAATTTTCCGATTCTTTGGCCGGACGAAAAGCAGTATATTATGTCGAACCGTTAAATTTTGATGAATTTTTATTGTTTAAAGGTGAAGACAGGCTGTTAAATATCAGAAAATTATTTTCTTCTGAAAGAAACAAGGCATCCTTAAAAAGTATGATTGAAAGTCAGCATCATAAGTTTATAGGCGCTTTCGAAGAATATCTGATTTTTGGTGGTTACCCTGAAGTAACTCTATTAAAGACTAAAAAAGACAAGATTGAAAAGCTTTTTAGTATTGCAGACTCGTATATAAAAAAAGATATTCGTGATATTGCCAGAATTGATAATATCGAAGCATACAACAAGCTATTGAAATATCTTTCGGTAAATACCGGTAATTTATTTAATATGTCTTCAGTAGCTACCACTATTGGTATTTCATCAGCAACATTAATGAAGTATTTGAATTTATTGATAGAAACTTTTATTGTTGATGAATTACCGCCTTTCTTTATGAACAAAAACAAGGAAATATCGAAAAATAAAAAAAATTACTTTAAGGATAACGGTATCAGGAACCTTCAGATTAAGAATTTTAATACCTTGGACTTACGTCCTGATGCCGGAATTTTGTATGAAAATTATGTGTTTAATTTTCTTGAGAAAGAGCATAATATTTTGGTTAACAATTATTTTTACAGAACTCAATCAAAAACAGAAATAGATTTTATTTCAGAAAAAGAAGGTGAGATTTTGTTAGTTGAGGTTAAATCCGGAAGATTTAATAAAAAACCAAAAGCCTTGTTTGAGTTTGATAAAAAATACAAGCATGAATTTCTGAAAATCAAGAATGTTGTTGTTAATCAATCATACTATGATTTCTCAGGGGACATGGTTTTTATTCCGGCTTATCTATTATAAATTCGACGGTATTCCGTACTTTTATGATTTATACTTTGGAATTTATGATAGCTAATAAAAAAAAGCACACGGTTATAATGTTTAGCCCAAAAACCCACCTGTCCACCTGAGCTCCGATAGCTATTGGAGCGAAGGAAAACCTGAAACCCGGAACCTGAAACCCGAAACTTATTTCACGTTAATCCAGAAAACCCATACGTTTATACATTTTTCCCAAGCGTTGCTGTATCCATCTCCTTTTTGCCTTTTTTGCATCGTAACTTTGGTTCGATAAATAAAAATTTATTAACTTAAAAAAGGGGGTTATCATGAAAAATTTAGCGCTTATCACAGCAATCATTTTAACAGCAAGTACACTGTTTGGACAGGTCGTCAACTCTGAACAGTCATCGTCCGCTAGAAATAACCAAGAGGGTTGGCCCCGCGACGGATATGATCTGGGTTGGAGCTATCATTATCCTTTTGATACGGATATACCAATCCAGAATAATCCATTTGTTGAGGATTGGAGTATAAATGCGGAAAACCCTGAGGTACGCACAGGAGACATAAATGGTGACGATTTGCAGGAGATAATATATAGCACAAATAATATATTATATGTTTTAGATGGACAGGGCAATGAATTATGGAGCATGGACCTGGGTTATATTGATGTAGGTAATTATAAGTTCATTCTGGATGATGTTACAGAGGATGGCATTCCGGAAATCATTTTAAATACAAGGATAAACGACACACTCAAGCTATTGTTTTATGATGGGTATGGTAATTTGATAAAAGAGATCAGCATGACAGAGCAATTGTCTGTGTATGATTTTCTTTATCCCAGGGCCGTAACAGATATTGACAGTGACGGTGATCTGGAAGTGGTATTCTTTAGAATGCATGGATTATTACTATGGTCAAGAGCAGTTGGTGTATTTGACTACAATAGTGGTGAGCTTGAATGGGTGTTTCCAATCGGTCCGTTTGTACGCACAATAAATATTGCTGATGTTACCGGTGACTCCAACAAAGAGATTGTGTTTGGTGGGGGTGGATCATGTAATGGCCATACAGTTAACGGTAGTTCTGATTGCGAATGTTATTCTTTCTGCCTTGACAAAGATGGGAACCTGTTATGGTCACAACAATTTGAAGGTTGGGGGTTTGTAGATTCGGAGGTTTCAGTACACGACTTGGATGGTGATGGAAAGAATGAGGTTATTTATACTTCCCGCGAGCATGGATGGCAATGGTGGGATGGAAATCTTGGTAGAATTTACCTGTTGAACCCTGATAACGGAGAAATCATCAAAGAATATAATGCTGGCAAGCCATTAATAGTTAACGGGATTGCTGATCTTACAGGAGATAATAAAAAGGAAATCCTGGTAAACTATCAGGATGGATTTTCACAAACCGGTAAAATATTGATGTTTGATGATTCATTAAATCTTTTGAACGAGTATGTTGTATCAGGTTCGATATTACGGGTTTGTGCCATAAATGATTTAAATGGAGATGGTCATCTTGAAATAATTGTCAGAAAAATAATGACCAATGAGTTTGTTGTACTGGATGATAACTTCAATGAATTATGGAGCTTAAGTTATGATAATGAGGTAAGGGATGTAATTCCAACCGATCTTGATGTTGACGGTATTAATGAATTGATAATATCTACCTCACAAAACCTGCATGTATTAAGGGATACCAGCGGACCAACTGTAACAGTGATATCTCCAAATGGAGGCGAATACTGGCAATGGGATACCCAGCAATCGATAAGCTGGACCAGCACTTCTGTTGTCATTGAAAATATCAATATCTGGCTTTCATATAATGGCGGACTTACCTATAATGACCTGTTATTTGAAAATATAGCAAATGATGGTGAAGAGCCATGGACAGTCCCCGAAGCCCAATGTAATACTGCACGAATCAAAATTGAAGGGTTTGATACTGAAGGAGTTTTGGTTGCGGAAGATGAAAGCAACGGTGACTTCTTCATTTATACCATCCCTCCGGTTTCGTTGGATAGTGGACTGGTTGCCTTTTATCCATTTAACGGAAATGCAATTGATGAAAGCGGAAATGGCAACGATGGTATTGTTTATGGTGCTACCCTCTCCAATGATCGATTCGGGGATGATGATAAGGCGTATGGTTTTGATGGCCAGAACGACTATGTAGATTGTGGTAGTGACTCAACAATTAATCTCTCAAATAGTTTTTCGATTTCATCATGGATATATTATTCATCAGGTGACAATATTGTTGGTAAGGAAGGTGGTGACGGAACAACAAATGGCTATTATTTATGGATTGAACAATATAGTCGCATAGTTCATTTTGGTTTTAATGGGGGGCAATCAGAAATTACCAGTTTATCTCACATTGATACAAACAAATGGATAAATATTGTTGGTGTTTGGAATTCAGCGACAAAAAATATGGCAATTTATATAAACGGTATTTTAGATTATCAACATACATATTCAGGGAATCCTTTGCCACATTCAAATCCTCTTTATATTGGACATTCTTCTGCTACATGGGCAGGACAGCCGTTTTTCAATGGTAAAATTGACGATCTACGTATTTACGATCGTGCACTAAATGAATTTGAAATCCAGACCCTCTACCATGAAGGAGACTGGAAAATCAAACCCTCCTTTATAATTGAGTTAAGTGATAAGGCTGTTTGTAAAAATGATAGTGTCGCTTTCGAGGCCATAGTGGAAGGAATACCTCCAATCAATTACCAGTGGCAAAAGGATGGCATCGATATACCAGGTGCTACTGACAGTGTTATTTTAATTCCACATGTTCAGCCGGAAGATGACGGTGAATACAGATGTATCGCCACCAATGAATATGGAACCGGTACCAGCAACACTGCCATACTTTCAGTTGAATTCGCAATCCCGACAATAATTGTGGGACATACCAGTGTCATTGAATACCAGGTTGCAACCTATTCCGTGGATATGCAGGAAGGACATACTTACGAATTCGGGGTTGAAGGCGGTAACAAGATCGATGGAACTGAAAATAGTATTACAATACATTGGGGCGCATCAGGCCATGGATTTGTCAAACTTATAGAGACGAGTGAACTTGGTTGCATTGCAGATACAAATATCCTTAATGTGACCATAGGTGTTCTTGGTATAGACGATAAGGAAGCTCAAAATCTATCGATTTATCCGAATCCCTTCAACGGAAAAACAACTATCTATTATTCGCTCACTGAACCATCCCTGGTAAGCTTACAGATTTATAATACCTACGGACAATTAATTGATACACCGGTAAATTCTTACCATCACAATGGTAATCACCGGGTACAATGGAAGGCTGAGGGATTACCAGCAGGGATTTATCTTATCCATTTGATAATCAATAAAAAGATTATAACAAAGAAAATAATTAAACTTTAAATAAACATCATGGCGCTTTGTGGTAAAAGAAAATCAACCACGAAGGAACTCTAAGGATTTTCATAAAGCCTAATGGCTAATCCCGAAAGCTTTCAGCGATTTTCTGTTGATGTGATTATTGTCTATAAGTTATTAAAAAAGTGATATTCAAAATGATAACTAAATTTAATTACACATAAGAAATCACTGGGATATCGGGAACGGGCTGAAATTCAGCGATCTCCTGAATTTCGAAAATCTTTAAATAATTTTTCATAACTTTATGCAATCAAAATTAGAAATAATGAATCAATCAAAGAAGCCTAATTTCGATTCACAAAACGAATCTACAGTACTAATTGCTGAAATAGTAGGCTTAAGTGAACTGTCCGCACAATTACCATCTGAAAAGCTCAGATCCCTGATGAATGAGTGTTTTGAATTTGCAATAAAAAAGATCGAACTTTATGGTGGAACGGTAAGCAACCTGGATGGAGAAAACATCAAGGCGGTTTTCGGAGTACCTGAGCTATTAGACGAAGCACCGGTAAAAGCAATAGGAGCAGCAGTTGATTTAATTGAGAGATTTAAAACCTTCAACGAGCTTAATGAATTTCCCAATCCGATTTCTTTGAGGGTAGGATTAGAAAACGGGCCTGTGATAGTTAGTTTGGTTACTACTAATGGCCAAAGTCATTTTAATGTGTTTGGAGAGACTGTTAATACAGCTTCCCGTATCAGGGATTTTGCAGAAAACGGACAAATCCTTACGGGGCCAAACCTGCACTCAAAAATTCAAAAACAATTTGAATTCTTTGCAATGGAGCCTGTACCGGTCAAAGGCCAAAAAGAGCCTTTACCAATTTTCGAACTGATCCGGAAAAAGAAAAAAGAGATCAAATCCGATACAACTTCTTCAAGAATGATCTCTTCAGAAATGGTAGGAAGACAGGCTGAATTTGAACAATTACAAAATGGGATTTACGACTTGATAAACGGCAAGGGTTCTGTGATCAATATTGTAGGTAAGGCAGGTATAGGCAAATCGAGGTTAATGGCAGAGATAAGACAAAAAGAGTTGATGAGGAAAATCGCATTGTTTGAGGGCAGGGCTATATCAAATGGTAAGGGACTCAGCTTTCATCCTATAATCCGGATCATCAAATCCTGGGCAAGGATAAAGGAAGAAGATTCTCCAACTGATTCAATAACAAAGCTTCAAAGAGCCATCCGTCGTGTTTATGCCGAAGCTTTTGACGAAATTTTTCCCTTCATTGCCACCATGATGGGCTACCGTCTCGAAGGAAAAGCCAAAGATCGTACAAAAGATATTGAGGGAGAAGCCCTGGAAAACCTGATCCTAAAAAACCTGCGTGATTTGTTAAGCCGTGCGGCGTCCATACGTCCGGTTGTTATTGTTATAGAAGATGCCCACTGGTGTGATATTTCATCTATTATCTTTTTGGAGTCATTGTTTAAACTTGCCCGAAAAAACCGGATTTTATTTGTAAATATATTCAGGCCGGGGCATAAAGAAACAGGTGAACGAATTGGTAATTACCTTATTGAAAACCTAAAAGACCATTTTCTTGGAATTAATATAGAACCTTTACAGCAAAAGCAATCGGAGGAACTTATTAATAACCTTTTGCTTCAAACAAACCTTCCTGAAGAGATCAACAATCTTATCATTGAAAGGGCTGCCGGCAATCCGTTCTTTATCGAAGAAGTGATCCGGTCATTCATTGATGAAGGCTTGATCGTAATTAAAGACAATAACTTTATCCACACCGAAAATATCAAATACGCTAACATCCCTGAATCAGTTGATAATGTGATTTTATCAAGGATTGACCGCTTAGATGGAAAAACAAAAGACTTACTTAAAACCGCATCTGTGATCGGACGGAATTTTTACTTTAAAGTTTTGGAAGAAGCTGCCCAGACTATTGAAGAAATGGACAACAAACTGGAATATCTGAAAGACGTACAATTGATCAATGAGCGAAAGCAGAAAGATGAGGTGGAATTTTTATTCAAACATGCCCTTGCACAGCAATCTACCTACGATTCGATAGTTGAAAAATCAAGGAAAGACCTCCACCTGAAAATAGCCGGCTCCATCGAAAAGGTTTTTGCCGGACGAATTAATGAGTTTTACGGAATGCTGGCCCATCACTACAGCAAGGCCGGACAGCAGGAAAAAACAGAAGAATACCTGATAAAAGCTGGTGAAGAATCCATGAAATCCGGGGCATCATCAGAAGCAGTTAATTTCTTGAAAAAGGCGTTGGAAACTCATCTTCATAATAATCGGACACCTGATCACCAAAAAGTAGTTGATCTGGAAGAGAAACTGGCTTTTGCGTATTTCGCATCCGGACAATACCTGGAAGCGGTTGAATACTTTGAAAAGGTACAGGCTTTCTATATGAAACCATTTCCGAAATCGGGTTTCCGAATTGTCATCGACTTGATCTATAATTCATTATTGATATTGAGAACAATCTATTTTTACAATAAACCCGAGTATAATGCAGGAACCATTGAAAAAAAATTAATGCATATTTTCCAGATAAAAGGACATGCTTTGACGACTATTGATCCCAAAAGGTTATTTATAGAATCCTTTTATGGATTCAGGTGCATGAAGAAAAACAAATGGGGTAACCTTGCGGCTTCGATAATGGTGAGTTTTAGTGGAATGTTATTCTTTATCGGGATACTATTAAAGTCAGGAAAGAAATTGATGGACTTTGCCTTACGGCATTTAGATGAACAGTTTGTGACAGGATGGATAAACGGAAAGTTCACCTTAAGCATGTATATATTCTATGCAGGAAAAAAATTTGATGAGCTTGAAGAAGAAAAAATATTTAATAAGTCTCTCCAGATTGGTGAATACTGGAGATTAGCAACATTTTATGTTTACAATGGCTATAGTGCCGTTGATTCAGGCAACGAAAAGATTGTTATGAGTTATTTACAACGCCTGGTAACTATTAGTGAAGTATTTGATAACAGATTTCCGGAAATCCAATATCACAGGGTAAAAACAGCCTTTTATATAAAATTTCGAAAAATGGATGAGGCGATGAAAATGATAAATGAAGCTTTAAGGTTTGCGCACAAAACTGAATACAAAATGCAATTAATGCTTTATTATTGCTTACAATCCATGGCATTTTCCATCTTGCAGGATTATGATAATGCCAGAAATAGCCTTTCAGAAGCTGCAATACTATTAAAAGATTTCCGGATAAAATTGTGTTATACACACTATCTGATTGCAAAAAGTTATATAGAAATTGCTGAATTAAAAGCAAAACCTGTTAATCTAAGTGCAGGAAAGCTTGCATTGAAAACCACAAAAGACCTAATAAAACATGCACAAAAAGTCCGAAAGGCTCTTCCTGAAGCATATCGTTTACGCGCTATAGTTTTCCGGATTTTGAGCAAGCCTAACAAAGCCCTGAAAAATTTTGACAAATCCATAAAAGCAGGTCTAAGTTTTGATGGAAACCTTGAACTGTCGCGTACATACTTTGAGATTGGCAAATTCCTGCGTGATCCGAAAAACAAAAAAGAGAAGCTCAATGGTATGAACGGAACCGAATACCTGCTGAAAGCAAAATCAATGTTTGAAGAAATGAATTTGCAGTGGGATTTGGAGGAGTATGAGAAGTTTTTTTGAGTTTAAATTAATTGTTATGTAAAAAGAATAAATGTGTTAAATTAATTACGAAAACACTTTGGTTCACAGTTAAAACACCTAATTTTTACCGAAAAGTATTTTTACTAACAAAATTGTAAGTAACAAATTTGTTAGTTACAATTTTGTTACTTACTTTTGCAATTAAAAAATAGCAGATGTATGAAAACACCATTTATTTATGGAAAACTGGCAACAGATGAAAATTTTACAAACAGGGAAAAGGAACTGGAAAAATTAGAACAAAATTTTTTATCAGGAACAAATACAATTCTTATTTCTCCACGCAGATGGGGAAAATCATCACTTGTCTTAAAAGCAATAAATGAAGTCAAAAAGAAAAACAATTCAATAATAGTTGTTTCAATTGATATGTTTAATATTCGAAGTGAAGATGAATTTTACCGGATTTTGGCTGAAAGCCTTATGCGAGCCATTTCTGGAAAACTGTATGAGGTTATAGATAATGTTAAAAAATTTCTTAAACATTGGATTCCAAAGATTAGTATATCACCTGATTCGCAACAAGAATTTAATTTAGAACTTAACTGGCACGAACTGAAAAAACAACCGGATGAAATACTTAATCTACCAGAAAATATTGCCATTTCAAAAGCCTATAAAGTTGTAGTTTGCTTAGATGAATTTCAGAATATTAGCTATTTTGAGGATCCATTAGCATTTCAGAAAAAATTAAGGTCTTGTTGGCAGCATCATCAACATGTTACTTATTGTCTTTATGGAAGTAAAAGACATATGCTGATGGAAGTTTTTACATCTCCGTCTATGCCATTTTATAAATTTGGGGATTTAATGTTTTTGACAAAAATTTCAATTGAATATTGGAAAATATTTATAATCAGTCAGTTTAATGCTACGGGTAAGGAAATTAGCCATGAACAAGCTGGAAAAATTGCAACATTAGTTGATTTTCATCCATATTATGTGCAACAATTAGCCCAGGCCAGTTGGTTAAGAACGGATAAAATAGTCAGCGATTCCATAATAGACCAAGCACTTGAAACATTAGTATTACAGTTAAGTATGTTATTTCAGAATATCACGGAAACACTCAGTAATTCGCAGATAAATTTCCTGAAAGCACTTCTGGACGGAGTTAGCCGGTTTAGTTCAAAACGAAATATTGACAAATATCACCTTGGGACTTCAGCAAATGTAGTCAGGATAAAAAAAGCTCTGATTAATAAAGAAATAATTGATGACCAGCCAGGAGAAATAAAAATTCTGGATCCTGTATATGCAATATGGTTAAAAATGTACTATTTTCATTAAACGGAATTCCCAAAAGATTTTAAATAAAATAGTTAATTTATTATTATATTGTGTAAAACAACTAAGGAAATTACCATGTATGCAAGAGATTTAACTAAGGAAATCTTAAACAAAATACATACCGGGGAAAACTAATCCGAAAAAGCACACGCTTATAATGCTCAGCATAAATCCCAAACCAGCCTGTCCGCCGTAGCTCCGATTGCTATCGGAGCGAAGGAGGAAAACCCGAAACCTGCCTGCCCTGTGAAATGCGACAACGGAGCATATTTCATCAGGGAAACCCGAAACATCTTCTTACGTTAATCCAGAAAACCCCTACGTTTATACATTTTTCCTTAGCGTTGCTGTATCCATCTCCTTTTTGCCTTTTCGGCATCGTAACTTTGGTTTATAATTAAGAATTAACATTAACTTTAAAAAAAAAGTCATGAAAAAATTAATCATTATTTTAGTGCTACTGTTTGGATCAACAGCACAACTGTTTTCACAAACAGTAAACGGAGAGATCATTTCCGACACCAACAACGTTATTACGATCAAAATCTGGGGTACCAGCGAAGAGCGCGGATTTGCTTATGGTTACCTTGTTGGAGATAAATTTATTGAAGTTCTTGAGGATTTTATAATTCCGTTTTTTGGAAATGATTGGCCTAATCTGAAAGACATAGTTACTGAAGGCATAAGTTTTCATATTGACTCGGTTTACTGGAATGAAGCTCAGGCCATGATGGATGGAGCGACGGTTGCCGGTTATAATCCTCATGCTTATGCCGCTGTGGATTTATTGGCAGCAAACCTAATAAATGACGTATATGCCTGGCCGCGGCTTAGCAAAACAAAATACGGGTTTCACTGTTCTGCTTTTATGAACTGGGGTGATGCCACAGCAGGAACAGACCTTAATGGATGTTCAGTTATTTCCAGGCATATGGACGCCTATGTTGTTCCTGTTTTGATATCGAATGTCATTATTGTCGTTCACATTCCATCAGAACCAAATAAACAACCCTGGCTCTTAATTGGATGTACCGGAGAAATGGCTCCTGCTTCCGGAATCAATTCAAGTGGCCTTTCAATATTTGCGAATGGTATTACTCATAACTGGAGTTATAGCACCAATGCAGGTTATGAACCATATGCTTTTACTTTTCGTAAAGCGCTGGAGTCAGCAGACTATAACCAGGATGGAGTAAATAACATGCTTGATATCCGGGATGCAATCAGCTCTAATTCCCAGGGATATGCATGGGGTAGTAATTTTTCAGCTTCAGCTCCGTCAACTGCCATATATGACAGCCTGATAGCCATGGTTGCCGAAGTTTGCCCTGAAGAGCCTTATATTACCTTCCGTACCAATAGTTATAATGATACTCTTCCGGGTGATAACCTCTATGCCGCAAATTCAGAGATTAAAAGAAATAACCTCAGGCATTATTGCAACCGTTATCTTGCTATAGTGGATAATATCGGTGATGGAACAGGTATCGGTTCACAAGAAAACTGGGATTTGATGAAAAACTATTCAAATGGGGGTGTTAGTAATATGCAGTTTATGCAATATATTCCTGAGTGGAGCCAACTGAACCTCAGTGTTTATCGGGATGGCACCCCTGCCTATATGCATGATCCTGTTTCATATGATGTGAATAATTTGTTCACACTTCACACTTTACAGGCAATCAATTTGTTCAATGGTTATCAATTTATTTCTTCTGGAATTATTCCCGAAAACCCTGATATGACTATTGTTATGGCTGATGTTTTAAACGATAACCTTGATTTCGTTAGAAATTCACAAGGAGAGGTATTAAGAAAAATCGGCCTAAACTGGGTAAATGGTATTGGCGACTGGATTGTTGACGAAGGTTATCTGGTTAAAATGTTTGCCGATGACTTATTTACAATAAATGGAACTTTGGTTGATCCTGCAACTCCGATTCCTGTTATAACAGGATATCAGTTTGTAAGCTATTTCCCCGAAAATGCTATGGAGGCCTTGCTTGCATTTGAAACTATTATTGGAGATGATCTGGATTTTATTAGAAATTCACAAGGAGGAATGTTAAGAAAAATCGGCCCTAACTGGGTAAACGGTATCGGCGATGCATTACCCACAGAAGGTTATCTTGTAAAAATGTTTGCCGCCGGTGAAATTATTTATCCCGCAGCAGCAAAATCAAGTGGTAAAATAACTGCTATTCCAACACACTTTATTTTCGAAGGAGGAAATGCTGCCGATCCGGTTTATACAATTTATATTGATGGACTGGAAATTGGCAATGAAGTTGCAGCTTATGATGGAGATATTCAGGTTGGTGCTATGAAAGTAAATTCTCAAAATACTTTTGAAAACGAACTTGCTGTGTTTAGCACTTTGGTTATTGGGCAAGGCTACGAAGCAGGCAATCCGATTACTTTAAAAGTCTGGTCTGAAAACAATATTGTTTCAACTGATTTCACTATGGAAGCTATATATGATTCTTATGTTTC
>CAYWXI010000053.1:0-37217 GCA_964462015.1 uncultured Bacteroidales bacterium | reverse complement strand
ATGGAGTATCCATACGGATTCCCTCTGGTCATTGGAGTAATGGATTAATGGGAAGGTGTCATAATATCAGGCAATTACTATTTCCAATATTCCACTACTCCATTACTCCAAATAAACTTTTTAAACATACCATTTTGCTTATGATTTTTTTAAGCATCAAAATTACTGAGTTCTGAAATTCTATGCATAATATCTAATCCTTACATTACCCTGAAATTGTATTTCGCTGGTGTCATTATAGACTGAAGTCAGAAAACAGATCATTACCAGTGGGAAATAGTATCTTACATTAAGGTAATTGAGTCTTACAGTGAAGAAATCGTATCTTACAGTGAAATAATTGTATCTTACACTGACATAATTTCGTCTTACACTGCCATAATTTCGTCTTACAGTGAAATAATCGAGTCGTGCAGTGAGGAAATAGTGACTTGCAGTGAATTATAATGACCTTCCATGAAATAGCTTGGCAGATTTATACTTTATTAGGTAAACTTAAGGCCATATAATTTATAACTCCTGTTTTGTAAAACGAATCATTTTCTTATTCACTAAGTTTAATTACTTATATTGAGTTTATAACTGGATTTTGTTCCTGCTTTCAGGATAAATCCTGAAGTCTGGAGCAGATTAATTTTGTATATTCAATTTTTTCAACATGAAAATCTTCCATGTTGCCACTTTAATTGGGAGAATTATTCCATAATAGCTTAATTTTTCATATATTTGTAATCGTGGATTACAAAAATGATGTTTATCATGAATCAATTAAGCTATATCAAAAGTATTATTTTAATGACACCGGTTTTGAGCGGATACCTGTTGTTCGCACAGGAAAAGCAACAGGAAAATGATCCTTACGAACTAATATTTGAGCAGTTGAGGGATACTGGCATATACATGGCAACCCGAAGTTTACTAAGTTTACACGACCTTCCTTCAGTGGATACACTCGTTACAGCAAAATATTATCGTATGGATGAAATTATTGAACTACTTCAAAAAACGTTGGAAGATAAATTTTGAATATGAAAAAAATACTATTTGTTTACTTTATATGTTTCTCCTTTCCTTCAATAGGACAGGTTAACCTTGACAGTCTGTGGATCGTGTGGACCGACCCTAACCAGCCTGATACTACCAGATTGAAAGCAATGCATGAGATTGCCTGGGATGGATATCTCTTTTCCCAACCCGATAGTGCTTACTACTTTGCGCAACTGCAATACGATTTTGCCAATAGCAACGGGCTTAAAAAACAAATGGCAAAAGCTTTGAACACACAGGGAGTAAGTCTTTATGTCAGAGGTGACTACGACAGCGCCTTTATCTATATTGCCCATGGTTTAACCATCAGAGAAGAAATAGGTGATAAACAGGGAATTGCCTCTTCCTTAAACAACATCGGGATTATTTACTATGAAAAGGGTGATTACGCTAACGCCATTAATTATCATACCCGCAGTTTAACCACTAGGGAAGAAATAGGGAATAAACAGGGAATTGCCAGTTCCTTAAACAATATCGGGGTTATTTATATGGAACAGGACGATTACACCAGTGCCATTGACTATTATTCCCGCAGTTTATCTATCTGGGAAGAATTGGGGGATAAAAAGAGAATATCAGTTTCATTAAACAACATCGGCCTTATCTATCAGGAACAGGGCGATTACACCAGCGCCATTGACTATTATTCCCGCAGTTTATCTATCTGGGAAGAAATGGGGGATAAAAGAGGAATAGCCGGTTCCTTAATTAACATTGGGAGTATTTATAATGAACAAGGGGTTTATGCCAGAGCCATTGACTATTTCAGCCGCAGTATAGCCCTCCAGGAAGAAATTGGTGATAAGAGGGGAATTGCTATTTCCTTAAACAGCATCGGGAATATTCATAAGAAACAAGGCGATTACGCCAATGCTATAGCATATAGCACCCGCTCGCTTGCCATAGCACAAGAGGCTGGTATTGCAATAGAAACAAGGAATGCTGCCAAAACTCTGTATGGTGCACATAAAGCCACGAACAATTATAAACTGTCATTGGAGATGTACGAACTTTATATTGCAACAAGAGACAGCATTAATAGTGAAGAGAACCAGCGTGAAGTCATTCGGCAGGAGTACAAATATGAGTATGAAAAACAAGCCATTGCTGATAGTATAACTTATATTGAAGTGCAAAAAGTCCAGGAGGCAAAACTTGAAAAATCGAAAACCCAACAACTTGCTTTGATTGGAGGTTTGGTATTATTCATTGTTTTTTCAGGTTTTATGTACAACAGGTTCAGGGTAACCCACAGACAGAAAATTACCATTGAACAGCAGAACAATGAAATTGGCTCTGCATTAAACAAGCTGAAAGCCACACAGGATGAGCTAATACAAGCGATGCAGATGACCGAAGCTGCCAAAGAAAAAGCAGAAGCCGCCAACCAGGCAAAAAGTACTTTCCTGGCTAATATGAGCCACGAATTGCGCACACCCTTAAACAGTATACTGGGGTATACACAAATATTAATAAGAAAGTCAGACCTTTCTGATACGCATAAAAAGGGAGTAAACGTAATGTTAACCAGTGGCCGTCACCTGCTGGGTTTAATTAACGATCTGTTGGATTTGGCTAAGATTGAAGCCAGAAAAATTGTACTTACCGAATCAGACTTTTCATTTTCCCAATTCCTGAACGATATTTCGTCCATCATTCAAATCAGGGCAGAGAATAAAGGAATTCCTTTCATTAATAAGTTTTCAAAGGATTTACCAAAACACATACGGGCCGACCGTAAAAGATTGAGCCAGGTATTATTCAATTTACTGAATAACAGCATAAAATTTACAGAAAGCGGCAGTGTTACCTTAGAAGTTTTCCCAGTAGATTCAACCAAGACATCAGGAGATGGAGTCAAAACTGATAAGATTCGGTTCACGGTAAGCGATACAGGTATTGGGATTGCAAAAGATAAGCTGGAGGATATTTTCTCAGCTTTTACACAGGTTAAACAAAGTAATGGCAGAGAAGAAGGCACAGGATTAGGATTAACAATAAGCCGCCAGATTGTGCAGTTGATGGGAGGTGATATTCAGGTAGAAAGTACCCTTAATAAAGGAAGTGTTTTCTGGTTTGATTTAAAATTGAAAGAAATTTCGGAATCGGAAGAAACAAAAAAAACAGCCCCTTCAGATATCACCGGTTATAAAGGGGATAGGAAAAATATTTTAGTTGTCGAAGATAATGAAGAGAGCAGGGCTTTTTTGATTGACCTGCTCAGTTCACTGGATCTCGAAGTGTTTGAAGCCGTTAATGGACGTGAAGGGGTAGACCTTGCAATCATTAACAAACCAGACCTGATATTTATGGATTTGAAAATGCCAGTAATGAATGGCCTGGAAGCGATTCGTGAGATAAAGAAATTACCTGATCTAAATCATATAAAGATTATAATGATATCATCCAGTGCCACTGAGCAAAAACAGAAAGAGTCTTTGGATTCGGGTGCCGACGATTTTATTCCAAAACCGGTGCAAGTGGATGAGTTGTTCGAAAAGATGGCTTTTTATCTGAATTTAGATTGGGAATACAAAGAGAAATCCAAACCAATTTCGAAGCGGAAAATACAGAAAGAAAAGATAGTATACCCTTCGAAAGAAGCTCTGGGAAAACTTTACGATTACGCTTTACAATATGAGTACCAAGGCCTTGATGAAGAACTGAAAATAATTACAAAACAAGACAAACGATTTTCGCCCTTTGCGGAAAATATCAGGCAATTAGTCGAAGATTATCGCATGGATGAAATTATTGAACTGCTTCGAAAAAATATGGAGGACACTGCATGAATATCAAAGAAATAAAAGGCTCAACCATATTTGTTGTGGATGATAACAAAGAAAATTTGAAGGTTCTGGTTCAACATTTATCGGAACTTGATCTTAAGGCAGTTCCTCTTAGAAGTGGCGAAGAAATACTCAAATTAATTCAAAAGAGAATCCCCGACATGATACTTTTAGACATCATGATGCCCGGAGGTATAGATGGTTATGAGACTTGTCGTCGTTTAAAAGCAAAGGAAGCCACTAAGGATATTCCTGTTATTTTTATGAGCGCACTCACTGATACCTTTGATAAAGTTATAGGATTTAACGTCGGTGCGGTAGATTATATAACTAAACCCATCGAGACCGAAGAATTATTATCAAGAATACATACACACCTTTCGATTAGCCGCCTTCAGAAAGAATTGTTTGAAATGAATACTCAACTGGAAGAAAAAGTATTGGCTCGTACAGAAGAGGTGAGAAAGACCAACGTAAAGTTAAGGAAAGAAATCGAAGAACGTACGCAGGCAGAAGTAAAGCTCAAGGATCAAATGGAAGAATTACAACGCTGGCATAGTGTAACCCTTGGCAGAGAAGATCGCGTCAGGGAATTAAAAGCTGAGGTTAACGAAATCCTTGCCCGCCTTGGCGAACCTCTACGTTATTCCCCATAAAAAAAGAGCTTGGAAAATGATAACGCAGATTATGATTAGAACCCGGTAATTACCCGGCATTATGAAATAAGGAATAATGTTAATCATTAAGGATAAGCCAGACAAACGCTTTTTACCTTTTGTGGAAAAGATCCAACAATTGGCCGAAGATTATCGTATGGACGAAGTTATTTAAATACTTGAAAAAGAAATTTAAAATGAAAAAAATCCTATTTATTACCTTTTTATGTCTCTCCATTCCTTCACCAGGACAGGTTAACCTTGATAGCTTGTGGACTGTGTGGAACGATCCTGACCAGCCAGATACAAGTCGTTTAAAAGCCTTACATCGCATAACATGGGATGCATACCTCTATTCCCAACCAGATAGTGCATTCTACTTTACTCAGTTGGGGTATAATCTGGCCAAAAGCAAAGGGCTTAAGAAGCAAATGGCTCAGACCCTTAATACTCAAGGCGTTTTGGTTTGTAATTCAGGTAATTACGCTAATGCTATTGACTATTATACACGTAGTTTATCCATCAGGGAAGAAATTGGGGATAAAATCGGAGTTGCCAATTCCTTGAACAATATCGGAGTTATTTATTTGGAACAAAGCAATTACGCCAGCGCCATTGACTATTTTACCCGCAGTTTAGTCATTAGAGAAGAAATTGGGGATAAAAAGGGAATTGCAGCTTCCTTAATAAATATTGGCACAATTTATATGGAACAGGGTGATAATACAAGCGCCTTTGACTATTATACCCGCAGTTTAACAATATTTGAAGAAATGGGGGATAAAATGAGAATTGCTGGATCTTTAAACAACATTGGGATGATTTTTAGTGAACAGGACGATTATGTCAGCGCCATTGATTATTATACTCGTAGTTTGATGCTACGGGAAAAGATAGGGGATAAATTTGGAATTGCTAATTCCTTAATCAACATTGGGGTGTGCTATATAGAACAGGGCGATTACCCCAGAGCCATTGATTGTTATTCCCGCTGTTTAACCATTAATAAGGAAATTGGGGATAAACAGGGAGTAGCAATTTCTTTATACTATATCGGAACTATTTATATGGAACAAGGCGATTACAATACCGCCATTGCTTACTATACCCGTGCTTTAGCGAAAGCTCATGAGACAGGCTCATTAGGTGAAATCAATCGTGCAGCCAGTGCATTGTATAAAGCATACAAAGAGTGCAATTTGTACAAAGCGTCATTAGAAATGTACGAATTATATAATACAACAAGAGACAGCATTGATAGTGAAAAAAACCAGCGTGAAGTAATCCGTATGGAGTACAAATATGCCTATGAAAAAGAAAAGGCGGAAGCCGAAAAAATCCGGCTGGAGCAGGAAAAAATTGAGGAAATTAAACAACAACGAAACACAATCCTAATAGTCTCAGGTTTTGGACTACTAATTATAGTATTAATTTTTATAAGTATTTACACGAAATCATTACGAAAAAAGAACAAAATTATCTGGGATCAAAATGAGAGTCTTACAAAGGCCAATATAGAGATAAAGGCAGCAAAAGAACAGGCAGAAGAAGCAAATAGGGTCAAGAGTACTTTTCTGGCTAATATGAGTCATGAGTTACGTACTCCTTTGAACAGTATATTGGGTTATGCCCAGATTCTATTAAGAAATTCTGAACTGGCTGATTCCTATAAAAAAGGGATAAACGTTATACACACCAGTGGCATGCACCTGCTGAGTTTAATTAATGACCTGTTGGATTTGGCTAAAATTGAAGCAAAAAAAATAGTACTTACCGAATCAGATTTTCTGTTTTCCCAATTTTTGAACGATATTTCATCTATCATTCAAATCAGGAGCCAGAATAAAGGAATTCAGTTTATTTCTAAAATTTCTCCGGATTTACCAAAACATACACATGCTGACAGAAAAAGATTAAGCCAGGTTTTGCTCAATTTACTGAGCAACAGTATAAAATTCACAAACAAGGGCAGTGTTACTTTTGAAGTTTTCCCCATTACTTCCACTAAAACACAGGGATCACAAAGCAAACCCAATACGGTTCGTTTCAAGGTGAGTGATACTGGAATTGGGATTCCTGAAGATAAACTGGAAGAAGTTTTCTCAGCTTTTACACAGGTTAAACAAAGTAACGGAAGTGAAGAAGGCACCGGGTTAGGATTAAGCATAAGCCGACAAATTGTGCAGTTGATGGGTGGGGATATTCAGGTAGAAAGTACCCAAAACAAAGGAAGTGTTTTCTGGTTTGATATTAAACTGAAAGAAGTTTCAAAAGACGAAGAAACAGAACAAATAGTACCAGCAAACATTTCCGGTTACAAAGGGGATAGGAAAAACATCCTTGTGGTTGAAGACAACCAAGAGAGCCGGGCTTTCCTGGTCGATCTGCTCAGTCCACTGAATTTCAACGTTCATGAAGCCAGTAATGGACGTGAAGGAATAGACCTCGCCATCAAGCATAAACCAGACATGATATTTATGGATTTGAAAATGCCGGTAATGGGTGGACTGGAAGCTATTCGCCAAATAAAGAAATTACCGGATTTAAATCATATCAAAATTGTAATTGTATCATCCAGCGCCAGCGAGCAAAAAAAGAAAGAGTCTTTGAATTCGGGCGCTAATGATTTTATTGCAAAACCTGTGCAATTGGAGGAACTATTCGAAAAGATAGCTTTTCATTTGAACTTAGTGTGGGAATACAAGGAAAAACCCAAACCAATTTCGAAGCGGAAAATACAGGAAGAAATGATCGTTTACCCTTCAAAGGAAACACTGAAAAAACTTTATGAGTATGCGAATAATTACGAGTACACGAGCCTTGAGGAAGAACTGATAATAATTAAAAAGGAAGACAATCGTTTTTTGCCTTTTGCGGAAAAAATTCATAATTTAGCAGAAGATTATAGAATGGATACAATTATTGAACTGCTTCGAGAAACTATGGAGGAGAATAAATGAATATCAAAGAAATAAAAGGCTTAACTATATTTGCTGTAGATGACAACAAAGAGAACTTAAAGGTTCTCGTTCAATACTTATCGGACTTTGAGCTTATAGTAGTACCTCTTAGAACTGGCGAGGAAACGCTTAATTTGGTTAAGAAAAGAATACCTGATATGATACTTCTGGATATTATGATGCCGGGAGGAATCGACGGTTATGAAACCTGTCGTAGGCTAAAAACCAATAAAGCTACAAAAGATATTCCGGTTATTTTTATGAGCGCACTCACTGATACTTTTGATAAGGTTACCGGATTAAATCTGGGTGCAGTAGATTATATCACAAAACCCATAGAGACGGAAGAATTATTATCAAGGATCCATACTCATCTTTCAATTAGCCGTCTTCAGAAAAAATTGTTTGAATTGAATGTGCAATTGGAAGAAAAAATATTGGCCCGTACAGAAGAGGTGAGAAAGACAAACATACAGTTACGGAAAGAAATCGAAGAACGCAAGCAGACGGAGACAGAGCTAAAGCAAAGTGAAGAAAGGTACGCGCTAGCTCAGAAAGTGGGAAATATTGGTAGTTGGGATTGGAATATTTTAACAGGAGATTTGTACTGGTCGGAACAGATTGAACCAATGTTTGGATATAAAAAGGGAGAATTTGGAGCGACTTACGAGGCATTTCTTGAATGTGTACATTCTGAAGACCGTCAAAATGTAATAGATTCAGTAAATGCCTGCATCGAAAAGCGGAAGGATTATGACATAGAACATCGCATAGTTTGGCCTGATGGAAGCATACGCTGGGTTTCAGAAACAGGAAATGTTTTCACGGATAAGAAAGATAAGATAATTCGAATGTTAGGTATAGTACAGGATATAACTGAACGCAAGCAGACTGTGGAATCTCTGAGACAGAGTGAGAAAAAATACAGGGAACTTCAAGACAATGTTCCTGTGGGGGTATTTCGCTCTACACCTCAAGGTAAATTCGTTTCAGTAAACCCAACTATGGCTAAAATGCTTGGATATAATTCTTCTGATGAGCTTATGAAGACTGATATAATTAATATTTATGCTGATAACAAAGACCGTAAGGAAATTTTGGATAAAGCTGATAATGATGGCGTTGTGCAGGATTACGAAGGTAAGGCAAAACGTAAAGATGGCTCGACATTTTGGGTATCGATCAGTTTAAGGATGATTTGCGATACAGATAAAAATACGAAATATTACGACGGAATTATAGTAGATATCACTGAGCGTAAGCTGGCTGATGAAGAATTAAAAAAACTCAATCAGGCCATAGAACAAAGCCCTGTTTGTGTAGTAATTACAGATACTGAAGGAAACATAGAGTACGTTAATCAACATTTTAGTGAGCTGACCGGATATTCTGCAAAAGAAGCAATTGGTCAAAATCCCAGAATATTAAATGCCGGAACACAGCCAAAAGAATACTATAAGGAGATGTGGGAAACCCTCACAGCCGGTAAAAAGTGGATTGGTGAACTCCACAACAAAACTGCAAAAGGTGATCTGTATTGGGAAAATGCAATTATCTCACCGGTAAAAAACGAGACTGGACAAATTACTCACTTTATTGCTGTAAAAGAAAATGTTACAGATAAGAAAAAGCTGTGGGATGATTTGGTTGCTGCCAAAGAAAAAGCTGAAGAAAGCGACCGCCTGAAATCTGCCTTTCTTACCAACATGAGTCACGAAATACGTACACCCATGAATGGCATACTTGGTTTTTCCAACCTGCTTAAAGAACCCGGGCTTACCGGCGATGAACAACAAGAATATATCAACTTGATCGAAATGAGTGGCACCCGTATGCTCGATACCATCAACAACCTGATGGATATTTCAAAAATAGAAGCCGGCCAGGTGGAAGTTTCTGTCTCGGAAGTTAATATAAACGAACAAATTGAGTACTTATATTCAATCTTCAAACCGGAAGCCAAAATAAAAGGACTACAGCTTTTCTTTAGCAATACTTTACCGGAAAGGGATGTCAATATTATTATATTATTACCGACACGAAAAAAGTCTATACTATCCTGACAAACCTTGTTAAAAATGCCATTAAATATACACATGAAGGTAGCATTGAATTTGGTTATAATAAAAAGGGCAACTATCTTGAGTTTTTTGTGAAAGATACAGGTATAGGGATTCCAAAAGACCGGCATCAGGCAATTTTTGATCGCTTTGTTCAGGCCGATATTGAGGATAAGGAAGTATATGAGGGTTCTGGCCTGGGATTATCCATTTCGAAAGCTTATGTAGAAATGCTTGGTGGAAAAATCCGGATAGAAAGTGAAGAAGGAAATGGTTCGCAATTTTATTTTACCATTCCATACAATTCAGGTAATAAAAAGCCATCTGAAAGTAAAGGACCTGAATTCTCTGCTAAACCCAGAGATCAGCTTATGGAACTTAAAATACTGATTACCGAAGACGAAGTAACAGCAGATATGTACTTCTCCCTGGTTTTAAAAAATATAAGCAAAGAAATTTTACATGCAAAAACGGGAAAGGATGCAGTTGAAATCTGCAGGAACAATCCTGATATTGATTTGGTACTAATGGACATCAGAATGCCTGAAATGAACGGTTATAAAGCAACCAGGCAAATCCGTGAATTTAACAAAGATGTAATAATTATTGCACAAACCGCTTACGCTCTGGCAGGTGATAAGGAAAAGGCACTCAATGCCGGGTGTGATGATTATATCTCAAAACCGATAAACAAAAAAATGTTATTTTCAATGATCTACAGACTTATAACTGCAAAACAAAAAGCTATACAGTGAATACATTTTAAGGTTTAATGAGCAATTTGCACCTAGGTAAACACAGCTAATTGCTTATTATTAAAACAGCTATAGGTTAATGTTCAGGGTTTCCTATTTGTTTTGTTAAGAATTTCATATTTAATATTATGTAAATTATTTCGGGAAACTTTAAAATTGGAATTTATTTACTAAAGTTTCGCACTTTCATGTAATTGATTAATAATAAATTTGATAAAAAGAATACGAATATCATTCAATGCTCTATATCAATGTTTTGAAGCATCCGATTTTAACCGAAATTACTTTGTGTAACTTTGAGTGTTCTTTGTGAAACTCTGTGTAATAGCTATTTCACAAAGGGCCACAAAGGAGGCACACAGAACCACAAAGATTTATTTCAAACCATAAAAGGGTGTATTTCTTACAATTAACTACTTCTTAAGAAGGCGCGAAACTTTAGTATTTATATTTTGTTTCTTGATATTTGTGATTTCTAATTTCAAATATTATTTAAATAAAATTTTCATCTTTTTCAAAACAATATTTGTACATTTGCCGAAAATTTTTAAAAATTATTAATAAATCAAAAAAAAGGGAACTGATAATGAAAAAAAAAGTAATTATTATTGGTGCTGCCGGAAGAGATTTCCACAACTTTAACACTTATTATCGTGGAAATGAGAATTATGATGTAGTGGCTTTTACAGCTGCTCAGATTCCCGATATCGACGGAAGAAAATATCCTGCTGAATTAGCAGGTGATTTGTACCCGGATGGTATCCCAATTTACGCAGAAGAAGAACTCCCTAAATTAATCGAAGAACTTAAAGCTGACGATTGTGTATTTGCTTATAGCGATGTTACTTATAACAAAGTAATGTCTATGAGTGCTATCGTTAATGCTGCCGGTGCGAATTTTATTCTATTGGGGCCGGAAGACACTATGGTGAAAAGTACAAAACCTGTTATTGCTGTTGTTGCAACACGAACAGGATGCGGAAAAAGCCAAACATCAAGAAAGGTTATTGAGTATTTAATGGAGCAGGGTTTGAAAGTTGTTGCTATTCGTCACCCCATGCCATATGGTGACCTTGTAGAACAAAAAGTTCAACGTTTTGCTACTGTAGAAGATCTTAAAAAACACAAATGTACTGTTGAGGAAATGGAAGAATACGAACCTCATGTTGTACGTGGTAATGTGATTTATGCAGGTGTTGATTATGAAGCTATCGTTAGAGCTGCTGAAAATGATCCTGATGGTTGTGATGTAATTATTTGGGACGGTGGAAATAATGATTTCTCATTCTACAAACCTGATCTTACAATTACTGTAGCCGATCCTCACCGACCTGGTGCAGAATTGAATTACTATCCCGGTGAAGTTAATCTTCGTTTAGCCGATGTAATTGTAATCAACAAAATGGATACTGCTTCTCCCGAAGGAATTCAAACTGTGAGAGAAAGTATCGAAAAAGTAAATCCTACAGCAATGGTTATTGATGGCGCTTCTCCAATTTCCGTTGATGATCCGTCATTGATCAGGGGTAAAAAAGTATTGGTTGTTGAAGATGGCCCGACTTTGACTCACGGCGAAATGAAACTTGGAGCAGGAACTGTTGCTGCAAAAAAATTCGGTGCTGCAGAATTAGTTGATCCTCGTCCGTTTACTGTTGGTAAACTCAGCGAAACTTTTAAAATTTATCCAAATATCGGTGTTTTACTACCGGCTATGGGTTATGGCGAACAACAATTGAAAGATCTTGAAACTACTATTAATAACACTGAATGCGATGCAGTTGTTATTGGTACACCGATTGATCTTAACAGAATTGTTAAAATTGATAAACCTAATACAAGAGTTTATTATGATCTTCAGGAAATCGGAAATCCGAACTTAGACGAAGTTCTCTGTGATTTTCTTGGAAAAAACAGCCTCTATAAAGGTGGATGTTGTTGTTGTAAATAATATCAAAAGGGCGGCTTTTTAGTCGCCTTTTTTTTGGCCATTTTTTTTGAAATTTGAAATTTGAAATTTGAAATTCAGGAACACACAGGAGCATGATTATAAAGGGGCAAAAAGTAGCCCCGTCCTTTAGGTCGGGGTTAAATAGAATGGCGAAAATGGTTTTGGCGGGGTTTTCGATGGCGTAGCCGAAAAACCATGACAAAACGGAAATATTTGGCAGCCAGCCAGAAACAAAAACATAAACAGATGAAAAACACTAAACCAAACCATGCTGAAATTATAAGACAAATAATTGATGGAAATCAGGAATTCATCAGTAAAAATAATCCTGATTTTTTTCTGTCGCATTCCAAGTCACAAAGCCCTTTTATTACTTTGCTGACCTGTTGTGATTCAAGGGTGCAAACTAATGCAATTTTGCCTGATTCTATAAATAAAATATTTACTATTGAAAATATCGGTAATCAAATTTTATCTTCCGAAGGCTCGGTTGATTATGGAATTATGCATTTGAAAACACCTGTATTATTAATTCTCGGACACTCGGATTGTGGAGCCGTAAAAGCTTTTATGGGTGGTTATGAAAATGAACCCAATAGTATTAAACATGAACTTACTTTTCTTAAAGATGCAAATTTGAATTTAGATGATAATTCATGTGATTTTAAGGAAAGGCATCTGCAAAATTCATTAAAGAATATAGATTACCAGGTAAGTATAGCTTTAAAAAAATATTCCGGGAAAATAAAAAACAAGGAATTAATTATCATTGCTGCATTCTATGATTTTAAAAATGAGCTAAATGAAGGTTTTGGCAAATTATCTGTATTAAGTATAAACGGAAAGAAAGAAAATTCGGAAAACGATTTAGCAAGTGAACTATTATAATTTAAAATCACAATAAATTGATTTTAATGCAATTAACAAATTATCGCCATTATTAATAAAAATCATAACTTTAGGCAATTTTTAAAATGCAAATGATTTTAATACGCTTGATTTTGAAAAATATTATCATAAACACACATTCATCTAATTATGAAAAACAAAAGTTTAGTTTCGATCAACGATTACACTAAAGAGCAATATCAAAAAATCCTTGACCTTGCCGAAGAATTCGAAGTAAAAACTACTCAAAAAATTCTCGAAGATTATGTGGTTGCTACTTTATTTTTTGAACCCTCAACCCGGACAAGGTTGAGTTTTGAAAGTGCGGCTTCACGTTTGGGTGCAAAAGTTATTGGTTTTACCGATTCGTCATCTTCAAGTGTAAAAAAAGGCGAATCGTTAAAAGACACAATATTAACGGTTAGTAAATATTCCGATATTATTGTGATGAGGCATCCCCGCGAAGGAAGCGCAAAATATGCAAGCGAAGTTTCACCGGTACCGATAATTAATGCCGGCGACGGGGCAAATCAGCACCCCACTCAAACCCTTCTCGATTTGTATTCTATTCGTAAAACCCAAGGAACACTCGATAACATGGAGATTGCATTTGTCGGTGATTTGAAATTCGGACGCACAGTTCATTCACTTGTAATTGCCTTATGTAGTTTCAATACTACATTTCATCTCATTTCACCTGTTGAGTTGAAACTTCCGAGTTATGTGAAAAAACATATAAAAGAAAGAAATTTAAAATATCACCAATATACCGATCTCGGTGAAGTAATTCCGATGGTCGATATTTTGTATATGACCAGGATTCAGAGGGAACGTTTTTCCGACCCGATGGAGTATGAGAAAGTTAAGAATTCATATATCCTTACAAACAATATGCTTGATGGTTCAAAAGATAATCTGAAAATTTTACATCCTTTACCAAGAGTGAATGAAATTACCGAGGATGTTGATGGCAATCCGAAAGCATATTATTTCCAACAGGCTCATAACGGAGTATTTGTTCGACAAGCATTATTAACTACAATTTTAGGAGTAAGATAAAATGAAAAAAAATTCAAGAAAAGAATTAAAAGTCTCAGCTATTGAAAACGGGACAGTAATTGATCATATTCCGTCAGAGAATGTTTTCCAAGTTGTTAAGATGTTGAATCTTGAAAATACAGGAAGTCAGATCACGGTTGGTATTAATCTCGAAAGCAAAAAATTTGGTAAAAAAGGAATCTTAAAAGTAAGTGGAAAATACTTTGAAATAGAAGAAATAAACAAAATTGCTTTGGTAGCACCCTCAGCATCACTTATCGAAATAAAAAACTACGAAGTTATTTCGAAAAAGAACATTTCAATACCGGATGAAATTATGAAGTTTGTTAAATGTTTTAATCCTAATTGTATTACAAACCACGAAAACATTACAACAAAATTTAATGTAATTAATGAAGAAGGAGAAGAAGTTAAACTTCATTGTACTTACTGTGATAAAATAACTAAAAAGGAAAATATTACATTTATTTAATTTTAATAATCAGGTATAACAGGATAATATAAAAAATCGTCATTATTCATTTTAACAAGGTAGCCCTCAGTTGGGTTAAGGTTCCCTATTCCATTAACCCAGTTAGGCCCGATTTTACGTAATGTATTACCGTCTGAGTTTCTTATAAAATCAAGATTCTCAAGAATATCTTCTACGGCTATAAGTGCATCAACTGGAGATTGAGGCAAATAGCTGATAAAGTTATAACCAACCTGCAAAGGAATTGGCCCTCGTGGATCAGGAGGAATACCTGTAAGACCTAACTCATCACTTCCATTCATTTTAAACATATAACCTTCATTACAAACCCAATCACCAATTCCGTTAACCCAATTTGGCCCGATCTTTCTTAAGGTTTGTCCATTTGAGTTTCTGACAAAATCAAGATTTTCGTTTAAAATATCATGTAAAACAATTAACATATCTGGATTATCTGGTTGAATTCTACTTGAAATAAATTGAAATCCTGTGCATAATTGTATCGGTGAAGTACTTATAAATCCGTTTTCATTAAGTTTTAATATCCATGCATCCTGATTCCAACCGCCCCCGTCATGACTTACTTTTCCGCATACAATATATCCGGAATCATTAGTTTGATCTGCACCAAAAGCAAAGCTATTTGCTCCTCTGTCAAAAGTTCTTACCCAAATAGAATCCCCAACAGAATTTTGTTTCAAAACAAATATACCGTCGATTCCAACTTGCCATATATGTCCGGTAGTTAGGAATCCATCATCAATTGTTGAAATAATCGTTGTGTACGAATATTTTACACCACCTGAAAAACTTTTACACCAAATTATATCACCGGTTTGATCAAGTTTATATGTCAGAAGCTTATTGCGGCCATACATGTCCGCACCTCCTGTAGCACTAAGTATATAATTTCCATCATCTAATTGTTTAATTGAATAACCATAATCATTGCCATCATAGTCTATGGTTTTTGTCCATGTTGAATCACCGGATTCATCGGTTTTCATTATCCAAATATCTTGCCCCCCACTATTACGATGCTTTTCCCCAACAAGAATAAATCCGGCATCTTGAGTTTCAACTATTTCATACATTAGATTTGGGCTACTTGGAATTGCATAAACTTTATGCCAAATCATTTGGCCGTTTTGATTCAATTTTATAAGGAATATTTCATCAGCAATAAGTGCAAAGTTTATTCCAAGAATTACATAACCTCCATCATTAGTTTCAACAATATCTCTTCCATATCTATTTCCTCCGGGATATTCAAATTCCCATCTAATATTTCCTATGCTATCAATTTTTAAAGCGTATATCAAAAAATCAAAATAATTTACAGTAGGGCTTTTATAGCCGGAAATTACATAATCGCCATCATTTGTTTCAATAATTGACCGAGGGCCCTGGGAAACTGAGGGTGAATAGGTTTTAGCCCAAATAGTATCACCATATTCATTAAGTTTAACAATCCAGATGTCTGTAGTATCACTAATTCCTACTGATGAAGAAATGGCAGCTATATATCCATTATCATTTGTTTGCTTAATTGACCATGCCTTATCAACAGCCTTGCTATTATAAGTTTTATCCCATGTAATTGATTGGTTAAAAGCAGAGTTTACAAGAAACAATAAAACTAAAAATACCACAAACTTTTTCATAATAATTAATTTAAATTTTCATATTATCCTTAAATTCAACATGTAAAATATTCTTTCGTTAAAGGCTTACAAAGTTAACGAAATATATTTCATATATCCAAATAAAATATGTAATATGAATTTAAATTAATTTTCAGGTTGTTAGGAATATTTGAAATTTTTTGTGTTTTTCGAATCTTTCGAGGTTTTGAAAACCTCGAAAGATTATATGTAATACAATATAAATCACATCCTTTCAGGCACAGAAATCCCAAGCAATCTCATCGAAGACATAATTACATTGCTAACAAATTCGGATAAAGCCAGCCTGAATTCAACATTAACTTTGTTTTCATCCTTTAAAATCGGGACTTCCTGATAAAACTGATTATATTCTTTAACCAACTCATAAATATAATTTGCAATCATTGCTGGACTCAAATTTTCACCGGCTTGTCTTAAAATCAATGGAAATTCAAATATAAGTTTTATAATATCCTTTTCTTTTTTCAATAATTCCAGATCAGAATTCATTGAAAAACCGGGATAAAAATTCATCTCAGCCGCTTTACGCAAAACTGATTTGATACGTGCAAAAGTATATTGAATAAATGGGCCGGTATTTCCCGTAAAGTCAATCGATTCGGCGGGATTAAAAGTCATATTCTTTTTAGGATCAACTTTAAGAATAAAATATTTCAATGCACCCATACCAATCATTTCAAACAAATTATTTGCTTCGGTTTCTGAAAATCCATCAATTTTCCCAAGGCTTTCGGTTGTTTCGCGAGCAGTAATAAACATTTCTTCCATCAAATCATCGGCATCAACAACGGTTCCTTCACGTGATTTCATTTTTCCATGCGGAAGCTCAACCATACCATAAGACAGATGTTTGATACAGTCGGCCCAGGGATAATCCAATTTTTTAAGAATTAATTCCAAAACATTAAAATGATAATTTTGCTCATTCCCGACAACATAAATGAGTTTCTCAGGTAAATATTCATCATAACGCAATTTGGCTGTACCCAGATCCTGAGTCATATAAACTGATGTTCCGTCGGATCGTAAAAGAAGTTTTTCGTCCAATCCATCAGAGGATAGATCAGCCCAAACCGAGCCATCATCTTTCTTAAATAAAACGCCATCTTTAAGTCCTTTTTCCACTATTTCTTTTCCAAGCAAATATGTTTCCGACTCATAATAAGTTTTATTAAACTCAATCCCGAGACGTTTATAAGTTTCATCGAAACCGGTGTAGACCCAATCATTTAACTTCTTCCATAATTCACGAATTTCAGGATCATTATTCTCCCATTTTTTCAGCATTTTCTGTGCTTCAATAATTAAAGGGGATTTTAAATTTGATTCGTCTTCGGTATAACCATCGCGCATCAACAGCTTTACTTCTTTCTTATTTTCCTTATCAAAACGAACATAAAAATCACCAACAATTTTATCGCCTTTTATTCCTGTAATTTCCGGTGTTTTGCCATCGCCCCATTTTTGCCATGCCAACATTGATTTGCAAATATGTATACCGCGATCGTTAACAAGATTAACATTAACTACACTTTTTCCATTAGCCTGAAGGATTTTTGAAACGGAATATCCAACCAAATTATTTCTTATATGCCCCAAATGCAATGGCTTATTTGTGTTAGGTGAAGAAAATTCAATTACAACCGGATTTGAGTCATCCTGCTTTTTAAAGCCAAATCTTTCTGAGAATTTAAAATTGTCGGCAAAAAATTCAAGCCAGAAGTTTTTTGAAATAACCAGATTTAAAAATCCTTTAATAACATTAAATGATTCAATCTCTTTCAAGTTGGATTCTAAATATTTTCCAATTAAATCGGCTGTTTGTTCAGGTGATTTCCTCGAAAGTTTCAGGAAAGGAAATACTACCAAAGTAAAATCACCTTCAAAATCTTTTTTCGTTTTTTGTATCTGGATATGTTTTATATCAGGCTTTTGGCCAAATAATTCCTCAATTGCAGAATATGTTTTTTCGATTATAATTTTTTCTATCATCTTTATAAATCAGCAAATAAAACTGAACTTTTTTTAATTTAATAATTCTCTCGCTGTTTCAAGTGCCGATTTAGATTTATCGGTACCACTAAGCATTTTGGCAATTTCTGCTATTCTCTCTTCTTTTTCAATTTTTCGGATAATGGATTTCGTAAAATCGCCTTCGGTTTCTTTAGTAACCACATAATGTGTCTGGCCTTTTCCGGCAATTTGAGGCAAATGAGTTATTACAATAACCTGCATGTTTTTTGACATTTTGCCCAAAATTACTCCAACTTTTCCGGCAACTTTTCCTGAAACTCCACTATCAATTTCATCAAAAATTATGGTTGGGAGAAGGTTCCTTTTTGAAATTAATGATTTAATACTCAACATCAACCTCGACAATTCACCGCCTGATGCAATTGAGGACAAATCGCCGGGTTTTCCTCCTTTATTAGCGTTGAATAAAAATCCGACATTATCATTGCCATCAATCGTAAACTGCTCTTTTTGTTTATGTTCTATCAGGAACTGTGCTTCCGGGATTCCTAATTCATTAAGAGTTTTAATGATTAATTTTTCAATTTCAGGGATTGATTCTTTTCTGTTCTTTGAAATCCTTGCTGAGATTTCTCTCAATTCTTTTTCTTTTTCCTCAACTTCCGAATTTATCTCTTTTATTTTTTCATCAAGAGAAATAATTTCAAGCAATTTTTCAGATAATGAATCTTTTATTGTCAGCAATTCTTCAATTTTTACGACATTGTGCTTTTGCAATAATTTATAAATCAGGTCAAGTCTATCAGACAGAAATTTAATTCTTGCAGGATCAAAAGAAATGCTTTCTTCTATTTTTTCAACCTCATCTGAAATATCGCCCATTTCAATCAAAGTACTTGACATTCTTTCAGCCAATTTGTTAATTTCGGGATGCACATTAGAAAATTTATTAAGAAGTGATTCAATTTCTGCAAGTTGATCAATTAAATTGCCTTCTTTATTTTTCAATGCATGAGTAAAGTGAAAAAGATTTTCTTTTATTTCTTCGGAGTTATTTAAAATTTCAAGTTCATTTTCAATTTCTTGCTGTTCATTAAGTGAAAAAGCTGCCGATTCCAGTTCATTGAATAAATATGTATTGTAATCTTGTTCTGATTTTGCCTTATTTTCACTTTCCTCCAATTCCTTTAACAACCTTTTCTTTTGTATAAATTCCTTGAAATTTTGTCTATAAATTTTTAAGAGATCGGAATGTTGAGAATAATCATCAATTATGGCAAGTTGAAAATCAGAATCATTAATTGTTGTGATAATATTCTGAGAATGAATATTTACCAATTTATCACCCAATTCATTCAGAAGTGTTAAATTTACAGGTGTATCATTAATAAAAGCTCTTGTCCTGCCATGTTTATTAATCTCTCTTCGTAATATTGTAATTTCATCATAATCAAGATCATTCTCTTCAAAAAAACCTTTTAAACCATAATTTTTTATTAAAAAACTACCCTCGATTATGCATTTTTTATTTTTCTCAAACAAAACCTGTGTATCGGCTCTTTTACCCAAAATCAAAGCTAAGGCACCTAAAACTATTGATTTTCCTGTACCTGTTTCACCGGTAATAACCGATAATCCTTTATTGAAATCTATTTCAAGCTTTTGGATAAGAGCATAATTTTCTATTGAGAGATGAGATAACATATATTTTCAGTCCTAAAATCAGGATAGCAAAAATAGAAAGAAATTTCGCAATTAAAAGAAAATGTAATTAAATAAACTTTAGGCACTTTTTACTTTAGGGACCCTAAGCACTATTATCGACTATTTTAATATTTTTTGATATTTGGAGGAATTTGAGGGATCAATTTCTTTTAATATATTAACTACTTTGGTGTTATCCATTGGAGAGCCCTCTGAAAAAACGTTAATGATTTCATCTCTTTTTGCATCGAGTATCATTTGAAGAAAAAACAAACCCGGTTTTTCTTCTTGAACCTGTTTTAAATAATTTATGCTTTCAGCAATTGCTTTGCGTCCGTTTTCAGCTTTTTCCGACATAATATCCAAACCCTTGCGATGATATTCATAAGAAAATTTTCGTAAAGAATTATAAGAAGGATTTAACAGATTCTCAACCAACCAATATCGGTTTTTTTGGCTTTCGTAAGCTTTCCAACCTTTTTCATTTGTGTTTTGGGCTGCATTCACAATTGCTTGTGCTTTTTCGAAAAACGGAGTTCCACCGTATAAGGTGAATGAATCAAAATCTAATCCTAAGAATATGTAAACATAATAAGCAATAACGGAAGTTAGATTTGAAGAAAAAGTGTTTTCAGAGAATTCAAGCGGTTCATATTCGACATAATCAAAAACAAAATCTTTATCAACATAGTTTAAAAGTATTGAATTATAGGATGATTTATAAACCGGTCGTCTTAAAACCAGGTTAATTGAACCCTTAAACTCATCAATAGATATTCTTTCTGAAATAGTAATCAGGATTGTGCATTCTATTCGCTCTTCGGTTGTAAAAGTATAATTACTCCAGGTTTTGTTGTTAATAAACTCAAAAATTGCTTTTTGCATGGTTTCGAAAACCTGACGATCAGTACCCCGAATCTGTGGTGTTGAAACCTGAACTGTGCAATAAAATTCCTGGGCAGATATTTTCAATGAGAATAAAATAATAAAAAAAAGAAAAAATATTTTTCGCATAATTCCAAAAATTTTAATTATTCAACAGATTCAGGCTGTATAAAATCATAAATTTTATCAGCAATATCTTTTGCAACATTTTCTTTAGATTTCAAACCAAAATTCATTATATTACCATCATTATCAATGATTGAAATTTTATTGGTTTTATGTTTAAATCCGGCACCTTTATCTTTTAAAGAGTTTAAAACGATTAAATCAAGGTTTTTATTTTTTAATTTCTTTTTTGCATTAGCCAATTCATTATCCGTTTCAAGAGCAAAGCCAACAAGTATCTGATTTCCTGACTTTCTTTTTCCTAATTCAGATAAAATATCTTTTGTGGGTATAAGATTAATTGACGTTAAGCTCTTGTCTTTTTTAATTTTAGAATCTCTGACTATCTCAGGTTTGAAATCAGAGACAGCGGCTGACATAATACATATTTCGGAATTTTTGAAACTATCGATACATAAATTATACATTTCCTCCGCATTAACAACATTTATAAGCTTTATTGAAGGATGATTTATTTGTAAATTTGTCGGACCTGAAACTAATGTAACCGAAGCTCCTCGCTCAGCAAATTCCGTGGCTAACTTATAACCCATTAAACCTGATGAGTGATTACTGATATAACGCACAGGATCAATTGCTTCAACAGTTGGTCCTGCTGAAATCAGAACTTTTTTTTTTGAAAAGTTTTTTTCTACTTGAAAATGCTTATTTATTATTTCAAGAATTTCCTCAGGCTCAGCCAATCGGCCTGCACCGCACAAACCACTTGCTAACTCACCCTCGTTTGGAGCAATAAACTTATTACCAAATGATTGAAGCGTTTCTATATTCTTTTTAGTGCTTGGATGTTGATACATATCAAGGTCCATTGAGGGAGCAAAAAACACAGGGCATTTTGCAGCAAGATATGTAGCAATTAATAAATTATCGGCTATTCCATTTGCCATTTTACCTAAAGTAGTGGCTGTAATAGGGGATATTAGAAATAAATCTGCCCAATTTCCCAACTCAACATGGCTGTTCCAGCTACCGTCAGTTCGATCAAAAGGCTCGATCAGGCATGGATTTTTCGATAAAGTTGCAATTGTTAAAGGGGTAACAAAATCTTTAGCAGCGGGAGTCAGAATTACTTTTACTTCTGCACCTTCTTTAATCAACAATCTAATTAAATATGGAATTTTATACGCCGCTATACTTGCGGTTACACCAATAATTATTTTTTTCCCCTTCAACATTTCAAAATACTACTTATTTCGATTCTTCAAGCTCAGGTTTTCTAATATAAATTTGGTCTTCAAGAAATTCGTTAACAGCAATCAACGTTGGTTTTGGCATGTGTTCGTAAAATTTTGCTATTTCAATTTGCTCTCTGTTCTCGAAAATTTCTTCAAGATTATCATTAGGATTAGCAAATTCTTCGAGTTTTTTATCAAGTTCTTGTTTGATTTCCACTGAAATCTGATTTGCTCTTTTTGAAACAACAGCAACAGTTTCATAGATATTACCTGTACGTTCATAAAATTTTTCTTTTTTACGGGTAACGGCAGTTTTTTCGATTTTTAACTTTTTGTAATCCATCTTAAGTTCTTGGGTTTAATTATTTCTGGAAAAAATTTTTCTTATTTAAATTTTGTAATTTCTTTAACTGAGGTTTTATGCATTTTTGAGGCATCATCAAAATATGTACTTTCAGGGTACAATATAACTAAATCGTTGTATGATTCAATAACTTCCTGATGCCTGTCTTTTTGTTTCTCAAAAATACTGTTAATTGCATAATAATAATTTGATTTAAGAATATAAAATAAAATCTCCTCCTTATGCTTAGTATCGGGGAAATCAACTAAAATATTATTAAATGAAACAACAGCAGCCTGATAATCACTCATTCTATAATATAAACTTGCAATATTGAATGCCTTCATTTCAAGTTTGCTTCTTAAATCATCTATTAATTCATTGCATTCTTTAACTTTTTCGCTACCCGGATATTTATTCACAAATAATTGAAACTCATTAATAGCTTCGTAGGTATTGGATTGATCAAGGTTATATTTTGGTGAATCAAGATAATAGCAATATGCGCATTTAAATAAACACTCTTCAGCTTCCCTGGAATTTGGAAATGTACTGGCATATTTCTTAAAATAATAGCTTGCCATCAAATAATCTTTCTGATTATAATAACAATAGGCATAGTAATAAAATAATTTTTCGGCTTTATCAGTACCTCTGTAAACAGACATTAATTGGGAAATAAGCTGTTCAGCCCGGTAATAATCTTCTTGCTCGAAAAATTCAATTGCTTTTTCGTATTTCATATCATTATCAGTACTTCTTAAAAGTTTTTGAAACTTACTAGTACAAGAAGAAAGCACTAATACTAAGCTAATTAATAAAATATATACTTTTTTTCGAAACATGCTGCAAAATTAAAATTTTTAATGAATAATAAAACGAATGTTTAAAACAATTATTTTAATAAAAAAAGCTCGTTAAATAAAAACTTGCAAATATATATAAAAACGGGAGTATCAAAGGAAAAACTAAAATAACTTGTTCAAATTTTTCAAATTTTTGATAAATATATTATTAATTCATAGTTTTGCACGCGAATTTAAATTACATAACAATAAACATATACAATGGATATTTTTGATAAAATTGAAAATTTAGGCCCTTTAGGAAAATATGCTGATCAAGCTCATGGATACTATTCATTTCCAAAGCTCGAAGGTGAAATAAAACCAAGAATGCTTTTCCGTGGAAAAGAACGATTGACATGGAGTATAAACAATTATCTTGGGTTAGCCAATCATCCCGAAGTTAGAAAAGCCGATGCAGAAGCTGCAAAGGAATGGGGTCTTGGCTACCCTATGGGTGCAAGAATGATGTCGGGCCAAACCAAATATCATGAACAATTAGAAGAAGAATTAGCTGCTTTTGTAAGCCGTGAAGCTGCTTACTTACTTAATTTTGGGTATCAGGGCATGATTTCAATAATCGAATCACTTGTTAATAGAAATGATGTGATTGTTTATGATTCGGAAGCACATGCTTGCATAATTGACGGGATGCGCTTACATTTCGGAAAACGATTTGTTTACCCTCATAACAATGTTGAAAAACTTGAATTACAACTTAAAAGAGCAACAAGAATCACAGAAAAAACAGGTGGAGGAATTTTAGTTATTACTGAAGGCGTTTACGGAATGACCGGAGGCCTTGGAAAACTAAAAGAAATAGTGGCTCTTAAAAATAAATACAAATTCAGATTACTGGTTGACGATGCACACGGATTTGGAACTATGGGAGAAACAGGTGCAGGTACCGATCAACATTTTGGAGTTCAGGATGAAGTTGATGTGTATTTCGGGACTTTTGCAAAATCTATGGCCGGAATTGGAGCTTTTGTTGCCTCTAATAAAAAAGTGATTCGGTATCTTACCTATAATATGAGGTCGCAAATATATGCAAAATCACTTCCTATGCCTATGGTTATCGGAGCCTTAAAAAGACTTGAGCTTATCAAAAATAGTCAGGAGTTTAAAAATAATCTTTGGAAAATTGTTAATGCTTTACAAAGCGGCCTTAAAAGTCATGGGTTAAATATTGGCGAAACCGGATCGCCGGTTACTCCCGTTATTTTAAATGGTGGTGTGCCTGAAGCTACTCAAATTACGCATGAATTAAGAGAAAAATATAATATTTTTTGTTCAATTGTAATTTATCCTGTAGTACCAAAAAATGTAATTTTACTTAGGCTTATTCCAACAGCTGTACATTCATTGGATGACGTGAAATACACTGTTGATACTTTTGCTAAAATTAATCGTAATCTGAAAGAAGGAAAATATTCAGGTAAAGGATTTGCTAAATTTTAGAAAACATTATTTACATGAATAGAAGTTCAGTAAATATTAAAGATATATGGATAATTGCTATAAATTCTACAGCATTTTTTCTTCTATCATATTTAATTATCTATTTCTTAACACAATTATCCGCATGCATAGCTGCCTTAAATTTTGAGATTACTACGGTTTTATATTTTAATCGAATTTATTATAATATAATAGCTTCTGATTGGACAGCGGATGCTGTTAAGATAGTTTTCAGCACCGGCCCGTTATTATCTTTATTCATTGGTTTAATATTATTAATAATATATTCGAAAATTTATCAAAATAATAACCTTGCCAAAATTTTAGTTCTATGGGGTATTTTCCATGCTTTTAATATTTTTTTCAGTTCATTGTTTGTTGGAACTTTGCTTGGTACGAGTTTAGGGCATGTTTTGAGTTGGATGTATTTTCAGGATACTGAAAAAATGACAATTTCAATTATTGCAATTTTTGCAATATTCGGATTTGGATTGATCTCTGCCAAACCCTTTATATTTTCATCAAACCTGTATTTCAAAAATTACACCGAACACAATAGAAAAACTTTTATAATCGGGCAGTTGGTTATTCCATTGATTACAGGAAGTTTGATTATTTATTTACTGAAATTACCGGATGTTTCATATTATGAAATTGGAGTGCTAATTACAATGATAATTATGATGCTACCTATTTACATGAAATACAAATCATTTCAGGATTATTATTTTGATGAAAGTGAAATAAAAATAAAATTTGCTAAAGTTTGGTTGATCGTGACAATTATTCTGCTTATTGTTTTAAGAGTTATCCTTGGAATTGGACTTCATATTAATTAGTGTCCACCCATAAAGTCGTTTTTATAAAAAACTATTGACACTAATTACACTGATTTACACTAATTTGTTTCCCCAAAAAATCGGGGAAGGCTGTATTGATTTGTGTAATTCGTGTCAAAAGATGAATTAATGGATACACCCTAATAAATGATGCACTTTTGTATTGATTTTTTATTTTCAGACTTTATTTCAAAAAGATAAATTCCGCTTTCTTCATTTGAAATATCAATAGACAAACTTTTCTGTGAAGAAAACCTAATATCCTGTGAATCATAAATAAGTTTACCGTTTACGCTATATATCCTAAAAAAACAATCTAAATCATAATCCGAAATATTAGAAATATTGAATTCCCCGATTGAAGGATTTGGGAAAATCTGAAAAACTTCATCAAATTTAAATTCTTCAATACCACTATTATCTTTCACGAGTTTTATATCAATTTCAGTTGTTTGACGATTATTTACTACTATTCCGTCAATGGTTTTAGGATAATAATTATCGGCAGTAACAATAATTGAATATGTTCCTTCAAAAATTGGCCGGTAATAATCCCCAAAAGGTAGTTCAGTAAAAACGAAAGAGTTATCAATATCATGATTTTCAACAAATATTTTTGCCGATAAAACCTCTCCGGAAATTGAATCGGTAACTACTCCTTGAAAACCATAGCTAACTTGTTCTAAATAATTTAACAAAGATCGATAATTATAATTCCAGTAAGAATTTAATTGGTCAGCAGGAATAATTTTTACATAAGATAATTCAAGTGTAAATTCCCGGCAATTTTGGAAATAGTTCATATAATCCTGCCTGCCACCGCTTATTGTGTACCATGCATAACCATTAGTTATTCCATTATTTAAATCAGTTAAATACCCGCCTGGGCTAAAAAACTGGGCTGTATCGGCATATTCACGGCAAACATATTGCCACCATAGGTCGTCGGCAGATAGTTTTGCCCAGGTATCCCAAGGGTAATTGGCAACTTCAGAACCCGAATGAAGATTTGCAGATATTACAAAATGAAGGCTGTCAGCTAAGTTCATAAAAGCCACAGTTTCTGACTGCCATTGATTTCCATCAGGATGTGGCCCATCTTCAGGATCAGGATAATTTCTATTTAAATCAATATTGTTTGCATTATACCGGGTAGCACCAAAAACGGTTTGATTCCCACCTGCATAGGTTCCATCAGGATTTGCAAGCGGATTAATCCATATTTCAATATTATCAAGCAGGTTTTTTATTCTGTCATCATTTTCGTAATTAGAAAGCAAATAATCAATTAATCTGAGCATTAAGATATATCCTACGGTTTCATCGCCATGCATAGTTGATGTATACATAAACCTTGGTTTTTTTTCATCAATATTTACATTTGATGAAATTTTTGCAAACAAAAGTTTTCTTCCGTCAACCGAATAACCAATGTTTACTATTGAGCAAAGATCAGGGTATTCGATTTGAAAATCATTCATCATTTCAATATATAAACCATATGTCGGATAATAATCCCAATCATTTAATGTTTCTTTATTAAACTCATTCAACATTTTTGGAATGATATTTTTCCCTGGAGACGGTAAAATTTCAAAATATAGATTTAAATTCAAAAACTTCTGAAATTCAAATTTATTTGCATAAGCAAAACCGACATTTTCATTAATATTATCTATCGAAATTATATTTGTCAAACTGTGAATGTTATTTCCCGAATCAATATAAAATTTAAAATACACCTCTCCCCTATTTTGAAAAATACTATCAACAAGATTTGTATTTCGCTGATTTTCGGAGGAAAACAAGCCGCTAAGCAAAAAAACATTTATTAACAAAAGGAGCAATAATCGTCGGTTCATATTATACTATTTAATAGATATAGTGGATATACGGGTATAAAGGAATAAGGGTACACGATTCCTTATTTCCTTTAATTCCCTGATTCCGCATACTTGTTGAAAAATTTCTATACATCTTTTTTACATTCATGCTAAATTAAAATATTTTATTGAAATATGACAAAATTTCTGACAAAATGTTATAAAATTGCTAAGGGTATGATTTATGCTAAGAAAAAAATATGATTAATAAAAATTCACAAGAAAGTAACGATTATTTGCTCGATGCATTTTCAAATGCTGTTGTATCTGCTTCCGAAAAAGTAAGCCCTTCCGTTGTTCATATAAATGTTTTAAACAATTTGAAACCGGGTATGGATCCTAAAAGCAAACAGGGAACGGGATCTGGATTTATATTATCATCTAAAGGTTATATTGTTACAAATTTTCATGTAATAGCTAATGCTAAAAATATTTTTGTCAATTTACCTGATGGCCGTAATTTTGAAGCAACAGTAATCGGAAAAGATCCATATACAGATATTGCAATACTTCAAACTCCCACCACTGAACTTGAATATTTGAAATTTGGGGACTCTGAGATTCTAAAAGTTGGACAACTTGTTATAGCTATTGGAAATCCTTATGGCTTCCAATACACCGTAACTACCGGAGTAGTAAGCGCATTAGGCCGAACTTTACGTTCACTTAGTGGAAGATTGATAAATAATGTAATCCAAACTGATGCAGCTATAAATCCGGGAAGTTCGGGTGGCCCTTTAGTTAATTCACGTGGAGAAGTGATTGGAATAAATACTGCGATTATAAAATCAGCTCAAGGAATTTGTTTCGCAGTTGCCTCAAATACTGCAAAATATGTGACAGATAAATTAGTTTCAGAAGGAAAAGTAAGAAGAGGAATTATCGGGATTGCAGGGCAATTTTATCACATTCCAACAAAAATTAAAGAAAATAATAATATTCAAAATAAATCAGGAGTAATAGTTCAAAATATTGAAAACAAAGAAAATATTAATAATTCTGAACTTTATAAAGGGGACATAATTATTGGTTTCAACGAACATCGTGTTCTAAATATCGATGACCTGCACAGACTTCTTGATGAATCTACTATTGGAGAAAAAATCACACTTAATATTCTGAGGTCTGGAAAATTAGAAACAATCACTGTAATTCCGGGTGAGATTGATTGATATTTATTTTCTTTCTAAAAGCTTCATAAGTTTAGTGATAATATTTTCAGTCGTTAAGCCATATTTTTGCATTAGTTCATCAGCTGTACCAGACTCTCCAAAACTATCATTTACGCCAATAAAATCCATCGGAACAGGACAATTTTGAACAACGATCTCTGAAACAGCTCCACCTAAACCGCCGGCTATTTGATGTTCTTCGGTTGTCAGTATTATTCCGGTTTCAGCTGCAGCTTTATTAATAGCCTCCGAGTCTATGGGTTTAATAGTGTGCATATTAATTACTCTGACATTTATTCCTTTTTCTTTAAGAAAATAAGCTGCCTGAAGGCTTTCCCAGACAAGATGTCCTGTTGCAATTATTGTGGCATCATTTCCAGGGTGTAATTCTTGTGATTTTCCAATTTCAAAACCCATTTCCTGAAATGTAAAATCAGGAACACCTTCACGTCCAAACCGCAAATAAACAGGTCCTGAAATTTTTTCAACAGCTGCTTCAACTGCAAGTTCTGCCTGAGTTGCATCACAAGGCGAGATCACTGTCATATTCGGTATAACACGCATAATTGCAATATCTTCTAAAGCCTGATGAGTTGCACCATCGGGTCCTACGGAAATCCCTGCATGTGCACCTCCAATTATAACATGTAAATCATTATAACATACTGATATACGAATCTGATCGGTCGTCCGTAAAGCAGCAAAAACACCATATGTTGAAAACACAGGTATCTTTCCTGATAGAGCCATTCCTGCTGCTACACCTATGCAATTTTGCTCTGCAATTCCTAAAGAAAAAAATCTTTCGGGATATTTTTCTGCAAAGAAATTCATTCCAACAGAAGCTGTTATATCAGCACCTATGCCAACAACCTTAGAATTTTTACCGGCTTTAAGAACTCCTTTTCCAAAACCTGTTTTTGTTGGTATTATTGATTTTAATTTTAATTCTTTCATAAGTAAATGATTGAATGATTGAATGCGTGAATGATTGAATAAGTAATTCCAATCATTCTCATTTGATTATTTAATTTGCGTAAGAAAATCATTAAGTTGCTCTTTTGATGGAGCTTTTCCATGCCAGCGATAGTCATCCTCAATACTTTTCACTCCTTTTCCCATTTTTGTTTCAGCAATTATGACAACAGGTTTATTCTTGGTTAAAATTGCTTCATTAAAAGCTTCTAATAACTCGGAAATACAATTTCCATTACAATTTATTACCTTCCAGCCAAAAGATTTCCATTTGTCGGTCAGGGGTTCAATTTCCATAACATCAGAAGTTTTACCATCAATCTGAACATGGTTTCTATCAACAAGAGCAATCAAATTATCTAATTTATAATGTGCTGCTGACATTGCGGCTTCCCAAATCGAGCCTTCCTGTAACTCACCATCACCGTGAATAGTAAAAACTTTCCATTCTTTAAAATCCATTTTTGCAGATAAAGCCATTCCGACTCCAACCGACAATCCCTGCCCTAAAGAACCGGCTGATATTTCAATGCCCGGTAAACCATGATCCCGTCCGGGATGCCCCTGCAAACGAGAACCTAATTTTCTTAAGCTCATTAACTCATCATTCGGAAAATAGCCGGCCTGTGCCAAAGTAGCATAATGAACCGGTGCCACGTGGCCTATTGACAATACCAATCTGTCACGATCATCCCAATTCGGGTTTATTGCATCATAATTTAAAATTTGAAAATATAATACCGTAAAAACATCAGCTAATCCAAGTGAGCCTCCGGTGTGTCCTGAACCTGCGTTAGTAATACTCTTGATAGTATTTTTTCTAATTTCTTTGGAAATATTTTCTAATTCCTTAATTGTGTATCTTTTATTGTCGATCATGTGTTTCTTATTTTATTGGAAATGAATGAATAAGTGAATGCGTAAATGATAGAATAAGTAAATCCAATCATACTCATTTTATAATTCTACCATACTCTCATTAGAATTTTAAAATCCACGCATCTTTAAATTTCGAACTATATTTCTTCATAATACGTTTTACTTCAGAAATATCGATATTATCATAAATTGATAACCTGTATTTTTTATTTCTAACTAAAATTTTCACATTTCTAAAACTTCTGTTTTTTAATTGTGAGAACTCTTTTTTGGCATCTTTTTCATTTGGAAAACTACTAACAATCAGATAATATTTTCCGGTTTTATTTTTAATTATTGTGTTTTCATTGATTGAGGTTGCTTTTTCCGAAAGTTTTTTTGATGGATTGCAGAATTTAATTTCATCCTCTTTGTCAGCCTTCTCGCCAAACCATACTATCGCATATCCTTCAAAAATTCCAATCCCAATTGCATTCCAATCAAAATTTTTCCATTTACCCGAGGTTAAAATCATTTCGGACGAAGCTTTTACTCTCTTCCATAAATTGATAACATTTTCAGGCTTTACAGTATTATCATTTTCATAAAAAATCAATTCATATCCTTTATCATTGTAGTTTGTTATTTCTATGGGCTTTTCCCACATACATTCCTGGTTTTGAACATATTTATTATAACAACAGGCAGTCCAGTTTCCTTTATCCGACCATGAATGCAGATTACAAATACTCGTGTCGGGATGGTAAGTAAAAATGTCTTTTGCATGAGTGCGTGCAACAAAAGAAAGCGAAGCAGATAAAGGAATTACAGATAATTCATTTTCATTTCTAAATTCATTGATCAGCATAAATAATTTATACTCATCATTATTCATACAATAATCTTTTGGGAGATCATCTGCGAAAAGAATTGGTGAGAGAAATAAAACGAATACTGTTATGAAAATATTTTTTTTCATCTGTTTATGTTTTTAGTTGATTGCATTTACAAAACTCAAGTTGCAGAAATTAGTCCCGAGCACTCGGGATGGTTGCTCCTGTGAATATCCAATTTCTAATTTCCAATTTCATAATCTGTTAATCTGTGGCTATTTATACCGGTCTCATTAATTTAGTAATTAAAATCCAAATTGTGCTCCAAAACCAATTATGCTTTGCATGTAAGTACCATCAAATTGTCGACTTCTATCAATCTTTAATTCAGCGAAGACCATACTCAATTTCCCAAAATGATAACTTAATCCACCGACAAAATATATAATCTTATACAAACCAATATTACTTCCATAAGGTTCCTTATAATTAAACCCTAATTCCGCGCCAAAATTATTTTGAAAATTGTAGATCACTATCAACTCATACCCATATCCACTAAAGTAATTGCCAAGATTATCGGTTGCATGATTTGAAAAAACCGAATAAATACTACCAATTGTTAAATTCGAATTCTGAAACATAATTCCGGCAATAGCGGCTTCATCACCTTTCTTTGGTTGATTAATATCAGGCTTATTAACCCCGTCACGAACTTTATTGAATGCAATTCCAAATGATATTCCCGGTTTTGTTACACAAAGTAATGAAGCCCCATAGGTATCTGCAAATTTTTTATTATTTTTTTGATTATTAAAATTATGTCTGTTTTGAATTTGAAGTGCTATTTTTATGGGCCCAATTTTATTCCTGTATTGTAAAGAATTGCCTGCACGTCCTGTACCTGAGATTCCACCATCTGTTCCGTTAGGATAAGTTCCCTGGGCATCTCCACCAAATTCGTAAAGTCTATCAGTAAATCCACCAATATCGTAATATGGAGCCCATTGTTTTCCCCAGGTAAAACTACCGTATTTTGTTTTAATTCCAATAAACCCGAGGCGTGATGAAATCGCATTATTTTCTTCACCAACTGCATAACCGGGGTCATCCTTAATTATTATTTTGTTATTATTATCAACCATATTAACACCTACTTCGAGATTTGCAAACATTATTATCCCTTTACTAATAATTGTCTTGCCTTTAAAACCCAAATCTGAGTGTCCGTTTTGAATTGCCGAATAACCGTTAAAGTCAGTTACTGATTGTACACATAAACGTCCGTAAAAATCGAATTTTTCAAGAATATCTTTTATTGTCACATTATGTTTTATTGTGTCAGGAATTGGTTTTTGCGCAAAACTCGTCATAAAACTCAAAAAGAAACACATTAATAAGAAAAAATATATGTTTAACTTCAATTGTTTCATCTTATTATCTTTTAATTACAAACATCCAAGTATAATACATGATAGTACTACAACTAAAATCTTTTTGCTTCATAATAGCAAATATAAAATTTTAATTACTAAATTAACAAATCTGGCTAAAGAATTTTCCTGTATTAATTTTTTTTTATATTTTCGTTGAAAATTTGTATTAAAACACCATTCATTAAATGGAAATATCTTATTCTAAAGAAAGTATAGTTACAGGTTTCAAAGAACAGGATGGATTTTTTCTAGAGAATATTTATAAGGATGTTTTTCCAAGTATTCGCAATTATATAAGATTGAATAGTGGTAATAAACATGATGCTGAAGATATTTTTCATGACAGTTTGATAATTATCTTAAATAAAATCAATAAAAACGATTTTGATTTATGTTGTTCTTTTAAAACTTTTGTATTATCTGTTTGTAAACATATTTGGTTAAATAAACTAAGAAGACAGGGTATTGTTGAAAGTGGCTTACAGGATGAAGAAACCATTCCTGTTGAGGAATGTGTTAAGATTGATGAGGAAGATAAGTGTTTAGAAGAACATAAATTATTTAAGAAGCATTTTTATCAACTTGCTAAACCTTGCCAGAATATTTTGCGATCAATAATAAATGGAGGTAAACCGAAGGAAATTTTTGTGAATATGAATTTTTCTTCCGAAGGTTCATTGAGGCAAAAATTATTGAAATGTAAACTCGAATTACTAAATAGAATAAAGTCTGATAAAAAATTTCAGGAACTAAAAGATGAAAACTAACATACATATTTTAATTGAGGATTACTTAAGAGGCAATTTGTCAGAAGATGATAAAAGACTTTTTGAAGATAGATTGAAGACTGACCCTGATTTCGCTGAAGAATTTGAATTAACCAAGCGGCTTGAAAATGCAATTGTCAACGACGAAATTGATAATTTTAGAGAAAAACTTAAAAGCATTCATAAAGATTTGTATCCTGAGCCGGAGAATGAAATATCCGATACTAAGAAGTTATTTAATACAGCCTTGAAATATTGGAAAATAGCGGCAATTATTTTTATTGTTCTAATCCCCTTAACTGTTATCATGTATATTATGATTAATGATTCAAGGTCTAATTCTGAAATATTTTACAAAAATTATAAACGATATCCGGCTTTTTGTAAAAACCGCTCTACAATTGAATATGTTAATGACTCAATTTTTCATGAATGTATGAACTTTTATCAAGGAGGAGACTTTACCGGTGCTGTTGGATGTTTAAAGGATATTGTTGAAAATGATGAAAAAAATATTTGTGCAAGTTTTTTCCTCGGTATTTCCTATATTGAAATCACGAATTATAATCGTGCAATTAATTCGTTTGAATATGTGGTAAAAAGTAAAGATACTTTATATTCACAGCAAGCCGAATGGTATCTTGCTTTATGTTTTATTAAAATTGGTAAAACTAATGATGCCAGATCAGTACTTCAAAAAATAATTAATAATGATGGTTTTTATCTTGATAAAGCTGTTAAGCTATTAAATGAAATCGATTAATTTTGAAAATCAGGATACAAAAGATATTTCTTCCTGATTTTTTTAAATTTTTTTAAATCCGATTTCCAGGATTTTCTAATCTCTTTTTCTGTTTTTCCTTCAATGATTTGTTTTCTAAGACTTGAATTTCCAGCGAGCTTATCAAAATAATTCGTAAAAAAATCATTTTCTTTTTTCAAGGTATTATACGAATCAATTATCCATGATAAATTAATAATTGCAGGATTTGTTTTATATTTATTTGCATAATCCTTCAAATTTATTCCATAACATTTTTTTCCTTTCAGTTTTGGATTGCTACTTGCTCCCGGTTTGCATTCCGGTATAAACGAAAATTTTTGATGCCTTAGTTCCGGGTGGCCAAATACCTGAAAAGGGAAATCGGTTCCTCGCCCTATGCTAACAATCGTACCTTCAAACAAGCATAAACTTGGATACAAATAAACCGATTCCCTGTTAGGCAAGTTTGGTGATGGTTTAACCGGGAGTTCGTAAATCATGGAATGATCGTAGCCATCGACTTTAACAACTTTTAATTTGCATTTTGCTTTATTTTCAAGCCATCCTTCGGAATTTATCATGTTTGCATATTCTGCAATTGTCATTCCATGCACTATCGGAACTGCATGCATGCCAACAAAGGATGAATACTCTTTTTTTAGCACCGGCCCGTCAACATAAAAACCATTTGGATTTGGCCTGTCGAGGATTATTACCGGTATATTATTTTCGGCACAGGCTTGCATCACATAAGTCATCGTCGAAATATATGTATAAAAACGTGCTCCGACATCCTGAATATCAAATAACACAATATCAATATTTTTTAAATCGTTTTTTGTTGGTTTTTTATGCTTCCCGTAAAGCGAAATTATTGGAAGCCCCGTTTTTTTATCAATTTGATTTTTGATCTTTGCACCTGCATCAGCCTTCCCCCTGAAGCCGTGTTCAGGGCTAAAAACTTTTTTTATTGCAAAACCATAACTTAATAAACTATCAATAAGGTGTGTGTCAGAAATCAGAGTTGTATGGTTCGCTACGATCGCTATATTTTTTCCTTCTAACCAAGGGAAGTAAACCTCAGTTCTTTCTGCTCCGGTGGTAATATCATTCTTATCGATAAGTCTAAGAGAATTATTTTGTGACAAAGCAAATTGTACAAAAAAAGTAAAAAGGATTATTATTAATTTATAAGAATTCATTTTGTTTTTTCATTTCCGAAAAGTAATATTTTATTTCCTTACTTACGACTGGTGCCAGTAATAAGAGAGCTATAAGGTTAGGAATAGTCATAAATGTAATTACCATATCTACAAAATGCCAAACCAATTCAATTCCCCAAATAGATCCCAGGAAAACAAAAAGGCCGTAAAAATATCTGTAAGGTTTAATCCATTTCTCACCAAAAAGATATTCGGCAGCACGGGTTCCATAATACGACCAACTAATAATTGTTGAAAAAGCAAATAAAAGTAATCCGCCTGCAACTACATGTCTGCCTACACTCCCTAATCCGATAGTTGAAAGACCTCTTGTAAAACCTTCAATAGTCATTCCAACTCCCTGTATTCCGGTTGACCATGCACCTGTAAGAATAATTACAAGTGCAGTAATTGTGCAAATTATAATTGTGTCGATAAGTGGCCCGACTGAAGCTACAAGGCCTTCTCTGGCAGGATATTTTGTCTTTGCTGCTGCATGAGCAATTGCAGCCGATCCTTGCCCTGCTTCATTAGAAAAAAGTCCCCGTCTGACTCCCCATGTTATTGTCAAAATAAATGCTGATCCAAAAAACCCACCTGTTGCTGCCGTACCGGTAAATGCATCATGGAAAATCAAATAAAAAGCATGAGGAATTTCGTTACGTAAAAGTATTATAACACTTATTGCACTGATAAAATATGCAACTGCCATAATTGGAACTAACTTTGAGGTTACTTCAGCTATTCTTTTTATTCCACCGACTATTACAAGTAAAACAATCAATGAAATAACCAAACCTGAAATCCACATCGGAACATTATAATTTGTGTAAATAACATCGGCCATTGAATGCGACTGAGCCATGTTTCCTGTTCCCATCGAACATAAAATTGTTGCACCTGCAAAAACAACAGCAAGTATTTTTGCAAAAAAACCAATTTTATCTTTTAAAGCAAGTTCCATATAATACATAGGCCCTCCCGAAATCGAGCCGTCTTTATGCACTTTTCGGAACTTTGTTGAAAGTGTACATTCTGTAAATTTTAGTATCATTCCCAGAAATCCTGTTATCCACATCCAAAATATAGCACCCGGCCCACCATAATATATTGCCAAAGCTACACCTACAATATTACCGGTTCCGATAGTTGCTGACAATGCAGTCGTTAAAGCCCGAAAGTGATTTATGTCGCCTGTATCGCTTTTTTTATCATATTTTCCACTAATAATTTTAAAGGAATGCCCAAGTCGGGTAATTTGAAGAAATTTAAACTTGAAAGTGAAATAAATACCTGTTGGGATCAATAATGCTAATAAAAGATAAACACCAATATTATCATTATAGCTTACTATTATATTATCAACTTGTTCCAAAAAATGTTCCATGTATAAGCTTTTAAATTTTAAAAAATGTCAAATATATAAAATTTGAAACTAATGAGTACTTAAAGTGAACTAAAATTATGGGTGCCTTAAGTTATTTAAAAAGCATACGGAATAGATCATTTAGACTGTGTGATCCTCAGAAAAACAATTAATTTCAGAACAACTGACCTAAGCGGATTTACAATGATACCAATTTAAAGAATA
>CAYWXI010000052.1:0-37563 GCA_964462015.1 uncultured Bacteroidales bacterium | reverse complement strand
TAAACAAATGCAAAATATTCATAAAATTAAAGAAAATATACTTTATTAATCATAAAATCAATAATATAAAATAGATCAATTAAAGTAAATCTTTAGAATTATTTAATAATATAATAGGTATGAAATACCAACTAATACTATTTTCTATACTATTGTAATTCAATTTATAGTGTACTAATCATAAAACAAATACTACAAAAAATTATACAAATTGTCTAAGTTTACAAATGTTAATTAAAAAAAGTTACACAAGTAAACTTAATTAATGTTATATTTGTAAACAAAATTCAGTATTTTTGAATAGGTTTTAAGAATAATGTTAGATAGAATTTTATTAATATTAAAAATTAAGAATCTTTCCTCATCAAAATTTGCAGAGGAAATAGGTGTTCAGCGTTCCGGCATTTCACATATTTTGTCAGGGAGGAATAAACCAAGTCTTGAATTTGTGCAAAAATTATTAAATCGTTTCCCTGAAATTAATACCGAGTGGTTAATTTCAGGAACGGGTGAAATGCTAAAATCCGAAACCAGGAGTAATGAAATGGAATTTCAATCGGAAATTAATTATAGGAATGATACAAAAGCTTCTTTTGATTTGAAGAAAAATGATTATAATGAGCAAAAGAATATTGAAGACCTAGAAACAATAAATGAAAAGGAATCATTTGACAGCAAAGAATCTGAGGAGAAAACTGAAGAACAAAACTTAGAAATATCTGATAAAAACCTTGAAGAGACATCAAATAATACAGAAATAGAAAGGATTATGATTTTTTATAAAGACAAGACTTTTGTTGAATATATGCCAGGTATAAATAATCAGAATTAACTAATAATGAAAATTTCTTAAAAAATAAACTAGGAAATAAGGAGAATATGGTAAAAAAGCACAAACCAATATACTATATACCATGATCTCCTTACAACAACATGTTGTCCGTATGGATCCAATTTTTAATATCTTTCAAGTTCTGAGAAAAAGAAATCAGATTCAATTTTTGCGTTATCATCGCTATCAGAGCCATGAACCGCATTTTTTTCAAGAGAAGTTCCGTATAAATTTCTGATTGTGTTTAATTCAGATTTTTCAGGATTAGTTGCACCGATTAGTTTTCTGTATTCATCAATAGCGTTTTCTTTTTCAAGAATTGCGGCAACAATCGGGCCTGAGGACATAAATTCTACTAAATTGCTATAGAAGGGTTTATTTTCATGGATTTTATAAAAAGCTTTTGCTTGATCTTTAGATAATTTCATATATTTCATCGCACCAATCCTAAAGCCATTTTTAATAATAATTGCCAGAATATCACCTATATATCCTTTTTCAACCGCAAGTGGTTTAATCATTGTTAATGTAATTTTTCCTGCCATTTCGTTTTGTTTGTTTTTTTTAATTTGTTATTAAATTTGCCGGCAAATATAGAAAATTTTTATTTTTTTAAAATATAAGTAATCATTAAACGTTAATTTTTTCTATTTAAATAACCTTAATCAATTAAAAAATAAATTATTGGATTATTCTTCTGTAACTGAAATACTAAAACAATCGAAAAATATATTGATCACATCACATACAAATCCTGATGGTGATGCAATAGGCTCGTCACTAGCGTTATACAATTTGTTGAACAAACTCGGATTTAATGTAAGCGCATGTATTCCAAATAATATTCCTGGATTTTTAAAATGGATGACAAATTGTGATAAAATTCTGATTTATAAAAACGATAGCGAAAAGATCAAGAAAGCTGCAGAAGAAGCCGAAATAATATTTTGCCTCGATTACAATGATTTACATCGTTTGGAAGGCATGTCGGAATCGATAATAAATTCAAAAGCGGTAAAAATTTTGATAGATCATCATCCTGAGGTTAAAAATGATGTTGATTATAAATTTTCAACAACCGAAACATCTTCAACTTCGGAATTAATTTATGAATTTATAAAAGGCATAGGTTATGAGGATTTAATAGATAAGGAAATTGCTGAATGTATTTACGCAGGAATTATTACCGATACCGGTTCCTTAAGCTATTTATGTAATTGTAAAAGCACATATCTTATTATTGCAAAGCTAATTGGACTGGGAATTGATGGGAAAAGAATTCATCAATTAGTATATGATACTTTTTCGGAGAATAGAATAAGGTTGCTTGGGTATAGTCTTTGCGAGAGATTGCAAGTTTTAAAAGAGTATTCAACAGCTTATATTTATCTTTCAAGGGTTGATCTTAAGAAATATAAATACCAGGTGGGAGATACTGAAGGTTTAGTAAATTATGCTCTTTCCATTGAGGGAATTCGATTTGCAGCCCTTTTTACTGAAAGAGGAAATGTTGTAAGAATTTCATTTAGATCGAAAGATAATTTTAAAGTAAATGATTTCGCAATCAAGCACTTCGAAGGAGGAGGACATGATAATGCTGCAGGCGCAAATTCATATATTTCTTTAGAGAAGACGATTGAAAAATTTGAAAATTTATTACTTGAATACAAAAAACAGTTGAAGTAAATTGTCAAAAAAAATGAGTTTATTTAAGAATTCAATATTATTTATTTTCAGCTGCTTCCTTCTTATTTTGATTTTTTCCTGCCAATCAAATGAAAATAAAAGTAGAAAACCAAAAAGCAAAAACGAAATTCAGGAGACCTTGTTACGTGTTAATAAACAATTAGTTGAAAATGAAGATGAAAGAATTGAAGATTTTATCAAGCGCTACAAATGGAAAATGAATAAGACCGGAACGGGACTACGATATTGGATTTATGAAAAAGGTAAAGGAAAAAAGGCTGAGAATAATAAGGTTGCTAAGTTTAATTATTCTGTTAAACTACTTAGCGGTGATGTAGTATATACTTCTGAAAAAAATGGGCCTAAAGAACTTCTTATTGGATGGCGACAAGTAGAAAGTGGGGTGGAAGAAGGAATTTTACTTTTAAGAGTTGGAGACAGAGCAAAATTTATTGTACCTTCGCACCTTGCTTTTGGTTTACAGGGTGATCAAAATATGATTCCTGCAAAAGCAAGCTTAGTATATGATATTGAGTTACTTGAAATTAATGATACAAATTAAATTTTTAAAATTAGAAAATGATGAGAAAAACTTTTTTATTTAATATTGCTCTTTTAGCAATAATTAGTGTTTTATTTACCTCTTGTGGTTCTGGAAAATATCCTGGATATACTGAATTAGATTCGGGCTTATTTTACAAATTTCATACACAAAATACTGTAGATTCCTTGAAACCAGTAATTGGTGATTATATGACATTGGAAATGTCATATCGTTCGGGTGATTCTGTTTTATTCAATAGTTCTGATCTTCAGGGGCCATTCCAGATGCCATTACAAGCTCCAACATTTGTTGGTGATTTTGTTGAAGGACTTGCAATGATGTCGAATGGCGATAGTGCAACTTTTATTGTCAGTGCTGATTCAATTTACCTGAAAACCTTTAGGTTTAAATCTTTGCCCGATTTCATTGATAGTGGAAGTGTTTTATATTTTGATGTTAAATTCATAGAGTCATTATCGCAGGAAGAAGTTATGAAACAATACCAGGAACGTGTCGAGAAAGCTAAGAAAGAAGAATTTATAAACTTACAGAAATATATTGATGATAATAATATCACAGTAGAACCAACAGAAACCGGCTTATATTATATTGAAACAGTTAAAGGTAAAGGAAAAAAGCCTGAAAGCGGAAAAAAAGTGAAAGTTCATTACACCGGTACTTTACTTGACGGTACAAAGTTTGATTCTTCATTTGATCATCCCGATGCTAAACCAATTGAATTTCCAATTGGTAAAGGCAACGTAATTAAAGGATGGGACGAAGGAATTGCATTAATGAGAGTTGGAGGAAAAGCAACTTTGGTTATTCCTTCAGCAATTGCATATGGAGAGAGAGGCCGTGGAAATACAATTCCACCTTATTCTCCACTTGTTTTTGAAGTTGAGCTTGTTGGTGTTGAATAGAAAATAAAATAATACCTTATTATTGTGAAATATATAATTTTTTCGCATGATAAAATTTCATAAATTTTAAAAAATACACCCTGCTTTTGTTGGAAATATTTGTAGCATCAGCAGGGTTTTTTTTATAATTAAGGTTTTATGCAATTTATTTAAATTAAGTTGGACATTTATAAACTAATAACAAAATTTTTATAATAATTATTTAAATCTATCTATTATGAAGATAAAAAGTTTAATCAGGTATTATTTCCTTTTAATAGTAATTGGTTTTTTTTATTCTTGTGAATCAGAATATCCTGGATATAAAAAAACAAAATCAGGCTTATATTATAAAATTCATGATTCTCATCCTGATTCGGTTCTTGCTCAACCTGGTGATGTTTTAACAATAAAAATGAAGTATGGTACAAAAGATACAGTATTATATAATACTAATAATCTTCCGGAACCACGCATTTTTACACTTCGTGAATCAGATTACGAAGGTGATTTATATGAAGGTTTTACTATGCTTAGAAATGGCGACTCCGCTTCATTTATTGTTGGAATTGATTCATTCTTTTTAGTTACAATTCATGCACCATATATACCTGATTATGTAAGTAATAACAAGGAAATGTTTTTTGATATTAAAGTATTGAACATAAAATCTAAAGAAATTGTTGAGCAGGAAAAACAAGAATATTTTCAACAACTTAAAGAGAATGAGGATATAATATTTGAGAAATATTTAAATGAAAATAATATTACAGAAGAACCACGTGAATCCGGTTTGTATTATTTTGAGCAAGAAAAAGGAACCGGACCCTTGATTGTTAAAGATGATGTTTTGTTTATTCACTTTACACAATGGCGATTAGACGGATTTAAAGTATTCTCAACTTATGATAAAGAAAAACCTATTGAGGCAACTGTTGGTATGTGGCATAATTCGGACGCCATGGATGAAGCATTTTCTTTATTAAGAGAAAATGGAAAAGCATGGTTTTTAGCGAAATCTGACTTATTATTTGGTGAAGGCGGTAATGGTGATAAAATTCCTCCATACACTTCTTTATTTTATGAAGTCGAAGTAATTGATAAAATGTCAATAAAACAATATCGTGAATTTAAGGAAAGACAAAGAAGAAAAAAAGTTGCTGCAAGAGAAAAAGCGAAGAAAGAGGAACCTGCAAAGCTTGCTAAATTCATTAAAGACAGTAATATTACAGTTAACCCAACTGAAAGCGGGATGTATTTTATTGAAATTAAAGAAGGCGAAGGAATATCTCCACAAGTCGGTGATAAAGTTTCAGTAGAATATGTTGGTACTTTGCTTGATGGAACAGAATTCGAATCCTCGTATAAAAGAGGAAAACCTTATAAATTTATTGTTGGTGCAGGAAAAGTAATTGATGGTTGGGAGGAAGCGATCTTAAAAATGAGAGAAGGAGGTAAAGCAAGAATAATTCTACCATCGTCTTTGGCTTATGGAGGAGCCACAAAAGGGAAAATAATTACATCCCATTCACCTCTAATTTTTGAAATAGAATTACTTAAAGTTAAATAAATTTTTGTAATGTTTCTAAAAGGGTTTTGAATTTAATAGGTTTTGATATAAAAGCGTCAGCTCCGGCATCGTAACTCATTTCTTCTTCACCAGATAATAAATAGGCGGTTTGGATAATTATAGGGATTTCACTACGAATTTCTTTTATTATTTTAGTTGCTTCAAAACCATTCATTCCCGGCATATTCAAGTCCATTAAAATAACATCGATCTTAGGGTTTGATTGCACAATTTTAAAAGCATCTTTCCCATTTTGCGCCCATAATAATGTTGCATTTGTTCCTTTTAATGCTGCTTTGAAAAATTTATTACTGGTTTCTATATCTTCAGCAATTAAAATTACTTTTCCTGTCCAATCATGTTGGGGATTATTTCCTTTATTTTCTTTTTTAATATCCATATTTGTGTTTCTTGCTATATTTTAGTTGATTCCGGAGATAATAATGATAATATTTTTATGAAAGTTTCATTTTCCGTTAAAAAAACAAAAGTAATATTTTAATTTATATTATTGGATTCTATCTGAAAATTAGTTATCATTAAAATATAAAAATTTATTAAGGACTGGTTTAGCCTCCAATTAAACGACCAATAAAAACCTCTTAAAATATTAGTCAAAATAATTCGCTTCCGTAAAAGTTTCGCTTGTTAAATATCTAATGCTCACCTCATTTTAATTACTAAACAGTTTATGAATCATTTCCAAAAGTTTGTCTTTTTTTATAGGTTTTGAAATATAATCATTACATCCTGCCTCAAGTGCTTTTTCACGGTCACCTCTCATGGCATAAGCAGTTTGTGCAATAATTACTACATCTTTGTTGAATTCTCTGATTTTTTGTGTGGCATCATAGCCATTCATTTCAGGCATATGTATATCCATAAGTACAAGGTCGATATCAGGATTGTTTTGGCATATCATAACCGTATCCTTCCCGGTTTTGGCATGTAGAATTTCTTTGCTAATTTTTTTTAATAATATACTCAGATGTTTATCTGCTGCTTCTACATCTTCCGCGATCAGGATTTTCAGCTTTTTAATTTCAATTTCTGGTCTTGAAACCGGTTTTTCTGTTTTGCTCATAATTATCTCTTTTTTGTTTTTATTATATGGGATTGTAAAATAAAACACTGAACCTTCACCTTTTGTCGATTCCACCCATATTTCACCATTATTCTTTTCTATAAATTCTTTGCAGATTAGTAAACCCAAACCTGTGCCTTTTTCATTATTTGTCCCTCTTGTAGAATGAGTTTCACTTAGATTAAAAAGTTTTTGTATATCTTCTTTTTTAATTCCCACTCCCGAATCGGAAATAAATATTTTTATTTTATTGTTTATTATGCCTTTACTACCTATTTCTATTTTTCCTTTTTTGGGAGTAAACTTAATTGCGTTTGAAAGAATATTTCGAACTACGGTACTGATCATTTCCGGGTCGGCATAGATTGTTACTTTTTCAGGAAATGACATATTTATAGTAATTTCTTTATGGTCGGCCGAACTTTGTAAAAGTGAAATATTGTCTTCAATTAAAGCGCTAAGATCAAGATTTAATGGATTGTAGGAAATATGATCGGTTTGAGTTCTTGCCCATGAGAGAAGATTCAGGATAAGGTTATAAATATGTTTTGCATCATTAAAGACGTGATTAATAAATTGTTTACGATCTGGTTCGTCAAATGAATCATACTCATTATTCAGGATTTCCATGAAACCTAAGATTGAGCTAAAAGGACTCTTTAGGTCGTGGGCAATTATTGAGAAAAATTTATCTTTTGTATTATTTGCAATTTTTAATTTCTTTGCAACTGCCTCAATTTCTTCTTTTTGTTGTGATAATTTTGTGTTTTTTTCTGTAATCTTACTATTTAAGTCAACTAAATAATCAGACTGTATTTGAATCTCTTCATTCTGTTGGGATAGTTCTTCATTCTTTTTTGTAATTTCTTCATTCAATTCAAATAAATTTTCTGATTGCATTTGAATTTCTTCTTTTTGCTGAGAAATTTCAGCAGTACGTTCTGTTACAATTTCTTCTAATCGAATTTTTGCTTTAACATGTTGTCTGATATTTATTTTAACTATTATCCAAATTAAGATTATTAATAAAACTACATAAGAAGTGTATGCCCACCAGGTTCGGAATAAAGGCGGCAATATTTCAAATTCATAAGTTGCCGTTTTACTTTCGAATTCGTATATATTTTTTGCTTTAACATAAAACACATAATTTCCTTCCGGCAGGTTGGTATATTCTTTTTTTGTTTCTTTTGTCCATAGAGACCAATCTTCATCAAAACCGTCTAATTTATAACTATATAATGTTGATTTTGGAGAAATAAAAAAAGTAGAAGAATATTCAAATATTAAAGTATTGTATTTATAATTAATTACAGGTTTTAATTCGCCTGGCTGAAAAGCAGAATAAATATTGATGTCGCTGGAATCATTTTCCTGAAAATATGTACCATAAAAAACTACCGAGTCGTTCTTAATCGTTACTTTTCTGATAATTGTATTAAATTTTTGCTCATAATTGTAATCATTTTGTTTATCATATCTAAATACTCCGTCAGATCCTCCTGCATACCATAAGTTTTTATCGGGATAAATTCCACTTAACTGTATAAATGGTATTCTTTTAGAAAAAATTGTATCAAAGAAATAGGTCGCATTATTTTGTTTGTACAGAATTCCATAATCATCGACCCATATATTACCTTTATTGTTCTGAATAAATCTATAAGTAGCAAGTTTACCTTCCTGAAATATTTTTCCAAACTTATCATAAGGTAAAAAATGGTTTTTATCCTGGTCGTATTTATAAATCCCATCCGGTGAGGTAAAAATCAATTCATTATCAATTTTATAAACCATAATGTCTTTAATACCTTTAAAACCATGTGCAGTAGTATAATGCGAAACTTCATATTCATCGGTTTTTGCATTAAAGAAGTTTCCAGGTGAATTTAGTTTTAATCTGAAAACACCGTTAAAGAAAGTCGTTAACCAAAGTTCATTATCTAATTCGGCAATACTACGTATTTCACCATCAAAACCCTCAATTTCATCTATATCCCAAGTGTTTTTTTGATGATTTCTTTTTAAAATAATAAGACTTACTCCTCCGCCACCATAAATAATGTCAGGATTAAAACTTGATTGTAACAAACAAAAGACCGTACTGGAAGAAATATCTTTTGTTTTATTATTTTTAGCTATTTCGAATAAATTTCTACTTTGTCCTACTAATAACAGTGTGTCATTAGAATCTTTATCAAAATATTTTAAAAAACACCACGATTCATTTGAACTTCCTTCAATTTGGCGAGAAATGGGAATATCGCCTAAAGTTTTATTAAATACAGTATCATAATAGAAGATCCCTTCTGTTGAAGCGAAATATATTATTTTGTTATACCTGATAATAGCCTCAATGAGTCCTTTTAATCCATTATTCTTATCCCAGAAACGGAAAGGGGATGTTATTTCTACCTGAGCAATTCCATTGTTTAAGGCTAACCATAATGAATTATCAAAATATGCTAATGACCAAACTGTTTCATCTTGTAAATTATTTTGAGCATTAACAATATCAACGATGTTGCCCTGATAATCAATAATAATAATTCCTTTTGAAAGCGAAGCAATTGCAAAACGTTCACCGGGTAATTTTATAGCATCATAAATTGCATTTTCTATAAAAAAATCATCTGCTTCTGTCCGAAAGTGTGAGAATATTGACTCTCCTTTACTAGTGTCAGCAATTGGATTATATTTTAATAATCTGTTGTTTAATGCTATAAGAATTTCTTCGGGATTGTTTTCATTAATATCCGGTATCATAGCAAAAACAATATTTCCGGGTAATTTGTCTGCTTTCAAAATAGTTTTTAAAGTATCGCACTGAAGTATTGATAATCCTTTTGTAGCTTCCTGAATAAAGAGTTTGTCATTAATTGCATAACTCAGAACAAATCTGTTTGGAGGATATATTGCTCTTATCTTCTCGTTTATGTTGCCTGTTTTTTTATAAGGAGAATATTTATATATTGCATTTAAACCATTAAAATACACTTCATTATTTAATATTCTTATTCTCCAAATATCAGGAACTGTTTTAATTATGTTAGTATCATAGTTAGTGCTAATTGAATTATATTGCATGTTTCCGAGTGAATCAGGAGCAAGAAAACCAAAGGCTCCGGTTGCGCCAACGTATATTGTACCATAGTTATCAATAGCCAGGGAGCGAACCATATAATCGTTTTCAACAAATATTTTTCGCCAATTTGTTCCGTCAAATTCCAAAATTCCTTTTGTATTTCCAAAGTATAAAACACCTCTTTTATCTTTAACAATTGACCAATTTTGAGGGTGAAAATTGTATTCTTTTGGCGAATAATTCGTAATAATTGGAGAACCTATCTCCTGGGTGAAAGAAAAGCCTGAAATCATCACAAAAAAGAAAACTAAAAATAATTTAAAACTTTCAGTCTTTATATTCTGAGGTTGATATAGTAGGCTAAATTTCATTAATAATTATTTTAGTGCAATGTTAGCTATTTTATTCCAAAGGTAAAGTAAAAATAAACTTACTACCCTTGCCTTCTTCACTTTCAACCCATATTTCGCCCTTATGTTTTTTAATAAATTCCTTGCAGATAATTAAACCCAGGCCTGTGCCTTTTTCATCATCTGTTCCTATGGTAGTATGAGTTTCGCTTAATTTAAAAAGTTTTGGTATGTTTTCTTTTTTAATTCCAACTCCCGAATCGGAAACAGAAATATTTATTTTATTGTTAATTATACCTTTACTACCAACTTCAATTTTTCCTTTTTTGGGAGTAAACTTAATAGCATTTGACAAAAGATTTCGGACTACTGTACTGATCATCTCCGGGTCGGCATAAATTGTGATTTCTTCAGGTATGGACATAATTATCGTAATTTCCTTTTTATTGGCCGAACTTTGTAAAAGTGAAATATTGTCATCAATCAAAGCATAAAGATCAAAATTTGTTGGATTGAAGGAAATACGGTTGGTTTGGGTTCTCGACCAGGATAGAAGATTAAGGATAAGATTAAAAATATGTTTTGCATCGTTAAAGACATAATTAATAAATTTTTTTCGCTCTGATTCTTCAAGTGAATCATACTCATCATTAAGCATTTCCATGAAACCTAAGATTGAGCTAAATGGACTCTTTAGGTCATGTGCAATTATTGAAAAGAATTTATCTTTGGCAACATTTGATTCTATTAACTTCTCTTCCAGCTTTTTCTTTTCTTTTAAAGAGTCAATCATTTTATTAAATGCTATTGAAAAATCACCCATGAAGGAAACTTTTTGATTGTAGTCTCCCCGAGCGATCTCTTTAGTCTGCCACGTTAGATGTAACAGGTCTGAATGCAATTGTTTAAACGGTGCAATAGTATTATTATCTTTTGGTGGCATATGTTCGAGTTTGCCTGAGGCTAAGGCAAGGATAAAATCCCGGCTTTCCTGATATTTTTGTGATAATACAGTCAGACTTTCAGCTAAATCTTTTATTGGCCCGGAAACATCGTCCCGCAAGAGCTGCAATTCAGGTTTTGAAGGCTGTCCCTTGATTAGACTATTTATTACCTTATGAAGAGCATTTATTATTTGAATTTCGTTTTCCGTCATTATTATTTATTTTCTCAGATCAATTGTGAACCTGCAGGTTCTTTCGCCCGTTGACCAACAGTCAACTTCTTTAACAATAAATTTTTTTCCTGTATAAGTATTAAAAATTCCTTCTATAAAACCTTCATCATAATCACATACGGTTTTACCTGTAATTGGTAATCCGGAACAATCAGCATCTTCAGAAACTGTAAGAACAAAACTCATTTTTTCAATATCCGATTTTTCAATCCTTAGAACACCAATTGATAATTCTATTAACTTGTCGTGCAATTGAGAAACAAATTCATTAAATGATAAACTTACATCTAAAATATTTTTACTAAACTCCACACCGGCAAGTCTTCCCGCATCCACAAATAGTTTTTTTACCTGATCAGCTCCATATTCTTTTTCCAATACTTCTTTTAAAGTGTATTGCATCAAACGATAAACTGCAACATTTGTTGATTGTCCCAGATTAGGCCTTCCTAATTTGATATCACCGATATCTTCCCATTTAAAATTGTAATTTTCCATTTTTATTCATTTTGGCGTTAATATGTTTTATAATAATGTCAATTAATTCATTCTTTTTTATCGGTTTCGAGATATAGTCATCACATCCTGCATCAAAGGCCTTTTCACAATCGCCGGCAAGAGCATAAGCTGTTTGTGCAATAATTATTACATTTTTGTTGAATTCACGGATTTTTCGTGTTGCTTCATAGCCATTCATTTCAGGCATTCTGATATCCATCAGTATCAGATCAATGTCCGGGTTTTTACGACAAAGCTCAACTGTTTTAATTCCTGTTTTTGTATGTAAAATTTCTTTGCTTATTTTTTTTATGACTATGCTAAGATGTTTATCTGCTGATTCTACATCTTCGGCGATTAATATTTTAAGTCCTGTAATTTGATTCTCAATTTTTTTTCCGGGAGTTTCGTCTATTGCTCCGATTTTTCTATCAATTTTAGGATTGTAAGGGGTAGTAAAATAAAACTGTGAACCAACCCCTTCTTCTGATTCAACCCAAATTCTTCCTCCAAGCATTTCCGCATAAGCTTTCGAAATGGATAATCCAAGACCTGAACCTTCAAAAACCCTGTTATCTTCAATATCAGCCTGTACAAATCGTTCAAAAATAGCCTGTTGTCTATCCTTAGGAATACCCATGCCTTTATCCTTAACAAAAAATTCCAGTTCAGCTGATTCATTAGGCTCACCAACCGTCTTTTGATCAACATACTTTAAGTTATAACCAAATTCAATTATACCTTCATTTGAATATTTAATTGCATTTTTAATAAGATTTGAAAGTATTGCATAGATTTTTTCACGATCTGATTCAATTATTGCCGCCTCTACCGGCAAACTATTTATAAATTTTAGATTCATTCCTTTCTTTTCAGCCTCTGGTTTAAAGAAGGAATAAAGGTTTTTGTTTTGTTTGTTTAAATTAACTTCTGAAACAGAAATCTTCATCTGGTCAGATTCTATCATTGAAATATCCATCAGGTCGTTAATTGTATTCAACATGCGGTCGCTATTATTTTTAATAATTTCGATATACTCATGCTGTTCCTCACCGCTTAATCCGGGTTCTAACAATATATCGGAGAAACCAAGAATACCGTTCATGGGTGTACGTATTTCATGGCTTATATTGTGTAAAAAAGCTGTTTTCAGGCGATCACTTTCTTCGGCTTTTTCTTTGGCTTCTATTAATTCCTGATTTTTTATTTTTAAATATTCCTCTGCCTGTTTTCTATCAGTAATATCTCTTAAAACACCGCTAAAAATAATTCCTTTTTTTCCTTTTATTGGCTTACCCAAAGTAGATACCCAAATCAATTCACCGTTAATATTTACCATTCTAAACTCCTGGGGTATTACACCCCCTTTCATATGACTTTGAAATCCTTCAATTGATTTTTTTATATCATTGGGGTAAACATATTTAGTGAAATGTTTGTTAATAGTTGATTCAGAAGAATAACCTAATACAGTTTTTATATTTGAACTCAAGTATTTTATAAAACCTTCACTATCCAAAACAAACACAACGTCAGCAATGTTTTCTACAATATTTTTATATTTCTCTTCACTTTCTTTCAAGGCTTTTTCAACCAGCTTACGTTGGCTAATATCACGCGTGCTGATGATAATCTTATAAGGTCTACCGGCTTTATCATATTGAATTCGAGCAGATATTGAACAAGGAATTATTGAACCATCACGGTTACTGAAATCTATCTCGTAATCAGTAACGCTTCCACTTTTATACAATTCTTCGAGAAGTATTTTTCTCTCTTCAGGATTTGAAAAAAGTTCTGATAATGATTTACCTATAAGATACTCTCGTTTATATTGTCCTTTTGATAAATTCTCAATTGAAGGACTTACCTCAAGTATAACTTTTTCAAGCGTGATCTCAAAAAACACATCCTGAACATTTTCGAAAATTCCCCGGAATTTTACCTCGCTCTTATAAACGGTTTGTGCAGCCTCACAAATTTGGAGTTCAGTTAGTCCCTGTTCAGCAAGCATAACTGCCATCTCGGATAAAAATTCTAGTGCTTCCTTGAATTTCTTTTCTGTCACTACCGGAACTTTCTTAAGTGCTTCGAGGTATGCTTCCACATCGTAGCCGTATTCTTTACTCTGTTTTCTGAACTGCTTAATATCAGGTTTCTTGAAAAGTATCTGTCCGGTGGCCAGGTTTGCCACATGTGCGCCCTTGATGATAATAGGAGTTGCCCCATCTACTAACCCGCTCTCACAGTGGAGGATATTCAGCGCCTTTCGCTCTTTCAGATTTGATGTAAGCGTCAGGTTGCTCTGCTTGCAGTGAATATTCGAGGAAGGGTAATTGCGATGAAACCTGGTACAGATATCCCTCCAACCAGTGCTGATCAGCAAATGCTGATCAGGATATGAAATGAGGCCTGTGGTGAATCCTGTGGCTTGTGAGAATCGTTCGAACATCACACGCAGACGGTCTATATCAACCAAATCCTTGAATGAGTATTTACCATCAACTAAATATTTATGCTGTTGCTCTTTAATTCTATTTTCAAGATTTTCCATTTATAATTAATTTTTTTGCTTCCTATTTAATTCATTTTTCGAATCCGATTTTACCACATCAATTACATTCTTTGTAGTATTTTTATCTGCAAGGTTCGCTATTTTTTATTAAAATATTTCTCAATTATTTCTAAAAGTTTATCTTTATTTATAGGTTTCGAGATATAATCATCACATCCTGCTTCAAGTGCTTTTTCATGATCTCCGGCCAGAGCATAAGCTGTTTGTGCAATAATTATTACATCTTTGTTGAACTCACGGATTTTGCGTGTAGCCTCATAACCATTCATTTCAGGCATTCTGATATCCATCAATATCAGATCAATGTCCGGGTTTTTACGACAAAGTTCAACAGTTTTAATTCCTGTTTTTGCATGTAAAATTTCTTTACTTATTTTTTTTAATACTATGCTAAGATGTTTATCTGCTGATTCTACATCTTCGGCGATTAATACTTTCAATCCTTTCATTTGATTATCTTTTTTTTCCACTGGAGTTTCGTCATTTACCCCGATTTTTTCCTCTGTTTTAGGATTGTAAGGGATAGTAAAATAAAACTGCGAACCAATACCATCTTCCGATTCAACCCAAATTCTTCCTCCAAGCATTTCTGCATAAGCTTTTGAAATGGATAATCCAAGACCTGAGCCTTCAAAAACCCTGATGTCTTCAATATCAGCCTGAACGAAGCGATCAAAAATGGCCTGTTGTCTGTCTTTGGGAATGCCAATGCCTTTATCCTTTACAAAAAATTCCAGTTCAACCGGTTCGACAGGCTCACCAACCATCTTTTGATCAACATGCTTTAAGTTATAACCAAATTCAATTATACCTTCATTTGAATATTTAATTGCATTTTTAATGAGGTTTGTTAGTATTGCATAGATTTTTTCACGATCTGTTTTAATAATGGCCTCCTCAACAGGCAAACTATTTATAAAGATTAAATTCATTCCTTTTTTTTCAGCCTCCGGTTTAAAGAATGTATAAAGGTCTTTGTTTTGTTCGTTTAAATTAACTTCTGAAATAGAAATCTTCATTTGACCCGATTCTATAATCGAAATATCCATCAGGTCGTTAATTGTATTCAACATCCTGTCGCTATTATTCTTAATTACTTCGATGTACTCATGCTGTTGTTCACCACTTAATCCGGGTTCTAACAATAGATCGGTGAAACCAAGAATACCATTCATGGGAGTGCGTATTTCGTGGCTTATATTATGTAAAAAGGCGGTTTTCAGACGATCGCTTTCTTCGGCTTTTTCTTTGGCTTTGATAAGGTTTTCTTCTGCCTGTTTGCGCTCGGTTATATCAATTCCGGAACTGAACAAATATTTTATTTTTCCAGTTTCGTCTCTAATGAAAGAATTGTACCAGGATACTGTTCTTAATTCTCCTGATTTTGTAACCACATCATTAACGTAATGTTCAACAGTATCCAAATCACCATTCATAAGCTTTTTGAAAACCTGTTTGATCTTATCGTTGATCTCCGGTGGAATACAGGTGTCGAACCAGTTCTTTCCTATCAATTCCTCGTTGTTGTATCCAAGAATTTCCAGACCTTTCTGGTTTATCAAAATAATTTCGCCTTTTCCATTTAATGAAACGAACATACTGCCGGCCATATCAAGATAAAGTTCAGCTGTATCTCTGGCTTCGATCATTTTTGCTTCAGCTACTTTGTGTTTGGTTATGTCACGGGCAATATAAAGAACACTGTTTTTGGTTTTTGGGGTGACTTTGCCTTCAAACCAGATAGTTTTATCATTTATGATCAGAGGATATTCTATAGTATCAATTTTATTTTCATCGAGACATTTACGAATTAATTCAAGATGTTTGTCAGCCTGAGGTTTAGGAAATACTTCATAAAGTGTTTTACCAAGTGTTTTTTCCGGAGGTTTGAACATTAGATTCGGTGATGTAGGCGCAATATTGATATATCTTCCATCATAATCCATTTCAAACACTATATCGGTCATCGCATTAAAAAGTGTTCGCAAATTATTTTCGCTTTCCCGCAAGGCTTCTTCTGCTAATATGAGTTCAGTTACATCACTGCTGAAGAGCACATATCCTACCAGAGTCCCTGTGGTATCCAGCATACCTGATACTCGTGATGATAGAATTCTTTTCCCATTTTCTGTGTCCTGAGTTACAAAATAATTGTATTCACCCGTTTTCTTTACTATTTCTAAAGATTTTTCCAGCCTTTCCGCTTCTACTTTTTCTTTTAAATGCATTTCCATAACAGTTTTTCCCAGAACTTCTTGTGCAGCATAACCGAAAAATTTCTCTGCTATTGGATTATATGAAGTAATGCACAAATCAAGGTCGGTTGTAGCAATGGCAACATTACTTGCTCTATTAATTATGTTATCAAGAAGCATTGTTTTTTTTGCCAGATCTTTTTTCGCCCTTTTACGCTCAGTGATGTCCCTCATAACACCTTGAATTAAAATAATCTTCTTCCCTTCTTTTACAATTGTGAAGTTAATCTCCATTGGAATAATATCCCCAAACTTATTTATTTGATTTATCTCAAAACTTTTTACACTTTTTCCCGACAGGATTGTTCTTATTACTTTCATTGCCTTAGGTACCTCTCTTATTGGAGTGGTTTTCTTCAGATGTTTCCCGATAAGCTCAGATGCTTCATAACCATAAAGTTTTTTTACATTTGTACTTACATATTTAATTATTCCTAATGGTGATATTTGAAATATTACATCATCACTGTTATTTATAATAAAACGTAGTTTCTCTTCGCTCTCTCGCAGTGCTTCCTCCGAATACTTGTGTTCGGTAATGTCCAGAATCGAAGTAGCCCGAACAATTCCCTTGTCTTTATATGGCATTGACTTTGCACGAATGGCAATCGGAAATAGCGTACCATCCCTACGTTTTCCAACCGCTTCATAGGTGCCTGTTATATTTTTCAACATATGCTCTTTGACGATTTCATGACTATCCGGAGCAATTATTTCTGTGCCAAACATCCCAATAAATTGCGAAGGATCATCGTAGCCAAACATTTCGGCCGCGACCTGATTAGCTTCCAGGCAAATTCCGTCTTTAGTAAAGAATATTGCTTCCATAGATGCATCAGCAAGGTAACGGAATCGTTCTTCGCTTTCAGAGGTTTTTTTCGAAATTTCTGTCCTTAGTTTTTTTACTTCCCCGATCAGTTGTTCTTTGGTTTTATTGTCCAGATTTTCCATATTACAATCTACTTTCAAGGTTTCTTTTTTTGTCTTACGAATCTGATAGTTTTGGATCACTTGAATCCTTTACTGTAAATCTGTTAACACAAGGTTCGGTATATTTTTTGAAGTTTTTCTCAATCATTTTTATTAGTCTATCAATATTAATCGGTTTTGAAATATAATCATCACAACCTGGTCTTCTTGATAATCGGTTGCAAGTATTTTATCCATCATAATTTGTTTACCAAAAAACAGCCATTTTGTAATATTTTCTCAAATATACAATATTTTTCTCAAATTCAAAATAAATATTATACATCTCAAAATCTGTTAACATTCTCAATTTTTTGATTAAAACAGTAGTTTTTCAAAAACAAACTATTGAAATTTTATTTTATATTTGACATAAATTAATTACTAATTATGATTCTAAAAAATGTAGATTTTTCTCTTGTATCCCATTTTAATGATGATGAAAAAAACAAAGGTATTTCCCCGGATTACGAAATACTTAAATATCTTACCGAAAGGCAATTATATCCGGAAAAAATGCCTGATACAATTTCTTTTTATATTGAAACTGAAGGAAATGTAATTGGTGAAGTAGCTTTGAAGTTTATAAAATGGTACAACAGAAAAGCTGAGTTAAGCCTTTTTTTGATTGATAAATATCAGGGTAAAGGTTATGGCATGAAGGTACTGACAGAATTGATGAAATTTGCCTTTAATACAATGAATTTTGTTCGCCTGGAAGCGGAGGTTGTCGAATATAATAAAAAAGCTATTAAACTTGTCGAAAAGACAGGTTTTGTGCTTGAGGGTAGGCTCAGAGAGGCAAAATATTATGATGGAAAATATTATGACATTTTCAGATATGGTATTCTAAAACGGGAATTTGAGGTTTGGCTGAAAAAATGATAAACTATTATTATTTCAGAAAACAAGACTTTTCAATAATCCAAGAAGTTACCCTTGCAAGTTTTGTAGTAGATTTAATCCAGAGCTTGTTGTTGATTTTTTTTAACTGGCAGAGTAAAGAAAAACACACTACCTTTTCCATCCTGATGACTATCCGTATCATTTTCCAGCCCAACTTGTCCTCCCAGTTTTTCGATAATACGACGTACAATCGAGAGGCCCAATCCATAACCTTGTGTTTTAGCTTGATCGAGGCGCTCAAATTTTTTAAATAAATATTTTATGTTGTCATCAGAAATACCTTGACCATTGTCTTTAACCCAAAAACGCACCATTCCTTTGGGTACATTTTTGGCGTTGCCTCTATCAGCACCAATTTCAATTTGTGGTGGGTTTCCACCATATTTAATGGCATTGCTTAAATAGTTTACCCATACTTCTTCTATCCATGGAGGAAAACCCATTGCATCCGGCCATTCCTTTGGAAGTTTAATTTCAGCATTGTTCTGTTTAATTATTTGTGAGAGAATCTTTATTGATTCGTTAACAATATCACCCATATTTAATTCTTCCAATCGGGTTTTAGCTTTTCGAACACTTGTCAATAGGAGTAAGTTATCAATAATTTGTTGCATTTTTTTACTGCCATCTGCTAATGCATCGGTGTATTCTTTAAATTCATATTCAGGCATATTGGGGTAATCATCATTTAAAAGTTCAGCGAAGCCCAAAATTGATCCCAGAGGGGTTTTTAGGTCGTGTGCAACGGTATGTGAGAAGGCATCTAATTCATTATTGCGCTCCTGAAGTTCAAGAGCATGTTTGTGTAAAGCTTGTTCTGCTTTTTTACGATCGGTGATGTCTCTTAAAACACCTTCAATTTTTATTGGATTATTATTTTTATCACAAATTAAATGAGAATTAACAGACGTAATTTTTTCTTTTCCATTTTTTTCGAGAAGACTTAATTCATAATCTTCAACACTTTCAGATTTTTTTAATGCTTCAATAAATTTAATACTGTCAGAAGGATTTTTAAATATTGAAAACATTGAGGATCCAATCAGGTTTTCTCGCGTATAACCGTTTAATTGTTTAACTGATGGACTGATCTCATTTATTATTCCTTTCATATCGATACAAAAATAAATGTCTTGAAATTTTTCAAATATTTTTCTATATTTTTTTTCACTTACCCGTAGGTCTTTTTCCGCTTTTCTAATTCGTAGCATAGAAGAAACCTGGGCAATGAGTTCAGCCGGATCGATAGGTTTTGAGAGGAAAACATCAGCACCTGATTTTAAGCCTTTAATCCTGCTATCAGTATCTTTTTGAAATGCCGAAACCAGAATTACAGGAATGTTTTTTGTGTTTTCTCCGGCTTTTAATTTTTCACAAACAGCAAAACCATCTATTTTGGGCATAACAATATCCAATAGAATAGTATCAGGCTGTTCGGTATTTGCAATTCTTAATCCTTCAACTCCCGAATCAGAAGTCATTACTCTACAGTTGGGTATCGATTTTTCAAGTATGGTTTTAATCTCAATAAGATTGTTTCTCTGGTCGTCAATAACAAGAATTTTTTTCATAATAAAAATTTATTATTTCTCAAAACAACAAGGTTTTCTTCAGCATTCAAAAATAATAGATTATTGGAAATAAAAAATAAATTAATAAATTATTCATATAAATAGTGAATGTTGAAAAATCGTTTTCGTGTGCTTTAAAGATTTACGGCAAATAATAAATTTTATTATCCTGCGTTTTATTACATCTTATTATTTAAATATAATTAAAAATTTGATTTGTGAAAAGAATACTTACTCTATTTATAATAATAACTCTAATAGTATTATCTAACAATAATTTATTTTCTCAAATTGGTGGTAATGGAATTTACGAATTTCTTAACCTTACAAATTCAGCAAGGATTGCATCAATTGGAGGAAATTATTTACCTGTAAAAGATAATGATATAACCCTGAGTCTTACAAATCCTTCAATAATAACTCCTGAGATGAATAATCAACTTGCTTTGAGTTTTGTTGATTATTATCAGGATATTAATTATGGTTTCGCAATGTATTCAAGAACTTTTGAGAAATTTGGAAGTTTCACCGGTACAATGCAATATATAAACTATGGAAATTTTGACTTAGCAGATGTAAGCGGTCAGAAACAAGGAACATTTAAAGCAGCCGAATATGCATTTAATATTGGCTGGGGAAGGCAATTAGACTCAACATTATCGATAGGTGCAAATTTTAAAACTATTTATTCAGTTCTTGAAAGCTATAAATCAATTGGAATGGCTGTGGATGTTGCAGGTACTTATTTTAATGAGAAACACTTGTTTACGGTTTCATTGATTGCTAAGAATATTGGTTTACAATTGAAACCATACTATTCGGATAATAATGAACCACTTCCATTTGAATTACAGCTTGGACTTTCAAAAAAATTCAAACATCTTCCATTTAGATATTTTGTTTTGCTGAATCATCTTGAAAAATGGGATCTTACTTACGAAGATCCTGAAAATCCCACAGATCAGGTTGACCCTTTCACAGGGGAAGTAAGTACAAAAGGAGATTTTGAGAAATTTATGGATAAATCTATGCGTCATGTAGTCATAGGAGGTGAATTTATTTTTACCAAGAACTTCTCCGTTCGTTTAGGATATAATTATCAAAGACGTAAAGAAATGAAGGTTGATTCAAAGGTATCAACTGTTGGTTTTTCATGGGGATTTGGTTTTAGAATCTCAAAATTCCGTTTTAGTTATGCACGATCACGTTACCATCTGGCTGGTTCCCCAAATTATATTACTATAACAACTAATCTATCAGAATTTTACTCAAAAAGATAGTGTTTAGTTGGTAGTTTTCAGTTGGCATTTACGTGCTTTCATTAATCGATAAATAGTAATCAAGTAATCAGTAATCAGTCAATAAGGTAGTTAATGCAGACTGCTTATTGCTGACTGCCAATTGTGGACTGCCGACTGTTGACTGCCGACCGCCAACTGTGAACTGCAAACAGTGAATGCTTATGTTTTATTTACTTACTTTTGTAAAAATCTTTTAAATGAATGTTGTTGTAGATAAAAATTCCGGATTTTGTTTCGGTGTAGTTCGAGCCATTAACACGGCAGAATCAGAATTAGATAAATCCGATAAATTATTTTGTCTCGGAGATATTGTTCATAATGGAATTGAAGTTAAGCGTTTAGAAAACAAGGGGCTTAAAATTATTTCACACAAAGAATTCCGAAAAATGCATGATTGTAAAGTTTTAATTCGGGCTCATGGTGAGCATCCCGATACTTACTCAATTGCAAATAAAAATAACATAGAATTGATTGATACCTCGTGTCCGGTAGTTTTGAAACTTCAGGAAAGAATCAAAATAGGATACGATGAAGTAAGGAAAAGCAAGGGACAGATTGTAATTTTCGGGAAGCATGGCCATGCTGAAGTTATCGGCCTGGCAGGTCAAACAAATGAAGAAGCAATTATAATTACTAATGAATCGGATCTTGAAAAAATAGATTATTCAAGGCCAATTCGATTGTTTTCTCAAACAACAATGAGCAAAGATTATTATAATTATATTATTTCAATAATTAAGGAGAGAGCAGCAGCATTAAACCCGGATAATAAGGCAGATATAGTTATCTACGATACTATTTGCGGCCGTGTGGCAAACAGAGTCCAACAAGTAGAAGAATTTGCATCCGGATTTGATATTATTGTATTTGTGAGCGGGAAAAAAAGTTCCAACGGAATGTTTTTATATGGAGTAAGTAAAACTGTAAATAAAAATACTCATCTTGTTTCTACTTGTGCTGATTTGCAAAAAAGCTGGTTCAAAGGATGTAAAACTGTTGGAGTTTGTGGTGCAACTTCAACTCCCATGTGGTTAATGAAAAAAGTTGCTGACGAAATTGAGCAGATTTAGGATGGAATATTGGAGTGGTGGAGTATTGGAGTGTTGAAAATTCCAACTAAAGATTGAATTAAATTTCCATTCCTCCATGCATTTTTATTTTCTAAGAATGCAAAATTACTTAGCTCTGGATTAAATAAATTTATAAATTGCATAAAAAAATAAGTAGCATTTAGTAACTGGTAATCAACCTATGTTTTTACAAAAACTGATATTAAATAATTTTAAAAATTGTAAGGAAGCTGAATTTAACTTTTCTGAAAAGATCAATTGTTTTATTGGTAATAACGGGGTAGGGAAGACCAATATCCTGGATGCAATTTATTATTTATCTTTTTGTAAAAGCTACTTTAATTCAATAGATTCACAAAATATTTTGCATTCCGAGAATTTCTTTTCAATTCATGGTACCTATATTAAAAACGGAGATAGTACTGATGTAATTTCCTGTATTCTGGAGCAAAACAAACGAAAAAAATTCAAGCTTAATAAAAAGGAATATAATCGTTTATCGGATCATATCGGCCTCTTTCCTCTTGTAATGATATCGCCTTACGATAGAGATTTAATAAATGAAGGCAGCGATATTAGACGAAAGTTCATTGATGGAGTTATTTCTCAGTTCGATAAAATTTATTTAGACAATTTGATAAAATACAATAAAGCTCTCGAACAAAGAAATTCACTTTTGAAACGTTTTGCCGAAAATAATTTCTTTGATGATGAGGCACTTGAAATCTGGAATGAGCAATTGATCAATTACGGAGAAAAGATTTTTTATAAGCGAAAAGAATTCTTAATGGATTTTATCCCGATTTTTATAGATTATTTTGAATTTTTGACTTCGCATCTGAAAAGCAGTGGAAATATATCGGAAGCTGTAAACATTGAATATGATTCGCAATTGAATGATAATGATTTCAGAGAATTACTTGAAGATAATCTTCAGAAAGACAGAATGCTGAAATACTCTTCTGTTGGTACACATAAAGATGATTTAATTTTAACAATTGGTGATTATCCAATCAAAAAGTTTGGTTCACAGGGACAACAAAAATCTTTTGTAATTGCAATAAAACTTGCCCAGTTTGAATACACAAAAAAAATAAAAGGCTTTAAACCTGTTTTATTATTTGATGATATTTTTGATAAACTTGATAATCTTAGGGTTGAACAGTTAATTAAATTAGTTAGTAATAATAGTTTCGGACAGGTTTTTATTACTGATACCCAACGAGAAAGAATCGAAAAAGTCTTTCGTACCGTAAAAATAGATCATAAAATTTTTCAGATATCAAATGGTACATCGGTTGAAATTTCAGATATTTAGATTAGAGAGAGGATTATAATGCGGACATCTAACGACCAAACATTGAAAGAAGCAATAATGGATTTGCTAAAAGCTTACAGGATTGAAAACAAGGTTCTTGGAGTACGTTTAATAAATTCATGGGAAAAAGTTACAGGAAAATTAATATCAAAACATACAACAAACTTATATATTAAACAAAAGACTTTATACGTTTACCTTGATTCGGCAGCCTTACGAAATGAACTTTCTTATGCAAAGGAAAAAATTATTAAAGCATTAAATAAGGAAGTAGGAGTGGAGGTTATTACAGATATTAAATTTTCCTAATTTACTTAATTTTAAAATCCAAAAGCTTTTTATTTTCAATAAATGCTTCAAGTCTATCGCCAATTTTTACCGGTCCAACACCGGCCGGCGTTCCGGTAAATATTAAATCCCCTATTTTAAGCATTAAAAATTGTGAAACATAAGAAATGATCTGATCGAATGAAAAAATCATATCTTTAGTATTGCCCTCTTGTTTAATTTCGTTATTTATTAATAATGAAAAATTTATATCGTTTATATTTGAAAATTCCTCTTTCGGAATAAATTTTCCAATAGGAGCGGAATAATCAAAAGCTTTTGAAATTTCCCAGGGATTACCTGATTTTCTACATTCGTTTTGCAGGTCGCGGGCAGTAAAATCAATTCCAATTCCAACTTCCTCATAATAGGTATGAGCAAATTTTTCCTGAATATGTCGTCCTACCTTATTAATTTTTAAGACAATCTCGGTTTCATAATGTATGTTTTTTGAAAATTCGGGATAAAAAAACGGTCGATTACGAAGAACTAAAGCGGTTTCGGGTTTTAAAAAAAACAATGGAACTGAAGGAATTGTATTATTTAATTCTTTCACATGATTCACATAGTTCCTGCCAATGCAGATTATTTTCATTTTTTTTAAGTTTTTGTTTTAAACAATTTTTTCTCTTTTAACTAAATAAATTATTTTTTCCTTTGTTAAAACTTCGAAGTTTTATTGCAGTTATAATGTTTTTTGTTGATAATGGAAATTCACTTTTCATCATCCAATCGTAATATGATGGTTCTTTTTGAAAAATTTCTTCAACTGATTTAGTTTTATGTTTTCCAAAATTGAATACTTCTGTATTTTTTTCATTAAAAACTATATGTCCGACCAAATCAGCATTTTTTGTAATGAATGAAAATTCCGATAAAGCTTTAACATCATTAATTATTGGTGTTGTTGTTTTGCCTTTTTTGTCGGTGTGATCAACCCCTTCATATTTTTCTAATTGAGATTTCAATACTTCATAAGTAGCAAGTGTGTCGGCTTCAGAGCTATGAGCATTTATTAATTCCTTATTACAATAAAATTTATATGCAGCCTTTAATGTTCTTGGCTCCATTTTATGGAAAATATTCTGAACATCAACAAACCTTCTGCCTTTTATTTCAAACTTTACTTCTGCTCTGTAAAATTCTTCAACCAGCAGGGGGACATCGAATTTATTGGAATTATAACCGGCCATATCGCAATTTGATAAAAATTGGTTCAACTCATGGGCAATTTCCGAAAAGGTCGGTTTATCTTTAATATCATCATATGTAATTCCATGGATTTCCGAAACTTCCGCCGGAATTGGAATTGTTGGATTAATTCGATGAGTTAAAATAGTAACTGAATTATCAATATTGACTTTTACTAAACTGATTTCTACAATTCTGTCGGTTGCAATTTTCAGTCCGGTTGTTTCCAAATCAAAAAAAACTATTGGTTTTGTAAGGTTTAGTTCCATATTTTCTATTTATTAATGATTGAATGAGTAAATGATAGAATGATTGAATAATTAAATGGAATGCGAAAATCCGACATTTCTAATTCTCTCATTCAATCATTTTAGCATTCAATCATTCTCTTCTTCCTAAATTTTTAAATCCCTTAATGATAATATTAACATCTGTGATGAGTTTATAATCACGTGCATAGAGAATATTAAGTTTTTCAGCGGTTTCCGGTGAAATTTTTCTTCTAATAAAAGCATCCTTAGGATTTAAAACTCCATTCCTGATTTTGGGTAATTTGCAAATATCAATATTTTGCAAATCAAAATATCCCACCCATGATTTCGAAGCAAACAAGACTGAGAAAATATTTTTGATAAATCCCAATTGATTTTTTTGAAATAATATAGCTATTGGTGAAATACTTAACAGGATCAGGCTTGTAAAAAAGTCAAGCAATCGTTTATTACGAGCATTTTGATGAGTTTTTATCGAATTAATGTCATAGGTGAAAATATCACCTGAAGTACTAATTGAATTACTACCAATAAGCGATAAACTGTCTTCGGGAGCAATTTTATATGAAACTTCAGATTTTGTTAATTCCGACATCTTATCAATAATTGTCTGATGAGAAACATTTTTTGAACAAAATATTACATCATCGATTTTATAAATCTCAATGATTTCATTAATTTGTTTGATTGAACCTATGAATTTTTCTGAGCTGAAATTCTTAGTAAACGGATATACAAATCCAATAAATCCAATATTATTATGAGTTTTTCTTAATAAGTTTTCAACTCTTTCGGCTTCATCATTCTCGCCGATTATGATTAGTCGCCGGTTTTCATTTGAGGCAAGTTCAAAGATATTTGAATTAAAAAGGTTAAAAATAAATCTTATAGCCGACATAGAAATAATACCCCAAAAAGTACCCAAAAGAATAATAGCTCTTGAGAAGCGATACGATTCACTTAAAAGACTATAAGCCACAAGAATAGAAATTGTTCCAATAATCATTCCCCTGATGATCTTATTAATTTTTACGGGTCGGTCGTAGCCTCCGCTAAAATATACTGAAGTTAACCAAATGAGAATATAAACCGGAATAACTATTGCAGAAAAAATTGCCGGGTAATGTCCACCGCTTGTGAAAATTACATTTTTCCCCCAATAACTTTGAATAAATAATATTCCGAAAAAAAGCAATACTGCATCACAAAAAGGGGGGAAGGCTTTGTGTAAAAAACGACTTAAAATTGCTAACGAAGCCCGAAAATAAATTGCAAAATGTATAAGAAACGAAAAAAGCTTAGCGTTTTTCTGCGAAAAGTGCTTTTTGGCAAAAATCACCATTGCATTATAAAAAGTGAAAACATAGTTTACCGAACTCTTTTTTGTGCTTTCGCCTTTGTAATGAATAATTCTGGTTTCCGGAAAATAATAATTATTATATCCTGATTTTGTCAAACGGTAGGAAAGATCAATGTCTTCGCCGTACATAAAAAAAGATTCATCGAGAAATCCGGTTTTGTTAAGTGCTTCTTTTCTTAAAAGCATAAATGCTCCCGATAAAATATCAACTTTATGTATTATTTCTTTGTCAAGATAACTAAGATGGTATTTTCCGAAAATTTTTGATTTTGGAAAAAGCCTTGCAAGTCCGAAAATTTTATAAAAGGCAACAAGAGGTGAGGGTAATCCCCTTTTTGATTCTGGCAGAAAATTTCCATTTCCGTCAATCATCTTCACACCCAAACCACCAGCATCAGGATGCTCATCCATAAATTCTATGACTTTTTTAAAAGTATCATGTTCGACAACAGTATCCGGATTAAGAAGTAATACATATTTACCTTTGCATATTTTAATTGCCTGATTATTTGCTGTCGAAAAGCCTTTATTGACTTTATTTGCGATGATTTTTACGTCTGGAAATTTCTCTTTAAGCATTGAAACTGATTCGTCAACAGAATTATTGTCAACAACAAATATTTCCATATCAATTTCATTGCCTGCCTTATAAACAGAATGCAGACATTGTTCGAGAAAATATTTGACATTATAATTGACTATTACGACAGATAATTTCATGTATATAAACAACTAAGTTTTAGTTATATGTTTTTATTTATGAACAAATTGTACTCTATGATTTCAATTAGCAAATTTAGTATTAATGATTTAAATGACAAATTAAGAACTCACAAAACTTCAATCTTTTTATTAAAATTCTTGCAAGTTATTTTTATTCTCAAAGTAGATGATAAATCGCATATAGTCATTTTATAAAATATGTTTTAAAGGCTGGATAAAAATTCTCCTATTTTATCGATTGGAAGAATATGATCAACTTTAGTAGCAGCAATTGCACATTTGGGCATTGTTGGCGAAAAGGCGGTTTTAGGATCTTGAACAATTGTTAGTCCTCCAAAATCTTTAATAATTTTCAAACCATTACTTCCATCAAAGTTTGCTCCGGTTAAAACAATTCCTATTAAAGATGAGCCATAAGCCCATGCAGCAGTTTCAAACAAAATATCAATCGAAGGACGTGCAAAATTTACACGACTATCAGTTGAAAGTGATAAAGTATTATCTTTTTCCACTAAAAGATGAAAATTAGGTGGTGCAAAATATACTTTTCCAACCTGAATATTTTCTTTTTCATCTGCTTCTTTGATATTCAGTTTACAGAGTTTATCTAAATATTTTGTAATATAATTATCGGAACTTGGACTGACATGTTGAACAATTAAAATTGGTAAACTGAAATCTTCAGGTAAGGCCGATAAAATTATTCGTAATGCGTCCATTCCACCTGCAGACGAACCAATGACAATAGCTTTATACTTACTCTCAGTTTTCACGAATTAATTTTATTAGATTATGATTTTACGAAAAATCTTTTGAGTTTTATCAAAGGTTTTAAAATTATCTGAACTTTCGGTAAATCGAATATCTTCTTTGATACCGAGTCCTAAAAACCCACCGGTTATCAAACTTTCTTCAAATAGTTTGATAACTTTGTTTTGTAAGACACGATCAAAATATATTAAAACATTTCTACAGATTATTAGGTTGACTTCGGCAAAAATACTATCGGATACTAAATTATGATCAGCAAACACAATGTTTTCTTTTAATGATTTATCAACAATAACAGAGTTGTATTTTGCAGTATAATAATCAGAAAACGACCTGTTTCCACCAGATTTTTGATAGTTGGCTGTGTATTCTTTAATTTTATCAATTGAATATATTCCGTCCGATGCTTTTTTTAATACAAGTTGATTGAAATCAGTAGCATAAATTTGAGTTCTATTGTAGATACCTTCCTCCTTTAGCAAGATAGCCATTGAGTAAACCTCTTCACCTGTGGAACAACCGGCATGCCATATTTTTAAAAAAGGGTAAGTCTTTAAAATCGGAATAACTTTTTCTCTTATTTCTTTATAGAATAGTGGATCACGAAACATTTCGGTTACATTAATAGATAAATCGGTCAGTATAAGTCTAAAGAAATCCTTGTCATATAGAATTTTATGCTGCATTTCCGAAATATTATTGATTTTAGCTGTTCTGAGCCTGTGCAATAATCGGCGTTTTATGTGAGCATTACTGTAATTTTTGAAATCGTATCCGTATTTTAGTAAAATAGCCTCGAGAAATAGTGTGATTTCTATATCAATATTTTCATCAATAGTTACCTTTTCGTTTTTCATCAATAATATATTCAGATAATGAAAATTTTAATAAATCCCTTTGAGTGCTAAATTAATATTTTTTTGCTTTAGTGGAGAAAAAGTAAGCAAGAAAATTATTTATCCAAATATTTATTAATTAAATCTGTTAGAACTTGTTTTTTAATAGGTTTAGCTAAATAATCATTACAACCTGCTTCGATTGCTTTTTCACGATCACCATACATTGCAAAGGCAGTTTGAGCAATAATAGGTAAGTTGGGACGAAATTTCCTTATTTGTTTAATTGCCTCGTAACCATTTATTCCAGGAAGTAAGATATCCATAAGGATCAAATCAATTTTAGGATTATCGGAGCAAATACTTATGGCCTCTGTGCCGGTTTTTGCCCATATAATTCCAATTTTTAACATTTTAAGTAATGCTTCAATATATAAATAATTTGATTCTACATCTTCTACAACGAGAACTGTTTTGTTTGGGATATCAAATGATTTATTATATTTAGAGACTGTATTATTAGAATTTGTATAAACAATCTTTTTATAAGGTATTGTGAAATAAAATGTTGTTCCAATATTTTCTTCCGATTCAACCCACATTTTTCCTCCAAGAAGTTTTGTTAGTTTATAAGCAACAGATAATCCGATACCTGCACCTTCATATTTACGGGTTTGAGAATCATCTGCCTGACGAAATATATCAAAAATAATTTCCAGTTTATCTTTTTTTATTCCAATGCCTGTATCTTTTACATAAAATTTCATTAATGGTTCATTATTAATTACTTCTTCAGAGTATCCACACTCAATAGAACCTTTATTGGTAAACTTTAATGCATTTTTCAAAAGGTTAATCAATATCTGTTTAAGTTTGCGGTTATCGCTATAAGTTTGTAAATCTTTGTCTAAATATTTAAATCGAATTTCAATATTCTGTTTGTTTTCTATCTTTTGATCGGCTTCTATTACTTTTTGGATATCCTTTATAAATTCATTTATCATAAATTCTCTTTTTTGAATTTTTACCTCACCACTTTCTATTAGAGAAATATCAAAAATATCCTCAACAAGATCAAGTAAATGAGTACCGCTATCATTAATAGTTTTGCAAAAATCCATTATGTCATCAATTTGTGAATTTCTATCAATTATTTCTGAAAATCCGATAATAGCATTGAGTGGGGTTCTTAATTCATGTGACATTGTTGATAAAAAGGTGGATTTCAGCCGATCGGATTCTTTGGCTTTTTCAAGTGCAGATTTTAATTCTTCTTCTGCTTTTTTTCTGTCTATTAAGATACTTATTTGATCGGAGACGAATTCAAGCATTTCCACGTCCGATTCTTTATAAGCATTTTCATCCGTATAACTCTGAACAGCAATAACACCGGTAATTACTCCTTCAATTTTTAATGGTACGCCAAGCCAAATTTCAGAATCAGTACCGTAACTATCAACCTCACCGGATTGCTCTAATTTTTTATATTCCTTTTTTGTCGCAAGAAAGGATTTTTTTGTTTTAATTACATAGTAGGTCAAAGTTTTACCTGCAGGAAAAGATTCAAATTCATCTTTTTCATCACTCATAAACGGGAGAGAGAGTGTGTCGGTTTTCTCATCATATAAGGCAATATAAAAATTAGTTGTGTCGATAAGTGTTCCAAGTTGTTTTTGAATCAACTTTATTAGTTCATCGAGGTGATCGGTTTTGGAAACAGCACTTGAAATATTATATATTATTTTTTGAATTTTCTCTTTGTTTTTTCGTTCGGTTATATCAGTCAATGCTCCAACAATTGAAATTGTTTTTCCATTTTCAACAAAGGGTGCTTCACGAATTTCAACCCATACTTTTTTTCCGTTTTTATGCAATAATTCAAGTTCATAAGGAGGCTGAGCTTTACCTGTTTCTATAGCTTTTACGGTTAGCTCAAAGCCTTTTTCATTTATTGGATTATCAGATGCAAGCTTAGTCCATTTTATCATGGCTTCTTCCGGTTTATAACCAAGAATTTCTTCTACCTGAGGGCTTAAATAAGTAAGATGATGGTCAGTGGTATGAGAATAAAAAAGATTTGTACTGTTTTCAAAAATATTTCTGAGTTTTACTTCGTTATCACGTAATTTTTTTTCAGCTTGTCTGATACGGATCATTGAAGATACCTGTGCTGCAAGTTCAAATGAGTCGATTGGTTTTGAAAGGAAAACATCTGCACCTGATTTTAATACTTTAACCTTACCTTCCGTATCGTTTTGAAAATCTGAAACAAAAATTAATGGAATATATTTTGTTTTTTTTTCAGATTTCAGCTTTTTACACATTTTATATGTGTCTTGATCGGGTTTATCAACATCAAAAAGAATAGTGTCTGGTTGCTCAATTTTTGCAATTTCTAATCCTTCGGTATCTGTTTGGGCAATTAAAATTTGACAATCAGGTATTGATTTTATAAGAATATTCTTATTTTTCTCTAAATTACTTTCCTGATAATCAATTATAAGTATTTTATTCATGCTGTTAATTATTGCATTGGAAGATTTTCTTTTATTACAATGTTCAAATATATAAAAAATTTATTAAAGTTTGATATTAGACTAGAACTAATTAAAGAGCTTCTTTTTTTAGTACCATAAATGAAAAAATTATTGCTGTAAGAAACGAAAAAGCTGCAAGGATATAAAAAACCATCTTTATATTCCATATTTCAAAAATTAATCCTGAAAGTAATGGCCCGACAATAAATCCTATACTATTAACACGGTTTATTAATTTCATCCAATACCATGTTCCTATTTTCATTGATATAATATTACCAATATTTGTTGTGGCTGGTAAAGAAAGAGCTGCACCCAATCCTATTAAGCAACTTAGATAAAGCAATTTTGAAAATCCAATATTATCGGGAGCTAATAATAAACCTGCTGATCCTATTAATGTACCGGCAAATATTTGAATAAGGCTTCGGAAATGTCCGCTACGTTCTGTAAATTTTGTAATTAGAAATTGAAAAACTGCAGTCACAAATAATCCAAAAGAAATTATTATTCCTACTTGAAGTGTATTTTCTTTATCTAAAACAAATATTAATACTGTTATAAATGACATCAAAACCGATGAACGTATTGCCCGTAGAAATGCAGTCAAAATTATTGCTTTCACAATATTATGCCGGATAAGTTTTCGGAACGAAATTGTATTTTCAGGAATAGAATTTAAGGTTTTGAGACGTGGAAGAAATATCAGGCAAATTATGAAAACAATGAATGCAAACAATGCAATAAAATGAAAAACAAAATTATAGCCAAAATAAGTAAATAGAATTGCACCAAGAATCGGCCCTGTTGCAAGTGCACCATAATAAAATAAATTAAATAATCTTGCTGAAACAATTTTGCTGTTATCGCTTTTTATGATTCCTGAGTAGGAGTAAACGCCCGGCAATATCATTCCCGAACCGAATCCCTGAATCAATCTTAAAAGAGAAAGCTCAATTTTGCTCAATGGAAGGGTAAATAAAAATGAAGCTATTGCAAATATCAATAAACCGCTTGTTATAAAGATTTTCTTTCCATATTTATTAAATATATTGCTGACAAAGTAATTGGACAAACTTCGGGCAACTACAAAACCTGAGAAAATTATTCCGATCCATAATCCGGTTGCACCCAAAGATTCAGAATAAGTTGTTAGAAATGAAGAAATAATACCTAAACCTAATAATGCCGTAAAACCTGATAGTAATAAGCTGATCCTGGCTATTTTACTCATTATCTTTAAGCTTTCCCGTAAATACCGTGTATGAATAAAAGCCACAATAATACGGATTATTTAATATAAAATCTTTTGAATTACTATCAGTTAATCTTAAATAGTTTTTCCAATCTGTTTCATTTAACTCAGTTTTACCTGCATACCACAACATATCAAATAAAAATTTCAAAGCTTTTTTGTCGTTTTGATTTAATGGAGCATTAATATCAGATAAAAATGTTTTTGCCTGAATTTCTTCTAAACCTGATTTATCAAGCCAGTATTTCATATTTAAAACATGGAAAATCGGGTCCATCCCGGAAGTAAATGGTGCATTTGCTGATGAAGTTGAATTTAATTTGGATTCAAGTAAAGGATAACCGGGTAATAGTTTTTGCGAGGACCAGAAAAGTAATATTATTGAACCTCCCGGTTTTACTACCCTGCAATATTCATTAATTATTGGTGAGGGATTATTTGAAGGGCAACCCATTTCTTTTGGCCCGGACCAAACAGTATCGGAACTCCAAACCCAATCGAAGGAATTATCAGTAAAAGGTAATGAATTTACATCTCCCTCTATAAATTTTATATTTTTAGTCTTATTTTGAGCATATTGAATCAGCTCTTTCGAAAAATCAAGACCTGTTAATTCTCCTGATTCTCCAACATATTCGTATAACAACTTTGTTATTGCGCCCATTCCGCACCCGGCATCAAGGCCTTTACTTCCAGCAGGTAATCCAATGGAATTTATTATTTCTAATAGCAAAGGTTTCCTGAATTCGTTTAGGCAACTATATATTGATATTTCATTTTCCATATAATTAATGGTGTGTTACTTACGTTCGCATTTTGCAAAATTATTTATTTTATTTAAAAATATCAAATTAATACTATTATTCCTGTTTTCATGGTTTTTTCGGATATAAATTTAGCAATTATTATTAAATCATAAAAAATATTCTGTTTAATGAAATACTTTTATATTTGGAAAATAAAGAACAATAATATGAATAGATTATTTTTTTCGGGATGCATCCTGATTATGGCTTTATTCTATTACGGATGTAAATACAAAAACCTGCCCGGGAGGTTTTCATTCAATTCCAATTGGCAGTTTGTTAAATTGGATCATATAACAGAAAATAAAGCAGAAATAATCAACCAGGGAACAGGCTGGGGCTCTCAATACGACGTTACTCATGTGGCCTCCAACACATGGCTTAACGTGACTGAAGATGTTTTGAAAAATGAGTTGAGACGGCTTAAATCATCTCATTGGGAAGACGTATCCATTCCTCATACACCATACATTGAAGATTTAACTGTTCTTAATCAGTGGCAGGGAATATGTTTTTACAGAAAACAATTTATTGCCGATGAGGAGTGGCAGGGTCAAATTTGTTATATCGAATTCGAAGGTGCAATGCATTTGGCCGATGTATGGATAAATGGAAAACATCTGATACAACATGCCGGAGGATACACTCCTTTCGTCATTGATGTTTCTAATCATTTAAATTATGGCGAATCCAATGAAATATTGATACGTCTCGATAACAGAAATAATCCCATCATCCCTCCGGGAAAACCATTGGAGACCCTGGATTTTTGTTATTATGGTGGAATCTATCGTGATGTGAATTTCATTGTAAAAAACAAGATACACATTACCAATCCCATTTTGGCTAATGAACAAGCAGAAGGAGGTGTGTTCGTAACTTATCCTGAAGTAACAGCAGATAAAGCTTTGATTAATATTAAAACACAAGTCTCGAATGAATCAGGAGCGCAAACCAACATTGAAATCCAACAAAGCTTAATTAAAATTGAAGGACTTTTTCAGGATAGAAAAACAAGTGTTGAGGTGGCTACAGTAACAACACTTTTAATGTTAAATAGGGGAGAAGCCCGGCATATAGTACAAAATATTAAGATAGAGAATCCCAGGCTTTGGACTCCCGATGAACCCTGGCTTTACCTTTTGAGAACAGAAGTATTACACGATAGCAAGGTCGTTGATTCGGAAGAACAACGAATAGGTATTCGTCGAATTTCATTCAGCTGTGAAAACGGATTTGAGATAAATGGACAAAAAATCAGGCTGGTGGGAGTAAACAGGCATATGGAATATCCTTATGTTGGTAATGCAATCTCAAACCAGGCTCAATACAGAGACATCTATCATATCAAAGAAAGCGGTTTTAACACTGTTCGTTTGGGGCATTATCCACAGCATAAATCTGTTCTGGAAGCTTGTGATGAGTTGGGATTACTTGCTATTGAGCCTATCCCGGGTTGGCAGTTTTTCAATGAAAATGAAAAGTTTGTTGAGTTAACTTACCGTGATATCAGGGATATGATCCGTCGAGACCGCAACCATCCATCAATAGTAATGTGGGAAGTGATTTTAAACGAATCCTGGCCGCCATCCTGGTGGAAAGATAAGGCCGCAGAGGTGGCTCACGGCGAGTATCCGGGCGATCAGTGCATTACTTCCGGCGACAGTTACGGTTATTTTGGCTGGGATGTTCAATACAACGATTGGCAGGAAGGTTTCAATCGCCCAAATAAAAGTGGCAAACCTGGTTTTATTCGCGAATATTACGATTACGAATTTGGGGGCCATTATAGTACAACCAGGGTTAAAAGAGGAGATGGTGAGAGAGCTCTACTGCAAAATGCATGGAATGCCCAGTGGTCGCATAACCGGTATAGGAAATATTATCCCCGGACTGCAGGTGATGCCATTTGGAGCATGTACGATTATAACCGGGGATGTTGCGATAATATTTGTCACAGCGGAGTTGCCGATATTTTCAGGCTCGATAAGTTCAGTATTCCTTTTTTTAAAAGTCAGATGCCCGTAAACAGGCCATTACCATCGGGAGAGTTCGGGCCTTATATATTTGTTGCCAATTATTGGGATAATCAAACAGATGACAATAAAGTGGTAGTTTTTGCTAATGTTGATGAGGTTGAATTGGAAATCAATAGTAAAAAGGTTGCCGGACAAAAATGTGATTATGGGCCTGATAGTGATTATTCCAAAACTAAAGAAATGTGGTATAAAGGAGGCAATCCATTTGATGGAGGAAATTGTAAGCAACTCGTAAATCCCCCTTTTACGTTTAAAAATATTGAATGGGAGAGTGGAGAGATAAAGGCCATTGGATACATTAATGGAAAAGAAGTAAATCAACATATTGTCCAAACACCCGGTAAACCACATCAATTAACGATCACTTATTTTGAGTCGGGTAAGCCGGCTGCTAAAAACGATTTATTGTTTGTTTATATCAGAGTAGAAGACTTGAACGGAACGCTTTGTGTAAACGATTCGACGAATATTTCTTTACACATCATTGAAGGTGGTGCTGTTGTTGGCCCTGATATTGTTTCAGCTGAGGCAGGGATTGCATCCTTTCTCGTAAAAACTAATGAAACCGGCCGCTTGGTAATTCAGGCAAAAGCTCCATTCGATGTGAAAACTAAAACATGGAAACTCACTCAGGATTACAATGCTACAATGATATAATGATGCAATGATTTAATGAAAAAATGTGTTAATGTTTAAATATTATTAAATCATTATCTCATTCTCTTATTCTTTAATTCATTCAACAGGTTCCACAGGATCGACAATAACTTCATTTTTCTCATTAATATAAACCACTCCGTATTCGCGACATTTACGGCGTTTCGAGGTGGCATCATCATGACGGAAATGAAATTCCACTTCATCCCAGATATCTCTCACCAGCAAATTAGCTTCTTCAAGCAGTGCTGCCACATCTTCCTGCTCTTTATCGTATTGATCTTTTAATTGCGACTGAGCAATTTGCAAATCCTTAAATTTATTGAATTCTATTTCAAATTCGGCAGCCGAGGGCATACTCATTGCAATTCCTTCGGCAGCTACACGAGCCGCTTCACCGTCGATAAGGTTTTGCCCCCATAACAGAAGTTCTGAATCGGTTTTAATAACAGGCGTGTTACCATCATTTACATCAAGCCCGTAATACGGACGATCGGTTCCGGGGAAAATATCCCTGACAACACCAAAGTTAAAAACCTGGAAAAATTGAGAAGCATACATACCTGCCTTGTCAAAGGCTTGTTTTTTTTCGCTTGTAGCGGTAGTTTGCTTTACAAGAGCCTCCTTGCGCTCATTTACTTCATTTTCGAAGATAGGTAGAAATTCATTAAGCCTTTCAAGGGTTAAGGCCGAAAATGCAAGTTGCGAAACATCGCCTATTGCATCTGCTTTGCTTTTTGCTGCCCTGGAAGCATCTAAATAATCATTTACCGATCGCGGTAATCGTCTTGTTGCCATAGCATTAAGATTTTAATTAATAATTTATGAATTTATTGTAATAAAAATATACACCAAAGATAAAAAATAATTCAATATCCAAAAACATCTTGAAAAAAATTGGCTAAAATTTATTTTGAGGTGCTGGAAGAAAAATCTTCTTTCTGAAAATTGTGTTTTTTAGTCTAAAGAAGAAATCTCTATCCCTTATTTCTTGATTAGAGTTGTAGGTTCATTTTGTTCACAAATTTAATTACAAACCTTATTTTTGTTATTAAACCTTAGTAGATAACGAATTAACAAATCCACTAAACCTTAT
>CAYWXI010000051.1:0-37566 GCA_964462015.1 uncultured Bacteroidales bacterium | reverse complement strand
GAAAATAAGAGCTATTATAGCAACAGACACTTTGTGGAGTGGGCTATGGCATTTTACAAGCTTAAATTCAAATTTCCAGCAAATAACTCTCTCATCGGGTTTTAGTTTTGTATCTTCTCATGTAATTCCCGATAATCCTGATATGTTAGTAGTTGTGGAAGAAATACTAAACGAAAATCTTGATTTTGTTAGAAACTCGCAAGGCCAAATCTTACGCAAAATTGGCCCGAATTGGGTAAACGGAATTGGAGATTGGATTATTGACGAAGGATATTTAGTTAAAATGTTTGCCGATGATTCTTTTTCAATCGAAGGAATTGTTGTTGATCCTGCAACACCTATTCCTGTTGAAGAAGGATTTCAATTTGTAAGTTATTTTCCCGAAAATGCCATGGATGCTTTAATTGCTTTTGAAACTATTCTAAATGATGGCTTTGATTATATTAGAAATTCTTCCGGCCAAACTCTCCGTAAAATCGGCCCGGTTTGGGTTAATGGCATAGGTGATTGCCAACCGGGAGAAGGATATCTTGTTAAAATGTTTGCTTCCGGTGAATTAATTTATCCCGCTTCGGCAAAATCAAGCGGCAAAACAATAACACATCCAACCAACTTTATTTTCAAAAGTGGTAATGCTGCCGATCCGGTTTATACAATTTATATAAACGGTTTAGAAATCGGCGATGAAGTAGCAGCTTTCGATGGAGATAAAATGATTGGATCAACAAGAATTAATTCCCAAAACGCTTATGAAAACGAACTTCCGGTTTTCAGTACATTAATAAATGGAGTAGGCTATGAAGGAGGCAATCCGATTATATTAAGAATCTGGTCTGAAAATAATATTGTTTCTGCCGATTACACTATGGAAGCTATTTATGATTCTTATGTTTCGGATGTTTACCCAGAGGGTGATGGGAAATATAGCGTTGTGAATATTACAAAAGGAAAAATTGAAACTAAAGATGAAACAATTTCTATTTATCCAAATCCTTCCAAAGGAATATTTAATATCTCAATCGAAGGAATAATAGGCGGCATTCAAATTAAGGTATTTGATTTAAGAGGAAAAGAATATTCTAATTTTGAATTAAGCGGATTGGTTTCAAGGCAACTTGATCTATCGGAATTATCTACCGGGGTTTATTTTATCAGTTTTAAAGGTTATAATTTTAGTAAGGTTAAGAAGATTGTGATTCGATAAAATGTAATTGAAATGGAGAAAGACATGCTTAATTTTGATTATCAAACAAAAATATTAAACAATCTATTTTAAATAATTAAAATTTATTTGTTATGAAAAAAATCACATTTCTTTTTACGATAATATTTGCAATTTCTGTTTTTTCTTATGCCGAAACACACATCCCTGCAGGAAATGTTAGCGGCAATTGGGCTTTCGCAAACAGCCCTTATATTATTAATGGTGAAATAAGCATTCAGCTTGGTGATGAATTAGCAATTGAACCCGGTGTGCAGGTTCTTTTTTCAGGGCATTACAAATTTAACATTTACGGACAACTATTAGCACAAGGAACTGAAGTTGATACCATTGTTTTTACTGCACAGGATACCATAATAGGCTGGCATAGTTTGAGATTTTGGGATACAAATACAAATGGACAAGACAGCTCAAAAGTTGTTTATTGTAAATTGGAATATGGAAAGGCAACAGGAAGTTTTAACGATGATTATGGTGGTGCAATCTATTTTGAAAATGCATCTGATATTTTGATAAAGAGTTGTCTTATTACTAACAATTCTGCAGATTCTTTTGGTGGTGGGATTTCCTGTGGTAGCTCCAGTCCAAACTTGGAAAATGTTACAATAACAGGGAATTCAGCTGCTTATTGGGGTGGTGGGATTTACTGTGGGAGTTCCAGTCCAATTTTGGCCAATGTTACAATAACAGGGAATTCTGCAAATTCTGACGGTGGGATTTCCTGTAATTATGATTCCAGTCCAATTTTGACAAATGTTACAATAACAGGGAATTCTGCTGACTGGGATGGTGGAGGGATTTCCTGTTATTATGATTCCAGTCCGATTTTATCAAATGTTACAATAACAGGGAATTCTGCTTACAATTCCGGTGGAGGGATTTTTTGTTGGGAATCAAGTCTGAGTTTGGAAAATACTACAATAACGGGGAATTCAGCTTATCATCATGGAGGTGGGATTTCCTGTAGGGATAATTCTAATCTGAGTTTCAACCCTATTAATCCTTGTAATATATTCCTCAATTACGCAAGTGTTGGAAATGATTTATATGCTTCTAATTGCCCCATTATTGATGTAATTGTTGATACTTTTACAGTATTACTACCAAATGATTATTTTTCTTATCCTATTGATAATTTTACTTTTGATATACTTAATGGAAAAATAGAACAGGAGAATCAAGATTTATATGTCAGTCCCATTGGTTCAAATAATAATAGCGGTTTAACCCCTGATGACCCATTACTTACAATCTCTTATGCACTTGCTAAGATAATTGCAGACAATACAAATCCTCATATAATCTATTTATCAAATGGAACCTATTCTCCATCACAGACAGGGGAGATTTTTCCATTAAATTGTAGAAGTTATGTTTCTCTGCAAGGCGAGGATGAGAATTTCACTATTTTGGATGGAGAAGGATTAAGTGGGATTTTATTCTGTAAAGATGATAATATTTTTTCTATTGAAAATCTTACTATTAAGAATGGCAGTGCTTATTCTAATGGTGGTGGGATTTACTGTCGTGAGTCCAGTCCGAGTTTAGCTAATGTTACAATAACAGGTAATTCTGCTTCTGAAGGTAGTGGGATTTACTGCAAATATTCTTCCAGTCCAAGTTTGAATAATGTAACCATAAAAAATAATTCTGCTTCTTATCGTGGCGGTGGGATTTACTGTTATGATTCCAGTCCGATTTTGACAAATTCTACAATAACAGGTAATTCTGCAACTTATGATGGTGGTGGGATTTCTTCTTGGGCTAATTCCAGTCCGATTTTGATAAATATATCAATATCTGGTAATTATACAAATAATGAAGGTGGTGGGATTTACTGCCATAATTCAAGTCCGATTTTGGAAAATGTTACAATAACAGGTAATTATGCTTCTGATGATGGAGGAGGGATTTACTCTAGAAATGGTTCCAATCCGAGTTTATTGAATTGTATTCTATGGAATGACTTTCCACAAGAAATTTATTTGGGTTATCAAGGCTCTGTTACAGTAATTTATTCCGACATTCAGGGTAATTGGGCCGGAACCGGAAACATAGATGCCGATCCTTTATTTGCCGACCCGGCAAATGGTGACTTTCATTTAAGCTGGGCTAATTTCCCTATCCCTGATGAGACAAAATCACCCTGTATAGATGCCGGCGATCCAAATTCACCTTTAGACCCTGACGGAACAATAGCTGATATGGGAGCTTTCTATTTTGACCAATCTCAAGTTACACAGCAAATAGATATTTCAACAGGTTACAGTTTTGTGTCTTCATATATTATTCCCGATAATCCGGATATATTAATCGTTATGGCAGATGTATTAAACGATAACCTTGATTTCGTAAGAAATTCACAAGGATCAATGTTACGAAAAATTGGCCCTAACTGGGTTAACGGTATTGGTGATTGGGTTGTTGAGGAAGGTTATCTCGTTAAAATGAATGCTGATGATTCATTCTCAATCAATGGAACTTTGATTAATCCTACAACTCCGATTCCCGTAGAAATAGGATTTCAGTTTGTAAGTTATTTCCTCGAAACTCCGATGGATGCCATGATTTCTTTTGAAACTATCATTGGTGATGACCTTGATTTTGTAAGAAATTCACAAGGACAAACATTACGCAAAATCGGCCCGATATGGGTTAATGGCATTGGCGATTGTCAGCCCGGTGAAGGATATCTTGTTAAAATGTTTGCCGATGGTGTTTTGATTTATCCCGGTTCCTCTACATTCACTTGCGGCGACTCGTTTACCGATCCTCGTGACGAACAAACCTACAACACCGTACAAATTGGTGATCAATGCTGGATGGCTGAAAACCTTAATATTGGTGAAATGATTAATGGTTCTGAAAATATGACAGATAATGGAGTAATTGAAAAATATTGTTACGATAACGACCCTGCAAATTGTGAAATTTATGGCGGTTTGTATCAATGGAACGAAATCATGGAATATACTACAACGCAAGGAGTTCAAGGTATTTGTCCGGCAGGGTGGAGTATTCCAACAGATAATGAATGGACCACATTAACTGATCATCTTGGAGGAATAAGTGTTGCCGGTGGAAAAATGAAGGAAGTTGGCACAATACATTGGAATCCACCAAACACTGGTGCTACTAATGAAAGTAGGTTCACTGCACTTCCCGGTGGTTCTCGTGAATTATATTATAATAATTTCTACGATATAACCTACTCCTCATTCTTTTGGTCATCCACCTATTTCAATAATAGTAATATGGCTTGGGGCCGTAATATCTACTATGATGATAACCATGTATTCCGTGGTATTAGCGATATGATATACGGTTACTCAATTCGTTGTTTGCAGGATAATCCGATAGTCAATACTAACGAGCGAGGCTCATTTGACAATTTGTCTAGTTGGGATAATAAACGTTCTTATGAATTGTCAGGCCTGAAAAGGAAAAATAATGAAGCTATTCACTTTGTTTTTAAAGAAGGAAATCCTGCCGAAGCAGTTTATACAATTTATGTTAAAGGCATTGAAATCGGTGATGAAGTTGCTGCTTATGATGGAAATAAAATGATAGGATCGGTAAGAATCAATTCTCAAAACGCTTTTGAAAACGAACTACCCGTTTTTAGCACATTAATTAACGGACAAGGCTACAAAGAAGGCAATCCGATTATATTAAAATTATGGTCTGAAAATAAACTCGTTCCGGCTGACTTTACTATGGAATCTATGTATGATTCTTATGTTTCTGATGTTTATCCTGAAGGGGATGGGAAATATAGTATTGTTAATATTATAAAAGCATCACTTCCCGAAGCAGAGGAAATTATAAGCATTTATCCGAATCCCGCAACTGAGAATATTTCTATCATTTCTACAAATGAAATATTTGAAGTTTCAATACTCAATGGCTTTGGCCAATCGGTTTATGAAAGCCAAATTTATGATACTAATATTCAAATCAATACAAGTAATCTTGAATCAGGTATATATATTATTAGAATAAAAACAATTAATGGTTTAAAAACACAAAAATTTATTATAAAATAAGGAAAACTTACTATGAAAAACAATTTGCTAATTATCTGTATTTTATCCCTTAGCCTGTTATTTAATTATATTCAGGCAAGCGCCCAAAACATCTCTGATTTTCTTGTCAATGAACAGGGAAGCATTAACGGAGCAATGCAATCAGCACCATCTATTGATGGAGATGGAAACGGTAATTTTGTTATTACCTGGCAAGATAGACGCAATGGTATTGATACTGATATTTTTGCACAAATTTATTTAAAAAATGACACAATAGCTTCAAATAATTTTAAAGTTAATGATGAAACAGGAATTATTGATCAATCAAGCCCTTCGATAGCAGTTAACCAAAATATGAATTTTGTAATTGCCTGGAGGGAAAAGAAATTTAACAGTTGGAATGTTTACGCTCAACGATTCTCAAGCGACGGTACTGCTTTGGGAAATAATTTTAAAGTTAATGATGATGAAGGAACTGAGAAGAAAAACCATATTAGCGTTACCATTGATAGTTGTGCTAATTTTGTAATAGTATGGGCTGATTTGAGAAATGATGACTGGGATATATATTCACAGCATTTTTCAAATGAAGGAATTGCATTAGGTGATAATGTAAAAATTAATGATGATTCAGGAAACTCAGCACAACTTTGGCCTGCAAGTATTTGCGATAAAAGTGGAAACCTTATAGTTAGTTGGGCCGATACCCGAAATAATAATGGACGCGAAATATTTGCTCAACGTTTTATGCCAGACGGAACGCCCCTGGGAAACAATTTTAAAGTTAATACCGACTTATATGGAAACAATCATATTTTCCCCGATCTTGCCATGGATGGTAATAGTAACTTTATTATTGTATGGGATGATAACCGTAATGGGTATCCTGATATTTATGCTCAAAGATATTTAGCTGACGGTACAGCCATTGATGATAATTTTAGAATTAACAATGATGTACCCAATACGGCTCAACGAGACCCTTCTGTTTCGTGCGATTATGCAGGAAACTTCATAGTTTGCTGGGATGATAACCGCAACGATTATCATGATGTTTATGCGCGCCGTTTTTCAAATGACGGGGTAGCTTTAGGTGATAATTTTATAGTAAATGATTATACATATGGCAGCCAATATAATGCGGTAGTATCGTCCGATGTGGACGGAAACTTTTTTATTTGTTGGGAAGATACTCGTTTCGGTTACAAGGGTGATATTTTTTATCAGGAATATTTAAATGATGGAACTCCGGTTGACGTAAATATTAAACTTAATGATGATACAAAAAGTGAAAACCAGGGCGAACCTTCAATAGCTGTCAATGAAAACGAAAATTTTATTATTACCTGGGCTGACTATCGTTCGGGAAATAATGAAATTTTTGCTCAACGTTTTACCGCAGATGGAATAGCGATTGAAGACAATTTTAAAGTAAATGATCTTTCAGGTGTTATTGGTTGCAGTATGCCTTCAATAGCTATCAGTAATGATGGAAAGTTTGTTATTACCTGGGCAGATTTCCGAAATGGATATTGTTATGATATTTATGCACAGATGTTCTCAAATGATGCTACTCCAATAGGCGACAATTTTAGGGTTAATTTTTTAAGTGCCTGTATGAATCTTTATCCGAAAGTTGTTTTTAAAAACAATGGAGATTTTATTATTACATGGTCGGATGCTGATGAAGGTAGTTTTGATAAAGAAGACATTCAACATCTTGATAAAAAGAATATTCAGGAAATTATTATGGAAAATAAAAGTAAATCGAGTGAACCGGATGTATATTTTCAGCAATATTTCAGTGATGGAACGCCGATAGGAAATAATATTTTGGTTAATGATGATATTATAAATACCTATCAGAGTTATCCTGCAATAGCTATTGATACTAACGATAATTTTATTATAACATGGCAGGACACTCGTAATGGGCCATGGCATATCTATTTACAACGATTTCTAAGCGATGGCACACCTATTGGTGAGAATATTACAGCAGAAGATATTTTATACCTTTCCAACCAAATATGCCCCTCAATAAGTATTGATGATAATGGCAGATTTACCGTAGCCTGGAGTGATTACCGCAACAATATTTATGATGTATTTTGTCGGCGTTTTTTAAATGACGGCACACCGCTTGGGGAAAGTTTCAAGGTAAATGATATAAGTGTAAACTCCTATTATTTAACGCCCCAGGTCTCAGCAAGAGCAAATGGTGATTTTATTATTGCCTGGGCCGATTGCCGAAACGGAAGCAATGATATTTTTGCTCAACGATATTTCAGCGATGGTTTAGCTTTTAGTAACAATTATCGGCTTACTGAAACCGATGAAATGGAACAGTTTCTGCCCTCGATATTTTTTAGGGGTGATAGAATTTACACTTGTTGGCAAGATAATCGAGGAGGGCAAACAGGCCTGGATGTTATGGCTAATGTAAAAAATTGGCAAAACTTTGAACATGAAATATCTTTGCTTGAAGGCTATCAGTTTGTATCTTCAAATATTGACCCTGTGGAACCTGATATGTTAGTTGTAATGGCTGAATTATTGAATGATAATCTTAGTTTCGTAAGAAATTCTTCCGGCCAGACTTTACAAAAAATCGGCCCAAATTGGGTTAATGGAATTGGTGATTGGATTTTTTCGGAAGGCTATCTTGTGAAAATGTATGCTAATGATTCGTTTTCAATTGATGGTTCTTTCATTGATCCTTCAACACCGATTCCTGTTGAACAAGGCTTTCAATTTGTAAGTTATTTTCCTGAAAATGCTATGGATGCTCTGATTGCATTTGCAACTATCACCAACGATAATCTTGATTATATTAGAAGTTCACAGGGACAAACTTTGCGTAAAATCGGGCCGATCTGGGTAAATGGAATTGGTGATTGTCAATTGGGTGAAGGATACCTTGTTAAAATGTTCTCTTCTGATGAAATTATTTATCCTGCTTCTGCAAAATCAAGTGGTAAAATAACTGTGGCTCCAGCACACTTTATCTTTGAAGGTGGTAATGCTGCCGAACCGGTTTATACCATGTATGTTGAAGGATTAGAAATTGGCGATGAAGTAGCAGCTTTTGATGGAGAAAAAATAATTGGTGCTTTATCAATAACATCGAAAAATGTTTTTGATAATTCGCTTGCATTATTCAGCACATTAACAAATGGAATGGGTTATACAGCAGGAAGCCCAATAAAATTAAAAGTTTGGGATTTCAAAACCGGTAAAATCACTGAGGTGAAATTTAATATGGAGACAAGCTATGAATCTTATGTTTCGGACAACTATCCCTTCGAGGATGGAAGATATAGCATAATGAACGTTACAAAACACTCTTTGATTTCAGACAAAAAAATAATTATATTTCCTAATCCTGGTACTGAAAACATTACTATTGTTTCACCATCAGAAATAAAAAAAGTATCAATAATTAATTGTGTTGGCCAGGTTGTTTACGAAAATTATATTAACAGCATTGATGTTCAAATCAACACAAGAAGTTTTGAATCCGGCATATACATTATCAGGATAGAAACAACAAGTGGTTTGGAAATACATAAATTTACAATAAAATAAGGAGGACTTTTTATGAAAAACAATTTACTAATTACTATTATTTTAACACTAAGTGTGTTATTTAATTTTATTCCGGCTAATGCTCAAAACATTCCGGATTTTCTGGTTAATGAACAAGTTGGAATTAACGGATCTGACCAATCTATGCCCTCTATTGATGGTGATGGAAGCGGAAACTATGTAGTAACCTGGCAGGATAGACGCAATGGCAGCATTTATTATGATATTTATGCTCAGATATATTTGAACAACGACACCGTACCAAGTTCTAATTTTAAAGTCAGTAATGAACAAGGGAATGCAAACCAGATAAACCCTTCAGTAGCAGTTTCGTCTGACATGAGTTTTGTAATTGCCTGGGAAGATAAAAGAAACGGTGATTGGGATATTTATGCTCAGCGTTTTGCTATCGATGGAACAGCAATCGGAAATAATTTCAGGGTTAATGATGATCTATACAGCCAAAGACAAGTACAAGCAAGTGTTTCAATTGACAGTTGCGGAAATTTCGTTATAGTTTGGTCTGACGAACGAGTTGGTGACAATTGGGATATTTATTACCAACGATATGCAAGCGATGGAACAGCAATCGGTGATAATGTCAAAATTAATGATGATTCAGGTTACAACTTTCAGTATTGGCCAACTGTTTCGTCTGATAAAAACGGAAACTTCATTGCAAGTTGGGCAGATGGCAGAAATACAAACTGGCGCGATATTTACGCTCAGCGTTTTTCAGCTGATGGCACTGCTTTGGGAGTTAATTTTCAGGTGAATACTGATACGGAGGGTAATAATCACCTACGTGCGGATATTGCTATTGATGAGATTGGTAACTTCATTATTGCATGGGAAGATAATCGTAATGGCTACGAAGATGTTTTTGCTCAAAGATATTTAGCGGATGGTTCTACAATTGGAGACAATTTTAAAATCAATGACGACACACCAAATACTTCACAAAATAATGCTTCTATTTCCATGGATTTAGAAGGAAATTTTGTAGTATGTTGGGAAGACAGACGCAATGATTATAACGATGTATATGCCCGTCGTTTTTCAAATGACGGAATACCATTATCGGATGATTTCAAAGTAAACAACGATTTCACAAACAAAAAGCAGGAAAATTCGGATATAAAAGTTGATGACAACGGGAATTTCATTATTTGCTGGGAAGATCACCGTTTAGGATTTTTTGGGGAGATATACTCACAATCATATTTAAATGATGGAACTCCTATTGATGAAAACATTATGGTGAATGATGATTTAACAAGCGGAAACCAGGAATGGCCGGCGATAGCAAAAGATACAGCAGGAAATTTCATCATTGCATGGGTTGATAGCCGGTCACTTGGAAAAGGAATTTTTGCTCAACGCTATACAAGTGAGGGTATTCCTATAGGAAATAATTTTATTGTAAACGATGATACTATTGACAATTATACCCAAAAGCCTTCAATTGCTATAAATTTGGATGGTAGTTTTGTTATAACCTGGGGCGATTTTCGTGAGGCAGAAATATATAACATTTATGCTCAACGATTTTCTAATGATGCTACTCCTTTAGGAGACAACTTTCGAGTAAACTTCCTGAGTGCTACTTTAAATTACCATCCAATAGTTGCATGCAAACAAAATGGTGATTTTGTTATATGCTGGAGTGATTGTGATGAAGGAGGTAAGAATATTCTATTTTCCCAATCAATGAAAACAGATAAACTGAGAAAACAGATCAATAGTTCTGATAAATTATATGGAGCTCCAAATATCTGGGCTCAACTATTTTTGAGTGATGGAACGCCTGTGGGTGAAAATTTCCAGGTTAATGACGACGGCGGACCTACATCTCAGCTAAGGCCGGATATGTCAATTGATTCATTCGGTAATTTTATTATTGCATGGGAAGATGAGCGAAACGGTGTTAATGAAATATATCTCCAACGATATTTAAGTGACGGAACACCCGTCGGGATAAACTTCAGTGTAGAAGAAGCCATTTATAGCGATTGGCAGTTGCAACCTTCAATTGCCTCTGAAGCCTCAGGTAATTTTACGGTTGCATGGAGAGATTACCGAAATGATAAATGCGACATATTTTGCAGGCGATTTTCAAATGATGGAATCCCCTTAGGTAGTAGTTTTCAAGTTAATAGCGATGATGAAAACACTACTCTTTATTATCCATGCATTTCAATAGGAGAAAACGGCAATTTTATCATTTCATGGACAGACAGCCGGAATGGGACAAAGGATATTTTTGCCCAAAAATATCTAAGTACAGGTGAAGCTTTTAATGAAAATTACAGGATAACAAATACAAGTGAAATGGAACAAAACGCCTGTGAAATAATTTTGGCTAATAACAGAGTTTATACTACCTGGCATGATAATAAAAACGAAAATACAGGTTTTGATATTTGGGCAAATGTATTGGATTGGGGATATTCAGAAATGGAAATTTTCTTAAATGAAGGATACCAGTTTGTATCATCAAACATTGATCCCGAAAATCCCGATATGTTGATTGTAGTAGAAGATTTATTAAATGATAACCTCAGTTTTATTAGAAATTCCTCAGGTCAGACTTTTCAAAAAATCGGCCCGAATTGGGTAAATGGAATTGGTGATTGGATTGTTTCCGAAGGATACCTTATAAAAATGCTTGCTGATGATTCCTTTTCAATTGATGGTACTTGCGTTTATCCTTCAACACCTATCACTGTTGAACAAGGTTTTCAATTTGTAAGTTATTTTCCTGAAAATGCTATGGATGCATTGCTTGCGTTCGCAACTATCACCAACGACAATCTTGATTATATTAGAAATTCACAAGGGCAAACTTTGCGTAAAATCGGCCCAATCTGGGTAAATGGAATTGGTGATTGTCAGCCAGGTGAAGGATATCTTGTTAAAATGTTTTCAGAAGATGAAATTATTTATCCATATTCAACAAAATCAAGCGATAAAACAATCATAGCTCCAAAACACTTTAAATTCGAAGGTGGTAATTCTGCCGATCCGGTTTACACAATCTATGTTAAAGGTTTGGAAATAGGTGATGAGATTGCTGCTTTTGATGGTGATAAAATGATTGGAGCGGCAAAGATTAATTCTAATAATGTTTTCGAAAACGAACTTCCTGTTTTTAGTACTTTAATTAACGAACAAGGTTATGAAGCAGGTAATCCAATTTCATTTAAAATATGGTTAGAAAATAAAATTGTTTCTACCGAATTCAAAATGGAACCAATTTATGATTCGTTTGTTTCAGATGTTTACCCTGAAGGAGACGGGAAATACAGTATTATTAATATTATTAAAAATTCAACTGATAATGATAAAGAAACAATATCTGTTTATCCAAATCCTTCTGAAGGGATATTTAATATCTCATTAAAAGAAATAAAAAGCGATATTCAAATTAAAGTATCAGATTTTTGCGGTAAAGAATACTCTATTTTTAAATTAAACGGATCGGCTTCAACGAAAATTGATCTAACAGAATTAGCAGCCGGAGTTTATTTTATAAGCTTTAGTGGGAAAGATTTTAGTGAGATTAAAAAGATTGTGATTAAATAAATCCTTTTCGTTTTTAAATTTGTTTAACTTATATTTGCACTAATGTTTGAATAAAGTAAATAATATTTATAAATGTATTAAAAATGAAAAGAGTATTCAGCATTATTATTTTAATCATTATTCTGCTTCCAATAGCAGATGCACAGGAAATAGCCTACAATAACTTTGGCCCGGACAATGGAGGATGGGATTATAATTATGGTTTAGGCTGGACAATAGCAGGCAATAATGTAGCTACTCAATATGGGGTGGAACAAGCAATGGGATTTCAATCGGAAGCCGATGGTATTTTAACAGATATCTGGCTTGCAATTTCCTATGTTCCTATAAGTTCACTGGCTGATACTGTAATTGTATTTCTTGTCGAAAATCCTAACGGACTTCCACCCGACTCAGCATACATTATGGAAGAATGGACATTAACTGACTTTGGATCATGGTCGCAATGGAATACACCTCATCATTTGGTTGGAAATGGAACTTATGAGCTTGAGTCAGGAAAGTCGTATTGGCTATGGTGTATCGCAAAGGAAACTACATGGTGTATGTGGTGTATGAATATAGATCCGACATTAACCTGTCCCCACACAATTCGCCGCGAAGGAGAAAACTGGCTTTCTATTTCTAACGAAACTGCAAGTGCATTCAGGGTTGATGTGGTACAAGGATTTGAACAGGAAATTGTTTTGCATGAAGGATTTCAATTTATTTCATCGAGGATTGAAGCTGAGGACGCAAATATGCTTGATGTTATGAATGAAATTATTGGCGATAACCTCGATTTTGTTAGAAATTCCTATGGGCAATCATTAATTAAAATCGGCCCGAACTGGGTTAACGGTATTGGCGACTGGATAATAGAAGAAGGTTATCTTGTAAAAATGTTTGCCGATGATTCGTTTACTATTGCGGGTAGCACAATTGATCCTGCAAGTCCGATTTCGGTGCCAACAGGATTTAAGTTTGTAAGCTATTTCCCCGAAAATGCTATGGATGCAATGCTTGCTTTCGGTACTATTATAGGAGATAACCTTGATTTTATAAGAGACTCACAGGGACAAATAATCCGAAAAATCGGCCCAAACTGGGTAAATGGAATTGGTGATTGCTTACCCGGTGAAGGTTACCTTGTTAAAATGTTTGCTGATGGGGAAATTATTTATCCGGTATCAGCAAAATCAAGCTGTATTACAATCACAGCTCCGACACAATTTAAATTCCAAGGTGGTAATGCTGCCGATCCGGTTTACACAATCTATGTTAAAGGTTTGCAAATTGGTGATGAAGTTGCTGCTTTTGATGGAGAAATTATGGTTGGAGCCATAAGAATTAATTCCAAAAATGCTTTTGAAAATGGACTTCCTGTTTTTAAAACTCTAACTAATGGAAAAGGTTATGAAGCAGGTAGTAAAATTAAATTAAAAGTTTGGTCGGGAAACAATATTACTTCTACCGGTTTTTCAATGGAAGCTGTATATAATTCATACGTCTCAGATGTTTATCCAAACGAGGAGGGAAAATATAGCATTGTTAATATAAAAAAGGCTTCCTTGAATTCAGATGAAAGAATGCTTGTATATCCAAATCCTGCTATTGATCACATTACAATTGTTTCACCATATAATGTAAAAAAAGTATCAATTATTAATTGTGTTGGCCAGGTTGTTTATGAAAATAATATTAATGATTATAAAGTTAAAATCAATACAAGAAGTTTTGAATCGGGTATTTATATTATTAAAACAGAAACAGCTTTTGGTTTGAACACACAAAAACTTACTATAAAATAATTAATAATTGAAATTGCAAATTTCGATATAATAGAACAAAATACGTATATTATTAAGCGATTTGCAGATTAATAATATGATATATAAATTTTATTTTTGATAATAAAAAGGAGGTCACAAGTAATGAACAAACGAGGAAAAATTATATTTTGGATTGGCGTATCTTTAAGTGTCATAATGGGAGTAATTGTAAGCATTGATCCAGGTGCCGTTTGTGATCTTGATCCAGACAATCTCCCGGATACAATATGGAGTTACCCGGCTTTGTGTTTTGTTTTTTGGGCATTTAGTGTCCCGGTTGGTATAATAATTGCCGCCACAGGTGTTTTAATACACACTAATGCTAAAAGAAAAACTATTCTCAAGTTCGGTCTCGGAACAATAAGCACCTATGTCTTCATAAGTTTTGCCAATGGACCAATGCCTCATGTCCCTGTTTTGTTTGGGATTGGAGGCACATTTATTCTGTTGTTCTACTTTTTGATTTTATGGAAGAATGCCAATAAATTAAAAGAGAATGCATTTAAATTAACAGGATATACGTTTCTAATTATAGGATTTTGGTTTACTTGTGGTTTAGCAAGTAGACAATATCAACCGGCTTTAGGTTCAGGTGAGAGCCCCATAGATATAATGACCTATTTTGTTCTGGCAATGTTGTTTTTTTGGCTGAGTGAACAAAAGCAAAATAAGTCAAATTAACACGAATATAAATCCGCAGATCAAGGTCATGTTTCATGTCTGATAGTTCTGAGTTTTTGCCTGATTGTTTGAGTTACTAAAAAGTTTCTCAACTTCTCCAGTTCAAATTAATTATCGCCCAGATCATAATAACTGCAGCAATCCATTGAACTACAGATGTTTTATTATCATTAATCAAAAAATCGAAAAATATTGCTAAGATTGGGAAAAATAATTCACAAATTGTGGCAATAATGGCCATGATCTTTGTTAGTCCGTATTAGATAAAAATATAGCCCCCGAGCCTATTGTGAACGCAATTATTAAAAAAAACGTCCAATTTTAAGAAGTTGTTTTTGTGAATTCGCCAAATTTTTAAAACACTAGAATATAGAAAAACAATATCAACATTGCCAAACCCTAGCGATAGAAAGTAGCTGGATGAAACGAATATTTTTGAATGGTTTGGAAACACATTATGTTGCTGTAAAATAATGGCATAATTATTAAGAATTTAATACGTATTTTTGAAACCTAATAATAAGTCAAACAATAAAAGAAAAAAATGTTATGAATTTTCTTCGATTACTTCCTGTGTTTTTGAGTGCCTTACTACTTGGAGCACACTTTCTGCGATTAGAACTGATTCCGTTTGTTGTTCTTGCGTTATTGTTCCCTGCATTCCTTCTTTTCAAACGGCTATGGGCTACTCGTCTTGTTCAAATTTTTCTTGTCCTGGGAGCACTCGAATGGATTAGAATACTACTAATATATGTTGATGAACGCCGGGAAGACGGGCAACCCTGGATTCGACTTGCCTTAATACTTGGTTTTATTGCAGTTTTCACAGGTGGTTCGGCTTTACTTTTTTATTTTAGCCCATCTCTCAGAAAGAGATATGGACCAGACAACTCATTGACAGAAGATAGTAATATGTAGTGGACTAAAAACAGAATTGAAGACACTTCGATAAAAATAAATTAAGTATCCTTGTAATTATTTAAAGGCATTGTACTGAAAAATAGTGGTGGATTTTAGTTAAAAATGCAATTATCATAGAATTATTGTGATGAAGAACAGAAACACTATCTCATGTTATTCCGTTTAGCTGCAGATTTATTAGTAATTATCCACTTAGGATTTATATGCTTTGTGATAATTGGTGGATTCTTAGTCTTTAAATGGCGGTGGGTCATTTTCTTACACATACCAGCTGCTGTGTGGGGTGCTCTGATTGAGTTTCAGGGCTGGATTTGTCCGCTTACTCCATTGGAACAGAAACTCAGACAGGTTGGTGGCCAGTCAGGATATACCGGCGGATTTATAGAGCAATATATACTACCAATAGTGTATCCTTCAAATCTCACCCACGAAGTTCAGATAATAATTGGTACTTTCGTTGTAGTAATAAATATTGCAGTTTATAGCTGGATAATAACGAAGTACATTAGGAAAAGAAAGGAAAAAGCCTAACAAATCAATGCACCTGACTTTATTATTTTTTTTTGCATCTTTGACAATGTTTGATTTTAATTCAAAGTGTAAATAATATGACTTATGACAGACTGAAAGTAAAGCCAATCTCTGGAGAACGTTGTTCTTTATGTGGAGAAAAATCATTGCTGTTAGGAAAGTCCAAATGTTGTGATCAATGGTTTTGTTGCGACACAGATTTTCTTTCCATACGTGGAGGCGGGTATTGCCAATTTAAACATGAACATTATAGCATCTGTTATTTTCATCATAATGAGAACCATCAAGGAAGATGGCAAGGATGTAAAGAATGTCGTGATTTTTTTGGAGAAGAACAATTTAATGAAGAATTAAATCAAAATAAAAAATAACAAATAGCCTTTCAACTCCTCCGATTCAAATTAATTATCGCTCCTATCATAATAATTGCTGCTACCCATTGAACTACAGATAACTTATTATCATTAATTAAATAATCGAAAAGAATTGCAGAGATAGGAAAAAACAGTTCACATATTGTAGCAACAATTGCCTTGATTCTTGTTAAACCGTAGTAAAATAAAAATATTGCTCCAGAACCTGTTGTAAATGCAATAATTAAGAAAAATATCCAGTTCAACGAAGTGGTTTTTGTGAATTCACCAAATTTTGAAAACAATAAAATATAGAAAAACAAGATCAACATTGTCAAGCCATATCGATAAAAAGTAGCTGTATGAAATGAATATTTTTGAAGTATTTTTTTACTAAAAACCGTCGAGCTACCAAATGAAAATGCTGCAAGTAAAGCTAAAGAGGATGCATATACTGTGTTAGCTCCGGTTTGAAAGTCAGGCAGCTGAAACCCAAATGTTAAAAAGTATCCGGCTACTATAGCTATTGAAGCCCACAAAAGATAATTATTTCGAAGCTTCTCTTTTAGAATTATTGCTGCAAGGGCAATTGCAAAAACCGGTTGCAATTTTTGTAGCAGTACAATGATCGTCAGGTGTTTGAAATTCACTAAAAATATTGCCTTAACAATAGCAAGAGTTCCTACAGCTCCACCGAGAATGGCAATTATTAGCAAAGTGAAAATATCGGTTGAGGTAAATGTTTTTATATATCTGTATTCTTTATAGAGAAAAATATTCATCAGTAAGAATGGAATAAGATGCAGAATAAAAACCACATAACCTACGTCTAAATTGTATAGTCGTGGTGTAAGAACAACTCCGTCCAATCCCCATAAAATTGCCGATACACTGACGGCAACCGCACCTGTAATGCTTATTTTTTTATTACTCATCTAAATTTCTCACAAAAAATGTGTGGCAAATTTACAGAAATCTTTAGTTTTTATTAATATACTAAGTAATATAAGTGGCATTTTATCTAATTTAGCCTTTTTTAATTAATAATAATTTGCATGAAAGTTCTGTATTATGATTGCTTTTCAGGAATCAGCGGGGATATGAACCTTGCAGCCCTTTTAGATTTAGGTGTACCAGGCAGTTTTCTGATAAATGAGCTAAAAAAACTGAAGCTAACCGGATATACAGTTGAAATCACTTCTGACCAGAGAAATAGCATTTTTGGGACAAAAGTTAAAGTTAATCTTAATAAAGATAAAAGTAATAACCATCACAGGCATTTATCCGATATCACTAAAATAATTAAAAATAGTGATTTAAACAATAACATTAAAAACAGAAGTTTAAAAATGTTTCAAAAACTGGCTGAAGCTGAAGCAAAAGTTCATGGAAAAGATATCAATGAAATACATTTTCATGAGGTAGGGGCCATTGATTCAATTATAGATATTATTGGCGCTGCCATTTGCCTGGATTATTTAAAACCGGACAAAATATTTTGCTCATCTGTTGAACTTGGTAGCGGTATGGTAAAATGTGAGCATGGTGTTTTCCCTGTCCCTGCTCCGGCAACTGCCGAAATATTGAAAAACATTCCAGTTAAAACCGGCAACCAGCCTTTTGAAGCTACTACACCAACCGGAGCTGTAATTCTTGCATGCAATGTGAATGAATTTTCAAACATTGATAATTTTTTAATTAAAAAGACAGCTTACGGAATTGGCCATAAAAAATCTGAAATACCGAATGTTTTAAGGATTATCAGTGGTGAACTTTTGGAACAGAAAGGACAGAAAAAGTTGCACACTATGTTTGAATGCAATATTGATGATATGAATCCTGAAATTGCAGAATTTATAATGGACAAACTTTTTGATGCCGGTGCCGATGATGTGTTCATTACCCCAATTATTATGAAAAAATCAAGGAATGCTTCAAAACTATGTGTTCTTTGCCATAATTCAATAAAAGAGATAGTTTCAGAAATTATTATTAAAGAAACTTCAACATTTGGTTTCAGAAGTTATCCGGTGAATAAAACTGAGCTTAAAAGAAATTTTATCGATTTAGAAACGAAATACGGTATTGTCAGGATAAAAAGAGCGATTTATAATGAGGACATAATCAAACAAAAACCGGAATATGAAGATTGTGTAAAATTAGCGAGAGAAAACAATATACCGATAAAAGATATTTATCGTGAAATTCATAAATTATTGGATTAATTAACTACAGTATGACCGACCAACGCGAAAAGAAATACAAAAACCTTATACACCTCATAAAAAGACTTCATAAGGTAGCCATTGCCTTTTCAGGAGGAGTTGACAGCACCTTTTTAGTAGCTGCTTCCAAACAGGCTCTTGGTGAAAATGTTGTGGCTTTTACAATAAACTCCCCTTATATTCCTGATTGGGAAATAGATGAAGCAAAAGAATGGATAAAACAAACAGGAGTCGAATATAAAATAATAAATACGGAAATTCCGGAAAACATAAAAAACAATCCTTCAAACCGTTGTTATTTATGTAAAAAGCAGATTTTTACTATACTTAAATCAGAAGCGAAAAAACGTAGCATTCAATATTTGATAGAAGGAACCAACAAGGATGACGAAGGGGATTACAGGCCGGGCTTGAAAGCTCTGGAAGAATTGAAAGTGCTAAGTCCTTTAAGAGAAGTTGGATTAACTAAAAAAGAAATCCGGCAACTTTCAAAAGAGCTAAACCTACCAACCTGGAACAAACCGGCTTATGCATGTTTGTTAACCAGAATTCCGTATGATACAATTATTACTCCCAATGAATTAATAAGAATTGAAACCGGTGAACAATACCTGTTCCAACTTGGATTTGAAGGAGCACGTTTGAGAAGTCATGGTAATCTTGCAAGGATTGAATTACAACAAAATCAATTCAATATTTTAAACAATGGAAACATGAAAGAAAAAATTGCAGAAAAATTAAAATCCCTCGGTTACCAATTTGTCTGCATAGATATTGAAGGATACAGGATGGGAAGTTATAATCAAACCATAAAAGAATTGCAATAAATTAAAAATTAACAGGAATGAACGTCGAAGAAATAAAACAACTCCTTGATGAAATAAGAAAGGGTAAACTGACTGTTGAAAGTGGCCTGAATAAATTAAAGCACCTTCCTTTTAAGGATTTAGGACATACAAAATTGGATAATCACCGTGAGTTACGACAGGGATATCCTGAAGTGATCTATTGCCAGGGTAAAACAATTGAGCAGGTATTGAACATAATAAATTCAATGGTTGAAAGAGAGCAAAATGTACTGGGAACACGTGCAGGACAGGAGATGTTTGAAACAATAGTAAAAGTTCACCCGACAGTAGTTTATCATGAACTCTCAAAAACAATAACCCTGAAACAAAAGGATTATAAATCACCCGCTACCTATATTTCTATAGTTACAGCCGGTACCTCGGATATTCCGGTTGCAGAGGAAGCAGCGATTACTGCAGAGTTTTACAGCAATAAAGTTGAACGATTTTATGATATCGGTGTTGCCGGTATTCACCGCATCCAGGGTAATATTGAAAAAATTGCAGGAGCACGCGTAATTGTAGTAGTTGCAGGAATGGAAGGAGCCCTGCCAAGTGTTATCGGCGGCCTGGTTGACAAACCTGTTATTGCTGTTCCCACAAGTGTTGGTTATGGAGTGGCTTTTAACGGAATCACAGCTTTATTAGGAATGCTGACCAGTTGTGCCAGCGGCGTTAGTGTAGTTAATATTGATAATGGTTTTGGTGCCGGATATCTTGCAAGTATGATTAATAAATTATAGCTATTTGCAGTTTCAGGTTTTAATCCTTGAATCCGGTCTAAAAACTCATTTCACGCAAAGATCGGAAAGTTTTAACGCAAAGACCGCAATATATGTGTATTTATAATCAATGCTTTGCGTGCTTTGCAATTCGTCTGCGAACTTTGCGTGAACCATTTTAATCCTTATTAGACTTGGCTCATTCTTTTTAATCCAACTTTAAAACAGCAAGAAATGCCTGTTGCGGTACTTCAACATTTCCTACCTGTCGCATTCGTTTTTTACCTTTTTTCTGCTTTTCCAAAAGCTTTCTTTTACGGGTAATATCGCCACCATAACATTTGGCCGTAACATCTTTACGAACGGCTTTAATAGTTTCACGGGCAATAATCTTTGCACCAATGGCTGCCTGAATTGCGATATCGAATTGTTGCCGTGGGATAAGTTCTTTTAGTTTAACACACATACGCCGGCCAAAATCATAAGCATTGTCGCGATGAATAAGAGTTGACAAGGCATCAACAGATTCGCCGTTCAACAAAACATCAAGCTTTACGAGATTAGCTATTTTATAATCCGATTGATGATAATCGAAAGAAGCATATCCTTTTGAAATACTTTTTAATTTATCATAGAAATCAAATACTATTTCACCCAAAGGCATCTCGAAGGTCACCTCTACCCTATCGCTGGTAAGATAAACCTGGTTTTTTAAAGTTCCTCGTTTGTCAATACATAATTTCATCACCTGGCCAATGTATGCAGATTTTGAAATAATCTGTGCTACAATAAAAGGTTCTTCAATATGTCTGACATATTTTGGATCAGGTAAGCCTGATGGATTATGGACTTCTATGATATCATCTTTATTAGTAATTACTTTATAAGAAACATTTGGTACTGTAGTAATTACATTCATGTTGAATTCACGCTCAAGACGTTCCTGAATAATTTCCATGTGAAGAAGTCCCAGGAAACCACATCTGAATCCAAATCCCAAAGCAGCTGACGACTCAGGAATAAAAGTCAGGGAAGCATCGTTTAATTGTAATTTTTCGATTGAATTTCTTAATTCTTCATATTCATCAGTATCAACAGGGTAAATACCTGCAAAAAGCATGGGTTTTACATCTTCAAAACCTTCAATTATATTTTTGCAAGGACGATTAACATGAGTTACGGTGTCGCCGACTTTTACCTCTTTCGAAGTCTTAATACCTGAAATAATATAACCTACATCGCCTGTTTTTAATACTTTACGAGGCTCTCTATCTAATTTCAAGATGCCTATTTCGTCTGCATGATATTCTTTTTCGGAATTAACAAATTTTACAAAGTCACCTTTCTTAATTTCTCCGTTAAAAATCCTAAAATATGCAATTATACCCCTGAAAGAATTAAAAACCGAATCAAAAATTAAAGCTTGTAAAGGTGCATTTTGATCACCGACTGGATGAGGAATTTTTTCGATGATATCTTCAAGAATTCTTTCAATTCCATAACCTGTTTTACCGCTTGCTTCAATAATATCGTCTCTATCGCAACCTATTAAGTCAACAATTTGATCTTTTACATCATCAGGCATAGCATTTTCGAGGTCCATTTTATTAAGAACCGGAATAATTTCCAGATCATTTTCAATTGCCTGATATAAATTTGAAATGGTTTGAGCCTGAATACCCTGGGTTGCATCAACTATTAACAAAGCACCTTCGCAGGATGCAATTGACCTGGAAACTTCATAAGAAAAATCAACATGGCCCGGAGTGTCGATTAAATTTAAAATATAATTTTCACCATTAAACTCATATTCCATCTGAATTGCATGGCTCTTAATAGTAATCCCTCTTTCACGTTCCAACTCCATATCATCCAAAACCTGGTTTTGCAAATCCTTCGCCGAAACCGTTCCTGTAAACTCTAATAATCTATCGGCTAGTGTACTTTTACCGTGATCAATATGAGCAATTATGCAAAAATTTCTTATTCTTTTCATTGGCTGCAAAAGTAATATAAAAACTTGAATGGCTAAAATTCCTGTTTAATATTGTTTAGATTCATTTTAAATTTCATTTTATCTGATTTATTAATATTTGAAATTTTGATATTATGGAGCTAACACGAACATCCATGTTGAGGTTTTATATTTGTTAGAGCTAACTCGAACGTCCATGTTGATATTTTAGGTTTGTTAGAGTTAACACGAACGTCCATGTTGAGGTTTTATAAATGTTGGAGCTAACACGAACGTCCATGTTATGGTTTTATATTTGTTAGAGCTAACACGAACGTCCATGTTGAGGTTTTGTGAAAATTATTTAAGAGCCCGGTCTAAAAACGATATGATAATCGAAAAACTACCAGGAGTATTAAATTAATTAAGAAATAAACTCAGTGTCTCAGCGTCTCAGCTCCCGTAAGCTTTTGGGAGCAAAGCCGCAGAGAATAATCAACGAAAACACCAATGTTATTGGCGGGGTTTACAATTTCAAATACGAAAATATCATTGCATACGGCGAAAGAAGCATTGAAAAAAATGCTTTGTTTATTAAATTGAAAAAAAAGTTTCAAATCCCCAAAGGGTTTGGAAACCCAAAAAATTATTTATTGAATACAATTTAGTTTATTAAAATTTTATATATAACTTTGGATTCAAAAATAAAACCAAAATAATGTTTAACTCCTGTTTTATAAAAACAATCCCCCATTACTCAAAATTTGTAATTCCTTTTTCCTTTCTTCTTATAGCCTTTACAACAGGCGACAACAGAAGTGGATACAACGTCCCTCTTGCTGCTTACTCATTGTGTACAGGGGACTTGGATTTGGATGGAGATATAGACATTATTTGCGGCCATAATTATAATTGGCAAACTCAATGGAGTGGAATAAGTATTCTTGATAACATTGGAGAAGGATATTTTGATTTCACTAATTCCATTTATCTATTTGGAGGTCAATCCGGTATTTTTATCAAAAACCTTAATAGCAATCCTTTGCCAGAAATAATAGGCAGAAAAGAGGACCCAAACATACAAAAAGAATTCATAGCAATTATTTATGACAATAATTTCGATAGTATTAAATATTTCAGCATGGAAACTTATATTGGTGTTGAATATTATGCAATCGGTGATGTAAATTACGATAGTTATACAGATGTAATATTTGCTTCAAACAATGGTTATTTCTGGGGTATTCTATATAACGATGGAACAGGAAATTTCTCCGAACCAGAATATTATGATTTAAGTTTTCATCCTATAGATATTTCCTGCGGTAATCTGAATAATGACGGACGTGAGGATATAGTTGTTACAGGGCAAAACACAGAAGTATATTTCAGTTATCCGGATGGATTTCAACTTTCAATACTATCTACCGAATATATAAGTTCCTCTGAAATTACCGATTTCAATAATGATGGAATGAATGACATTTTAACTTCGTTGTCAATAGCATATCCTTTGAATTTTTCAAAGCTAATATTTTATAAAAACGCAGGAGACAACATCTTTGTAAATCATGACCCTTTTTATTTTCAGCCGGTTTGCAACTCTTATATTGTTATTTCGGATTTTAATAATGATAGCTTGTCGGATATTTTATATAATACTATGAATGATACCGATTTAATCATCTTCTATAATCTTGGAAATTTCCAATTATCCGAGCCGCAGTTTATCCCACTGGAAAATTATGGTGAATATACACGTAAGTCGAAATGTGCCGACTTTGACGGCAATGGATATAATGATATTGCAACTATCCGTTATTTACATGCTACTTTACCGGCTAATTTAAATGTATTTTTTAACGATGGCAACGGTAACTTTCTTGAAGACCCGGTTGGTATTAATGAAACACCAATCTTACAATATCAAACTCAAAACTTACTATGTTACCCAAATCCATTTTCGGAATTTGTAAACATCGAATTTTCTGTAATGGAACAAAACTCTGTTGATTTATCAATATATGATATCAACGGAAAGCATATTAATACAATAACAAATAAAATATATTCACCCGGAAAGTATAAGTTAAAGTGGAACGGTAAGTGTAAAAACGGAAAGCCTGCCTGCCAATGGGATTGCACTGACGAGGCTGGCAGTGAGGTTCCTCCGGGAATTTACTTTGTTTGTTTAACCGAAAACGGTAAAGTTCTGCTAAGTATTAAATTAATTAAAAAATAACATTTTTGTTAAATTTTAAACTTTATATTGCCAATTCAAAACTTTGTTTACATTTGCGGCTTAATAAATTTTCTTTACACACTAACAAATATTTTTAATATGAAGAAAATACGAATAGGATTGATGGGTTTTGGTGAGATACCGAGACACATTTTTCGTCTTTGTCTCGAAGACGACAGGATTGAAATCGTTGCGATTGCAGAAATCGGACGACCCGAGATTTTCCGTTATTTATTGAAAGTAGAAACAAAAAAGCCAATTGATGTTGAATTGGATGGAAATTTCCTGGTTTCAAAAAACGGAAGAAGCAGAATGGTGAGAGCAATTGAACCGGGTGATGTACCCTGGGATATGTTTGATGTTGATTTTGTTATTGACGGAACCGGCAAATATAAATCAAAAGCATATATGGAAAAACATGTGCAAGCCGGTGCAAAACGTGTAATATTGTCTCATCTGCCAAAAGATACTATTGACAGAATTGTTATTATGGGAGTTAACGATCACACTATTGAGATATCCGATAAATTGATTTCGGCAGGATCGGCAACAACCAATGCTACAGCAATAATGCTTAAAGTACTTGATAATAGTTTTGATGTTGATTATGCATTATTAACTACAGTACATTCTTATACTTCTGACCAACCTCTACGTGATAAAGCTGCCGACGATTTTCGTCGCAGCCGTTCAGCTGCCGAGAATATTATTCCTAACGAAACACCTACTCCACATTGGATTCAAACTATTTTACCTGAATTCAAGGGACGCATTGAAGGTTGTGCATTAAATGTTCCCGTACCAAACGGATCATTACTTGATTTAACCACAGTATTTAAAAAGAATGATGTAAGCATCGAAAAAATTAATAATGCTTTCACCAAAGCCGCTAAAAAGTTTCCTGATTATATTCAGGTTGTTGACGACCCCATTGTTTCAACCGATGTTATCGATAATAGCCATTCGGTAGTTTACGATAAAATGGCAACAATGCATTCACCTTTTAGAATGGTTAAAACATTGACCTGGTACCATGCTTCATTTGCAATGGCTGCCAGAATAAAAGATATAATAATTGCTTATCATAAATTAAATAAGAAAGGAGCTGAATAATGAATGTTGCAATAAATGGATTTGGACGAATAGGCCGTTCGGTATTTAGAATTCTGAACGCAAGAGACGACATTAATGTAGTGGCCATAAATGATTTATTCGACAATAAAGTACTTGAATACTTGTTGAAATATGATACGGTAATGAAAGGCTTCGGACAAGATGTTTATTTAGAGAATGATTATATGATAACTCCTAACGAGAAAGTCAAGATGTTAAGCATCAAAAATCCTCTTGAGTTACCATGGAAAGAGCTTGGAGTTGATGTTGTTGTTGAAGCTACCGGAATTTTCAGAACACGTGAAAGCCTGACACAGCATCTTGATGCAGGTGCAAAACGGGTTATTTTAACTGTTCCGGCTAAAGATGAAATTGATTTCACAATTGTTATTGGTGTTAATGATGAAGGTTTAAAACCTGAACATAAAATTGTTTCCAATGCAAGCTGTACTACTAATTGTCTTGCTCCAATGGCAAAAGTTTTGAATGATTCTTTTGGTATTGTTGAAGGATTGATGACAACTACTCACGCCTATACAAATGATCAGCGTTTAGCCGATGTACCTCATAAAGACTGGAGACGAGGACGTGCAGCTGCTGAAAATATTATTCCTACAACAACAGGTGCAGCAACGGCAGTTGGAAAAGTAATCCCCGAATTAGAGGGTAAACTTGATGGAATGGCTTCAAGAGTTCCTGTACCCGATGGATCAATAGTTGATTTGGTTGTGGAAGTTAAACAAGATGTTACTATTGAAGATGTAAATGCTGCTGTCAGAATTGCTTCAAAAACCGCACAAATGAAAAATATTCTTTTGTATTCTGACGAAAAAATTGTTTCCTCAGATATTGTCGGGAATTCATACTCTTCAATTTATGATGCCGAATATACAGCTGTTCTTGGAAAACGATTAATTAAAACCCTCAATTGGTATGATAATGAATGGGGTTATTCAAATCGGGTTGTTGACCTTATTTTGAAATTTAAGGATTTTGGATAGGCATTAAGAGTTTATGATTTCACAACTCAATGGGTTTTGTGAAAAATGACAAAGAGAATTCACACTGAAAGACTTTGTTAGCAGAAGGTATAAGGGAAATATGGGTATTCTACTATTATTCTGTAAAACTTTGTTTTTTTTGCAAAGTTTTGGTTTTGTGGATTTAATTTCTTGAACCATATAAGGATTATAAGGCCATATAATGTTTTTCTTATATTTGCTTTTATGCCTTATATGGTTTATATTTTTTTTTAGCGAAGCTGCGCTAAGGAATTTCCACTATTTCCCTTATTTTAATTTATTCAGGTTTATTATTTAAAATTTTCTGCATTGTAGAAATTTTATCATGAGGTAAATTCTTTTTTTTGTTTGTTGGATAGAAACTAATAAACTGTTTGAAATATAAATTATATTTGACAAAAAAAAGAAACTTATACATTTGATTCACAAAAACAAGACAAAATGTTATTGATAATTGACAATCAGAATGCGTTTATAAAAAAGTTTAAAAGACAATTTCTTTCCGAACAAGATTTTGATTATGTATTTTTTGATCATAACCAACCAATTACCTTATCTGCAAAAGCTGAAATAAAGGGAATTATCCTTTCAGGAGGAAGAGGCAATCCTTTTAAACCTTTAAATTTGACCTCAAACTTTGTAGCCTTAATGAATTTTGATGTTCCCGTGCTTGGTATGTGTTTAGGACATGAAATATTAGCTATTGCTTATCGGGGACGAATAAAAAGATTAACCGAATACCACGGGAAGAAAGAATTGATTACAATAACTAAACCCGATGATCCTATTTTTTCGGGTTTAAAAAAACAAGAAATTTCATTAATAAAACGACATTACTTTCATGTTTCGGAATTACCCGTTTCATTTGAAAGTTTAGCAACTTCAGATACCTGTTCAAATGAAATTATCAGACACAAGAAAAAACCTATTTATGGATTTCAATCGCATCCGGAGGTTTCAGGTGAAGAGGGAATGCTCATGGTAAAGAATTTTTTGAGAATTTGTAAAATTATTGACTAATAAGATATTGAGAATTTAAAATAAAAGTAGCAATCATACACAGCAAAGATATACAGGCGGTTATTAACACTTTTGGGAAGCAAAATAAAGCATAATAAAACATGAAATTTGGAGAAAAAGTAATAGAGTTTAATAAGTCATTAGAATTTAAAGGAATATTACCTGAAAATATAAGGATAATGAATCCTTTTGTTGAAAACCCGAGTGCAATGGAGGTATCATCAAAGTTCTATCATAAATTCTATAATGATCATAATCCACGTCATATTATCCTCGGAATAAATCCCGGCAGATTTGGTGCAGGGGTAACAGGAATACCATTTACTGACACCAAAAGATTAAAAGAAATATGTGAATTGGATGTGTTGGATTTTTCAACATATGAACCTTCTTCTGTATTTGTTTATGAAGTAATAGAAGCCTATGGAGGTGTTGACTCATTTTACAATGATTTTTACATAAACTCTGTTTGCCCGTTGGGATTTGTAATTAAAGATGAGAATGGGAATGAAAAAAACTACAATTATTATGACAGTAAAGTATTACAGGAAAATGTTAAATCCTTTATAATAGAGACAATAAAAAAACAAATTAATCTTGGAACCAATACTGAAGTTTGTTTTTGCCTGGGATCAAATAAAAATTACAAATTCCTTAATGTATTAAATAAAGAAATGAAGTTTTTTAATAAGATAATACCTTTGGAACATCCACGATATATTATGCAATATAAATCCCGGAAAAAAACTGAATATATCGAAAAATTCATAAATTCATTGAAAAATAGTCAATCCTGAAATAAATAACAATTAAACAATATAACAACTTAACAATCTTGTTATAACTAATTGCAATTGAGAATCTTTTTTGAGAATACTTTTTTTAATGGCTTCAGTTTTTATTTTCCCCTACCCTGAATTACAATTAAAACTGTATATATCATTATTTTGAAATCCATAGCAAGCGATTGATTTTCGATATACAAAATATCATATTTTAATCGTTCAACCATTTCATTCACATTTTCTGCATAGCCAAATTTGACCTGCCCCCATGAAGTAATGCCTGGTTTAACTTTTAATAACAATCGATAGTGCGGCGATCGTTCAATGATTTTATCAATATAATATTCCCGTTCAGGCCGTGGGCCAACAATTGACATTTCTCCTTTGAGTACTGAATAAAATTGTGGTGTTTCATCTAATCTTACTTTCCTCATGAATTTTCCAAAGGAGGTAATTCTATCATCGTTTTTAGATGAAAGTTGCGGGCCTTTAGCTTCAGCATCATTATACATCGAGCGAAATTTGTGCATGTAAAAAGGAACTCCACCTTTACCCAATCTTTCCTGTGAGTAGAACACCGGACCAGGTGAAGAAAGCTTTACCATTATAGCAACAATTAAATATACAGGAGAAAGCAATATTACACAAAATAGGGAAACAGAAACATCAAAAAATCTTTTAAGAGATTGTTGCCAAACGGGCATTAATTCGGGAGAAATATGAACTAAAGGAGCATTAAAAATTGATGACGTTTTTACCGAACCAAAAAGAATATCCTGCATTATGGGGATGATCTTAATAATTACATTAGTTTCTTCAATTTCAGAAATGATTTTGTCAACCGTTTCGTTTTCCGATCTTTCAATTGCTATTATTACTTCTTCAATATTTCTTTCCTTTATAATCCTTTTTAGATCAGTGTAGTATCCAAGATGAGGGAGATATTTCGACAATTTATAATTATTATAATGAATTGCATTAACAAAACCTACAAAAATATTTCCTGAAGCTTTTCTTTGGTTCTCCATTTCTTCATACAAAGCGATTGCATTTCCATTACTTCCGACAATTATTGTCTTGAAGCCTATAATCCTGTTGTGAATTTTATATGCTGTTATGGATGATAAAATAAACCGGAAAAGAAAGGTAATAAAAAACTGCAATGAAAACAGTACGAGAAACGATATATAGTATGATTTATATGAAGTAATTACATCATCCAAGATCAATGAGAAGAAAATAAATACTACTCCTATTAATGTGATAATAAAAGTAACTCCCATTTCTTTCAACCTTGATTTCCTGTAAATTTTCCTGTAAGTACCTATTAATATATAAAGAATTAACCAGAATAAAGGAATTACTATAATTCCATAGTAAAATTTTGTGTCGGAGAAAATATCTTCAAGATGACTGAATATAGATGGATCAACTGAATATTTTCTGTACGTAAAAAATAAACTCCAGGTTAATATTGCAGATAATAAATCAGCTATAACATACTTTAATACCTGTACTTTTCTGTTCATCAAATATCCGATTTATTATAAACTAATTTGATATTATCAAGAAGTATTTGAGAGTCGTTTAGGCCATCGTCGAGGATTGCTCCAATAAATATTTTAAAATCAAGGGCATTAACAGAAGCACTAACTGTTGGAGTAAAATTAACATAAATCTTTTTCCAATCTTCGGAAGTATTGATATTAATTATCGGTGTTTGAATTATTTGACTAACAGTTTGTTCAAATACTCCGATAGTAAACACATTACTTGTTTTATAGTTTAGTTCCAAAAAGACCGGATGGCCTAATTGTGGTAATATGTAAGCTTCAAAAGTTGCACATTCAAAAAAACTATCTTCATTCAATTCAACAATTCCTGAATGAAATCCTTCAAAAGTAAGAGGCGAGCCAGAGGGTGTTTCATTGATACCTACATTGCTTTTTCCTGTTGTGTCTAATGAAATATTCTCAAATTCAAATGCTTCAATCCATGCAAATTCAGTATCATCAATATATGAAGTTGAAATGTTTAACTTTGTAATGGAATCCGGTACAAGCTTAACACTTTTTATAATTACCTGTTCATAAAACGGATAAGGGACTCGTGTGGCTGCTATCCCATTCAGTTTAATTCCTGCCATCACAGTAACCTTTACTATGCCTTCCTCTAAAACAGGAAAAGTTGCCGGCATTTCATAGATACCAAGTAATTGGTCATCAATATAAACCCAGGCGTCTGTAATACTATTCGATAATGAACCTTCGACTAAGGCCGGATTATCAGTCAAAAAAATTGAATCAATTTGAATATATGCCGGAATTTTTTGATCAGAGTCAAATTTATCGCATGATGAAAAGAAAACTATAAAGATGAATACTGAAATTATTCCCCAAAAACTTATTTTATTTATTATCATTTTAATTAAAGAAAATTTAATTATTACAGTAACTTAATATTTGTTTTATTATTATAGAATAGTCCAATAAATTTCTGCAATATTATGATAAAAAATTCTGAAAAATTTAATTAGAAATCTTATCAATAATTTTATATGCTACATCAAGCGCAAGATATCCATCATTAATTGTTACAAAAGGAGTTGAATTATTAACTATAGCTTCATAAAAACTTTCAAGTTCGGCTTTTATTGAGTTAAGTTGCTTAATTTCCGGCTTCTCGAAAAATATTTGTTTTGAACCCTTATTTTCACCAAGATCAATAATCATAGCCAAAGGATCGCAATTATCAACATCAATGTCTTTCATCCTTACAATTTCTAATTCTTTTTCAAGAAAATCAACTGAAATATAAGCGTCGCGTTGGAAAAACCGTGATTTTCTCATGTTTTTAAGTGAAATCCTGCTTGCGGTAAGATTTGCTACACATCCGTTATCAAATTCAATTCTTGCATTTGCAATATCGGGTGTGTCACTAACAACAGAAACACCACTAGCACTAATTTTTTTGATATTTGATTGTACTATACTTAATACAATATCAATATCATGTATCATTAAATCGAGAATTACCGGCACATCTGTTCCTCTTGGATTAAATTGCGCCAATCTGTGTGTCTCAATGAACATAGGTTGCGAAAAATATTTTTGTGCAGCAAGAAAAGCCGGATTAAACCTTTCAACATGCCCCACCTGAACTTTTATATTAGCCTCATTAGCAACTTTAATTAATTCCTGAGCTTGAGCAGGGGTAGTAACAATCGGTTTTTCAATAAATACATTCTTTGACTTTTTTGCAGCCTGCAAAGCACAATCAAAATGTGAAATTGTTGGTGTTACAATATCAACAACATCTACAGCATCAATTAAATCACTAATTGAATCGAATTGTTTAATATTTAATTCTCTTTCAACTTTATCTGATATTTCTTTGTTTGGATCATAAAAACCAAGCAAATTATATTCAGGTATATCTTTTATACATTTAAGATGTATCTTTCCGAGATGTCCGGCTCCTAAAACTCCTATGTTTAACATGTAATTTTTTTTAACGAAGTATTTTTATTAAGTCTGCGAAATTATTAATTTCGCTGCAATAAAAACCAAAAAAAAGATTTTTTTTAATTTATTAATAAATCAGTATAAAATTAAGTGTGACAATTAGTTTAAATTTTGCAAATAAGGGAAATAGAGAAAATAAAGACTCCGTATCCATATTACTATATTCCTTTACACCCATATTTCCCCTTTCTATAATAAATTAGATAATAATCAGATCAGCAAATTAATAATCCATGATAGATTCATTCAGACATAAAGGACTTAGAAATAAATTAGTTGAAGAAGTTAGAAGAAGAAGAAACATAAGTGAAAAAGTATTATCGGCAATTGGAGCCGTACCGAGGCACTTTTTTATGGACTCAACATTTTTGGATTTTGCTTACGAGGATAAGGCCTTTCCGATTGCTGCCGGACAAACTATTTCTCAACCTTATACGGTTGCATTTCAAACAGAATTATTGGATGTAAAAAAAGGTGATAAAATTCTTGAAATAGGAACTGGATCAGGATATCAGGCATGTGTCTTAATCGAAATGGGTGCAAAAGTGTTTTCAATCGAAAGGCAAAAAGTTTTATTTAACAGGGTAAAAGAATTTCTTCCTTCGATAAATTACAATCCAAAATTATTCTACGGTGATGGTTATAAAGGTTTAGCAGCTTTCGCTCCATTCGATAAAGTTTTAATCACAGCCGGTGCCGACTCTATTCCTCAAGCTTTGATTGATCAATTAAAAATTGGAGGAATTTTAGTAGCTCCTATCGGACAAAGAGATTTCCAAATAATGACTAAAATTGTAAAAACCTCGGAAACTGATTATAAAAAATCAGAGCATGGTACATTTAGGTTTGTTCCGCTCTTAAAAGATAAAGCTAAAGATTAATAATTGTTGGTGTCACTCTAAAATTCTAAACCTCCCCTATCCTACTCAGTTTTTGTAAATGTTGTCTTTCCAATATCGGTACCTGAACCATCATTAAAGGCAATTGAAAAGTCAAAATGAATTGAATTTCCATCCCTTGCACAAACTCCACTACCCGATAAAGAGTCTTGAGTTTCAGCTAATAATTGTTGGGGAATTGTAAAAATACCATTCTTATCAAATTCTACAATGGCCACATAAGATACTCCCAGACCTGCAAAATTTGATAATAATAATTTGTTATTATAAGATGCTGAAGCTGTTATGATTGAAGAGTAATTATGAATACCTTCGTTAGGACCGGATGTAATTGTATCTGAAACAATGTAGTTTGATTCAAAAGAAGTTTGATCAACAATTACATTTACAGTTCGGGTTGCAATAGTTTCATTACCTGCTACGTCTAAAACAATATAGGCAATTTCATACGAACCAATTTTATTTACATCAAGGCCACTTTCAACCCAGGTTGCGTAAATTCCTACATTATCTGAGTATTCAGCACCCGGGTCGTCAAATTCCGAGTTTAAAAGTATTTCCATCGGATTATCTCCTAAAATTTTCACAACAGGAAAAATTATATCGGGATCCTCTTTTTTGCAGGAAGAATTAAATAAAATTACTGATAGAAAAATTATTGAAGCTGATATTAATAATATTCTTTTCATTACCAGATTAATTTTTATAAATATGAAAACAACAAATATTTTACACAAAATTAAAAATATTTTGGCAATTAATCGAAGCTTTTCTTAATTAAGGCTAAAGTGGGATACCAATATTTTCATTAGTCCTCTGTTTCTCTTAACCCCCAACTTCTGCCATTTTAATTATTTCCATTAATTTAGTATCTAAATTTAATTTTCCGTCAATCCAATTTATTTTAAATCCTTTTTTTTCCATTCTCCGAAACCAGGTCATTTGTCGTTTTGCAAATTGATGAATGGCTGTATTTAATTGTCTGAACATTTCGTCATAAGAAAGTTCATTGTTAATATATGCTGTAAGAAATTTATATTCCAGGCCATAAAACTTAAGTTGTTCGCTTGAAAGCCCTTTATTTAACAATGTTTCTACTTCTTCTATCATTCCTTCCCGAAGTCTTGATTTTAATCGTTTAGTGATTCTGCTTCTCACTTCATCCCTTTCTAAATCAATTCCGAAAATTATACTATTAATCGAAGGAAGTTTGGTTTTAATGTTTTTATTCTTTTTATAAAATTCCTGTATTTCAATGGCGCGAATTAATCGTTTTCGATCAGATGTATCAGAAACATTATGAAGTGAACCGTATGATGAGAATATTTTGACAAGCTCCTCAGTTTTTGTTTCTTCATATTTATTCCTTAATATTTCATTTTCGGGAACCTGAATTAGTTTGTAAGCACTAAGTACAGATTCAATATACATTCCACTACCACCACATAAAATCGAAATTTTTTTTCGGCCATATATTTCATTATAAACTTTATAAAAGTCTTTTTGGAACTCGAAAACATTATATTCATATCCGGCATCAACAATATCGATGAGGTGATAGGGAATCATTTGTTCTCCAACGATATAATCATCCAAATCTTTTCCTGTTCCAATGCTCATTCCCCTGTAAACCTGCCTTGAATCAGCACTGATTATTTCAGCATTTAATTTTGCAGCGAGATTTGCAGCTAATGAAGTTTTTCCTGTTGCAGTTGGACCCAAAATTGTAATAAGATCGTATTTCATTAATCCCGAGGTGATCTTTGATTAGGCAAAAATATTAATTGGATTGAACATTTTCTGTAATTAATATATTTTTCTCAGGCCAATTATTTTTTCTATTATAAATCATCAATAATAACTTCCTGACTTGAATAACCTTCTAATTTTAAAGGCAAGTTAAAATAAAATGTTGAACCTTTCTCAACTTCCGATTTAACCCAAATATCTCCTTTCATAAGGCTCACCAGTTGTTTTGAAATTGCAAGTCCTAAGCCGGTTCCACCATATTGACGTGATAAGGTTTCATCAACCTGACGGAACCTGTCAAAAATCATTTTAAGATTTTCTTCCGGGATACCAATACCTGTGTCTTTTACAAAAAATTGAATTACTTCGTTCTTCAAAATATAACCAAATTCAATATAACCTTTATGTGTAAATTTGATTGCATTTCCTATAAGGTTTGAGAGTATTTGTTTTAGGCGGTAAGCATCAAAGTTAAGAATCAGATCAGAATTATTTTGAGGTTTATCAATTTTTAATTTGATATCAGGTTTGGCAATCACCTTTTTAAATCCCTCATAATATGTTAGTAACTCAGATAAAAGGCTGTCAATATTACAATCAACAGGATTGATTTTTAATTGTCCGGCTTCAATTTGAGAAATATCAATTATATCATTTAATATTGCAACCAATTGTTGTCCATTCAAGCTAATTAAGTCAATATATTCACTCCTTTGTGATTGCGAAAGTTCAAAATCTCTTATTAGTTCAGAGAAACCAAGAATACCATTCAGAGGTGTTCTTATTTCGTGAGAAATACTAGCTAAAAAGGCAGATTTCAATCTATCGGATTCCTCGGCACTTTCTTTAGCAGCGATTAATTCAATTCGATTTTTTTTAATCTCTTTGTTCTGAAGCTGTAAAAGTTTATAAGTTTTATTTTTCTTAATAATTTGCATGATTAAAAAATAAAAGAAAACTATAAATGCAACAATTCCAAAATAAAGAACAAATACTAAGAAGTTCTGACGGCTTAGTTTTAATTCATTTTTACTTATTTCTAAAGCTCTTACTTGCTTTTCTGCATTTAATAGTTCAATTTCTTTTTCTCTTTTTTCAATTTCAAAATCAGCCTGAAGATTATTTTGCCTTTCTAACATTTCATTACTAAAAATTGAATCTTGCAGTTTGTGGTACTTATTACTATAATAATATGCTTTTTTGAAATCATTGATTTTTGCATAAACTTTTCCAAGTCCATTATAATTTTCAGTAATTGTTTCGGTAATATTTAATGGTTCAACTATTTCATTACTTCTATTATAGAAATCTATTGCTTTTTTATATTGCTTTTTACGGAAAAAAAGATTTCCTAACTGATTGTATGTCTGTCCAATACCTGATTTATTCCCAATTTTTTCATCAATTTCAATAGACCTCATATAATAATCAAGAGCTAAATCGTATTTACTTCTTTCTTCGTAAAATTCTCCGATATTACTTAACGAAATTGAAATACCTATTTGATCACCTAATTCTTCCTCAAGTTTTAATGATTTATTATAATAATCAATTGCCTGATCGTGTTTACCTGTTTCATCATATATTATTGCAATATTGTTCATTGATTTTGCAATACCGGATTTGTGTTCTAGTTCCTTTTCAATGTTAAGGCCTTGTTGATAATATTTAAGGGCTTTTTCATAGTCTTTCCAATTATGATAAACAATGCCAATGTTATTCAAAGCTATTGCAATTCCACTTTTTGAATTTAATTCTTCTTCTATTTCCAATGATTTCAGGTAATAAAATAATGCTTTTTCATAATTTCCCCATGTCAGATAAATGTTTCCAATATTATTGGACGTTGTTGATATTCCTTCTAAATTAAAATTATCTTCTTCAATTTTTAATGCCTCCAAATAACTATCAAGGGCATTTTTATACTTCCCGAGATAATCGTAAGCCATGCCAATATTATTTAATGCTGAAGCGATTTCTTTCTCTGACCCTAATAATCTTTCAAAATCAAGTACTTTACTGAAATTATCGAATGCATCCTGATAATTTGCAAGTTCTGTATATGCATATCCCAGATTATTATAATTTAATATTATTGAAGAAGAATCGTTAAGTTCAATTGATAAAGCTAAAGCCTGTTGATAATAATCTTTAGCTTCATTCATATTATTAGAGAAATAAGATGCATCACCCAAGTTAATTAAAGCCAAAAGTTCTTCAGTTTTTAAGTTAAATTGTTTTGCCATTATTAGAGCTGAATCAGCAAATTCGAAGGAATATTCTGCTGAATCTGAAAGGATTTCTTCGGAAAGAGCATTGAAAATTGCTGCCTTTTTTGAGTCCGGTGTAAGCTTTAAAACAGTTTTCAGGCTGTCAATTTTCTGCAAAGTTGAAGGAAATGCAAAATGAGGAAATAAATAGAAAAACACTATTATAAAAACAAATAACATCTTATATTTAAATATATATTGCATCTTCATAATTAGGATTGTAATCCAAATATTTACATATAAGTAAAACAAATCTATCGAAAATTTTTTATATTATTAATTTTATATTTTTGATTAATAAATTTTTACAAAATTATGGAAACTATAATCAAAAACAAAACTACAAAGCGATTATTTAAAATAAATAATATTTTCCTTGATGTTTTAAAGAAAAGGAAAATAAGTGCGGATGAAGGGACTCGAACCCCCACGGTCCAGGACCACTAGATCCTAAGTCTAGCGCGGCTACCAAT
>CAYWXI010000050.1:0-37672 GCA_964462015.1 uncultured Bacteroidales bacterium | reverse complement strand
GGTAGCATTTTCAGAAAGTACACATTGCAATGCTTGTAATAAAAAGATGAACATTTTTCGTTTCCTTACAAACGAACATTTGGAATTTGTTAACCATTCTCGGTATGAAACTCGTTTCCTGAAAGGTGAAATAATTTTCAAGCAGGGTGCACCGCTTACTCATATCGCATGTTTAACAAGTGGCAAAGTCAAGGTTTATATTGAGGGCATATACCATAAAAATATTATCCTGGAAATTCTTAAAGCCACTAATCTTATTGGTATAAACCAATTTCGAGTTAATAACCGTCACCATTATTCCGTAGCGGCGTTAGAGGATTCAACTGCTTGTTTTATAGATGTAGAAGTTTTTGAGAAGTTATTACATGAGAACATAACTTTCTGTATGGAGTTTATCACATACCTGAATACTTGTTTCAACAAGCATATTAACCAGCTTACTAACCTCACCCAAAAAAATATGCATGGGCGGATTGCAGATACATTGCTATATCTATCAAGAGAAATTTATGAAAGTGATTCTTTTATTACAAGCCTCAGCAGGCAGGATATTGCTGACCTTGCTGCATTATCAAAAGAGAGTGCCATTAGAATATTAAAAGAATTTAAAGACGAAAAGATATTTGATTTTAAAGGTAACAATTTCCATATTTTAAATCAGTCAAAACTGGAAAATATTAGTAAATCTGGCTGATGAAGTATGATGTTTTATCCTATTGTCTTTCTCTAAAGTAGCTTGACACAAAAATTAAGCAATTATGGAACAAAATTCTCCCAATTTCCCACACCTTCGACAAGAGTTTTCACATCATAGATGAAGGCTTTCATATCATAGAATTACTTCTGAACAACATAGAAAGTATTTTTCATAACCTCGACAAGAGTTTTCACAACATTGGCGCCAATTACAAGCACATTGAAGGTAATTACATATACGTTGAAACCAATTACAAGCTCATGAAAACCAATTACAAGCACATTGAAGCAAAATACAAGCTCATTGATACTAACTACAAGCTTATAGATATCGATTACTAGCACATTGAAACAAATTACAAGCTCATTGAAGCCTGTTACAATCTGTTCGACAATTCTTCCCTGCTTCTATAATATGCTTTCAAGCTCAATAGTTTCCCCCTTGGTCATCTTGAAAGTAATAATATCACTTCCGGAAAACTCTTCAGATTTTAAGACATATGTTTTATCCTTGAATGGGTTATTTATTCTTATCTCGCCACCTTGTTCCGAATATATCTTCATTGTTAGTAATTCACCATTCTTTTTTTCGGCTGAAACAATAAACGCACCTTCGGCCCTTAGGTTTTTGAAACTTACATCTACCCAATTGTCAGGAATAGCAGGAAAGATATTAAGTACACCGGTATGGCTTTGCAGGAGCATTTCCTGAATACCTGATGCAAAAGCGAAGTTACCTTCCAGGGTAAAAGGCCGATACTTAAATTTGGAATAGCCTTTCCCTGACTGGTCGCCATTAACATGAAAGCTGTTGGGGAGGCAAAAAGCTGTGGCAAAGATCTGCAAGGCTTCGGCAGCTCCTTCTCCATCAAAAGCACGGGCTTTTAAGTTTCCGAGCCAACTGAAAGAATATCCAACCCACCAGTCTGTTCCGTATTTTTCAAGGTTATGGATCGTATTATCAATAATCTTTTTAGCCTCCGGTCCATTTGAATAATCAATCAGCCCAAGCGGATGATAAGCCATTAAGTGTGAGAAATGCCTGTGGGATTCATGATAAGGATAATCCGGCGCAAACAATAGTCCCTCGTTTGGGTCAACAGCCAATTCAGGCCATTCATTCAGTATTGTTTCCCATCTAAGGGCATCATCCCTGTTCCCAAGTTCTTCGGCTAATTCGGTAGCTTTCATGAAGGTCCAGCGTATCAGCGATAAATCAAAGTTCGTGGTTTTTTCAAACCAGGCTTCCCTGGAGTTATTGTTTATTTCCGGGCTTGAACTAATTGGCAGTTTTCGTATTCCATTTTCATCTTTAACAGATATTTCATCCAGAAATACAGCTACATCCCTTATCCATGGATAAGCTCTTTTATTTAAGAAGACTGTATCCCGGCTGTATCTCCAGTGAAAGTAAAAATGTTGAGCCAACCAGGCGCTTACTGTTGGCCCAAATGAATACTGTATCCATCCACCCATAGGATCTCCCGTTAATGTTGTAACCCCAGGCACATTTAATCCTGAGGATTCATAATAATCGTTTGTATAGTTTTCAAATACCCGTTTATATTTCCACAGCCAGTTTAAAAAACCTGTCTCTTCATCCAGATGATTCCCTTTATATGCAGGCCAGTAACTAAGCTGAGTATTTAAGTCATGATGAAAATCGCCTTTCCAGGGTGGAAGTCTCCCATTATCAGCAGTCCACACAGCCTGCAAGGAAATAGGAGGAGCTCCATCACGGGCTGCAGCTCCGAACTTATACATTTCAAGATAATATTGCTTTTCGAGAATAGAATCTGGAATGGACACCGATGATTTTTGCCAAAAGGATTTCCACCAGGCTTTATGCGAAAGGAATCCATCTGAAAATCCGTTTTCGAATTGGTGGTTCACAACCTCAACTGCAACCGGTTTTTGCTCCCATCCCGGAAAAGAAGAGCTAATGCTCCAGCATCCTTCCTGTGAATTTTTAGCATTTCCCCATTTTAATCCAATCTGGTATATAAATCCGCCCCAACCTTGCTGCAAATATGTTATCTCATTATTGTTTTTAATAATATTTCCTTTCGGATAATCCAGCCTGCGAAGGTCTTGTCCGGAAACAGGATCACCGGCATTTGAAGTGCCATCAAGATTATAAGCAGGAGAAATAAGTTCAGGTGTGATTTCGTTTTCAAGGCCTGTAAACTTGTACCATCCAGTTGGATCGGTAGCATGTACAAATACATGTAACTTAACTCCGCTTTTCCATGTTACTTCACATAATGCATTTTCTAGCAATAAACAAACCGATTCGATCTCTCCAAACTTTGAAATATCAAACTCCAAAGCACCTGCCGGGATTTTTGAAGGAGCGGGATTACGGTTGTAGGGTGCATCAAAATTGTCCTGAACAGCCTTGTAATTATTGTTTTTCCATTGTTCATACACCCAATTGAATTTCCATTCGGGTTTGTCAAGGTTATCCATTGGCCGCAAGTCCCACAAGTCGGCCCTGTCAAGCGAAAAACGAAGTTTATCTCCATTTTGCCAGATCAAAGCCCCCAGCATGCCATTGCCAAGAGGAATGGCTTCATCCCAACTTTTTGGAAGGGTATTGATTTCAAGGTCATGTTTGGATGAATTGAGTTTTATTTCTTCTGTTTTACAGGAAATTAGAAGAATAATTATCATTATGAAAAAAAAACCGGATACTTTCATATAATCAATAGTTTATGTGTTAATAATTTCGAAGGCAGCCACTTTTGAAAGTACGGGGCAGGCCATTGTTCCGTTGATTCTCAACCTGATCTTATTTGTGGTACATTTATCGAAGCGGACTATTTTTTTATATCCTATAGTTGATCCTTTTGCTACTTCTTTCAATTGATTATCATTAAAGACCTCAACTGAAAAAGCAGTAATACGTTGTCCTAAAGAAATATATTCCTGAAGAATCAAGCAATTAACAGATTTTGTTTCATCCAATTGAAATTCGATCACAGCGCTTTTCTCCTGATCTTCGGTTGCCCAATAAGTAGATGGATCATCATCGATTAAATTTAACGGATGATAATCTCTGCCACGTACGTTACTTGCCTTAACCTTACAATCTTTCAGCAGGTTGTTGGCAAAAGCAATATCTAAATAGGCTTTAAATTCCATTAGTCTAATTGAATCAATTTTATGAATTTGGCCACTTCTGTCGGGAGGAATATTCAGATTTAATGAGGTTCCATTTCCAACCGAATGAAAATAGATATCTAACAATTCTTCAAGCGATTTTACTTTTTCATCTTCATGTGAATGATAGAACCAGCCAGGGCGTATGGAAACATCGGTTTCGGCTGGAATCCAGAATTTGCCATTTTTTGTACCTGTCTCACCAATCCAATATTTTGTAGTACCTGCATAAGCTTTTGTCTCACCCTTTCGGGCCTCGGGTGTGAAAGTAGCCCAGCAAGAATCTTTAGCATGGCCATGTTCATTTCCAATCCAGCGTAAATCCGGGCCTGCATCGCTGAACATTACAGCATTGGGTTGCAATTCACGGACTGTTGACCAAACCTGTTCCCATTCATAATAGGATGACCGGTCGATAGTCCGAGTTTCATTAATCCCACCATAAAATCCATCACCACCATTTGCACCGTCGAACCAAACTTCAAATATTTCGCCATAGTTTGTCAGCAATTCATTCAGTTGGTTCTGATAATATTCAATATACTTTTCATTTCCGTATTCGGCATGGTTTCTGTCCCAGGGTGAAAGGTACACACCAAATTTAACACCATGCCTTTTACAAGCATCAGATATCTCCTTTACAACATCCCCTTTCCCATTTTTCCATACAGAATTTTTCACAGAATGTTCGGTATATTTTGAAGGCCACAAACAAAATCCATCATGATGCTTAGCAGTCAGGATCGCTCCTTTAAAACCAGCTTTTGCCAGGGTACCGATAATCTGATTTGCATCGAAATCTGTAGGATTAAACACCTGCGGGCTTTCATCACCATATCCCCACTCTTTATCGGTAAAGGTATTAGTTGTGAAGTGCAGAAAAGCATAGGTTTCCAACGAATGCCAGGCCATTTGTCGCCCCGATGGTAAAACGCCAAAGGATTCGGGAGGGGTTGCCTTTTTCAGGCAAGCTGACAATAACAAACTACCTGTCAGGATCATTCCAATGAATTGATAAAACTTTTTCATGATGATTATTTCTATTTTACAATAATTATTTCTTTTTTCAATTTTATTTGGTTAATGCAATTTCATATAACTTTTTCACAGTTTTCCAGTTTCTCGTGGTTGCTGAAACTTTTAACTTACTTTCAAGAAAATTGTTTGTTAGTTTCGAGTCACTACATTTTCCCAAACAGTAGATAAATACATTATTCTCAATGATATAAAATTTATCGGGCGAAAAGTCAAAATTCTTCATTTTTTCCAGGTTTTCAGGAGATGGAATATCTGTCAAAAAAGTAAGATGAAGTCTGTCATTGTCAGTTTCTTGTTTTTTGCAGAAAGGATTACTAACAATGGCATTTTCAACTTCCTGAACGCTTCGAATAATCACAGGAACATCAAATCCATAAGTCTTATTAATTGCTTGCTCAATTTTCCGACCAACCTTTTTCTGACTTTCTTTATTATCTGATTCAAATATTACATTCCCACTTTGGATATAAGTAATGACATTTGAAAACCCTAAGTTTTTGTAAAGGGCTTTTAAATCAGACATTAATACTTTCCTTTTCCCACCAACATTAATTCCTCTTAGTATTGATATGTATTTTGTCATATTCAAATAGTTTTATTCCTCAAGCAAATACATTAACCCCTGAGGAAATGTTTTTCGTGAGTTTGACCAATCATGCCACCCGTTAAATTCAATAAACTTATACTTATAGCCTTTTTGTTCAAGAACATGCACCATTTTTCGGTTAGCACCCAAAACCCAATTCTCTTGTAATCCCCAGTCAAAGTATAGTTGGAGGTTTTTGTTCTCTTCGGTAATAAACCTATTTATCAACCAATCATTCCTGATCCATTTATCCTGTAAATCTGTTAATTGTAAATCACGCCAGAAAGAACCTGATTGAGATAATATCTTTCCGAATATGTCAGGGTAATAAAAAGCTATAAAAGTAGCTGCTAATCCTCCATAACTTATACCTCCGATGATATTGAATTCCGGTTTCAGGCTTGTGTTATAATTATTACGGATCAATGGCAAAAAATCCGTTATAAATTCATCTTTGAATTCAAAATTTAATGGAAGTATAATGTCTCTAGTACTACGATAGGATTCTATAAGAACAGCTATCATCGGCTCTATTTCCCCTTCGATTATCAGGTTGTCAAGTATATTGGGAACTTCTACACGATTCAGATAAATTGACGCATCAAAAAGAAAAATAACCGGATAAGCTTCCGGCCTGTCGTTATCATAATCCGGAGGCAGGTAGACATAAATGTTTCTTCTTTTATTTACGATTTTGTCTTCATATAATAAGGTATCCATCCTGCTATTGAGATTGTTATATCTTTTGGCATTCCAGTCAGGTTCATTTTTTCGCAGATCAAAAACAGAGTAACTAAAACCATATACTTCACCTATAGGGATTTTATCGGGATTGTATTTATCTATGTCTTTAGACACTTTTCCGGTCAGGATATCCTTGATTATGAAACGATATGAAAAGCAAATATCATTAGGAACTTTGTAACACCGATAAAACAAATCTGTGTTTCCCAATTGACGCAGTTTCATATCTCCAAAACTATAATCATCATAAATCCCAAACACTTCAAAAGAAATATCCTTATGTTTAGCACTGTTCTGATAAATAATTGTAATATATCTATAATCTGCATACAAAGTATCTTCTTCAATAAGAGGAAGCCCGCTTTGCTTAGCCGAAATCCAAATTTTTTGCACCTCAGTCTTTAAAGAATTGTCATCTAACTTTAATAGATCTGAGATATAAGGGCTAATGGTTTTATAAGGCCGCCTGATTTCTTTAAATTGTATAGCTTCGTTTGTATTTCTATCCTGACAGCTTAAACTCAAAAGGATAAATAAATTTAGTAATATTAATATTATATTTTTCATTTTTAGTATAAATGATGGATTATACTGATTGTATTCTGAGCCCATATAGAGTTCAATAGCTTTTCCTGGATTTCCTTCGTATGCCATTTTATAAAAGACAATTGCGTTTTCTTTATTCTCTTTTATATTCATAGATTCATTTTCTTATTAACAATTTCCATTTTTACTATGGTTTTACATTTCAAACAAAACCAAGCTGTAAGCATTTTTAAATTAATAGTACAATAAAGTAACATAAAATATTTTATGTGATTTCATTAGAGTTGTTAAAAACTTTTAAAGCAGAATCTTTAACGAAATTGTTCATTTGCTTTTGAACATCAACCTTCGACAAGTTGAGTTTTTTATATTCCTTTGAGGCAGATGAATCTGGGGGATGTTTAATGATTTTTCTCAGTGAGTGAATCAATTTATCAATGTCTTCTTCGCTGTTTTCGATACCCAGACTTACCCGGACGAGGCCTGGTAACTTTAACTTAGGGAATAGAGTCAGAATCAGACGCTGGAATTTCTCAAGTACAGGGCTAACATTTAGCAGACGCTTAATTATAATATGAGCGCAGTGACATCCATATCGTACACCGATCCCGCTCTGAATGGCCAGTTTGTTGGCCACCCGATTGGCCATCATACCCTTAAGTTCAAATACAATTACTCCGAGTTTTTGGGCAAATTCCGGAGAGTCCGGATCCTTTATCCCGTAAATCTTAAGTCCGGGTATTTGCGACAGTTTGTTTAAAGCCCGTCTGGTTAAAACCTGTTCTTTCTCCCGGATTAAGTCCATGCCAATCCGTTGCAAAATCACAAATGCCTTGCCCAATGCGGCGATTCCCCCTGTGTTTTCTTCGCCTGACGATTTAACTAACTCCAGTTCAGCAGAACTGAAATTAAGCAGTTCTTTTCTGGCCAATAATACTCCACAACCAAAAGGCGCGTAAACTTTATGGGCAGAGAATGCGAGATAGTCTATTCCGTATGCTTCCATATCAACCTTCCGGTGAGCGATCAATTGTGCTGCATCCACCAGTAATTGAGCTCCATACTTATGAACAATCCGACTTATCTCTGCAATGTTGTTGCAAACGCCAAGAACATTCGAAGCACCGCTTACTGCTACAAGCTTGATTCGTTTCTTTCCGTGCTGACCTTTCTGATTGTATGTACATAAGAGTGTTTTTAGCTCGTTCAAATCTATAAAACCATCAGCGTCTACAGACAAACGGATCACAGAACATCGTGAAATCATGCGCCAGGGTAAATCGTTCGAGGAGTGTTCGAGTAGTGTGTTGAGTACAACCGGTTCAGTGCCTTCTTCAAATTCACGACTCAAACTTTCGGCAGTCAGATTGATGGCTTCGGTGGTGTTGGAAGTAAAAACTATATCATAGGTAGTCAGGGGTGCACCCAGCATTCCGGCGCAAACTGACTTGACCTCATGAATGATTTCTTTTTGAACCTTGGCAGTCTGGCTCCATGTTTCATGAAAAGCGTTCCAAATTGGTGTAAAAGTTGGAGTGCTGGCGCTGTTATCCAAATTGACATAGGGTATAACTCCTTCCATTGTGGGGACACGAATACTATGACCAATGAGGCTTTGCCTAAGTTTGTCCATCAGTTCCTTCCCGGTATATTCATCCAGTTCATCATGGTATAGTATTTTGGCAATTGATAATTTTTCAGTGGCCGAATTCGAAAAAATGTCATTTCCGAATTTCCGAATTAGAGCCACTGCTTTTGCTAATGCGATTACGTTGATGATGGCGGGCGTACCTGCCTCGAACTTGCCGGGTGCATTTGCCCAGATTACCCACCCTTGAGAAATAAGTTTGGTTGTCCCTCCACCTGTCTGGAAAGGAGTGCCTCCCGGCAAGGCCTTTCTTTTAACAGCTAATGCTCTTACACCTAATGGTAAACCTATGTTCTGGCTTGAAACAATTTGATAGCTCTCCGGACTAAGTTGCTTTATGAGGGTGTCTGCTCTTCGGGGTGTGCAAAAGATTATTACGTATTTGCCTTTATTGAGTCCCAGATATTCCAGGATAATATTCCTGGCCTGTTCGAATAAATGCGTAGTCACCATAGAATTATGCCCGCTGCCACGATGGACATTAGAATAGGTTTCTAAAGCTGCATACACTCCTTGCTCCAACTCTGCAAATACTCCTGCTATTTCATCGTACCCTGAAATAATTTTTTTCATCTTTCCAGACTGATGAACTTCAGTTTCTCCGTTGTTCATGTTATTAATTACTTGTATATTTTTTCTACTACTCATTTATCTTGATAACCACAATACGGTTATGGAATATGATTTGATGCTGAACTAAATTAAACTTCAGAAATCATTACATTTTTCTCATGTAAAACTAATAACTAAAAACATGAGTAAAAGTACAATTTATTTTATAGCCTGCAACAAGGTTAAAGGTTTTCAACAAATGGGTGAAGAGTTTATTCGTAAACTGGTAATTACGTAAATCACCACTTTTATTAAGAATTCTTTTTATTTTAATATCGATAATAGGAGATTTTAACAGAATTACAAACTCACCTTTTCCGGCCAGGGATTAAATTTTGAAGTACCCCAGAGTTTATTGATATAATCAATGGAGAAAAAGTCTTCAAACGCATGAATCCAATATATCCCTTTGTCTGTCAGAGTAATTTGGTCAGTACCATTTTTTAGAAAACCTATTTGCTTTAGTATTTTCATGTGTATTCCATATTTCTTATCAAAACTTGCATTAAATCTGTACTGGAAATCGCTTTTTTTGAATTTGGTTTCATAAATCCGCCAATATAGCCATCCGGCTATCTGCATTTCTTCAGATAAATTAATTGAAAGAGCAATGGGAGAGTCTCCTCTTTCAATGGCCTTGATATATTCAGCAACATTAAATGTGTTAACATAAAAAATGTTTTTCAAATATGAACTTCCGCTGGCACCGAGCCCCAGATACGACGGCACAGTTACAGAACAATATTTATCAATTCCTTTTTTCGTAAATGCCCAGACAGAGGAACGTTCAAATCCGGAATCATAAAAAATCCCTTCAAGTATTTTCAATAATTTCCTTCGGCGGAATATTGTAGCCAGTGCATTACCATTTTCATGAATTTCTCTACCTAAACGGGTATAAGGAAATCTGAATAAAGGATAAGTTGCCACCTGGTGAATTCCAAGATCCACCATCTCACGACCTGCCTGTTCAACCTCCAATTTAGTTTGCCCTGGTAAATCAAAAATATAATCAATATTAACACACTCAAAGTTTCTCCCAACAGCTCTTTCAACACTCTTCTTAACCTCCTTAACAGTATAAGGCCTCTCAATTGCCTTAAGATGTTGGTTCTGCAATGCCTCAACACCAATGCTCAGGTATTTTACCCCCATTGCCTCTATTGAATTTAGATTTTCAGGTGTTAAATGATTCGGATGACTTTCCATATGAATCTGGCATTGCATATTAAAACGTTTGTATATATGATTGATCATTTCTTCAATACCATTTCCCAACATAGTAGTTGGTGTGCCACCACCAATATAGAAATTTGTAACCGGCTTATTGGTCATCATGGGCGAATAGAAATCTATTTCTTTTATGACCGCTTTCACATAGTTCTGACAAGCCTCCTCGCTATATATTTCCTTATTATACGGGCAGTAGGGACAAATCTGGTTGCAAAACGGAATATGCAGATATATTCCAAGTTCATCAATATCTCTGAAGTTTTCTCCAATTAAATTATAGCCAGGAATATTATTATGAAACAATATTTCATCTTGACCAGTGAAATGCCTGCTTATTTTTTTTCTTAGAAAATCAAAAACCATGTGTTACAACTTTAAATAGTTATTTGTTGACATTGATCGGTTTATGTAAATTTGTATTTAATATCATTAGGCTCTTGTGCAAATAATTTCATTGGAATTAATACAATAACGAGTACAATTATGAACCATATTTTAATTTTACCAGGAATCATCTTTATCGTTTCAATGGCAATTATTTTAGTAATTAAAAATATTTCAGGGCATTGGCAATTGCTCCGGGTTTAAGCTTCAAAGTTTGATCAATTTCAGCATAACTCAAATATCCACAATCGATACAGGTTTTTCCATCATTGTTATCGGTGCAGCACTTATAGTATTCGCCTTCATCATATATAACACAACTTTCAATATTTTTCTTCCAGTCGTTTCTTATAGCTGATTTTAAACCCGCTACAGAGTTTAAAACTTTATAGCGCTTTTTTAACTCAAGCAATTCCAATAAAACATCCTTTCCGGCAGATTTGTCAATGAATAATTCATCATAACCGTAATAAGGTGTATGAATGTAAAAGAAGGTCCCTTTAATCTGTGGAATTTTATCTACATATTGCAAAAATTCTTCAACTACAGACTTACTTATCGAGTTAATGGTATAGTTAATGTAAATTGAAGGATGATGAGATTCCCTAATTTTGTTTATTATCCTTTCAAACGACTCACCTCTTAACGCATCATGAACTTCTCTTGTACCATCAATACTGACAAAGATTGTATTAGCCCCGGATTCGAGACTTATTGTTCCGTTTGTATAAATAATAACCGTATAAAACCCCTTATCGATGGCGTAATTCACGATATCTTCAACAGCATAAGAATTATCCTGCCATAGAAAAGGTTCTCCCCCTGTTAGTATTAAACTTCTTCCTCCTTTTGAATAGAAATTATCAATTATTGTAGCTGCTTCGTTATAACTTACGCTCCAATTTGGCCTTTTAATAACTGCACAGTGACGACACTTTAGACTACAGACGGTATGAAGCGTAAGTCCAAGTATAAGAGGATCGGCTTTTCCGAGAAGCCAATATTTGGACAGATACTTTATTCCATGGATAAAATGTTTCATCTGTGTGGTTTTTACATTGTCAATATTATTTTTTCACCATTGATTCTGTTAATTTTGAGACCAGATTTCTTGGTATGAACCGAATAAGAAATACCCGAATCTTATAGCCCATCCCAGGTAAAATAACTTTTTTACGTTTCATCAGGGCTTTATATCTTGTTTTAGCAAATAGCAGGGCTAATTCATAGCCAATACCTCTTGATGCTCCAGTTATCAATGCATAATTCATTTCTACTGAGTTGATGATTTACAAATTTACAAAAATCACAATTAAAATCAAATTCTTTTTTATAGAAGCAATCTCCCAAATATCAATTGCAGTCATTGGTTTGTCTGATTCTCTTGTTTTTATTTTGAATGCTGATGAAATGTCATTTGGGGATATTATTAAATTGCGAATTAAGGATTGAATGTTTTTTCACCACTAAGACGTCTACTTTTGCGAATAAGCATTATTTTGACAAACTTAAATAAACAGTCTCTTATGGACAAATACTAATTACAAGCACATCAAAACCAATTACAAGCACATTGAAGGCAATTACAAGCACATTGTAACCAATTACAAACACATCGAAACCGATTACAAGCACATTGAAGCCAATTACAAGCACATTGAAACTAATTACAAGCACATCGAAAACGATTACAAGCACATTGAAGGCAATTACAAGCACATTATAACCAATTACAAACACATCGAAACCGATTACAAGCACATCGAAACCAATTACAAGTACATCGAAGCCGATTACAAACACATTGAAATCAATTACAAGCACATCGAAACCAATTACATGCTATTCGACACTCTTCCCTGCTTCTATAATAAGCTTTCAAGCACAACAGTTTCCCCCTTTGCCATCTTGAAAGTAATAATATCACTTCCGGAAAACTTAGTAGATTTTTATCCAACTTTTTTTATTAGATTGAAGATCATAAAAAAAACACCCTCCGGTCAATTCGCCGAAAGGTGTTTTCAATATCAATAATATAAACCTTTAATCTTCCTGGTGTGGTTTTACCAAATCAATTAATTCAGGTAGATCCATTCCAAGTTCTTTAAGGTGTGAAATTTTCGGAACACCATTTTTTGTCCATCCTCTTCTTAAATAAACTGCGTCTAATAATTTTTCATATTGCTCTTCACGATGTTTACGAACAATAGCAATTTTTTCCTCGCTTGATTTACCTTCAGGACTAACACCAATAATTTCTTTTAATTGTTTATCATAGCGTTCAGCCCTTGATTCGTATTCTTCGATAGTAACGGGACCTGCAGCGCGATAAGGCTGTGCATCATATTTTCTTACACCATACCCTCTTCTCAAATTAAATATTCTCTGGAAATTATAAACTCTCTCCGACATACGGATCATTTCATGTTTATCAAAAGGTTTTCCTGTAACCGCTTTATAAATTGTAACATAATTATCAACATGTTCGGGAACTTTTGCAGGTTCATCGGTTTCAGCATTATTTACGGGTTCAACATCGTTCCATGGCAGTTTACATAAACCCATTAAACCAAACCATGTTCGAAACATCGGGAAATAATGCAAAGCTTCGGCTTTATCTTCGAAAGTAGGAATTTGATTATTTACCATATCCATAAATATCAACCATGCTTCATCATGTTGAGGCCCTTTATTTGTCATAGCAAAACCACCCTGTTGTGCCAATGATTCTTTCGAAATATATTCAGAATATTCAAGGCCTTTATTTTCCATTCCAATATCTTGTAGGAAACCGGCATCACCCCAACCTTTCTCAATGAACATTTCTTTCATTTTTCTTACACCCATCCCGGCAATCAATCCAAAACCTTCACCTCGTGCTAATTGATGCATCAATTCCATTGCCGAATCGGCATTACCGAAATTAAGTTTTAAACCGCCTGTTCGCTCTTCATTCAGAATTCCGTTTTCATAACATTCCATTATAAATGCTAAAAGTGTTCCCCATGAAATTGTACATATTCCGTATGTATCGCAATAAAAGTTTGCTTCAAGAATATAATCGGGATTAAAAATACCGCAATTTGAGCCCAGACCACCTGCGTTCTCGTATTCAGGCCCGTCAACAATAACTTTTGTATTTTTGTATGACCCGGTACGAACTTCATAATTATCAACACCTTTGGCACATGACATATTACAGCCAATCCAACATCCGTCGGGAATACCCTGAGTAAAACGTTTTTTCCATTCGACAGAGTCAATTTTTGGTGTATCAGGGTGGCTACCGAATTTATAGTTATGAACCGGTAAAAGATCGTAGTCGTTCATTATTTCAACAAGGTGAGCTGTTCCCTTTGTTCTCATTTCGCATTGTGAGTCGTCAAGATCACGCATTTCTTTATTAAAGGTTTTCCCTCTTTCCATTATAGCTTTCAAATCGACAACATTATTGAGGTTACCTTTAACTCCCGGAACTTTACAAACTAAAGCTTTAATTTTTTTATCTCTGAAAACTGTTCCGGTTCCACCACGGCCTGCTTGTTTCAACCTGACCAGTTTTCTTTTCGAATCAAAAAAGCTGAAATTAAGCATTCCGATCAAAGAATTATCGGCAGCAGCACCGGCCGAAACAACAGAAATATTTTTTCTGTCTTTTTCATCATCGGCAAACATTTCAGTTAATTGCTCGGCTAAAACATGGCTGTTTTTTGCTTCGTCAGGAGCTTCAAAAATCTCAATTTTTCCTTTTACACCGTCAATAAGAATAATCACATCATTTTCGGCTTTTCCTTGTAATTCAATTGAATCAAAACCGGAGAATTTCAAAAACGGCCCGAAGAATCCACCGACATTACTATCAATAACTGAATTTGTCTGAGGTGAGATGCTTACTACTATTGATTTCCCTGTTCCCGAATATTGCGTTATTCCGCAAATCGGGCCGCCGGAAATTACAATTTCATTTTCCGGATCATTCCATTTGGTATCAGGTTTTGTTGCATCCCATAAACGCCTTAAACCATATCCTTTTCCACCGATAAATTTTTCCTTCATTTCGGCAGGAACATCTTTTGATTTCACCGTATTATCCGAAACATTAATGTATAATGTTTTATCGGTATATCCCTTTTCTACAGGAGTGACATCATAACTCCACTCTTTCAAAAGTTTATGACTGTTTTTCATTTCCTCGATATTCATAATATCTTTATTTTTTATTATTGAATTATTACATTCGTTTTTCTTAATTGCAAAAATATAAAAATTGTTTTCAAAACATATAAAAGTATTAAAAATCAGTTATGCAAAATTATTCATATCGAAGAAAGGTATGGTTACAAAGTACAACAAAAACAAGGTTCGTTTTAATAAGATTATCGATATTTTTAAAAATTTCACCAATAATTATTACATTGTTTCATTGCTTTATTGTTGTGAAGATAGATAATAAGAGGAACAAAGGGAATGACAATCGAATGACTATTGAATGACAACTGAATGACATATATTTTTTTCTGCAAACCTTTTTTTGAGAACAGGAATTGATTGACCAATTAATTACAATTTTTCTATTTTTGTAAAAATTGTTTACGATCGCTTATGAACTTTGATCAAATAAAGAAAATACTTAAAAATAAGTCAGTTGGAATAGCCGGTTGCGGTGGGCTCGGATCAAATTGTGCGGTTGCTTTAGCGAGAGTGGGCTTGGGGAAATTAATTATCACTGATTTTGATATTATAGAAGAATCCAATCTCAACCGGCAATATTATTTTTATGATCAGATTGGAAAAAAGAAATCTTCTACTTTAAAAGAAAATATCGAAAGAATAAATCCTGATATTGAGATTATTGCTTTCGATAAAAAACTTGATCGAAAGTCTGTAATTGATATTTATAAAAACTGTGATGTTATTGTTGAAGCATTTGACAAAGCAGATATGAAGCAAATGATAATTGAAACTGTTTTATCTGATATGCCTGGAAAACCAGTAGTTTCAGGGCTTGGTATGGCAGGTTTTGGTGAGAGTAATTCTATTAAAACTGAGAAAATTGGTGATCTCTATATTTGTGGAGATAAGGTTAGGGAAACTTCAGATAATCTTCCACCACTTGCACCCCGTGTTGGAATTGTAGCAAATATGCAGGCAAATCAGGTTTTGGAAATATTATTAATGGAAATTTGAAATTAGAAATTAGAAATTTGGAAGAAATGAAAATTTAAGCAGAGGAAATAAATTTTAAACTCATGAAGATCACACTAAATAACAGGGAAGAAATTCTCAACTCGGAAAATCTTACTTTAGCGGAATTATTAGTACTTAAGAATTTCACATTCAAAATGCTCGTTACAAAACTTAACGGGAAATTAATAAAAAAAGACGAAAGAAAGATAACCTCTATAAAAGATGGGGATAATGTTGCTGTTATTCATATGATCAGTGGTGGATGATCCGGGTTTTAGAAGAAGTGAGAATTGAAAAATGAGAAATAAAAAAAATGAAATGATATATTTTGATAATGCTGCTACTACACCAATTGATCCTGAGGTGATTTCAACCATGACAAAAATCATGAAGGAAAACTTTGGTAATCCTTCTTCAATTCATTCATTTGGACGGGAAGCTCGTGTAATAATTGAAGATTCACGTAGTATGATTTCATCATTATTAAATGTAAGCCCTTCGGAAATTTTTTTTACTTCAGGCGGTACTGAAGCTATAAATATGATCTTAAAGGCTTGCATAATTGACCTGAAAACAACAAACATAATTACCTCTAAATTAGAACATCATGCTGTTTTTAAAACTCTTGATTTTATAGAAACGCAACAAAACATCAATGTAAATTATGTGATTTGTGACAAATCGGGTAGAATTGATATAGATGACTTAAAAAAAAACCTGGAAAATAATCCTAAATCACTAGTTGTTTTAATGCATGCCAATAACGAAACAGGGACTTTATTACAAATAAAAAAAGTGGGTGAATTATGTAAAGAATATGAGTCATTATTTTTTTCGGACACCGTACAAACTATGGGAAAGTTTGAAAATAATTTCAAAAACCTGGATCTTGATTTTGCCTGCTGCTCGGCACATAAATTACATGGACCTAAAGGAATAGGATTTGCTTATATAAATGGTGAAATAAAGATCAATCCAATGATATTTGGTGGAGGCCAGGAAAGAAATATGCGTTCGGGCACTGAAAACATTTATGGAATTGCCGGAATAGCTAAAGCATTTGAAATTGCCTATCGTGACATGACGAAAACTCATGAATATGTAAGCGGTTTAAAGCAGTATATGATTTCTGAATTAAAAGAGAATATTTCTGAGATACAATTTAATGGCGAATGTGAAACAGCCGGTTTACCAAATGTTGTTAGTGTTTCTTTCCCTGAGAATGAAAAAGCTGAAATGCTTCAAATGAATCTTGATATTGCAGGAATTGCAGCATCAGGGGGGAGCGCCTGTGCATCAGGCACATCTAAAGCTTCACATGTTTTAAAAGCTATTGATCCCGATAATACTCATCCTACTATCCGATTTTCATTCAGTAAATTTAACACAAAGAATGAAATAGATAAATGTACATCTATTATATCAAAAGTTTTACAAAGCTAGTCTGTGATTATTTATAGTAAAATTAATTTTCCTATATTCGTGGCTTTTATTAAAACAGAGTTTTTATGCCTGTAAAAAAGAAAAAGAAAAAAAAGAAGGCTGTCAAATACAAAAGTATTACTTTTAAACTTTCTTCAACACAAAAGAAATCACTTGAAAATTATTGCAAAGCACGAAAAACAACTTCTACAAAGTTGATGAAGAAATTATTAAAACCTTTCCTTAATAATTATTCAAAGGAAGTTCCTGAAGAATATCGTGTTAGTGAAAGGCAATTAGATATGTTTGGTGAGGATGAATAAAGGGGGATAGTTACAAAAATTATGAAAACAAGTGATGATCAAGAAACTATTAAAATTATTAGTCTTTATTTTTTGTGTGGATTTTGTGCATTGGTGTGTTTGGTGCGAAATAATACTTGACACATAAGCACAAAAACTCCAAATCCCACTAAATTTGTGGTAGTACCAGATTATTTATTAAAGATTTATCTAACAAGCTCATATCCTTTATTATTCCCTTTTTCTAGAGCCGGAATACCCTTTTCCATCCAAACCGGAATTGGAGCATTTTTTAAATAATGATCGAAAAATTGTAGCATCCTGATACTTAAATCCTCACAATCGGCCCGGCGCGAAAGATTATGTGGAGCACCGTTATATGTGAGCATCCATACTGGTTTATTAAGTCTTCTGAGAGCAACAAACAATTCTATGCCCTGGTACCAGGGAACTGCTCCATCATTATCGTTATGCATTATCAATAAAGGTGTTTCAATTCTGTCGGCATAAAAAACCGGAGAATTTTCAATGTAAAGATTTGTTTTGTTCCAAAGAGTTCCTCCTATTCTGCTTTGGCTTTCTTCATATTGAAACATTCTGCTCATACCTGAGCCCCATCTGATTCCGCCATAGGCACTTGTCATATTGCTAACAGGAGCACCTGCCATTGCTGCTTTATAGAAATTTGTTTGAGTAATTAAATATGCTACCTGGTATCCACCCCAACTTTGTCCTTGTAAACCTATGTTATTATTATCAATATAGCTTTTCTCACAAAGTTTCATCACACCGCTGTGAATTGCATTGTAAGCACTTTTTCCGGGCAATCCGTTTTTATAAACAATATCAGGCACGAAGAGAATATAACCATTACTTACATATAATGGAAAATTAATTACCGATCTGCTTGGTTTAGGAGTAAAATGCCTGTTAAACATATCGGAGGATCGCTCATAAAAGTATGCAATCATGGGATATTTTCTGGTTGAATCGAAATTTTCGGGTTTATATAAAATACCTCTTAATTGATTTCCGTCAAAGCTAGTCCATTCAACCAATTCATTAGTTCCCCATAAATAATTCTTCTGTTGAGGGTTTGCATTGCTTATTTTTTTAACATCCCTGAAATTTAAATTACTCACAAAAAGCTCAGGATATTCGATAAATGTAGATTTATTCCAAATTATTTTATCTGAGTTCTTCGCTTTTTTTGGTGTATTAAAGTTATAATCTTCAAAAATCAGAAGTTGCGGATTTTCTTTTGAATTGATTTTAGTTTTGAAAAATCCACTTTGTTTTGTCTCTTCATCAAAAGCCGAAAGAAGAATATTATTCTCATCAAGATAGAGAGCTTCATTATCAAGTTTTATAATTCTGAATCTAATATTATTTTCACGTCCAAATCCCTTAGTAATATTTTCGGCTTTCATTTTTCCCGTCGGATCAATTTTCCAAATGTCGTATCTATCGTTAATAAAAATGTATTTGTCGTCATTTATCCATCCACCAACTCCATATGACCCGGGCAGGAAAGGCATGTCGTGCTTTTCGTTATAAAAATTAACGCCTAAGTTTTTTGTTAAGCAAACAAATTCTTTGTATTTGATTGAGTAAGCCTTCCATGAGCTGTCTGCGGCTTCATACCAAATAATATATTTTTCATTGGGTGAAAGAATTACAGTCGCTTGTTTTGTTTTTAAAATAAGTTGTTTTTCACCGGTTTTTTGATTGAGTAGGTAAACATCTTTTTTATGAGAACTTTCCCATGACCGATTTTTCCAATAGGGTTGGTCGGCTATTCCAAGAGCAAATTCTCCATTATTTTTTTTATTAATAACGACATTTCTGATAAGAGTATCACCTAATTGTGCCATAAAATCGCTTTGGGGAAAATAAACTGCAGAAAACGAAATCTTTTTTTCTTTCTCCAATTGTTTTAATTGATGGGGTTGCAGTAATTCATCTTTCCAATTCCAAATATCAACGCTGCATTTTTCATCATCGGTTAAAGTATCTTTTGGCTCGGGAAGTGGTTTGGGAGCGATACCAAAATAAAGCCTTTTTCCATCATCTGAAAAAAACATTTCTTTGTTATGACTTACGCTATAATTATCGGGCATTGCAGGATTCAAACTATCAACAACAATTTTTGCATTATCTGAATTTTTACCTATATAAATGAGTGAAAATATTTTGTTTTTGCAAGTATCATCAGAATATAAAAAGCCTGCCTGCTTTCCCTCATCATCAATTACAATATTTTTTGATGTACCTATATCCGACAATATTGTTTTTGCGATTTTTTTCTCTGTATTAAATAGGATAACTCTTGTCGAATCAATTGAATCATTGATTGAAGAAATTAAACCTATAAGTTTTCCGTTTTTAGAAATAAAATAATCCTCAACATTTTTGAAAGAAAATTTCTCGTTTGCAAGCGGATTTATAATTATCAGATCACCTTTTTTTTTCTTTTCTTTTTTTGATTTTATTTTAGAGAGTGTATCATTTGAAATACTATCATTTTTTTTCTTCTTTTTTTCAAGTAAAAAAGCCAGCCAATCCGAATTTTTCTCCGGAAGTTTGTACGAAAGAAGATTCTTGTATTTAATTATGGTGTCTTTGCCAAACACCAAAATACCAATCGAATCCTTCGGCATTTTTTCTTTCTTAACTTTATCGAGTTTTGCTTTTCTTGTTTTTAAAAACTGCGGTTTTATTTTAAAGGCAATAAAATTTGAATTTGATGAAATTTTTGCATCATAAGCTCTTTGTATCGAATCATATCCTGATAAGTTCAAATTATAAACATACAAGTTTCCATCACCTTTTTGCGGATTAATTTCGTAAGAAATCCATTCGGCATTATTTGAAATTTCAGGATTTTTCAAATCTTTCCATGTGTCATAAACCGAGTGATCTAAAGGGATTTTCTCATCGGTTTGACCATATATTGAAATGTAAAAAATTAAGTTTAAAACGATGATCAACAAAATGTTTATTTTCATTTGTTACTGATTTTTTGATTGATAGCAAAAGTAGTAAATATTAATTTTACTAACACTAATTATTCAATTCTTAAATCAAAAATCCTTCAAAACATCTTCTTCAATAATCTTATAAAGCTTATCAGCTCTTCTTAAAAAAGTATCAACGGGAATTGAACAAACTTCACCTTTATTTGCCGTTTTAACCTTATTCAAATCTACTCTTATTTCCTTAACTTCCGATTCATACACGCCTGTTGTCGGCCCTATGATCTTAATTTCATCACCAACATTCAGGGGATGAGTTTCAATTTTAATTTCGGCAACTTTAAGTTTAGTAAAATAATTAGCAATTTTTCCGATATAAACTTTTCTTTTAGTTGCCTGCGAACCATATCTCTCCGTCCATTCGCCAATTCGTTTTCCAAGATAATATCCATCCCAAAATCCTCGATTGAAAACACTGCTTAATCTTTTATTCCACTCATCAATTTTTTCTTCATTATAAGTCCCATCGAAATAGGATTTAACAGCTTCTTTATAACAAGCTGTTACAGTTTTTACATAATCAGCCGAACGGCCTCTTCCTTCAATTTTTAAAACCCTGACACCTGCTTTCAATATTATATCAATGAAACCAATTGTGCTTAGGTCTTTTGGCGACATAATATATTCGTTATCAATCTCAAGTTCTATTCCACCATCTTTATCGGTAACTTTATACGGCCTTCGGCAAACCTGCAGGCATGCGCCCCTGTTTGCTGATGAATTCATATTATCAAGACTCAAATAACATTTTCCCGAAATCGCCATACACAAAGCACCATGAGCAAATACCTCAATCTGAATCAAATTTCCCGAAGGCCCTCTGATTTGTTCTTTTTCTATCGCTTTAGTGATTTCATAAACCTGTTTTAGGCTAAGTTCTCTTGCAGTTACCATTACGTCAGCAAATTGCGAATAGTATTTTACGGCTTCAATATTTGTAATATTTGTTTGCGTTGACATGTGAATTTCCATTCCAACAGAATTTGCATATTGAATCACAGCCTGATCGGAGGCAATAATTGCGGTGATCCCGTTTGCTTTAGCAGCATCAACAATTTCTCTCATCAACGAAAGTTCATTGTCGTAAATAACAGTATTCAGTGTAATATAGGAACGAATATTATTTTCATGGCAAATATTTGAAATTTCAACCAGATCATCCAAAGTATAATTATTCGATGACCGCGACCTCATATTTAATTGTTCAATACCAAAATATACCGAATCGGCACCTCCCTGTATTGCAGCCGTCAAGGATTCATAGGAACCAACCGGCGACATTATTTCAACATCTTTAATATCCATCAGTTAATAATTTTTGCAAATTTACGTCTTTTAAAATTTTTAAATATATAAAAACAAATTCCGTCAGAGACAAAGTTGAATCGGGTCTAAGCCTGGGGTGAACGAAATAGTGTTAATCCATCCCAATAATAGTTATTTATATTTACTTAATAAAACCGTTAAAACGGTTAATGTTTTCATATTTCATTAGTAACCCACGACTTAAGTCGTGGGTTGCTTAGGTCGAGTAATTTCACTAACCATTTTAATGGTTTATAGATGAACGAACATTGTTTTAAATTAATTTAATTTCACTCACCCCAGGCTTAGACCCTGTAACTTCAACTTATATGGTTTTAATTTATCCAATTTTAAACGGATAACCGGTTAAGGAAAAACACCTATCTTGCACAGCAAATTATTATCATAATGAAAGCATCAGATCTTTTTTATAAAACGGCAAAAACCATTCTTGTCTTGGTTGTTATAGTTTTAAGCAACATTTCGGGTATTTCACAAAACATTCAATATTTTACAATTGATTCTATTCCTGATGAGATGATCCCATTAGATAAATTCTGGAAATACAAACCCGGAGATGATACTGCGTGGGCTGCTTTCGATTTTTATGATCAATCATGGGACACTATTTCAACAAGTTTAAATCTCACGGATAAAGATGAAGAATTTTTTCCCGGAATTGGATGGTTCAGGCTTCACATTAAAATAGACTCATCACTGATGGACAAAACCTTTCCTCTGACAATTGACCAGAAAGGTGCCTCTGAAATTTATCATAACGGAAAATTGATCCATAAACTTGGTGAGGTTGGTACAGACAGCATTAAGGAGAAAACAAGAAACCGGAAAAATCTCCCTTTTCTTATCCATTTCAGCAATGAACCTCATCAGGTAATTGCAGTTCGATATTCTAATCAAAAAGCTTTTGATAACTATAGAAAATATTATTCGAATGAGGTAGGTTTTTTATTAAATATCTCTACTCTGAAAATGGTTAACACAACACAAATCGGGATGATGTTTGCAGGAAATTTTATGGTTGCACTATTATTTATCTTTTTTGTGCTGGCAACCTTACATCTATTGCTTTATTTATTTTTCCGTGAAAATAAAGCAAACCTGTATTACAGTATATTTTCGTTTGGTTTCTCAATTTTAATGTTTTCAATACTTATTGAAGTTAATACCTTGTTTAATCCCGGATTTATTATTGCTACAAAATTCTATGTTTCACTGTTTTTTCCATGGTTTATGGTTCCACTTGTTGGAATGTTGTACTCCTTGTTTTATAAGCGAATCCCACTGATTTTCTGGGCCTTATGTTTATCGGCGATTATTACGACTATAGGATATTACATAAATGTTTCCTGGAAATCTTATTTGCTTACAATTAACATTGCAATTGCTATTATCGAAGTTATTAGAATTATTATTTGGGCTATTATTAAAAAGAAAGATGGTATCTGGATTATTGGATCGGGAGTTTTATTTTTCATTACCTTCTTAACAATCATTGTATTAATAATAATATTTATGGGTAACACAATGCTCAAATCAAGTTCACTTGTCCTGATTTTTCTGGCATTTTTCCTGCTTTCAATTGTTAGCATACCTATTTCCATGTCGGTTTATTTGGCAATAGATTTTGCTAAGACCAATAAAAATCTAAAAATTCAATTGGAACAAGTGCGTGTTTTATCGGCAAAAACACTTGAACAGGAACACGAGAAACAACGAATATTGGCCGGGCAAAAAGAAAAACTGGAGGTTCAGGTTAAAGAACGCACAATCGAACTTGAAAAGGAGAAAGAAAAAACCGAGCAATTGCTATTGAATACCCTGCCTTTGAGAGTGGTAAATGAGCTAAAAGAAAATGGTTATTCAAAACCTGAGAGTTTCGAAAATGTTTCTGTTTATTTTTCTGATATTGTTGGTTTCACAACTGCATCCACAAAACTCGAACCTGCTGTTTTAATTAAAGAACTGAATGATATTTTCACAGTTTTTGATGATATTATGGAAAAATACAATTGCGAAAGGATCAAAACTATTGGCGATGCTTATCTTGCTGTTTGTGGAATGCCCGTTAAGAATGAACTGCATGCCGAAAATCTTGCAAAGGCTGCTCTTGATATTAGGGAATATCTGAAAAAAAGAAACGGACACTCATCCATAAACTGGAAAATCCGAATCGGGCTCCACAGTGGGAAGGTAGTCGGTGGAATTGTGGGTGTCAGGAAATACATTTATGATGTGTTTGGTGATACAATCAATACCACCTCACGAATGGAAAGCAATTCCGAGCCAATGCAGATAAATGTTTCCGAAACCACCTATTTGTTATTAAAAGATAAGTTCAGTTTTACTGCACGTGAACCAATGGAAATAAAAGGCAAAGGTATGATGAAGATGTTTTTTCTTGAAGCATAATATGAAAGACTTGTTTTGCAAAAATTAATATTATGTATTTTTGCAAAAATTTTGTTGAGTATTATTTAATATAAAACAGAAATAAAACTTACTAATGGATGAAACCTGCAAAGGACAAAATAATTGATGAAGTAACTCAGAGCGATTACAAATATGGTTTCGTTACTGATATTGAAACTGAGACTGCTAAAAAAGGATTAACTGAGGAAACGATAAGGTTTATCTCAAAAAAGAAAAACGAACCTGAATTTCTACTTGAATACAGATTGAAAGCCTTTAAAAAATGGCTTACCATGGAAATGCCCGAATGGGCAAAATTAAAAATCCCGGAAATAAATTATCAGGATATTATTTATTATGCTGCTCCAAAGCAAAAGGAAGAGTTAAAGAGTATTGATGAAGTTGATCCGGAATTGCTTGATACATTTAACAAACTCGGTATTTCTCTTGATGAACAAAAGAAACTTGCCGGAGTTGCTGTTGACGCCGTTATGGATAGCGTTTCTGTGAAAACTACTTTTTCGGATACACTTGCAAAACACGGGATAATTTTTTGCTCTTTTAGCGAAGCCGTTCAAAATCACCCCGATTTGATAAAAAAATATATGGGAACTGTAGTTCCGGGTAGTGATAATTATTTTGCGGCACTCAATTCGGCGGTGTTCAGCGATGGATCATTTTGTTATATTCCAAAAGGTGTTCGATGCCCGATTGAATTGTCAACCTATTTCAGAATTAATGCTGCAAATACAGGGCAGTTTGAAAGAACTCTGATAATTGCCGATGAAGGCAGTTATGTTAGTTATATGGAGGGTTGTACGGCTCCTCAACGCGACGAAAATCAACTTCACGCAGCAATAGTTGAGATAATTGCTCACAAAGATGCCGAAGTAAAATATTCCACCGTACAAAACTGGTATCCTGGTAATAAAGAAGGTAAAGGAGGAATTTTTAATTTTGTTACCAAGCGCGGCTTATGTAAAGGTGAAAACTCTAAAATTTCCTGGACACAGGTCGAAACCGGATCTGCCATAACCTGGAAATATCCAAGCTGTATATTAAAAGGCGATAATTCTGTTGGTGAATTTTACTCGGTTGCCGTCACAAATAACTATCAACAAGCCGATACGGGATCAAAAATGATCCACCTCGGAAAAAATACTAAAAGCACAATTATTTCAAAAGGGATATCTGCCGGCAAAAGCAATAATTCTTACAGAGGTTTAGTAAAAATTGCCAAAAAAGCTGAAAACTCCAGAAACTTTTCTCAATGTGACTCATTACTTTTGGGTGATAAGTGCGGAGCAAATACTTTTCCCTATATCGAAGCAAGAAATAAGTCATCAATACTTGAACATGAGGCAACAACTTCTAAAATTTCAGATGACCAGCTTTTTTATTGTAATCAAAGAGGAATAAGTACCGAAAGTGCTATTGGCCTGATCGTTAATGGCTATGCTAAGGAAGTATTAAAGAAGCTACCGATGGAGTTTGCCGTTGAAGCTCAAAAATTGCTTCAGGTCACTCTTGAAGGTAGCGTAGGATAATAAAACACAATAAGTCAATTAAAAATTAAAAATCTTAAGATGTTACTAAATATAAAAAACCTTCATGTTTCCATAAATAATAAGGAAATAATTAAAGGCCTAAACCTTGGAATAAACTATGGTGAAGTTCATGCAATAATGGGCCCGAACGGAACCGGAAAAAGCACATTGGCAGCAGCAATTTCAGGGAAACCCGGTTATGAAATCACAAAAGGTGAAATTATTTATAAAGGAAAAAATATTATTGGAATGTCACCCGAAGAAATTTCATGGGAAGGAATTTTTCTCGGTTTTCAATATCCTGTTGAAATTCCCGGTGTAAGTATTACAAATTTCTTACGGGCTGCCCTTAATGAACATCGTGAACATCAGGGACAAAAACCGCTTTCAGGTTCCGAATTTCTTAAAAAACTCAATGAAAAGAAAAAATTGGTTGAAATACAGTCGAAACTAACAAATCGTTCGGTAAACGAAGGTTTTTCAGGTGGAGAAAAAAAGAAGAATGAAATTTTTCAAATGGCAATGCTTGATCCTACTCTTTCAATTCTCGACGAAACCGATTCAGGACTTGATATTGATGCTTTAAAAATAGTTGCAAATGGAGTTAATAAACTTCGCTCAAAAGATAATGCATCTTTACTCATCACACATTATCAACGTCTTTTAGATTACATTGTACCCGATTTTGTACATGTTTTATATGATGGGAAAATTGTTAAGTCAGGTGGAAAAGAACTGGCTCTGTTTTTAGAAGAAAAAGGATATAATTGGATCAAAGATGGAATTGACGGAGTAGGAATATAATAAAAATACAAATGGATAATTTTACTAAAGATACCTCATTTTTTGAAAGTATAATTACTTTATTTGAAGAAAATAAAAATCAAATTTTCAAAAACGATACTCATAAAATCTCTGAAATCAGGAAGCTGGCACTTGAAAGATTTTCAAAAAGCAATTTCCCGAGCTCTAAAGATGAAAAATGGATAGAAACTGATTTAAGTAAAACTGTTTCAAAATATTACAAATATTATTTTGATGCTGAGGAAAAAAACACTGAGATAGGAAAAACATTTAAATGCGTTGTCCCTCACCTTGATTCCTTGACATTTACTTTTGTGAATGGGTGGAATTCTTTTAATTCGGAACTTATTACTTTAGAAAACGGTATTATTATTGGAAGTCTTTCGGATGCAATGAAACAATATCCGGAAATTGTTGAAAAACACTTTGTAAAAGCATTACAACCTGAAAACGATTTCTTTAGCTTGTTAAATACTTCTTATGCACAGGATGGGTTTTTTATTTATGTCCCTGATGGTGTAAATTCCGGAAAATCTATCCAAATAGTAAATATTATTAGTAACGACGATAATGTTTTTCTTCAGCCTCGTAATCTCGTAATAATTGGAAAAAACTCTAAGCTTAGTTTAATCCATTGCCATGATTCAGTAGATCAGCAAAGTAGTTTCACAAATAGTGTAACAGAAATTTATCTGGATGAAAATTCAAATATTGATTATTATAAATTACAAAACCTAAACAATCAATCAACTTTACTTAATCATACAAATTTTTATCAAAAAGCAAATTCCAATATTTCATCAAATTCAATTTCGCTAAATGGTGGGTTAATTAGAAACGAAACATTTGTTGAAATTGACGGGGAAGGAAGTGCCTCAAACATTTTCGGATTATTTTTAATGGACAAAAAACAACATATCGACAATCAGGTTTTTATCGATCATAAAAAACCAAATTGCTACAGCAATGAATTGTTCAAAGGCATTCTTGACGATCAGGCAAGTGGTGTTTTTAACGGCCATGTCCTAGTCAGACAAGATTCGCAAAAAACTCAGGCATTTCAAAATAATAAAAATATTTTACTCACCGATACTGCAAAAATCAACACCAAACCATTTCTTGAAATTTATGCTGATGATGTTAAATGTAGTCATGGTGCTACAGTCGGACAATTGGATAATGATGCAATGTTTTATCTTCGATCACGTGGAATAAGTGAAAATAATGCACGAATGCTTTTAATGTATGCTTTTGCTGCAGAAGTGATTAATAAAATCTCAATCGAACCTCTGAAAAATCGAATAGACGATATGGTCAAAAAAAGACTTAGAGGTGAGCTTTCAATTTGTGATCAATGTGTTTTACATTGCGGCACACCCGAAAAAGAAATTGATTTTGAAATTGATATGAGCAAGATTTAAAATTCTTAATCGTTTGATAAAAACTGTAATGAATGCTTTATGCTTAGATTGTTATATTGTTAAATTGTTGATATGGAAAAGAAGTTTATAAAGTTGAATGATATAAAAGCACCAAAAATTGTGCATAAATTAAATAGTTCATTCAATTTACAAACAGCAAATTAACCATGCTGCAATATAACAATTTTTTGAACCATAATAAAAAACTATGAATACGCTTACAAAAATCAAATATACAAATCACAATGAATTTTGATATCAATATAGTAAGAGAAGATTTTCCAATTCTAAATCAAAAAATTTATGGAAAACCTCTCGTTTATTTAGATAATGCCGCATCAACACAAAAACCATCTATTGTTATTGATACAATTTCAAAATATTATTCCGGACAAAACAGTAATGTTCATCGGGGTGTGCATTATTTAAGTATGGAAGCTACAGAAGCTTTTGAAAATTCCAGAAAAAATATTGCCGGTTTTATTAATGCGAAAAGTTCTAACGAAATTATTTTCACAAGCGGAACGACAGAATCTATAAACCTTGTTGCTCATTCTTTTGGAAGCAAGTTTATTTCTGAAGGTGATAATATAATAATTTCAACGATGGAACATCACTCAAATATTGTTCCCTGGCAAATACTTTGCGAAGAAAAAGGAGCAAAACTTAGTGTAATTCCAATTAACAATGAAGGTGAAATTGATTTTGAAGCCTTTGAAAAATTACTTAATGAAAACACCGGCCTCGTGGCTATTACTCACGTTTCAAATGCGCTTGGAACTGTAAATCCCATAAAAAAAATTATTGATTTGGCTCATAATTATGATGTCCCGGTACTTATTGATGGCGCTCAGGGAATTTCTCATTTTAAAGTTGATGTTGATGAGCTTGACTGTGATTTTTATTGTTTCTCAGCTCATAAAATGTACGGTCCTATGGGAATAGGAATTTTATACGGAAAAGAAAAATATCTTGAGAAAATGCTTCCATATAAAGCCGGTGGTGAGATGATTGAAAAAGTTACTTTCGAGAAAACAACTTTTAATGAATTACCATATAAATTTGAAGCCGGAACACCCAATGTTTCAGGAGTTTTGGGTTTTGATGCAGCAATAAAATATATAACTGAGCTTTCAATTGAGAAAACTTCGGCTTATGAAACAGACCTATTTAACTATGCGACAAATGCTTTGCAAGAAATTGAGGGTTTAAAAATTATTGGTACGGCAAAAGAAAAGATCAGCATAATCTCTTTCCTTATAGGCGATATTCATCCTTTTGATGCCGGAACAATAATTGACAAAACCGGAATTGCCGTACGAACCGGCCATCACTGTGCCGAACCTTTGATGGACAGATATCAGATTCCGGGTACTATTCGGGCTTCTTTTGTGTTTTATAATACGAAACAAGAAGTTGATTCATTAGTGAAATCAATTCATATTGTTAAGAAAATGTTTGAATGATAGAATGTGTGAATGAGAAAATGAAACATCCATGATCCCGAGAATTCGGGAACACACACCTGTTTGCCGAAGTACTTCGGTACGCAGGTAAAGAGCATGATTAAAAAGAGGCAAAAAGTAGCCCCGTCCTTTAGGTCGGGGTTAAATAGAATGGTGAAAATAGTTTTGGCGGGGTTTTCGATAGCGTAGCCGAAAACCATGACAAAACGAAAAGATTTGGCAATCAGTCAGAAACAAAAATGTAAACAAATGAAAATAAAAGAAATAGAAGATCAAATAGTAGAGGAATTTGAAAGTTTTGATGATTGGATGGATAAGTACAATTATTTGATTGAGATGGGAAAAACACTTCCATTAATTGATAATAAATACAAAATTGATAATAATTTAATTTCCGGTTGCCAGTCAAAAGTTTGGTTACATGCTTCTTTTGAAAACGGAAAAGTGATTTTTACTGCGGATAGCGATGCCATTATTACAAAAGGAATAATAAACTTGTTAATTCGAATTTTTTCAAATCAGGTACCTGATGATATCATTAGTGGCGAGTTGAATTTTATTGATGAGATAGGTTTAAAAGAACATCTTTCTCCTACACGATCAAACGGATTGCTTTCCATGATAAAACAAATGAAATTATACGCACTTGTTTTTAAAACTAAAATGCAAAATCAATGATACTTATAACAAGACACTAAAAAGTAAAATACTTTTTGTAACTTTGATCTTCAAAAGATAAAAAATGGAACTAAGAATAAATATTGACTATAAACAGATACTTGGATTAATTTATCAACTACCTAAAAGGGATATTGAAAAATTGACAACTGCATTACAATCTGAGATTTTATCAAAAAAACCAACAAGGTCAATACAAGATCTGATTCTTAATGCACCAACATGGTCTGATTCTGATTACCATGATTACCAAAATGCGAGAAGTCATATAAATAAACAAAATGATTGATTTTGCTGATATTCTGATTGGAGCAACTGCATTAACACATAATATTCCAATTGCAACTTTGAATATCAAACACTTTGAAAGAATAAAGGATCTGAAAATATTTTTATAAGATGAGTTTAAGCGAAGAAACTATTATTAAAGAACTAAGAACAATTTTCGATCCAGAGATTCCCGTAAACATTTATGATATTGGTTTGATCTATGAAATCGAGATTATTAATGATGACTCGGTACGTATTTTAATGACCCTGACCTCACCTAATTGTCCTGTTGCCGACTCACTTGTCCAGGAAGTTGATCAAAAAATCAGAGACATGGAAGGAGTAAAAAAACTTAGTGTTGAGCTTACTTTTGAACCTCCATGGTCGGAAGATATGTTAAATGAGGAAGCAAAACTGGAACTTGGTCTTTTATAATCTGTGAATCAGCGGCGTATTTTTTACCCACAAAATACCGTTTACTTTTTTCGTTATTATGATAAAAAGTTTTATTATAATTGCAGGTGAAATATTTTTATTTAAAAAGTACAAATAATTTTTAGAGGATTTTACTAATATTTATTAAACAAAACTACCAACAGTGTTTAAATTAGAAACTAAAATCAATGTAAACTCAGACGAGTTTAAGAAAAACAAAGAAGAATTTCTAAAACTATTATCAAAGTTTAAAGAAATTCAGAAAGATGTAACAAAAGGTGGATCGGAGAAAGCTGTTTCAAGGCATAAAGAACGTGGCAAATTAATTGCCCGTGAAAGGATAGACCGATTAGTTGACCCAAATACTCCTTTCCTTGAATTATCTTCTTTAGCGGCTTTTGAAATTTTTGACAATGGCCATCCTTCTGCAGGAATTGTTACCGGAATTGGTGTAATTCATGGAAAAGAAACAATAATAATTGCAAACGATGCCACCGTAAAAGGCGGAACTTATATAAAAGAAACCATCAAAAAGCATTTAAGAGCACAGGAAATCGCCATTGAAAACCATTTACCTTGTGTTTATATGGTAGATTCCGGCGGAGTATTTTTACCTGAGCAGGCAAATGTTTTTCCCGATCGTGATCATTTCGGAAGGTTTTTTTATAACCAGGCAAGGTTATCTTCACTTGGCATACCTCAAATAGCAATTGTAATGGGCTCATGCACAGCAGGTGGGGCTTACGTTCCTGCTATGAGCGATGAAACCATTATTGTTAAAAAACAAGGTACAATTTTTCTCGGAGGACCTCCACTGGTTAAAGCAGCTACAGGCGAAGTTGTTACACCCGAAGAATTAGGTGGTGCAGAAGTACATACTTCAATGTCGGGAGTGGCTGACCACTTTGCCGAAAATGATACACATGCAATACAAATTTGCCGCAATATTTTTCAAAGCCTTGAAGAAAGAAAAAAGCAAACTCTTGATATTTCACCCATCGAAGAACCTATTTATGATCCTGAAGAATTATATGGTATTGCTCCTATCGATCTTAAAAAAATGGTTGACCCACGTGAAATTATTATGCGTATAGTCGATGGAAGTAAATTTCATGAATTCAAAGAGAAGTATGGTAAAACTTTAGTTACGGGTTTTGCCAGAATAATGGGTTTCCCTGTTGGAATACTTGCAAATAACGGTGTATTATTCTCAGAATCTGCTTTGAAAGGAACTCACTTTATCGAACTTTGCACATCCCGGAAAATTCCTTTGATTTTCTTACAAAATATTACCGGATTTATGGTTGGTAAGGATTTCGAAAGAAGAGGAATTGCAAAGGATGGTGCAAAATTGGTTCATGCAGTATCAAATGCTGATGTTCCAAAATTTACGATTATTTTTGGAGGTTCGTTCGGAGCTGGAAATTACGGAATGTGCGGACGTGCTTATAATCCTCGTTTACTGTTTATGTGGCCGAATGCAAAAATTTCTGTGATGGGAGGCATGCAAGCTTCCGGAGTGCTAATTACCGTAAAACAAGATCAATATAAAGCCAAGGGGAAAGAAATGCCACAGGAAGAAATTGATGCCCTTCGCAAAACTATCATTGATAAATATAATCACGAAGGTTCGGCATATTATAGTACAGCCAGGCTTTGGGACGATGGAATAATTGATCCTGTTAATACCCGAAAAATTCTTGCTATGGGAATTTCAATGTCATTGAATAAGAAAATTTCTGATCAAAAATTTGGTGTTTTCAGAATGTAAAATAGTGGTTTTAGAAACACTTAGGATATCTATGAGATGAAACTTGAAATTAGAAATTGGAAATTCAACAGTAACAAATTTTCCAATTTCCAATTTCTAATTTCTAAAAAAATAAAATAATCAAATAGAAGAAGGTTACTAAAATATAAACACATGGAAGAATATCAAAACATTGAATTTGAATTAAAAGATAATCTCGGTACGATCTGGCTAAACCGCCCGGAAAAACATAATGCAATGAATGCTGAAATGATTAGCGAAATAATTAATTGTGTAGGCGAGGTTAATAATCTTCAAGAAGTTCGCATTCTGTTTCTTCGCGGAAAAGGAAAGTCCTTTTGTGCAGGAGCCGACCTAAATTATATGAAAGGGATTGCCGAATTTGGTTATGAGGAAAACTATATAGATAGTCTTCAATTGGCAAAATGTTTTAATGTTATTTACACATGCAAAAAACCTACGATTGCAGTTGTTCAGGGTGCAGCCATCGGTGGAGCAAACGGCCTTCTTGCTGCCTGCGATTTTGTGTTTTGCACTGATGAAACAAAGTTTGCTTTTGCTGAAGTAAAACTCGGAATTGCTCCGGCAACAATTTCTCCTTATGTCGTAAAACGAATAGGTGAATTTGGCAGCAGGGATTTGATGCTTTCAGGCCGCAGGTTTCTTGGAAAAGAAGCCGAATATTATCGTCTTGTAAATAAATCACTTCCTGAAAATGAAATAGAAGAACATTTAAATAAAACTATTAAAACCTTAATGACAAGCGGGCCGGATGCAATGGCTGCCTGTAAAGAGCTTATTTATAATATTTCAAACAAATTTAGTTTTTATGATTCTATTGATTACACTGCCAGACTTATAGCCGAACTTCGCGCATCAAAAGAAGGACAGGAAGGCATGGCTTCCTTTCTTGAAAAAAGAAAACCTAATTGGGTAAAGTGATTAATTGGAGTAATGAAGTGATGGAAAATCATCTCAATTGTTTTTGGGCATTTCTCATTCTCCAATATTCCGGAAAATGAATCAGATTCCGCAATTTTTTTAGTGTTGAATAATTACTTTTTTGTTTACATGAAAGAATGATTTTTTTTCAGTATCGTGGATTGATATTTTGCAGAAATAAATTCCATTCGGATAATTTTTAGTTTGTATGTTAGTTGTTGGGGAAATAATATCTTTGTTTGATAGAATTGCTTTTCCGGTTATATTGAAAATAGAGATTTTGATAATCAGGTTTTTTGACAATTCTGAGAATTGAATAGAAAAACTCTCATCTGCCGGATTAGGAACAATATTTACATTGTTTTGAATTATATTTTGAATTTTATTTATTCCGATATTCACAAACGGTTTATTTTTAGTAGTATAAAAATTCATACCGCCTGAATAATTACCCGTAATTAACTCAAAATATCCATCATTATCCAAATCCATGATTGTTGCGGCTGTTCTTATTCCTATATTCATTTCAAATCCAAGTGAATCAACCAGAAAAGCAAGTGAATCGGATTGTGTAAAAGCGTTTTGCAAATTTCCTTCAATTTCAGTAAAATAAAAAATCTTTCCTTGTTCCGAACCAACAATAAGATTGAATTTATTATGCTTATCCTTAAAAAAGTAAGGAACACTATATCCATCGTACGAAATCGAATAATCAGTAACATTTACTTTGCCAAGACTATCTGTTATAAATGTAAAAGCCGGATTTGATATTGTTCCTGTATTTTTATAAAAGTTCAGATTTCCTCCTTTTTCACCAATTATTAAATCATTTAGCATATCATTATCAAGATCAATAATTTGCGGGCTACTGAAATCGCCAACATCAATGTTCTGGTAATTGGTTTCATCTAGTTTAAATGAACATTGATAATTAGGAGGATTTTGGTTTTTATAAAAATATAAGTTTCCTTCTTTATTTCCAATAATCATATCCTGAGAACCATCACCATCAACATCTCCAAAAGCAGGTATTATACCATTTAATTCAAGGCCTGAGATATTACAAAAATCGCGTTCAAGCAAAGTAAATTGTGGATTATCAATGGTTCCGGTATTTTCGAAATAAGCAATTTGAGAGATGTAATATGAAGTTAAAAACATCCATTCATTATAAGATGAGTGATCATAATAACCAAAATTACCAACAAAAAGGTCAGTGAGGCCATCTTTATTATAATCGAAAAAAACAGGATATGCACCCGAACCGAGGTCAATCATTTCGTCTTGTAAAAACTGATTTGTTTGAAAAGAAAACTGAGGTATTTCATTCGATCCCGTATTTTTATAAAACCATGAACTTGTAAAATTTTCAGAAGTAATGAGGCTTGGATCAAAAGGAGATGCTAAAAGATCAGGAATATTATCGTTGTCAACATCAAAATAATTTAAAGCAGGTATCGAAAAAATTCTCAGGCTATGGCTATTTGGGAAAAGTGTATCCTGATTGATCATTAGAGCTTCTTCAGGAGTTCCACCATTGGTTAGTTCAATAACATTCGGATAATCAATATCCCCGAGAATCAAATCTTTATCAGAATCATTATCAAGGTCGATTGTCAGAAAAGTAGAGCCTGTATGTCTCTCATCCTTCTTCAAAATGTTTATATTTTCCATCAAACAAGTATCCAAATAAATAATATTCGATTCATCGTTTTCGGCAAAACGTCCCCAACAATATGTTGATAATTCGTAATCGAGTGAGTCAGCATTACCGTATTTTTCCATTGAAAGATTTTTATGCATCTGAACGAAAGAACCCAATCCCCAAAAAGTTAAAATGTCGAGGTCGCCGTCATTATCAATATCGGAAATTGCCGGATAATCTACATTCGTGATCAAAATATTTACATATCCTCCTCCCTGATAAGAAGTAAGATAGGGCGAAACCACAAGTTTGAAGGCAAGTTTATCATCTTTTGAAATATTTTTATAAACCTTTGCACCGGCATATCCGGGCGAATAAGTGAAGATGTCGATTTTTCCATCCATATTATAATCAGCGAGAATAGCCCAATCGAATAATTCGGGAAAGCATTTTATGTATTCGGGAGCGTATTCGTACTCAACAGTGTTTTGGATACCATTATTAATAAAAGTCATTATACGATTTCCGTTTCTGTCAAAAACAATCAGGTCATTAATCCCATCCATATTCATATCAATTTCACCAAATTGACATGAATTAATTCCACCTGCCCAGGGGAATTTTAAAAATTCACCGTTTGCTGTATTTACGGCAATTGGTTTTTTGTATTTTGTAATTGTTTCCTTTTGAGGAAACACCGTAAAGCTAACTACAAAAAACAAGATAACACTTAAAAAAAAACTTATTGTTTTAAAGGGCATTATACTTTTATTTCAATACCTTCCTGCCTGACAATTTCTAGTAAAGGAGAATATTCGTCCGTTTTGAATCTATTTGTGCCAACTATAAACGGCTCAATTCTGGAATCAACCTCTGTTGTTAGTCGCCATGTTTTTCCAATAAGTTTATCATCGTTATTTTCAAATATTTCAGAAACAAGCATTACGTCAATATCACTTTCAAGAGATGCTTCATCTTTCGCATAACTTCCGTATAGAAAGGCTTTTTCAATAGGAATTCCTTCCTTGTAAAGGATGTGTATATATTTTTTTATTAACTCTATAACTTGTTTTTGAGACATGATAATATTTCTTTTGTTTTTAAAAGATGTTCATCTGCAACCTTATTAGATGGAGGAGGTGGAAAATACTGAGGGTATCTACCTTCTAATTGAAAATTCATTAATATTCCTAAAAAATCTTTATCCTCAATACTTAATTGTAAATCGGTTTTTTCTAATAACCAATTTAGATTATGTGATTTAGGCGGAATATTTTTGGTAGATTTTACAACATGAGCCTTAATAATTTTCTCCATAACAAGATGACAAAAGAACAAGCCATGTAAAAATTTATTGTTGTTAATCAATAGTTCGGCTGTGTCAATATCATTTATAGCACCGCTTCTCCAGTATTCTATTTGTTTGTTTATATTCATTATGGTAATGATATTATTTTACAAATATACTAAAATAAGATTTAGTAATGAATTTCGGATAAAGTCTTAATAATTAATTGTTAGAGTGTTTTAATTCTTTTTTATCCATTATTCAATATACAAATTGACACTTATTATATTTCAAAAGCTAAAGAAAAGCCACAATCCCGATCATGAAATTAATTTGATTTCCGGATTCACCGGCAAATTTATCAGCCTGATAAGCAGCTTCAAAATTAAGCCCTACAGTATTTGTTAGCATTACCGACATACCCCCTCCGATTGAAAAAATACTACCTGATTCGCTATTAGAGTCATTATCCTTAACTTTATAACTCATTGATTGATACAAAAAAGATGTACCTATGAATGGATAAATTTTTCCTTTAATCACTTCGGGTTGGTAATCGGAACTTATATAATAAACCAATTGAGGGCCAATTGCAAAACTTGTTATGGAATAATCACCTTGTTTTTGATATCCTAATATCATTTTTGCACCGGTACCAAAACCCGGTATAAAAAACTTTGTAAAGCTTGGTGAAATTTGAAAGATGGACAAACGTTTTTTATCTCCATCTTCATAAAGGTCACCACCCATAGTTGAAAACATTAATCCTCCTGAGAGCAAAGTGCTACCTTTGTCTGCCGGAGCTTTTTGTGCATGTGTGTAGTTGATGGCAAGGCAAATAAAAATACATAAAAGAAATGTTTTTAATAAATTTTTCATGATAATTCAATTTTAATTAATTAATAAAATATTAATATTTACTTTAGTTTTTTCTTTAACAAAGCGTAAAACTAAAAAAAAATATTGAATAAACAAAAAAACATTCCATGTTTTTTCATCTTTATTGTTGGAATTTAACAATTAAATAATTTTTATTTATTAGACTTATAAAATATTAAGTTATGAAATTATACAT
>CAYWXI010000049.1:0-38048 GCA_964462015.1 uncultured Bacteroidales bacterium | reverse complement strand
AGTTCAACATGGACTCATCGCTGGGTCTTGCAGACCGCTCAGAGTCCTACTTATTGAAGTAAGTTGAAAAACATGTTTCTCGCTTCTACTGTATATTTCCGAGTAAATTGGAACATAAACCATTTGCGAAAATCTTAATGTTTTGGAATCAATTTTAGTATAATTTTTATTTAAGTTTTTTTCAGGGACTTTATCAGCCGTATTTGAATCGGTGCAAGAAAAAAGTAAAAACATGGAAAGCAAAAATACACAAGCTATAACTCTCATTTTATTTATTTTAAGATTAATATTCAACAATAATCATCAGAAACTACTTAAATGATGTCAAATATAGTGAAAATTTATTTTTAGATTTTTTTTTACCGTTCTTTTTAACATTAAGATTAAATCAAAATATCTTTTCTCCTGTAAAACACAAAACTTAACAAAATCAATATGCCTGAACTCCCGATAAAAACTATTAAACGCCAGGCTTCAAAATCATAATCCTGTGTTACTATTTTAAGATCTAGATATTTAAAAGGTGTTAAATATAATAAGAAATTGAAAACATCGGAAATCCTTATTATCATATCAAAAAAGTATGAGCCCATAACTATAATAATGCCTGTGCCAATAATTGCTTTTGCCCGCTTCATTAAAACTGTTATAAAAAAGCCTAATACTCCGAAGAATAAACACAACAAAAAACCATAAGTATGCAGCACAATTAAGGAGTGTATGTTTATTTTCCAATCGGAGATAATACCGCAGGAAATCATTCCTGTTAAGAAGGCTAGTATATTAATTCCGAGTATATAAAAACTCAAGACCAAGAGTTTTGATGAAATAATTTGTTCTCTTGTCACAGGGCGGCTTAGAAGAAATTCGGCAGTTTTATTTTGCTCCTCTTTTGATAATATTTTTGTTCCTAAATAAATTGAAAACACCGAAGCCATCAAAGGAATGTAATAAATAAAATAGGTAAGATAAAATCCTAAAATACTTGTCCATTGATCCGGTTGAAAATTTATTGCCTCTAATAGAAATTTCGGCATTTTTGAATATAGTTCAGATATCATTGCCATATTTTCTTTCATTGATGAATACATTCCCATTGTCATCAAGAGTAAAGAAATAATAACAAAACCTGCAATGAGAAAATCTTTTAGATTTCTCTTCATCTCTTTTAAAAATAAATTCGTATTCATTTATCGCCCTCCATGTTTTCGTCGCGGTAAAAATGAATAAAAATTTCTTCCAGAGTTGGTTCGGTGATATTTATTTTTTCAATAGGCAGCTCCGATAATTCCTTTAATAAGTTGGTTATACTTCCTTGAAAAAGAAAACTATGCCCATTGTTATTTTTCTCTGATGAGATTATTCCGGGTGTTTTTAAACATATTTTCAAATTACTATTCTTAAGTATAAGGCTAACTCTGGAAACAGCTTTTTCTTTTAGCGAACTAATATCATCTTCATTAACAATTCTTCCCTCTTTAATAATTGCTACTCTGTGGCAAAATTTTTCAACTTCGCTTAAAATGTGAGAAGAAAAAAATATAGTTACTCCGTTTTCATTAGCCTCTCTGATAATATTAAAAAAACGATTCTGCATAAGAGGATCAAGGCCGCTCGTAGGCTCATCGAGTATTAAAAGTTTGGGGTTATGAATAAGACTTTGAATAACTGCAAGTTTTTTTCTGTTACCCATCGAAAGATCACTGATTTTTCTATCAAGGTCAAGATCAAGTGTTTCAACCAAACTATGAAAATAGGATTTTAAACTTATTTTATAAAAACGAGCAGAATACTCCAGGAGTTCCTTTACTTTCATGTTTTCATAATAATGTACTTCTGAAGGAACAAAGCCAACAATTTGTTTAATTTTTGTACCTTGTCTGACAATATCGTAACCGAATATCTTTCCTGATCCTCTGCTTGGAAACAACAAGCTAAGAAACAGGCGTATTGCGGTTGATTTACCTGCACCGTTTGGCCCTATAAATCCAAATATTTCTCCTTCTTTAACTTTTAGGTTTAAATCAGTAACACCCCTCGATTTCCCATAGAATTTTGTTAAAGAATTTGTTTCAATTGCAAACATCAGTTTAAATTATTTTGCCTGTTTTGATTATTTAATATTTCAAGCAGGTGAAATACAAAGATACAGATTATTTTAATTAAATAGTTACAAAGAAAATCACTATTATTGCCTTAAATCATATCAAGAAATGGAATACAGAGAATCGAAAACAAAAATCATCGCCACCTTAGGCCCGGTTTCCTGGAATAAAAATATTTTAAGAGAAATGTTTATTTCAGGGGTTGATGTTTGCAGGCTGAATTTTTCGCATGGAACCCATGAACAACATCTGAATACAATTATCACTATCAGGGAATTAAATACAGAACTTGGACTAAAAGTAGCAATTCTCGCTGACTTACAAGGCCCAAAGCTTAGAATCGGGGAAATTGAAAATGATGGAATAGAGCTTACGCAAGGTGAAAATATTTCGATTGTAATAGAAAAATGCCTGGGAACAAAGAAAAAAGTATTTATGAGCTACAAAAACTTTCCTGAAGATGTGGCTATAGGAGATACAATTTTAATTGACGATGGTAAGATTAAATTAGAAGTAATTAAGACAAATAAAAAAGATACTGTTAATGCAAAAATCGTTTTCGGTGGCTTACTTTCTTCACGGAAGGGAGTGAATCTGCCAAAAACAAAAATATCGCAACCGAGTTTAACTGAAAAAGATATTGCCGATGCTAATTTTGCTTTGGATAATAATGCTGATTGGATCGCTCTTTCGTTTGTAAGGTCATTTAAAGATATACTTGCTCTAAAAGAATTAATAAAACAAAGAAAAAATCATGCATTTGTTATCGCAAAGATTGAAAAGCCTGAAGCTTTAAATGAAATTGATAAAATAATTAATGTTTCGGATGGTGTAATGGTTGCACGAGGCGATTTAGGAGTGGAAGTTGATTTTCATCGTGTTCCATTAATTCAAAAAGAAATTGTTGAGAAATGTATCAGGAATTCAACACCTGTTATTATTGCTACGCAAATGCTTGAAAGTATGATCTACAACTTTAGGCCAACCCGTGCCGAAGCAAGCGATATTGCAAATGCTGTTATCGAGGGAGCTGATACTTTGATGTTAAGTGGCGAGACATCAGTTGGCAAATTTCCTGTGAAAGTAATTCAAAGTATGCATGAAATCATTCAAAGCACCGAAGAAAATGCTTATAAATATAACCGCGGACAAGCTCCTGAAAATATTGATGATAATTTTCTTGCCGATTCGGTTTGCTATAATGCTTCAAATTTAGCTTCTCAATCGAAAGCAAAAGCAATAATAATTTTTACTCATTCGGGCCACACGGCTTTTAAAGTTACCGGATACAGGCCCGATTCAAAGATATTTGTTTTTACCTCCAATAAGGAATTGATAGGCAAAATTTCGTTACTTTGGGCTGCAAAAGCATTTTATTTTAATAAGGATTTTAATATCTCCGAAGCAATTGATTATTCAATTGAAATTCTGAAAGAGGCAAATGAAATTGTTTCCGACGATATTGTTGTACATATTGGAAGCTTCCCCTTAGGTGAAAAAGGACGAACAAATATGATGAAGATTAGTTATATTTAAAAATATTTTTTATCCGGATTTGGATATATGAAGTATATTTTGTTAACTTTGTATTTCTTTACCAAAGAAATATTATACGACTTTAATTTAGGGTGTTAGGAAAATGAAAAATAGAATTTTAAGTTATATGAAAAAAATATTACTATTATTTTTAATTGTAGTTTCATCACAAATTTATTCTCAGGAATTTGCACCAATTGGAGCTATTTGGCACTACACACAATGGACACTTAATCCGGAACTTACATCATTTAAAACAATTGAATCAATATCCGATACAACAATTAACGAAATACAATGCAGAAAAATGATTGAAGTAGAACGCGTTTATGATACTATTGGTACAACTTATCATTATATGTATTCTGAAAATGACAGTGTTTTCTTTTTTGCCGATAATGACTTTCAACTTTTATATGATTTTGGTGCAATAGCAGGCGATACTATTATTCTTGAATATTTCTCAACCCATGATGGATCCCCTTTAAAAATGATTATTGATTCAACAGGATCGATAATTATCAATAATGATGAAAGAAAAATTCAGCATATAACTTGTGGTGATGGAATAAGTCTTGAATTTGGCAACCGTATAATTGATGGTATTGGGAATACGGGATTTATGTTTCCACAAGGCTGTGTTACACAGAATGGGCCGCTGAGATGTTTCCAGGATAGTTCCACAGGCTTGTTTCTAAATCCATTTCATACAACCGGAGGTTGGAATCATCAGGATTGTGATCAAATATTCACAGGCATCGAAGAGGTATCATCAAATGATTTTGTTGTTTACCCAAATCCGGTATCTAAAAGCTTGTTTATCAAAAACATTTACAAGCCAACAGAATATAGAATAATAGATTTATTTGGAAAAATATTGAAAAAAGACAGAATAGGAATATCAGGTGAGATTAGGGTGGATGATCTTCTTGATGGCATCTATATTTTGGAACTTGAAACCGAAAATCAATTGACTATAAAGAAAATAATTAAGAATTAGAATACACCAACTATGACAGCTTATCAAATGGGAGAAATTGCAATTCGGGCAATTGGGGCTCGAAGGCACTTCACAAAGTTTTGATATGAGAATTTCCCGCAATTTGCAACATTTCATAGCTGAGCTGTTCTGATAATGATAACAAAAAAATGAAAAAAGCAATTAAAATATTAATTTTACTCTTAATTCCTTGTATTGGAGTTTCACAAATAAATGATTCATCTTATAATCAGAGATTTTTATTCGGAATTAATATTGGATTAAATTTTAGTAAGTTTAATAGTGATTCAATAAATTTTTATTCCGGTACAAAACCTTTAATTGGTTTGCATGGAAAATATAAAATTAATGAAAATATTTATTTCAAATCTTCAATATCATATTCCCTTAAAGGCTCAACTTCTATTTCACCATATTTGAAGCTCAGAAACAGTTACATTGACTTTAATTTTACTTCCCAACACAAGATCATCAAGAGTTTATATCTACAAGCAGGAATTTCTTACTCACGTATATTATCATCAAAAAAAATAACATTAGATGGTGAAAGCAAAAATGGAGTAGACAAAGTTAATTTTAAAGGATTCAATTCTGAAATCAGTATTATTACCGGAGTTGAATTCTGCATTCTGGATAATATTAATATTGAGTTTAATTACAATATCCCAACTTCGAAAACAAATATTAAAAACTTTCAATTTACTCTTAATGTTTTACTTAACAAAAAAAGGCTTAGAAAAGAAAGTTACAGACAAATAAATCAAAAAAAATCAAAAGAACAAATAAGACAACTTAGAAACGGAACATTATTGGTTAGGCTAAAAACTTCTAAAAGTAAAATAAGTGCTTTAAGAAAAATTGGCGAAATTGCAAAAGCTGATAAAATAGAAAAACAACAAGAAATTGAAAATAAAAAAATAATATCCGCTTTTAACAAGGATTTTAATTTTTGTAATGTTGTTTTCTTTTTCAGTAATAAATCAAAAAACATAGTTAACAGAGAATTTGAGAACATATTCCTAAATGACAACCTGAAAATTGATAATTCAATAAAAATCGACACAAATAACAGCATATTCATTGCAGATTTTAGCAGGACACATCAAGATACAACAAAATATTTTTCCCACTACAGCTATGATCATAAGAAAGATAAAGGCCTAAGAAAAGTGGAAAATTATTTTGGCGGAACAAACTTTGGCTTAGATGAAATGGTTATAAAAGATGATAATTTCATTCAATTAAATAAGCCTTTTCCTTTCTACACAAAAATTGTTTATAAATCAATTAAAAGGCAGCCTGAACAATCCATATTTAAAACTTTTTTTCATATGGCTCATTTAACCAGGTCGTATAAGAAGACAGTTGAAAAAATTAATAAAAAATTGTTGAAATATTATTATAGAAGTAAATGAGAGCGATATAATAATAGTTTTATCAAATTAATTATCACCTGCAATTTAAGGATTAAGGATCATCCAAAATACTAAGCTCTGAATTTTAGCTGAAAAGGTTTATTTGAAATTTTAATATTTTTCTTGAAATATTTTTTAGTGTAGTTTATATTATGTATTTTTGGTTTAAGTTTAAAAAGCGAAAATAAAACCAAATTTAAATGGTGTTTAAAAAAGCATAAAAAAATTGTTGTTAATAAGTTTTAAACGCATTAAAAAAATATAAAGTTCAATAATAACTTATTTGATCAGGTTATTAAAAATGAACAAAAACATGGAAGTCGCATATATTAATTAAGGAAGGATAAGAGAATATGGGACTGAGGGGGGCGGAGCTGTATAAATACAAAGAAAGGTTTGATGGAATCATCTATTTCTTATACAGAATAAACTACTCTTTATCAAATTATCAAGCAATATTTTATTAAGGTCAAAAAAAGGTCAACAAAGTAGAATTAATAATTAAAATAGATGTATCAAATTTCTCACATGGATTTTACTACATTGAAGTCATCACTAATGGTGATAGAGAAATACAAAGAAAGCTTATAAAATATTGAAAAATTACATATTTATCACCCTCTAATTGATGAATTGCTCTAAAGCCATATTAAAAATAGTTGAGGCAACGGATTAAGAAAAATATTGCTATATTTGAATTAAAATCTGAAAATGTTCGGTTTTGTAACTCACAGAAATTGAGTTGTGATATTTAACGTTAGTCAGAATTTTAAAAATTATATTATGAATTTACAAAAACTTCTAAAGTCGCTTTCAATAAAATACAAGATAATCATTTTGATCCTTGTCGCTACCGGGACAATTGGAAGTGCATTGTTCGCAGCATTAATGATCATCAGGATAAGGGATTATAAAGCCGATATGTTGAACAACTCATTAATGAACACCCAGCTGATAGGTGAAAACGTTATTTCATCCATAGCTTTTGAGGACCAGGTTGGGGCATACGATATAATTAGTAAACTTAAAACAGTACCATCATTTTCGAATGCTACTTTATTTGACACCCAGGGTGATGTTTTTTCAAAATATCCCGACACCCTTCAAAACTTAATAGCACCGCCTGAGAAGTTAATAGCTTTTCAAACTTTTACTGGGAACGAACTTTTAGTTTTTGAACCAATTTTCTATCACGATGATTATTATGGCAGCATTTATGTAAGGTTTTCAACAGAAGAACTTACCCGGCAGATCAACAATTATATTTTTTTAATGCTTGGCATTTTTGTCATTGCCGTAATAACCACCTATTTCCTGGCAAACAAGCTACAAAAAATCATTTCCGGACCTATTGAGTCACTGACAGATTTTACAGGTTTAATTACTAAAACGGCCGACTACTCACTAAGAATACAACCCAAGGGTGATGATGAAATAGGCAAGTTATATACGGATTTTAATGAAATGATCTTCCAAATACAACAAAGGGAAGAGGAAAAAGAGGTTGCCGAGAAAAGCCTGAAAGAATCGCAACAAAAATACTCCACACTGGTTGAAGGATCAACAGATGGCATCATTATAATTCAAAAAGGCAGAATTGTTTTTGCCAACCAGCGGATCTGCAACATGTTAAGCAAACCTGTCGAAGCGATTGTCGGTACCAAATACCTTAGTCATTTAGATAAGAAATATCACAAAAGCATTATTAAAACTGTAAGAGACATCCAACAAAGGGATAACTACACTTTGGAGGCAATTGAAGTGGAAATAATTAACTCAAAAAATCAACCTGTACCGGTTGAAATATCAGAAACGGAGATTGATTTTAGAAACAGTCCTGCACAGATGGTAATATTACGTGATATTACTGAAAGAAAGAAAAAAGAGGAGGAAGTATTGAAACTTTCTCAAGCAGTTGAGCAAAGCCCCAGCACTGTTTGTATTACCGATGTTAATGGATATATTGAGTATGTTAATACCGAATATATTAGTTCTACCGGATATGATAAAGATGAGGCACTTGGAGAAAAACCCAATGTTTTAAATGAGAAGTTTATTGGAAAAGATATATACAATGAAATTTGGAAAAGATTAAAAAACGGAGATTCATGGAAAGGAGAAATTGAGAATAAAAAAAGAAACGGGGAATTATTTTGGGAATTGACTTCATTGTCGGGACTAAAAAATATTGAAGGAGAAATCACAAATTACATCATTGTTTCCAAGGATATTACTGAGGAAAAACATTTAGATAAGATTATCCGTGAGAGCAATGAGAAAATGTCACTTATTCTCGAAAACTCACCGTTAGGGATTTACCATTACGATAAGGATGGCACAATTACCATGTGTAACAGCGCCTTTGCCGAGCTAATAGGTGTAGTTCCTCAAAAAATTGTTGGTTTTAATGTACTCAGGCAAACCAAAACACAGAAAATTATTGATGCCATTAACAAAACCATTCATGGACAACAAGCAATTTTTGAAGGCGAATACCAGCATCCGTTAAGCGATAACAAACTTTATGTCAGAAGCATATACACACCCCTGTTATCTGAAAACAAAGAGTTTACAGGTGGTATCTGTATTTACGAAGATGTTTCTGAAAGGATTAAATCGGAGAAACTATCTATTGAAAAAGAAGCTGCAGTGGCAACCAGTAAATCAAAAAGTGAGTTTCTGGCCAGGATGAGCCATGAAATCCGGACTCCAATGAATGCTATCATAGGGCTTACGCATCTTTGCCTGCAAACCGATCTTGATTTCAAGCAAAGAGATTATGTTGAAAAGACACATCGCTCCGCAAAATCACTACTTGGAATATTAAATGACATACTTGATTTTTCAAAGATTGAAGCCGGAAAACTCTCCATCGAAAAAGTTGAATTCCAACTTGAGAAAGTCTTGGATGATATTGCTACCCTGATGAATTTAAAAGTACAACAAAAAGGACTTGAGTTTATTTTCTCGGTTTCATCCGATGTTCCATTGACCCTTATTGGCGATCCACTAAGATTAAGCCAGGTATTAACTAACCTGATAAATAATGCTGTGAAATTTACTGAAAAAGGCGAAGTAGCTCTATTTATTAGTAAAATCGGGCAGAATGAAAAAGAAGTAAATCTTAAGTTTATTGTAAAGGATAGCGGGATTGGAATGACTCCGGATCAAAGAGATAAATTGTTTATAGAATTCTCACAAGTCGATGGTTCAACAACCAGAAAATACGGTGGAACAGGCCTTGGGCTTGCGATTGCAAAAAAAATAGTACAAATGATGGGTGGAGATATAGAGGTTGAAAGTGAAACCGGTAAAGGAAGCTCTTTCATCTTTAATGCAAAATTTGGGATTTGCAAACAAAAAAGAATCAGATCAGAAGATTTACCTGATATAAAAGACATGAAGGTGTTGGTTTGTGACGACAACAAAACAGTAACAAAGTTTCTAAAATTAGCTTTAAATTCACTGAACTTCAAGGCAACAGTAGTCAAATCAGGTATGGAAGCCATTGAAATTCTTGAAGAAAACCGCAACGATCCGTTCAGATTGGTCATTATGGATTATATGATGCCGGACCAAAATGGAATTGAGACGATTGAAAAGATCAAGAATAATACTAAAATCAAAGTTCAGCCAAAAACTATCCTTTTAACAGCTTTTGGTAACGATGAACTTCTTTTGAAAGCCAAAGAATCCGGAATTGATGATTACCTGCTGAAGCCAATAACACGATCTTCTTTACTCGATGCTATTATCAACCTTTTTGCAAAAACTCCTGTACCCGATGAACAGGTTATTAAGGATGGTACATTGCAGGAAAAGATGAAAAACATTGCCGGTAGTAACATCCTTTTAGCTGAAGACAATGATATCAACCAACAAATTGCTATTGAATTGCTCGAATCTGTTGGAATGAATGTTGATATTGCTAACAATGGCCGGGAAGCTGTAGAAAAAATGAATGACTCAGGCAGGCCATCCATGTATAACATTGTTCTCATGGATATTCAAATGCCTGAAATGGACGGCATCACAGCTACTGTTAATATTAGAAAGAATTCCGAATTCGATTCGGTTCCTATAGTTGCAATGACAGCTGATGCAATGGTAGGTGTGGCTGAAAAGTGCTATTTAGCCGGAATGAACGATTTTATAACAAAACCCATCGATCCGGATGAAGTTTTTACTGCACTTATTAAGTGGATTAAGAAGAAAGAAGGAACTGAAAAACTTACTATACCAAAAACTGCAAGAAAAGAAATTGTCCCGAAAAAAACTTTTACTGAATATGAGATACCGGACATCCCCGGTATTAATACACACGAAGCTTTTAAAAAGCTTGGGATAGGTATCAATTCATACATCGATATTTTAAAGAAATTCTATAATTCAAATATTGGATTTATTGAAAGTTTAAAAAGTGAATATAATGAAGGAAACATCGAAACTACAATAAGAATGCTGCACACATTGAAAGGCGTTTCCGGAAACATCGGAGCTACCAACCTTCAGGCGATATCTCTGAAAGCTGAAAATCTGGTTAAGGAAAATAAGAATATGGATATAGAAGTTATTTTAAGCGGGTTTGAAGAAATACTAAATCCGATTTTAGAATCAATTTTCAAAATATTGATTGAGCCTGACCAGCAAAAAGAAGAGAAGCCTAAAACCACAGTGGATTTTGAGAGTGTTAAGCCTCAACTTGATGAAATCAAGGCATTGCTTAAAGAAGATGATGGTGACGCCATTGATAAGATCAAAATGTTAAGAGAACAACTGGGAAACATTCCGGAATACCAGCAACTGGAAAACAAAGCCAATATGTATGACTTTGAGGAGGCACTTAATTTATTAGAAAAACTAATTATTGTGTTTACACCAAAAGAAAAAGCATGAAAATATACTGCTTTTTTACATCTTGTACGGCATGAATTGTTTAAAAAGAAAGTAAAAAAAACAAAAAAGATACTAAAGGATGACATATGATCGATAACTCATGAGAAAAAATAAAATTACGAAGAACTGTTTCAAATATATATAAGATTTTAATGAATAAATTTTACGAAAATATCGCCATTATAGTTCTACTAGCAACAACCCTGTTACCAAACATATATGCACAAAAAGCAAACATACACTTTGAACATCTGAGTTTGGAAGATGGGCTCTCACAAGCTACTGTGAATTGCATCTTTCAGGACAAACAGGGTTTTATGTGGTTTGGCACACAAGATGGATTGAATAAATTTGATGGTTATAAATTCACCATCTATCGCCATAATCCCGATGACAATAATAGCCTGAGTAATAATCATATTTGGATGATTTTAGAAGATTCAAAGGGTTGTTTATGGATTGGGACCCTGGATGGAGGACTCAATAAATTCGATAGAAGAAAAAATAAATTTATTCACTACCAAAATGAGTTTGGCAATCCTCACAGTATTAGTCACAATAATGTTAGTTCGATTATTGAAGATTCCAAAGGCAATTTATGGATTGGAACCCTGGGCGGAGGATTAAATAAATTCAACAGAAGTGAAAATACATTCATTCGTTACCAAAATGAAAAAAATAATCCTCTTAGTCTAAGCAACGACATTATCCGATCATTGTGGGATGATAACCAAGGTAACTTATGGATTGGGACAGAAGGAGGAGGACTTAACAAATTCAATAAAAAATCAGGGATTTTTACCCATTATACGAATCAAATAAATAATTCCCAAAGCTTAAGCAATAACAATGTTAATTCAATTTTTGAAGATAGCCGCGGCAATTTATGGATTGGAACTTTGGGGGGTGGATTGAATAAATTTAATAGAAAAGATGAAAAATTTACTCGTTATATGAATGAGAAACATGATTCTCACAGTTTAAATAACAACTATATTTATTCGATTTTTGAAGATTACGGAAAAAACTTGTGGATTGGGACACACGGCGGAGGGCTTAACAGATTTGATAATAAGGAAGAAAAGTTTATCCATTACAAAAACCAGGCAGATAATCCTCATAGCCTGAACAACAACTATATTTGGTCTATTTTTGAAGATTCAGGGCACAATATGTGGATTGGAACATGGGGTGGCGGTCTTAATAAATTCGATAGAAGAGTGGAAAAATTCACGATATACCAGAATGAAGTGAATGATCCGCAAAGTCTTAGCAACAACTCTGTTTGGTCCATATTTGAAGATTCCGGCGGTTGTTTGTGGATTGGAACAAATGGTGGAGGACTCAATAAATTTGACAGAAAAACAGAAAAATTCAAACGATACCAAAAGGAAACAAATAACAGACATAGTCTTAGTAACAACAATGTTAATACGATAATTGAAGATAGCGACGGTAACTTATGGATTGGAACCAATGGTGGAGGACTTAATAGATTCGACAGAAAGAATGAAGAATTTAAACGGTACCGAAATATTGCAAATAATCCGCTAAGTCTGAGTAATGATATTATCTGGTCGATTATCGAAGATTCCGATTGTAATCTGTGGATTGGAACCGAGGGCGGAGGACTTAATAAGTTAAATAAAAGCGAAGGATATTTTACACATTACACGAATAAAACCGATTATCCCAAAAGCCTAAGTAATAACATAATTTATTCTCTTTTCGAAGATAGTCGGGGAAACTTATGGATTGGAACCGGTGGCGGTGGATTAAATAAATTTGATAAAGAAGAAGAAAAATTCATCCGTTACCAAAAAGAATCCAATAATCCGTTCAGTCTCAGTAATAATATAGTACTCTCGTTTTTTGAGGATTCCAGAGGTAATTTGTGGATAGGAACCGCCGGAGGATTAAATCAACTGATCCTTGATTCCGTTTCAAATGAAAAAGAATTTCTGAAATTCACACATTACAGGGAAAAAGACGGATTATCTAATGACGTTATTTACGGAATACTGGAAGATTCTAAAGGCCTTCTTTGGATAAGTACAAATAAGGGGATAAGTAAGTTAAATCCGGATAACGGCACTTTCACTAATTATGATGAAAGGGACGGCCTTCAAAGTAATGAATTTAATCAAGGTGCCTGTTGCAAAGACCGGATGGGCAGAATGTACTTCGGAGGTGTGAATGGTTTTAATGAATTTTATCCGGACAGCATAAAAAATAATTTGCTTATTCCGCCTGTTGTAATTACGGATTTTTTATTAGCCAATAAAACGGTTCAGGTTGGAGATACAACCGTATTGAAACAGAATATTAACTTTACCAAAGAAATTGTTTTAAATTATACGGATTATATTTTCGCCTTCGAATTTTCAGGTTTGAATTATAGTCAATCCGAAAAGAATAGATTTGCTTATAAATTAGTAGGTTTGGATAAAGATTGGATCGAAACCGATTACAAACATCGCAGAACTACTTATACGGGTTTATCACCCGGAGAATATATTTTCAGAGTAATAGCCTCCAACGATGATGGTTATTGGAATGAAAAAGGATCAAGTGTAAAAATAATAATAATGCCTCCATGGTGGAAGACTTGGTGGTTTCGAATTTGTATTATAATTATTGTATTATCTTTCGTGATTGCAATTTATTATTGGCGGATATCTGCTCTTAAAAAAAGAAAAGAAGAGCTTGAACTTGAAGTGAACAAAAGAACGAAGGAACGAAGGAATTGAAAACAACCCAACTGGATTTAAAAGAAGCCAAAGAAACAGCAGAGGCTGCAACTGAAGCAAAAAGTGCATTCCTTGCCAATATGAGCCATGAAATCCGTACACCTATGAATGCAATTATTGGATTGTCACAATTAATTAATAAAACCGAATTAAATCCTAAACAACTTGATTATATTGACAAAATTGAACGATCTTCCCAGTCTTTACTCGGAGTTATTAATGACATCCTGGATTTTTCAAAGATTGAAGCAGGTAAACTTAATATCGAGAACATTGAATTTGATTTGGAACAGGTACTGGATACTGTTTCGAGCCTTAACTCACAGAAAGCCCAGGACAAAGGACTTGAGTTTGTCATTCATGTTGACAATGATGTGCCATATAAACTGATAGGAGATCCATTACGTATCGGCCAGATAATCACAAATTATTGCAGCAATGCTGTTAAGTTTACGCAGAGAGGAGAGATCGTTATTAATATAAGCATTCAGGAAAAGCTTCTCGGTAATAGACTTTTACTGATGTTTTCAGTCAGGGATACCGGAATTGGCCTTTCCAAAGAACAGAAAGATAAGATTTTTAAGAACTTCAGCCAGGCAGATACTTCAACAACCAGAAAATTCGGTGGTACAGGATTAGGATTAACGATTAGTAAAAAACTGGCCAATTTGATGGGTGGTACGACATGGGTAGAAAGTGAGTTGGGAAAAGGAAGCACCTTCTTGTTTAATGGTATTTGCGGTATCCAGAAATCACAAAAAAGAGTTGAGTTCATACCTCCTGAAGATCTCCGTGAATTGAAAGTGTTAATTTGTGATGACAATGAAACTATGCGTTTTATTTTTAAGGAAGCAATGGAACTATTCTCATTCAAGTTTAAGATAGTTGAGTCGGGTAAAAAAACTCTTTTAGAACTTGAAAACAACAAATATGATCTTTTATTGATGGATTGGAAAATGACTGGAATGGATGGGTTGGAAACGATTGAGTTGATTAAAAAATACCCTAAATTCAATAAACTGAAGATAATCGTGACAATTAAATTCGGCAATGAAGATGTTTCCCGAAAAACAGATCACTTAGGAATTGATGGTTTTATCACAAAACCCTTCACTTTTTCAAATTTATTCGATACCATACTTGTAGCATTTGGAAAAAAAATTCAAGCTGTTAAAGCTGGAACCGTGAAAGGTGAAAAACACTTTGAAGCACTTAAAAAAATCCGTGGAGCACGCTTACTTATTGCTGAGGACAATGAAATTAATCAACAAGTTGTACAGGAAATTCTTGAAGGTGTCGGGTTTAAAGTTGAAATTGCAAACAATGGAAAAAAGGCCCTGGAAAAGGTGGCCGCATCAGGATTTCCTTCTAAATATGACCTTGTATTTATGGATATTCAAATGCCGGTAATGGATGGATACACAGCAACAAAGGAAATCAGAAAATTGGAGAAATATAAAGACTTACCAATTATCGGTTTAACTGCTGATGCCATAACAGGGGTCAAAGAAAAGTGCATCGAAGCCGGAATGATGGATTATACCATCAAACCGATTGATCAGGATGAAGTTTTTGGCAAGTTGGTAAAATGGGTGAAAATAAGTGATAAAAATACTTCACCTGAAAAGACACCTGAAAAACAAAGAGTCGAAACTTTTGAAATTCCTGAAATAGAAGGCATTCAAACAAACTGGACTGTTAAAAAACTTGGGATTGGCATCAACTCATACATCAACATTTTAAAGAAATTCTATAATTCAAATATTGGATTTCTTGAAGATTTGAAGATTGTTTTTAAGGAAGGAGATATTGAAACTGCCCTCAGAATGCTTCATACGATGAAAGGTGTTTCAGGGAATATCGGGGCTGTTGAACTACAGGCTGTTTCTCTGAAAGCTGAAAGCATTCTTAAGGAAAATAATAAGCTTGATGATATAACTATAATTGAGCTGGAAAAAATACTAAACCCGATTTTGGAATCACTTTTCAAAGTATTGATTGAACCTGATCAGCAAAAAGAAGAAAAGCCCAAAGTCAAGGTAAGTTTTGAGAGCATCAAACCACAGCTTGATGAGATAAAAAAAATGCTAGAAAATGACGATGGTGACGCTATTGATAAAATCAAACTGTTAAAAGGCCAATTGGGAAATAATCAGGAATACCTGCAACTGGAAAACAACACCGGCATGTATGATTTTGAAGAAGCACTAAATTCATTGGAAAAATTAACAAATGCAATTACTCCCAAAAAAACGCATGGAAATATAATACTTCTTAGCATCATGTACGATTTAAAATGTTAACTAAATCAATAAATACAATCTTAAATCAAAAACTCAAACTGAATTCAGTATATTTCAAATATCTACGAGTTCTGTTTTTCTTTTTCACATCAACAGTTTATTGTCAGATCGGAGTTATCGATAGCCTTGAAATGGTATTGAAGAGCCTACCGGAAGATACTAACCGTGTTCATTTTCTTTGGAAATTTTCATACAATATTTCTACCTCATCGCCCGAAAAAGCAGAACAATATGCTTTAGAAGCAATTAAGCTTGGAGAAACACTTAGTTTCAAAAGAGGTCTGGCAAAAGCTTATACTGCTCTTGCCATATCTTACTACGTTCGTGGGGATTACGTTTCACATTCCGAGAATCTTCATAAAGCTTTGGACGTTTATAAAGAGATGGAAGATCCGGAAGGGATGGCCAAAATATCAAATAATTTAGGTGCTTCATTTTTTGCCCAGGGAAATTACCAAAAATCTATTGAATATTATTTTAATGCATTGGAAATTGCTGAAAAAACCGGAATGAACAGGCTTAATGCAATGGCTCTTAATAATCTCGGAGAAATATATGAAAAACTTGATAAACTGGACAAATCGTTGGAATATTATAATAAATCCTACAGGATTTTTAATCTTATGGATGGGTATGAAAGAGAAAAAGCATATGTTTTACTAAATATTGGAAAAATTCATTTTAAGAATAAAGAGTTAAGTCCATCCCTGAAATATTACATTCAAGCACTTTCCATCTTTAAAGAACTGGGTGAGAAGTTTTACCTGGCAGATTGTTACAAGAATATTGGTGAAGTACATTTTATAGAGGAAAACTTTGATCAAGCATTAGAATATTTTAATGAATCGCTGAAGATAAGAACCGAAATTGATGACAAACAAGGTAGTGCAGAGTGTTTTCTATGTATTGGAAAAACTTATTCAGCGCTTAAAAATGTGGGACTGGCAGAAATATATTATAACAAATCTTTGAATATCTCAAAAGTGATTGGGGCAAAAGAAATTGAGATGAAAGCCCACCGGAATTTATCTGACCACGAAGAAGCCTTTGGGAATTATAGAGAGGCGCTTGATCATTATAAAAGACAATCTATTTTGAAAGATAGCATATTGGGAATTGAGACAAGGGAACAATTGTCAGAATTACAAACAAAATACGATGTAGAGAAAAAAGAACAGGAAAACGAAAAACTTAGATTAGACAACCAGTTGAATGAAAAAACCATTCAAAATCAATACTTATTCGGAATTATAATAGCAATTGCATTAATATCATCAATTATATTCGTTTATATTTTTTTTATGGGAAGGAAAAAACTTCAACTGGCAAACATCAAACTAAAAGAAACACAAGCCAATTTAAAAGTAGCAAAAGAAACCGCTGAAGCAGCAACTGAAGCAAAAAGTTCATTTCTGGCAAATATGAGCCATGAAATCCGTACACCTATGAATGCAATCATCGGCTTGTCACAGCTGGTTCATAAAACCGATTTAAATACTAAGCAGCTTGACTATATTGATAAAATTGAACGTTCTTCGCTGTCTTTACTCGGAATTATTAACGATATTCTGGATTTTTCAAAAATTGAAGCTGGAAAACTAAATATTGAAAATATTAATTTTGATCTGGAACAGGTTCTCGATACGGTTTCTAACTTAAACTCACAAAAAGCCCAGGATAAAGGGCTGGAATTTTCGATATACATATCACCGGATGTACCTTTATACCTGATTGGTGATCCTTTGCGTATTGGTCAGATTATATCTAATTTTTGCAGCAATGCAGTAAAGTTCACTGAAAAGGGTGAAATTATTATCAGCGTATATTTGGAGGAACAAATAGAAGATAAAAAACTCAAACTTCAATTTTCAGTAAAGGATACCGGAATTGGCTTAACAGACAATCAAAGATTGAAGATGTTTCAGGAGTTCAGTCAGGCAGATAGCTCAACTACAAGAGAATATGGTGGAACAGGATTAGGATTGGCCATAAGTAAAAAACTGGCAGAGATGATGGGAGGAAATACCTGGGTTGAAAGCGAATATGGTCAAGGTAGCACATTCCTTTTCAATTGCATTTGTGGTGTACAGGATACACAAAAAAGAATTCAATTTAAAGCATCTGAAGATCTTGCCGGTTTAAGTGTATTAGCTTGTGATGATAATAATACAGCACTTCTTATCTTAAAAGAAGCCATTGAAACATTTTCTTTTAAGATAAATACTGTTAGTTCAGGCAAAGATGCGATTTTGGAGTTAGGTAAAAATAAGTATGATTTATTACTTATCGACTGGAAAATGCCTGAAATGGATGGTTTGGAGACAGTAAAACGTATCAAAAAAGATTTACGTTTTAGTAATCTAAAAATAATTATGGTTACTGCTTTTGGGAAAGAAGATATTGCTCAAAAAGCCGCTTCCTTAGGAGTAAATGGTTTTATAAGCAAACCATATACATTTTCAACTCTTTTTGATTCCATTATGGAAACATTGGGGAAAGACATAAAAATCACTAAAACCAGGATTGAAAAAGGCAGTAAGCATTTAAAGAAACTTAAAGAAATTGCCGGAGCTCAACTTCTTATTGCAGAAGATAATGAAATAAACCAACAGGTAGCACAGGAATTATTTGAAAATGCAGGATTTATTGTTGAGATTGCAAATAATGGAAAAGAAGCCCTTGAAAAAGTAGCATCGTCCGGATCACCCTCCAAATACAATCTTGTTTTTATGGATATCCAGATGCCATTGATGAACGGCTATTCTGCAACAAAGGAAATTCGGAAACTTGATAATTATAAAGATTTGCCTATTTTAGGACTTACAGCTGATGCAATGTCGGGAGTAAAAGAAAAATGTATTGAATCAGGTATGATGGATATTGTAACAAAACCAATAGATCAGGATGATGCATTCGGCAAATTGGTAAAGTGGATTGATAAAGATCTGATAAAAAAGATAAGCATTGGTTCTGATAAACAGGATATTAAAAAATCCTCTCCCAGCGAGCAAATAATCATTCCTGAAATTAAGGGTATCTTAACTCACAAGGCCCATAAAAAACTTGGCATTGCTATCAATTCATACATCAACATTTTAAAGAAATTCTATAATTCAAATATCGGATTTGTTGAAGACCTAAAAAGTGAATATAATGAAGGAAACATAGAAACTACAATTAGAATGTTGCATACAATGAAAGGTGTTTCCGGAAATATCGGGGCCGTTGATCTTCAGGCTTATTCTCTAAAAGCTGAAAATTTGGTCAAGGAAAACAAGAATGTAGATATAGAGCCTATAATAAGTGAGTTTGAAGAAATACTAAATCCGATTTTAGAATCAATTTTCAAAACATTGATTGAGCCGGATAAGCAAAAAGAAGAAAAACCCAAAGCCATGGTAAGTTTTGAGAGCATTAAACCACAGCTTGATGAGATAAAAAAAATGCTGGAAAATGATGATGGTGACGCCATTGATAAAATCAAGCTGTTAAAAGGCCAATTGGGAAATAATCAGGAATACCTGCAACTGGAAAACAATACCAGCATGTATGATTTTGAAGAAGCAATAAATTCACTGGACAGATTAATAAATGAAATTACAGTTAAATAAATACTCGATATAATGAAACAAATAATACTCATATCATTTTCACTTTTTGTATTTATAATTCATTCATCAGGTTCAGATGAAAATAACGAGGGTGATTTTTTTAAACATTACACTCTTAAATCCTGGGTACAGGATGATGGCTTACCGGCCGACGAAGTGATCTGCTTTGCTGAGGGCAGGGATGGATTCCTTTGGATCGGAACATATGGTGGAATTGCAAGATTCGATGGCAAAGAATTCAAAGTCTATACACCGGATAATACACCCGAACTGCATGGAAAAAACATTCTTGCATTATTATTTGACTCAAAGGATTGCCTTTGGATTGGGACCAACGAAGGCGTTACTTTATACAAAGATCATCAGTTTTTCATCCCTGATAGTCTACAAACCCTCGTTGATAACAATATTAGTATTGAAGAAATATTTGAAGACAGTAAAGGAAGGATATGGTTCGGCTCCTCTTTTTCCGGAATTTATATGTTTTCAGATGGCAGCCTCCGACATATAGATAATTACGGATCATTGTTAACAGGTATTATTAAAGCTATTGCCGAGGATCAGGATGGCAACATATATTTCAGTTCTAATACAGGAATATTATTAAAATACTCGAACGAAACATTCGAAATTATTAACAATCCTGTATCAAGGATTATCTTTTCAATTTGCCCGGTTGGCGATAATATCTGGTTAGGGACTTCTGATGGTGTTTTTATTTTAAAAGATAATAAGATAAGTAAGCTCAACAACATTCCACTATCCTATGTAAATTCTATAGCTAATATAAAGGATAACATCCTTCTCATTGGTTCTTCTGTTGGATTATGGACATATAACCTGAAAACCGGATTATTGTCGCCACCTTTAAAAGAACATGAAATTTTACTTAAAGATATCAGGAGCACATTTGTTGACAGAAAAGGGAATGTTTGGATTGGCACCTACAGGGATGGAATGTTTTTACTTTCCCGAGGAATATTTGTCAACTATTCTGAAAAAAACGGTTTACAAAGCAACCAGATATATTCAATTATTGAAACCGGTATTGACACCTACCTGATTGCAAGTGGAGACGGGCATATTCAGGAATTCTGTAACGGTAGTTTTAAGGATTATACTACAAAAACACAACTACATGGAAACAGGATTAAGCAGTTGTATAAAGATAGTGGCAATAATATATGGATCAGCACATATGGTGGTTTGCTAAGAGTTGCCCCTGATGGTAGTGAAAAACTTTTTGGTAGCGAACATTTATTTGGAGAATTGATAAGACTTGTTTATGAAGACAGGGCAGGGAACATATGGATAGGAAGTGCAGCCACCGGTTTGCATAAATTACAACCGGATGGGCATATTAAAACTTTTGATGTTCAAAATGGCCTGCAATCAAGTTATATTATGGATCTAATAGAATTAATGGACGGAAGCATTGTTGTAGGCAGTAAAAAAGGTATCGATTTTATAATTAAGGATACAGTTGTCAGACATTATGATAAATCCGACGGACTCGCTTCTGACCTTGTCTTTAACATGTATGAAGACTCTACCGGATGCTTATGGGTTGGTACACTGGAAGGACTCAGCAGAATCCTTGGAGAAAACATTGAAAGCTTTAACAAAGCATCAGGTCTGCCATCTTCCACTATTTTTGAAATAATTGAAGATGACCATGGCTTTCTTTTGATACCCTCCGACAATGGCCTCATTAAAGTTCATAAATCTGAGTTTGACAAATTTTCGACTGAAAAACCTGATACACTTTTTTGTATTGAATACAATAGAGCAAATGGATTACCGGCTTCAGGATGTCAGGGGGCTACCCATTACCTGAAAGATTCCAAGGGCTGGATTTGGTTAAACACAAACAATGGTTTCGCGATCTTCAAACCGTCAAAAATTATTAATAATTACAGCGCCCCGGTTTCAATCATTGATAAAATAGTAATTGATGAACAAATTGAATTTACGGGAAAACCCATAATCCTTAAATCTGACAACAAACACCTTAAAATATATTTCACTTCCGTGGATTTTTTATCACCAAATAATATTTCTTTCAAATACAAGCTTATACCTTACGATGAAGAATGGCAGGACGTATCAGGAGAAAGATTCGCATCTTATACTGGGTTAGGCCCGGGTGATTATGAATTTTTAATTTCAGCAAGGAATAACGTTACTGACTGGAACAATGAACCAACCCTGCAATCATTTTATAAACAACCTTATCTATATCAAAGAGCCTGGTTCATTGCCCTGATGATCTTGCTTCTTGCAGGATTGATATATCTTGTTTATGCCTTTAATTTAAGAAGGCTAAGGCGGCAAAATGAAAAGATGCAACAAATGGTAAAGGAAAAGACCTTAGAGCTTCTGCATCAAAAAGAAATTACGGAGAAGGCCAATGTCATGTTAAAAGAAAATTCCCTGAAACTGGAACAGGAAAGCGCCCAGTTATTATCAGTCATTAATAGCACACCTGATCTGATATTTGCCAAGGATACTAATGGAGCTTATTTAACGTGTAATATGGCTTACACAAAATATATCGGAAAAGAACTTGAGGATATCGTCAACAAAACAGATTTTGATTTTATGCCCAAAGAAGAAGCCGGGAAAGTATGGGAGAAGGATAAAAAAATGCTGAAAGAAAACATTGTCATGCATTACACTACCTGGCTAACCTATCCAGATAAAAAGAAAGTATTGATAGATGTGTTCAAAACTCCCTTTTATAATGAAGATATACAGTTGCTGGGATATATCGGGGTTGGAAGGAACATCACCGACAGGTATGAAATGGAGCAGGAGTTGAGAAAATACAATGAAAGGTTGGAGGACGAAAAGTTTTTCCTGAATATGCTCATGGATTCAATCCCGGCACCTGTTTATTATAAAGATATTAATGGCAGATACGAGAGTATAAATAAAGCTTTTGCTTCGTTTATGAACTTAGAAAGGGAAGAGATTATCGGAAAAACAGTAAACGAAACTATTAAGGATAAAAATGTTGCCAATGATCATAAAGCAGCTGACAATGAATTATTCAACGGAGATAAAGATATTTTAATTTATGAATATTCCATGAAATCGCCAAAAGGTGAGGAAATTTATTTTAAGGTAAATAAAGCCAAACTTTTCAACAGGGAGGGGAAATTAATTGGCCTGATCGGGGTAATATTGGATCTTACCGAACAAAAGAAGATAGCGGAAGAATTAAAAATCTCAAAAGAACAAGCTGAGGCAGCTAATGTTGCAAAAAGCGAATTTCTGGCTCGAATGAGTCACGAGATCAGGACACCGATGAATGCAATTATCGGACTTTCACACCTTTGCCTGCAAACTGATTTAAATACAAAACAAAAAGATTATGTTGATAAAACACATCGTTCGGCCAAATCCCTTCTGCGTATAATTAATGACATTCTGGATTTTTCAAAAATTGAGGCCGGTAGATTTGACATGGAGAATGTTGAGTTTGAGCTTGAAAAAGTCCTCCAGAATATATCCGATCTAAACAGTCTTTCAGCACAAAAAAAGGACATTGAACTGGTTTTTTCTGTATCTCCCAGTGTTCCGATGCAACTGGTTGGCGACCCATTACGCCTCGGGCAGGTATTAACAAACCTGGTAAACAATGCCATAAAATTTACAGAAAAAGGGGAAGTAGCAGTTTTTATTGATAAGCTGGAGGAAAATGAAAGTGAAGTAATCCTACAGTTTGTGGTCAAGGATACCGGCATAGGTATGAATGAAAAACAACTAAAAAGCCTTTTCAAAGAGTTTACACAGGTTGACGGATCGATAAGCAGAAAATTTGGTGGTACCGGACTTGGATTAGCCATAGCAAAAAAAATTATTAATATTATGGGAGGGAATATTCAGGTGGAAAGCCAACCTGACAAAGGAAGTTCATTTACTTTTACTATAAGGCTCGGATCAGGCAGGAACAAGGCTGATCAGTATGAAAAACTCCACAGCCTTAAAGGAATGAAAGTCCTGGGATGCGACGACAACGAAACTGTTAGGCTTTTCCTTAAAAAATCCTTCGAATCTCTCGAATTCGATGGCACTATTGTCGAATCAGGTGAGAAAGTTATTGAGACTCTATTGGTTAATAAAAATAAACCATACCAGCTTATCATCCTTGATTATATGATGCCGGGAATGGATGGGCTTACAACGACAGAACAAATCCATAAAAATAAAGAAATCAGTACAAATCCCAAAATCATTCTTCTAACTGCTTTTAATAATGAGGAGCTGAGACAACGGGCAGCAGAACTAGGCATTGATGCTTTTATACTGAAACCGGTCAGCCGGTCAACAATTTATGATACAATACTCAATTTATATGCTGATATTGCAACAACTGAAACTACAGAATTGAGTTCTGTAGAAATCAAAGAGCGGCTCAATATTCTTGCAGGAAGTAACATTTTGCTTGTAGAGGACAATGAGATCAATCAACAGATTGCAATTGAATTATTAGAACAGGAAGGAATAGAGGTTGAAATTTCCAATGATGGCCGGGAAGGTGTTGAAAAAGTTCTGAATTCAGGATATCCCTCAAAATACAATCTTGTTTTGATGGATTTACAGATGCCCAATATGGATGGAATTACAGCAACAAAACATATACGAAAAAACACAGAGTATGATGAATTGCCTATAGTTGCAATGACTGCTGATGCTATGGTGGGAGTATTGGAAGAGTGCATGAGTGCCGGAATGAATGATTTTATATCGAAACCTATTGATCCTGATGAGGTTTTTTCTACCATTTTGAAATGGCTTCATCCAGAACCAATAGAAACCACTACTCTAAAAAACAAAGTAATAAAAAAAGTTCCTTCAACCAGGCAAACATTTGCTAATGTGGACATTCCAGAGATCACTGGCATTCAAACCCACCTGGCTTTAAAAAGGCTAGGGGTAAGTTTGGAATCCTATAATAGCATCCTTAAGAAGTTCTATTTTTCTAATGCTAATTTATTGGAAGATATTAAATCAACTTTTAAAAAAGGAGATATTCAATCCGTTAGCAGATTCCTTCATACCCTGAAGGGAGTTTCAGGTAATATCGGGGCAGCTAACCTTGAATCGCTGGCAAAAGAAGCAGAGTACCTTTTAAAGGAAAATAACAACATTCAAATTGAAGTTATTATTAAAAGTCTTGAGTCGCAACTCATTCCTATTCTTGATTCGATTTATGAAACATTGGTTGAACCGGATGATAATCAATCCGGTCAGTCAGTTATTAATATCGATTTTGAAGATATAAACTCAAAACTGGATGAAATTGAAATACTTCTCAAAGATAATGATGGAGATGTTATTGAGAAAATCAAGACACTAAAAGACCAGTTAGGTGGTATTCCCGATTATCTTCAGTTGGTAAACCAAGCTAATATGTATGATTTTGAAGAAGCACTTAATACATTAAAAAAACTAATTATTGTGATTACTCCAAAAGAAAAAGCATAAATGTATCGAAATCAAGAATGTATTAAATACTAAATATTCAGTTCTTTAAAACATTCCTGAGCTTGATCCTGTCTTGAATTTTACACAATAACAGATTGTTATATAATCAACCAAACATCTTTTAAAAAAAGTAAAATAAAATAAAAATTTATGGAAATTTTATTATATATTTGACAATGAAAAGCTAAAAAAACTAAAAATGAATGATTATGAAAAGTTTAGAAAAAAAAATTGAAGCGAAAACAATTCAGAAATCAATTATTCTGAAATTATTACTCCTTGTTTTCTTCTGTGTCTTTTCCTTTCCGGGAATGCTTTGGGCACAATCAGGTTGCGGTATTACAAAATACCATGGCGATGGCTATTCAACTACCATTAATTCTGTAGTTGATAATGGCGATGGGACTTATACAATAGTTCTGTATGTGGAACATGATGGTTGTTCAGGCCCCGATTGCCAGGCCTTATCTCATTATTCAATTGAATCACTTCCCGGAACATATAGCGATATTAGTGTAAATGTTCTAATCGGTTCAATGAACTATGGCAATATCAATATGGGACCGGCACTTGGTGGGAGTCCTTTTGAAGGTTTCAGGATTGACGGAACTTCCGGTATAGGAAATGGTTTGGAAGGAATTTTTTCTGTCACTTATACCATTACGGGAGGTCTGCAAGATCAGCAAACCATGGTTAAAGCCGGCAATAGTGATTTAATTCAAAGTTTCATCATTTCAGAATTCCAGTCAGTTCTCAATTGTGGAGAAGTTGTAACAGCTTACTATACTCCTCCGGAAGGTGGAAAAATTGAAGATGTTTTGATTGGAGCTGAGTTAAACGCGCTCTATAATTCATTTATGGAAACCGGTAATGCCGCTTCCGATGATATTTTCCAGATTATGGGATCGAATGTACTGCTTGAAGTTGCAGCAAATGAAGGATATTACCCGGATCTCTTAAGTACCCTTCGGGCTCCGGAATATGGATTAACCGGAGAAGTTAGTAACGATCCATCTAATCCTGATCAATTGATCGTTACAGGCCAACTTCCAATTATTAATCTTATCTTGTTAAATGATCTGCCAACGCTAATCAATTTTGCCAGGCCCGTTTATCCGGCAGAATCGAATAGTGGACTTGTTAACAGTCAGGGTGATACTTCAATGCGATCATACATCGCACGTGATATTTTTAATGTGAACGGTACCGGAGTTAAAATAGGTGTATTATCCGACAGTTACAATACAAGAATGGGCAATCAGGCAGCTGATGATGTTTTGAGAGGAGACCTTCCAGGTGTTGATAATCCTAACAATCCGACACCTGTTGATGTTTTGGCAGATTATCCTTATGGTGAGCGTACCGACGAAGGTAGGGCCATGCTCCAGATTGTTCACGATATTGCACCTCAGGCAGAACTGGCCTTTAGAACCGGTTTTCTAAGTGCAGGTGACTTTGCTAATGGCATTCGGGAACTTCAGCAAGCCGGATGTGATATCATTGTTGATGATATTACATACATTACTGAGCCATTCCTTATCGATGGATTTGTTGCCCAAGCTGTTGACGAGGTTACCGCTTTTGGAGTATCTTATTTTTCCGCAGCAGGAAATTACGGAAACAAATCTTACCAAAGTGTATTTACACCCGGTACAACTATCCCTCCCGAAATAAATGGTGTAGCACATGATTTTTCAGGATCAGATGATATTTATCAAAACATAACAGTTACAGAAGGAGATTACACAGTAGTTCTTCAGTGGGACGATGGATCTACTGGAGGCACAAATACCGACCTTGATATTTTCTTATCCTATGAAGATGGCACTGGCCTTCTTGGGTATAACAGAGAAAACATTGGTGGTGATCCAATTGAGGTCATGCCATTCAGGGTTGCCGATTCTACAGTTACTAATATAGTAATCGTTAAAGCATCAGGATTTGATGATGTAACTTTTAAATACGTTGTTTTCAGAGGTAATCTAATAATTAATGAATATAACGATGGTATTACTTCCACGATTGTAGGGCAGGCAAATGCTGCCGGAGCCATTGCCGTGGGAGCAGTCCTTTACAGCAATACTCCTGAATATGGAGTTGATCCTCCAACCATTGCCTCATTCTCTTCAGTTGGTGGTACACCTGTAGGAGGCGTACATCGGTTTAAACCTGATATTACGGGCCCCAATGGTGTAAATACTATGGTTGATCTCGGAGGCGTTAACATTGATGGAGATCCTTTTCCGAATTTCTTTGGAACTTCAGCCGCTGCACCTCATGCTGCCGCAGTAGCGGCATTGCTGTTAGAAGCAAAATCCAAATACTATGATGAGGGTATAGCATTAACTCCGAGCGAGATTAGAGGAAAGCTACAAAACACAGCCCTGGATATGAATAACCCGGGCTACGATTACTCCACCGGACATGGATTTATTCAAGCTGATGCAGCATTGTTAACATTAGCAAATCCGGTTCCTGTAATTACCGAAGTTGTGTATGACACAATGCTAAGGCCGGGAATTGATCCTGTTACTATTACTGTTACAGGAAATTTTCTGATTCCGGGTTCGGTTTTGTATTTTAACGGAAATCCATTAGAAACAGTAGTTGTTGATGATAATAAACTTTCTGCAACAGTACTTACCTTTAGCGACCTATATCCGCCAATTCAGGCATATAATCCTCCCAATCCTCAAACAAACGGAACAGATGGTGGATTATCCAATCCCCTGTATTTTAACAATAAGCCAACCATTGTAACAAACATTTTCGATGATACAAAAAAGTATGGGGAAGTATTACCTGTTTTCACTGACTCAATCTGGGTAGAAACAATTGACAATACAATGACATTAAGTGAAGCAGGTTTTACGCAAATTGAAATAAATAGGATAAATAGCATTCCACTGGTTACGGTTGCCGGTGATTTAAGCAATACGGGCCTTTGGGGAATAGTTGCCTCATTGGATGATCCCTTAAATCCATTAAGCAATAATTCGGCCACAGATCCAATTGATATTGCATTGCTCGAAGATTATAATTTCGTCTTTAATAATGGTTTACTTTCCATAGAAAAAATGGATCTTGTTATAACACCAAATGACAAAACATTCATTTATGGAGACTCTATTGGCGAATTTGTATTTGATTATCAATACAACAATGACACTGTCAATCCTGAAAATAACGTAGTTATTAATAATGAAATTAATACCGTCATTCTTGATGCCTTACGGGCAAGCCATGCCTCTGCCCTGGTAAATGCTTCTGCTTTAGTTAATGCCTCTGCTTTGGTAAATGAGTTAGGAGAACCTTTACTTGATGCCTCTGCTTTGGTAAACAAAAGTTTTTTAATAACAGACGCATCTGCCCTGGTAAATGCTTCTGCATTAGTTAATGGAACATTGATTGATCCCCAGGCATTATTAGATGCAAGCGCATTGGTGAATGCTTCAGCATTAGTAAACGCATCTGCTTTGGTTAATGCATCTGCTTTGGTTAATGCATCTGCTTTAGTTAACACTTATGATGATGAAGGAAATATAATAAATGCTTCTGCACTTGTGAATGCATCCGCTTTGGTTAATGCATCTGCTTTGGTTAATACAAGTACAATAAATGAAAATAGTAACTACGAGGCAATTGTAATAATGGGAGAAGATGACATAAACATACTTTCAGGTGCAGATACCGGTTATGTTTCGCTAAGTTCCATAAATTTAGTTACCGGAAACACTGTTGGAGACCACCTTATTGTACCCGGAACCTTACTTACTAACAATTTCAATGTGTCTTATGGTTTAGGCACTTTAACAATAATTCCGGATACAATTTCAATAGAATTGAGTGATCTTACTCAAACTTATGACGGTACACCCAAAATCCCATCTGTATTGACAACACATATTGGAGATACAGAAAACCTGGGTTTGGATGTAACCTTTACCTTTGATGGAGACACCATTGCACCAGTTAATGCAGGCTCATATCTTGTTGTTTGCACATTGTCGGACACACTTAACTATATCGGCGGCGCAACTGCAACACTGGTTATTGATCAGGTAACTTTGACAGTTTCTTCCAATAACCAGATCATCGACGAAGGAAATACCGCCCCTGCTTATACTTTTTCTTATGATGGTTTTGTAAATGGAGAAACTGAAACGGATGTATTCGGTGCGGATGGACCTGATTTTACATTTGATCCTTCATACTACGGTTATCCGGGAGAATATTGGGTTAACTTGCAAGACAATACAACCAACTACATCGTGGAGGTACCTGTTGATATCTTCCTCTATGTAAATCCTGACGTCCAGCAAACTAAAGCTATCAAACCTGTATTAAATTGTATTGAGGAATTACCTCCTGATAGTGCTTATACTCATATGGTTTATTTTGATTATCAAAACGATAATGACGATTATGTATATATTTTTGTTGGCGATGATAACTTCTTAACCTGCGAAGGGCCTTTCACTGAAACTGGCCAACCCTGGAAATTTGCACCGGGTGGTGGCGGTTTTGAGGTAATGTTTAATGGTGATGATTTGTACTGGACCATAACGAGCAATAACCATAGGAGTAAACATACCCATACTTCAGCTGTTGCTTCCCAGGCTTCCGCCAATTCAAAGAAATGTAGAAAATCTGTTTCGTTTGAACCAATGGATGAAACCTCAAATGCGGATATGGAAATACTGATATATCCCAATCCGGTTTCAAATAAAGCTATTATTGACTTTAGTAAAAAACCTGAAAAGATGATCGTAGAGGTCTTCAGTGTTTTAGGAGAGCAGTATTTCTTGCAAACAGATCAGGCGGAAAACAATTCACTTTCAATTGATTTCACCGGAATAAATACCGGTCTATATTTAATCAAAGTACAAGCAGACAATAATATTAAGGTTTTACGTATTTTAAAACGTTAAGACTATAGTCAGTCAGAATTAACATAACTTTAAGAGGGGGCACAAACTTGCCCCCTTTTATTTCAAGAATTAGCAGATATATAGAGTTAAATATCTTTTTTGATTTATTAAATCCCATTGGGATTTTTGATATGATGTCCATCTTTTAATCCTTTGGCTTCATCTGTAGCCATTCATGTTTAACCACTTCGTGGTTTGATATTGAATAAGATATTTTACTTAATTCTTAGGTGGATTAGCCTTTCACCCATTTGCTTTTTCACTTTAACCTTTAGCTTTTATATGACCAAAAGCTTTTTTCAGCCTATCAAAATAATATTTTGTTGGTTTTATGTTTTGTTGGAAGAAATATTGTATATTTGATTTTATATTTTTATGAAAAATAATTAATTCCAACTTATCAATTTATGACCATAAAAAAAAATATCAAATATATCCCTATTAGTATCACAGCTTTTTTGATATTCTTTCTCATAATATTGTCAACTACCGGGCAGAATGAAAATATTGACAGTCTTAAACTAATACTGCAAAGTAAAATAACAAAAGAAAAGATAGATATACTTAATCAACACACAAAAAAACTTATTAATACAGACCTACAAAAAGCTCTGGAATATGCCTCAAAAGCTGACTCCCTTTCACAGGTATATAATTATAAGCATGGCAGGGCAATTGCACTCATTAATATTGGTGTTATTAAGAAATCCGGTGGAGACCATGATGTTGCAATCTTTTTATTAAAAACAAGCCTCAACCTTAGTCGCGAATTGGAAGACCAAGTATTGATTGGAAATGGTTATTATGAAATGGGAATTGTTGACTATCGAATGGGAAATTATGATACGGCTCTGGTTCACCTTTCAAAGGCTCTGGAAATAAGACAAGCGTTAGGTGACAAAAGTGGATCGGGTGATGCTATAAATGAAATGGGGAATGTATATTTCTATATGAGTAGTTTTGCTGAGGCCCTGGAATCATATTTGAAGGCGATGAAAATAAGAGAAGAGCTTAATGATCTGGAAAAAATTGCTCAAACAGTAAATAATATTGGACTGGTGCATTTATATCAGGATAATTTTGATGAAGCTCTCGAATATCTTAAGCGAAGCCTTCATCTGAAAGAAAAGTATGGAGACCGGAAAGCAATTGCACGCACCCATAATAACATTGCAATTGTTTATCAATATAAGAAGGAGTATGAAAAAGCGCTAAGTTCATACCAACAAGCTTTAACATACCTTGATACTTTAACCGATCAAAGTACCATAACTACAGTTTTTGGTAATATTGGGGAGGTATATGGGGAAATGGGAAAATATGATGAATCTCTTCAATACCTAAAGAAAGTATTGAAGGCAAAAGAGATTATGGATGAAAAGAGGGAAATCGCAGTAAATTCAAATCTTATTAGTAAAACGTATCGCCTTATGCGCAATTATAATCAATCTCTTCAATATGGAAAAAGAAGCCTTGAATTAGCATTAGAAATAAATGTAAAAAAAGAGATTAAGAATGCAGCCGAGAACCTCTTCCTTACATATGAATCAATGGGTAACTATAAGAGCGCATTAAATTATCATAAAATTTTTGAAGATTATAGAGACAGTTTACGTAATGATGACCAATCACGGGAAATAGGAAGACTGGAGGCAAAGTATCAATTTGATAAAGAAAAAGCCGAAGAAGAAAAAACAAGGTTGCAACAGGAAAAAGAAGATGAAATTCAACGCGCACGAAACAGAATTTTGATCATTTCAGTATTTGGAGGTTTAATAATACTAGTGATTGTTGGAACTATTTATATTAAGACATTAGGTAAGAAAAATAAAATTATTACCAGGCAAAATAAAAAACTGGAGGTTACTCTTGATGAACTAAATGTGACCCAATTGAATTTAAAAGAGGCTAAAGAGGCAGCAGAGGCAGCAACTGAAGCAAAAAGTGCATTCCTTGCTAACATGAGCCATGAAATTCGAACACCAATGAATGCAATCATTGGTTTATCACAATTGGTTCAGAAAACCGAATTGAATACCAAACAGAAGGATTACATCGAAAAGGTTGATCGCTCGGCTCTTTCCCTGCTTGGAATTATTAACGACATCCTGGATTTCTCAAAGATTGAAGCCGGCAAACTTAACATTGAGAACATTGAATTTGATCTGGAACAAGTACTCGATTCCGTATCTAATCTTAATTCACAAAAAGCCCAGGATAAAGGACTTGAATTCGCAATTCATGTGTGTAATGAAGTACCTTTTTATCTGATTGGTGATCCTTTGCGTATTGGTCAGATCATTACAAACTATTGTAGTAATGCAGTTAAATTTACACAAAAAGGTGAGATCGTGATTAATGTAAGAGTTCAGGAGGAACTCCCTGAAAATAAACTTTTACTTGAGTTTTCTGTCAGGGATTCCGGAATTGGCCTTACTGAGGAACAAAGAGGCAGGATGTTTCAGGAATTCAGTCAGGCTGACGCTTCAACAACCAGAAAATTTGGTGGCACCGGATTAGGCCTGGCCATAAGTAAAAAACTGGCTAAATTAATGGGTGGCACAACTTGGGTTGAGAGTGATTATGGAAAAGGTAGTACTTTCTTTTTCAGCGGCATATTTGGAGTTCAGGAAAAACAAAAAAGAGTTGAATTCGCGCCTCCTGAAGATCTTCAGGGGCTGCAGATATTAGTTTGTGATGACAATGAAACTGCACGCCTGATAATGCAGGAAGCTATGGAAACATTCTCATTCCATGTTAAAACTGTTGATTCAGGGACTAAAACCCTTTTCGAACTGGAAAACAAAAAATATGATCTTCTTCTGATTGATTGGTATATGCCGGAAATGGATGGCCTGGAAACCATAGAATTAATAAAAAAGGAAGATAAGTTTAATGATTTAAAAATTGTCATGGTTACTGCCTTTGGCAAAGAAGATGTTGCCCGGAAAGCAGGCCGTCTGGGAATAAACGGTTTTATTTCAAAACCATTCACTTTTTCAACATTATTTGATTCCATCATGGAAGCATTTGGCAAAGATGTTACAACTTCCAAAACCGTAGCTATTAAAGGTGAAAAACATCTTGAAGCACTAAAGGAAATAAGTGGAGCTCTGCTACTTATAGCTGAAGATAATGAGATAAACCAACAAGTTGCACAAGAAATGTTTGAAGGTATCGGGTTTAATGTTGAAATTGCAATCAATGGAAAAGAAGCCCTGGAAAAGGTGGCTGCATCAGGGTATCCTTCTAAGTATGGCTTGGTATTTATGGATATTCAAATGCCAATAATGGACGGATATACAGCAACAAAGGAAATTAGGAAATTAGAGGAATATAAAAATTTACCAATTATTGGTTTAACTGCTGATGCTATGACAGGAGTTAAAGAAAAATGCATTGAAGCCGGAATGATGGATTATGCGAGCAAACCGATAGATCAGGATGAAGTTTATGGCAAGTTAGTAGAATGGGTGAAAAAAAGCTCCAAAACTGTCACACCTCAAAAAGTACCGGAAAAACAAAAAGCTATAAAAGCTGAAGTTCCTGAAATAGAGGGTATCCAAACACAGAGGACTCTTAAAAAACTTGGAATTGGTAACAATTCATACATCAACATCCTTAAAAAATTCCATAATTCAAATATCAGATTTATTGAAGAACTGAAAAGTGAATATTATCAAGGAAATACTGAAACTACAATCAGGATGTTGCACACAATGAAAGGTGTTTCAGGAAATATCGGGGCTATTGACCTTCAAGCGATTTCTCTGAAAGCTGAAAGTATGGTTAAGGAAAACTTGAAGGTAGATATAGAAGTTATTCTAAGCGAGTTTGAAGAAACACTTAATCCTGTTTTAGAATCAATTTTCAAAGTATTGATTGAGCCCGATCAAAAAAAAGAAGAAAAACCTAGAACCAATGTAAGTATAGAGAATATTGAACCACAGCTTGATGAGATAAAAAGCATGCTGGAAAATGACAATGGCGATGCCATTGAAAAAATCAAACAATTAAAAAATGAATTAGTCCACCTACTTGAATACAAACAATTAGAAAATTTTGTAAATTTGTATGACTTTGAAAATGCATTAAAAACCTTTGAAAAATTAATAGTAGCTATTAACAAAACCAAATAAGCTTAACATGGAAGAAATAAATATTTTTGAGAAAACCGTCCTCATTGTTGATGACACACCTGAGAACATAGATATACTTAATGACCTTCTCAGAAAGTTTAAGCGTAAAGTTGCCCTGAATGGGGAAAGGGCATTAAAAATCGCTCTCACTGACAATCCTCCGGATATAATATTACTTGATGTAATGATGCCGGGTATGAGTGGCTATGAAGTATGTGAAGAATTAAGAAAAGACGAACGCACCAAAGAGGTCCCGATAATTTTTCTTACAGCTAAGGCTGAAAAAGAAGATGTTATCAGAGGATTTGAACTTGGGGCTCAGGATTATGTAACAAAACCTTTTGACGCCCGCGAGTTGATGGAGAGGGTTAAAACCCATTTGGAACTTAAGTCCCAAAAAGAAATGTTAAAATCAATGAATGATATCCTCGAGGAAAAAGTCCGGGAAAGAACCATGCAATTACAGGATTCAAATGACAAACTCGAGCATGCCAATAAAAAACTGATGGTGCTGGATGAGGCAAAATCGTCTTTTCTGAGAATGATCAGCCATGAGGTACGAACACCGTTAAATGGTATTATTGGGGCTTCCTACTTTTTAAAAGATTCATTTGGAGATGATGAAGAAATGAAAGATTTCGTTGACATGTTGGCTATTTCATCAGACAGGCTCGAAAAAGTATCATACCTTGCACTAATGATAACCGAACTACAAGCTAATCAGATTAAACTTTCCATAAAAGAAGAAAACATCTATGAGATGTTGTCGTCTGCAATCAGCAATATTGCTGATGATGCAAAAAAGAGGAACATAACAATCAATACCGATGATGTTGTCAGAAATCTGGAGATCAATTCAGAACGAATGCTAATAATTAAAGCATTAGAAATATTGTTGGACAATGCTATCCGATATTCTCCGGAAAACGATACTGTCCTAATCAAGGCATGGAAGGAAAACGGGAAAACACAAATAGAAATTACTGATAATGGGCCGGGATTCCCTAAAGAAAAATTGGAAGATGTCCTTCAACCCTTTGAACTTGGTGAGGAACACGAAGATAGTCATTTGGGATTAAGTCTCAGCGCTGCGAAACTGATAATGGAAAACCATAATGCAGAGATCAACATAAAAAATAATGAGGTCGGAGCAACCGTCTCATTAGTTTTTTAAAAAACAATAAATTATGAAAACTAAACTTATTGGGATCATATTTCTTACAAGTATTTTTTTCCTTTCTAATTCAGTAATTGCTCAAAAGCCCGATTCGCTTAAAGCAAAAGATATTCTTTATATGTCCCTCGAAGACATGATGAATGTGGAGGTTATAACCGCATCCAAAGTCATGCAAAAGATCCAGGATGTTCCTGCGAATGTAAGGGTGATCACTGCACAGGAAATTCTTGAAAGAGGTTATTTCACTCTTGAAGATGCACTGGCTGACCTTCCCGGCTTCCAGTTCAGGAACATATTAGGATTCAACACCTATTCATTTTTGCGTGGGCTCCCTAGTCAAAATAATTTGATCCTTGTAATGATAGATGGCATCCAGATAAACGAGTTGAATTCCGGTGGATTTTATGGAGGGGGGCAATACAATCTTTCAAATGTTGAAAGGATTGAAGTGGTTTATGGTCCTGCCTCAGCTTTGTATGGTACAAATGCCGTTTCCGGTATTATTAATATAATTACAAAAAAACCCGGTTCGGCTGATGCCGGGCATGTTGGTACAGGTGTTGGAAATTTCGGAAAATTTATAACTGACTTCAGTTATGACTATTTCAACGAGGACAATGACTTTGGTGTCAGGATTGCTGGCATGTATAAACAAAACAAAAAAGCAGACCTGAAAGAAAAAAACGGGGATTATAACTGGACTAATGCCATGGAAAATTTTGAGGATGACCTGGCTTTTGATGCCATGATAAAATTTAAAGGCTTTACATGGGGCACATATTTTCAAAATAAAATAGCCTCCCGTACAACAAACTACAAAACCATTGGCAGCAAATATCTCGATCATGGTACATCCTGGAACATCCGGTTCCTCAACAGTTGTTTACAACATATTTATGATAAAAATGAAAAATGGATAAACCAGGCAAAAGTTTATTTCAGAAATGCCACAGTTAAGGACAATACAATCGGGTATATTATAAAAGCTGATACATCTTCCCCGGGGGAACAGGTGGCATATTTCAGGCCAAATCATTTGATTGGCATCGAGGAACAATTCAATTACAATCCATTTAATAAGCTCAATCTGATTGCCGGTGCTGTTTTTGAACTTGAGACCCTCTCTAAAGGATTCACCAAATCTTATAGTCAATCACAATCTGAAAAACCTGATAAGCCTGTTAAACCTGATGAAATTGACAACAACCTCCTTAGCTTTTACCTTCAGGGTCAATATAAAATTATTGAATCCACAGTTTTAACCGCAGGAATCAGGCAGGATTTTAGTAATTACTACGGAAATGTTTTAACACCCAGATTTGCTGTTGTTTTTAACAAAGGAGCTTTTACTGTCAAAGCATTATATAACGAAGCTTTCAGGGCACCAAAGCCCTGGGATTACACATGGGGTGATGGCAATGATAATCTTGATCCGGAGAGAATGAAATCAGGTGAACTATTTGCATCCTACAGGTTTGGCGATCATTTTAGTCTGGAGGCTTCTTTTTTTAATAATACTATTGATGATCTCTTCGTAAAAGAAACAATTAAGGTAAATGATTCCACTGAAATAAATCGGTGGGCTAATAAAGACAAAGTTACGACCATTGGTATTGAAACAGGCATTAAATATTCTATCGAGAAATTCCAGGCGTATTTGAATTATACATTTAATGATTCACGTGATCAGGAGAAAAATCGTATTCCTGAGATATCTGATCATATTTTAAACCTGGGCTTTTCATATGAACCGATTTCTAACCTCATTGTAAATTTCAGGACCAATTATCTGGGAGAAAGAAATAATCCAAAAGAAATTGCAGCCACAGGTTCTGACATAATTGATAATGCTTTGATATTTCATGCAGCAATAACTTATTATGTTTCTGGATTCAGTTTTCAAATTGTTGGAAACAATCTGCTTAATACTGAGTATTATCATCCTTCGAACAGGCCACCTGACCGTTACAGGCAGCCACAACGATCAGTTTTAATGAAAATGGCTTATACGTTTGGAAGGAAAAATTAGGATAAATTTATATGAAATATAATAAAGGCAGGATATCTGCAACAGTACTTTTTATAATATTTCTTTTATTGGGTATGCCTTCATTATGTCAGTCGGATGAATATTTAATGAAGGCAGGATTTATTGAAAGGTTTACAAGGTTTATCAACTGGCCAAACGATTCGGTACAGAACGACACAATTAATCCTTTTATTATAACGGTTTTAGGTGAAAACCCATTTGATGGTACACTTAATGAGTTTTATTCAGACACCAGGATAAAAAAAAGAAATGTCGTTATCAATTATATTTCAAGTATTAGTGAATTGGAACCTTGCCATATTTTGTTTATTTCGGGATCATGCAAGAGCGATCTTGAGCAAATCCTCAATATCGCCAATCAGCATGCAATACTGACCATTAGCGAAACCAAAGGTTTTGCAAAAAAAGGTGTTTTGATTAATTTTTACATTGATAAAAACAAAATAAGATTTGAAATAAACCAGCAGGCTTTTAAAGATTCAGGTTTAAAAGTGAGTCACCTTTTGTTGAAAATTGCGAAAGTAGTATAGTATTGAAATATTTATTATTACTGTACTTTTATAATATGAGCCTAATTTAATAGTCATCATAGATAATCACGGGATTTTTCATACGTGCTCTTATTATTTGATATCTCCATAC
>CAYWXI010000048.1:0-39216 GCA_964462015.1 uncultured Bacteroidales bacterium | reverse complement strand
GAAGCAATTTTTTTATCGCTCGGAGGGGGTTAGTATGCTCCGGTATATCCAGGAGGTAAAGGTGTAGCAACTCTTCTCGGAGTTGGAATTGCTCTTTATCCGATTGCAATATTTATTACCATCGGTGTTTTTATCATTATTCTTTTAATAAGCCGTTATGTTTCACTTGCCTCAATATCGGCAGCTATTTCTTTTCCATTAACAATTTTCTTACTTTTTCCGGAAACGGAATTACCTTTGAAAATTCTTTCAATTGCAGTTGCAATATTTTTACCACTTACTCATCGTAATAACATTAAACGACTATTAAATAAAGAGGAATCAAAATTTCAATTTAAGAAATGAGAAGTTTAATCTCTGAACTCACAAAAATAAAGTGGTATAAAATTTATCAGGGTAGTTAATACATTATGAAGAGTTAATGGTTAAATTGTTATATGGCTAAATTGTTAGAAAACAGTATAACCATATAACAATGTATTATAAACACCTTCAGCACAGGGTAGTCCTTCTAATATTTACTTAACTGCAATCTTCTCAATAAATACTCCATTACCTGTTTCAACTCTGATAATATAAACACCCGATTGATAAGCCGAAGTATTAATATTAATACTTAAATTATTTACTTTATTATCAAACATTACTTGCCCTAAAAAGTTTATTATTCTAACACGGTTAATATTAGTATTTGAAACAACATTTAATACATCAATTGCCGGATTTGGATAAATTGAAACATTTACTTTAACATCAACATTAGTAAAAACTTTTTTAATATTTATAACACCAAATTCACCATCTTCTGCAGGATAAGTGTTTTCGGTATATGCTCCTTCATATTCATCAACTAATGCGTAAGTTGATGAAACTATGTTTTGTAATTGAACATCCCAAACTTTCAGTTTTACTTCATTTCCGTTAATATAACCTTTTTGGCTTGTTAATGTACTGAATATCGGCAAGCTGTTTTCCAGAGCATTTTCTGAACGGATTATAGTAGAGCCAACCATCACATTTCCATCATAGGCTGCAACTTCATCACCTATATTTAATCCTTGTAAATATAATGTATAAACAGGATCGGCAGCATTTCCACCTTCAAAAGTAAAATATTTAATCACTTTCTTTTGAACCGAACTTTTAGTTGCATCAACCGGAATATTATAAACCAATTCATCGTCGGCAAACATTTTGACCAGGTATCCTTCACCGGGAACCAGATCACCAATTCCGTTAACCCAGATAGGGCCGATTTTTCTTAGCATTTCACCATTTGAGTTTCTGATATAATCAAGATTATCGGTTAAAATATCATCAAATGCTATAAGCGCATCAATTACTTCAAGAGGCAAATAACTTACAAACTGAAAACCTGTGAATAGATCAATGGGTGTTAAAGGATTTAATTCTTCACCTGTTATTTCTAAAGTTTCATCACTGAGCATTTTAAATAAATAACCTTCGGTTGTTACCCAGTCACCGATTCCGTTAACCCAATTAGGACCAATTTTTCTTAATACCTCACCGGTTGTACTTCTAACAAAATCAAGGTTTTCATTTAGAATATTTTCAAGAACAACAAGCATATCGGGGTTTTCAACTTCAATTCTTGAAGAAACAAATTGGTATCCCTCGCTTATTTCAATTGTTTGGGTTATATTACCTTCCGGATTTAAGCTAAGGATAATTAATGAGGCCTCATCCGCTACATAAATATAATTATCAACAACAAAAATATTTCTGGCATGTGAGGGTGTTATAAAATTATCGACAAAAAAGGGATTTTCGGGATCAGAAATATTAATAACCCAAATGTCTCCTGCAGCTACGAAAGCATAATCGCCTGAAATAAATACATCTTGTACAGAACCGCCCGGTATATCAAAACTGCTAACTAAATATGGATTTTGCTTGTTTGAAATATCAATAATCAAGAGGCCACCATTGTAGCCATCCGCCACATAAACATAATCACCCGAAACAAAAACCTGTCGTGCTCTGTTCGGTGTATTGAAAGTACTTACCAACACGGGATTTGATGGGTTGGCAATATTAATAATTCGCAGCCCAAAAACATCAGATGTTAAATAAGCATAATCTCCGTCAACAAAAACTCCGGTAGCGTAACCCTGAAAATTGATATTACCGATAAGTTCAGGAAATTCAGGATCACTAATATCCAAAATTCGTAATCCGGCAAGGCCTGATGCAAGGTATGCATAATTGCCTGATATATAAAGGTCGTGGGTTTCGCCGCTTATTGCCAGATTACCAATAAGTACCGGATTGTCAGGATCAGCAATACTTATTACCTGAAAGCCTGAATTGAAATCTGCAACATAACAAAAGTCACCTTCAATAAAAGTAGCATGAACTCTGTCTGAAACATCAGAATGCCCTAATAATAAAGGAATATTTGGATCTTCAATATTGACTATTTGCAGGCCGGAATTCTCCATGGATACAGCAGCATAATTTCCGGAAACATAAACATGTTGGATTTCATAAGGTGTATGATAGCTGCCTGTTAAAAAAGCATTTGTCGGCTCAGATACATCAATTATACGAATTGTTGTATTACTTGACGTGTAAACAAAATCATTTATGATATCAAATTTAGTTACGTGATTGCCATCCTGGTAATTTGCAATCAGGGCCGGCGATTGCGAATCGGTGACATCAAATACCTGAATACCATAATTACCATCAGCAATAAAAGCATAATTGTCTATTACAGAAATATCCCTGGCATAGCCGGGAGTTGGGTATTCGCTTTCTAGAAAAATAGATCCTAAATATTGAATATTAAATATTTGTAAGCCCCCAACACTATTCGAAACATAAGCATAGTTGTCATTGGCGAAAACAGCATTAAAACCTAATTCATGAATTTGATAATCAGCTATCAATTGTGGGTTTGAAATATCATCCATTTCAAACACTGCAACGCCACCAAACAAAATATTATAGCCCTGTATCAGGCGGCTTCCTCCATAAGTGGTAAAAATATGATTTTCATTAACAAATACATCTGTTATTGGTAGTGAGAAAAATGCAGATAATTGCCCAATTTGTTCAAGACTACCCGGATTGCTTATTTCATAAATAAGAACTTCACAAAAATCATCACCTGAAACATCATCAATCCAGGCAGTTGTCACAAAAACATAATTGTAATAGACATCAACTCCAACAGCTTTGTTTTCAGTTTCATAAATTTCAATCAATTCTGGATTTTCCAGATCGGAAACATCAATAAGCTGCAGGCCATAAATATCATTGGCTACGTAAAGATAATTGCCCGAAATGCTAATTTTTCGTTCATTCCCGCCTAATAGCATTTGACTAACAAAGGTTGGGTTTGACGGTTCACTAATATCCAGTATTAATAAACCATTATCAAAATCGCAATAAGCATACTCACCGGATACTTTAACTTCATTTGCCTTTGTCCAGAGGGTAGATGTGAGATAGTCGATTGTTTCTGCAAAACCTATTACAGGGATAGAAAAGATTATTGCAAAAATGTAAATTACAGCATTTTTTTTCATTGGTGATCCTCCATTAATTAATTGATTTATTAATCACCAAATATAGAAACAATGAATTTATATTTCAAGGAAAAATTCTATTTTATGATATATATCAGTTATTTATAACAGGGCATAATACTGAAAAATAGTTGGTAAAAACATTAAAACAAAATACAAACCGGAGTTGGTGCTTCAATTTGGCTTACATACTTTAACAAACCGGTGGTTTTATCACGTTTGAACGATACGATATTATTTGAATATTGATTGGCTACCAGTAAATATTTTTCATCAGGTGACAATGAGAAATTACGAGGCCCTTTACCGTAGGTGGATTGGTAGCCAACCGGGCTCAAAGACCCGTTATTGGAATTAACATCATAAATTACAATAGTATTATGCCCCCGGTTCGACGCATATACAAATTTTCCATCCGAAGAAATATGTATATCGGCGCACCAATTGGGTTCAGTGTAACCAACCGGTAAGGTTGAAACGGACACGTCCTTTTCGTATTTATCCTCATCAGATTTCTGCAACAATGTTACTGTACAATCCAACTCATTCACAACATATATCCATTTACCGATTGGGTGAAACACAAGGTGGCGTGGCCCGGCTCCCGCATCCATCCCTAATTTATTTGGCACCGACGGAATTAATTTTTGCAGCCCTGTATCCAAACGTGAAAACCAAAGTTCGTTAGTCCCAAGATCAACCGAAATAACATTATTATCAACAGCATCGAACCAGGCCGAATGAGCATGGGGTGCTTGTTGCCGTTCCGTTGCAACACTTCCTGTATGTTGCTGCACATCAAGCAATGCAGTCAGTTCTCCTTTGCTATTAAGCCTTAGCAAACCCACATTACCACCGGTATAGTTGGCCGTTAATACAAAACCGGCTTCATTCACTGCAACAAAACAGGGATGTGCACCACCGGATGAACTCCTGCTTATAAACTCCAGGCTATCATCTGAAATTAAAAATGACTCAACTGTGCCTGCACCCTCAAGGTTGATTTCATTAACGGCCACCAGGAATTTTTTATCGGCACTCATAGCCAAAAAAGATGGGTTATCCGACACAGCAAGCAAACCAATGCGTTTCATGGCACCATCTTTCTGAAGTAAATACTTATAGATACCCTGGCCCTCAGTATCGGTATATGTACCAACAAAGAATGAATAAGTGTTGTTTTCCTGCTTTGTCTTGTTATTTGTCTGACAGCTCATCAGTACAAGGAGGATTATAATAGTAAGATATGTTTTCATTCTTTTTGTTTTCAAATATTTATGTTACTACTAGGTATTTGACAAGCCTATGGTTTTAACGATGGATTATATGGACTTGACATTGTGTTTGTGTAATAAACTAAATCTCCAATGTAATTTTCCAGTTTTCAATTTCCTTTTTCCAGTATTCATTATTGAAAATCTTTTTATAAGGGTCTTGAATTATTTTTGGTTCGTAGTTGTCATTACTCGATTTTGATCTGTCTACAAGATATAGGTAATATTTTGTTGTAAGTGTTTTAGCCTTCTCGACCTCATTCTTGGACCAATAAAAAGCAATTTCATCTTTATATGACTTTACTTCAATGAACCTGTCAGGCACAATAGAATCTAATCCATTAAATGATTGAATATCATAACCTGCATTGGCATGTTCCTCTGATATACGTATAATCTTTTCAAAATTTGGGTGCCCTTTTAATCTGAATTTTTCATGTTGAATTACGAATAATTCTCCTTGTTTCCCTATTTCATCTTTTGCCTCAATATTTTGCTTCAATTGTTCAAGAGTGATTTTCTTTGATTCAGATTTTCCTTCAAGTTTATTAATCACTATTTTTTTGAAAAAATCTGTGAAGTTGGTGCTTATATAAAGATAATCAGGTACTATTTGGTCTTGCTCCAAAAAGTTAAGAGCAATTAATAAATTGCGAATTGGAAATAAGTCAAGGTTGATTAAATTAGATTTTACAAAATATTGACCCGAATCTTTGCTAAATTTTAGATTATCCTCGTTGAATAAATTAGTTTTTGAATATTCAGAATTAAGTTTGTTTAACAAGCATTTATAAAAATGTTGATTCAAAAAATAATCGTTAGATGATGTAAAATCTTTTGGGTCGAAAACTTTTTGATTAAGAAGTATTTTGTCATCTTTTACTTCTATGATTGATAGAAAGTCAAATAAACAAACAATACCATTTATTGAACGGCTGATCGAAAATATATTGGAAGTACAGAAACGTATTACATCTGATAGTCTTTGTACTTTTCCAGGAATAAGTGCTTGGAAAAGCAAAAATGCCAATTCACGCTTATTGCCAAGATTATCATGCTTTAGTAGTTCTTCTAACATAATCCCGAATTATCGCCTTAATATCGTCTTCAAAGTCAATATCAAAATTCATATTTTCACTAATCAGAGGTATTTCCTGGCTTTCAATCAATTCTAACATTCGAATTTCTTTTTCAATTAATCTATTATGGATTGTTTCATCAATTGAATTCTCAGATAATATATAATGATAATGAGTAATTGTTCCTTTATCTAATCCCACACGGTGTATTCGGTCTTTAGATTGTATGAAATTCGCAGCGTTGAAAGTTCTTTCAAAATAAATTGCATTATGACAAGCTTTGTGAAGAGAAATGGATTCAGCAATTGCAAATGGGTTCGCAATTATTACCTTGAATGGGGAGTCTTGGTCATGGAACCTGCGGATAATCTTTTCTCTGGTTACTATCTCCTCTGGTAAGTCATCTCGCTCCACTGGGACTTCACCAATCAAAACTTCTGAATCAATACCATTCTCAGCCAAATAAATTTGAAGATCTTTTATATTTCGAATAAATGTTCCCCAGATTATTACTTTCTGATTTTTCTTGATTAATTCTTGAACTTTGTTCTTGACAATCTCAAATTTTTTAGGAACTGGTTCTAATTCTTTATAGCGAAGGATTTTACTTATTACTTCACTATCATCAATATAGAGTTCATCGCCTAATCCTTGTTCTGCAAAAAAATATTCGAGAGGCTGCCTTAAAAGATCAGGATTAGTTGCAGCCTGCATTAATCTTATGAACCTTGCTTTTGTTAGCTCTGAAGTTGCAGCCAATATGTTTTCATTTTCTTCAAAATAACCAATGTATTTATTCTCAATAAAATCGTATATCTCACGCTGTATTGGTCCCATTGAGATAATATCAGGGTCATTATTTTCTATTGGTGGTAAGCCTAAATCACTTTTTTTAATTCTTATGAAAAATGGTGAAATATCATCAATCAATTTATCAATCCTCAAATCAAATCTATTATTAGACATATCCTTTAATTGATAAACATTATAGTTAATAATATCTTTATCTGGCCAAATGAATTCATACAAATTGTAAATATCTTCATATCCATTGGGAATGGGAGTTCCGGTTAGGACTACTCTTGATTTACAGTTTCTTGTTAATGTTAGAACAGATTCAGCCCAAATTCCACCATCAACATTTTTTATTTTATGTGCTTCGTCTAAAACTACCATTACCTTATTTCCTTTTCGCTTTAGAAAATATTGAAGACTTGTTATATTAAACGAAACACTCTGATAAGACATTAATGTTAGTTCAGGGGTATCTTTGATTTCCTCAATTGAAAGTAGGTGATTATCTCTTTCTTCTTTGGTAACTCCACCAGAAAGACGCTTTGAAAAAGCATCTTTACCAAAACACTCTTTATATTCGTCTTCCCAAGGGCCAAATGAACTTAAAGGCCCAATGATCAGCAATTTATTGATATGCTTTGGGTTATCAATAGGGAGGTTTTTTAAATAAGTATATGCGCCATAAACAACAGATGTTTTTCCAGAACCTGGTACTGAAAAATTACATGCATTTTGAGAAAAAGCTAAATGAAAAGCAGCAAGAAATTGTTTTGGATACAAAGTTCTGTTTGGAAGAAATTTAGCAACTTTGTCCTTGAAAGATTGAAATTCGTCAATGTCAATATCATTGAGCCAGATACCTTTTGCTTTTTGACTGAATATTTCAAAATTCTCTTTTTCTTGGTAATAATCCTCTAATACTTTTTTGATCTCTTTTGATTCATCTTGTACGATTCCATATTTTAATAAAGCACTTTGTATTTGCTTCAATTTTTTTTCTCGCAAGGTATTATCCAAATATGGGATATTAATTTGTTTGTTGCTGACAAATTTACCATCTAAAAAATCTTGAAAAAAATATTTTGCTCTTCTATTATTGATAATAGTTTTATCTTCATCAACTAAAACGAATTCTTTTTTAGTTTCATCAATATTTAATAAGACTACATTCATTTATTTTGTTTCTGAAATGCTTTGATTTGATTGGTGAAATCATAGGTCATATTATTTATTTCTCTAACCATAGTAAATACATTTTCATCATCTAAGAACGCTTTTACTTCTGTGTTGATAGATTCTAATTTAGCTTTAGCACTTTCAAGTAATTCTAATGGTGCATTTTTTTTATTTAGGTTGTCTAACGCTTCACGAGATAAACCTATATTCCTTTTTAATTGTGCATCTACTTTCTTCGCCCACCGCACATCACGTTGCTTTAAAAGATTGTCTAATGGCATTCCTGGATTATCGATCTTATCTTTTTCAATGGAAGGTTCATTACCATTAATTGCTTCTATATTATTAAAATGAGAATCACGAAATTTCCGCCAGACTTCTTCATTGCTAAAGAAGCTACCCTTTTTACTAGTTTGTCCAATAAATCTATAATCTTTTGAATCACCACTTTCGCTACCAGTTTGTTTGCCTCTATTATAAATGCCTCTGATGTAATCGTAATAAATCAATTTAAGATCATTTAAATCAATTTCATCATATTTCCACTGGATTATTTTAGATTTACCACCTGAATAACGATTTAAGTAATTATTTAGATCGACAAATGTGCCTTCAGTTTTATCAAGACGTGTGTAAATTCCAGAATATCCTAACTTGTCCAAATAATCATCCATGAGTTTCATGATGGATAAATACTCCTTAATTCTGGCTTCAGTTTCACCCATCATTTTACCAATTTCTTTTGAGTTGAAATAGACTATTAGGTCTTTACATTTTAAATACTTTTCAATTGCATTATAATCCACCTTGGCATCTTCTCCCATTTGATAGGTGGTTTCCAGCCTCATTATTTCTTTTGGATCATCATCAAGTGATTCATCTAAAACAACACCAAGAAAATAAACAGGACTTTCTTTCTTATGTTGGGCTACTTTTCTTAAAATCAAAGATCGTCTGTTTCCATCAATAATAACCCCATCCCTTGTTATAATTCCGTATTCATTTTGACCTTGATCAAATATGCTTTTTTCTGTTATTTTATTAGCAGCTTCGTTTGATTTCCATAGAAAATTCTCAATAAGTTCAATGCCTTTAGGCTCTGTTGCATCAATCTCAAATCCAGTTTCTTTATAATGGGATTTAACTAAACTAGCAATTCTTCCATTCCATTGGTTGTAAACTAAGAAGTCTAAATCTATTTCATAAACAGGTAATTTTTGTTTTTTACCTTTATAATAAATATCCTTATGACTATAAGGCTCTTTTAACTTTAATTTGTCAAAGTACTTGATTCTTGATTCTGTATCCATATTCCTATTTATTTGCGATGTAGGTTATTTTGTTAATTGCATATAAAGCGAACAATTGCTTTAAAGGAATTTTTGTTTTGTTTTTGAAAATTATATTCCCATTTTGGACAAAATCGATATTATTTATTTCCAATTTTTCAATGATTGCAGCTAACTCTTCTATTAATTTAGTAGGTTCTTCAAATCTCCCAATTGCGTTTTGATTTTCAAACATTAATTGCAAATTATTAGCATTACTGATTTTATCAGAAAAACCGTTATTGATTACTTCAATAAAATCTTCACCCTTATCCGTTTTTCTTATTACTGGCTCTAATTTTATATGGATATTGTCTGAAAAATTGTGAATTGGAAATCCTTTACCATTTCCATATTGAACAGATGTAATCCATTTCCCTACCTGCTTCTCATTTTTTTCAATGTCATAATTAGAGAGGGTTACGGTCATATTTCCATCCTTAAATGGATGTCGCCTAAACCTTGAACCTTTATTCCGCATTGGTGTGATGTTAAACTTTTGCTCTTTAAAAGAATTAATACATATCACATTTTTCAGGTTTGGTTTTAATATATTATTTTGTTTTTCTGGTTTATAAAGTCTGGAATCTATTAACAATTTACTTGCAAATGCTCTACTAACTGAAGGGCAAACAGCATTACCGACTAATCTCCATTTTGTACCTTCACTTCCTAAAAACTGAAAAGTGATTGGAAATCCCATTATACAAGCAGCTTCCCTTACTGTAGGTGTTCTGTATTCTCCATCACCTTTTCTATCATAGTCAGATTTGTATATCAATGATTCTCTCGAAGTTCCTATCTTAGTTGCTGTAATTGTTCGGCTGGGTCTATTTTCCTTTTCAGGAAAAGACATTTTTCCCATGTATGGGTGATTAACTTTTAAAAATCTAGATTGTCTCCACTCGGTTTCATATAATCCAGTATCATAAAAATGATCAGTTAATTTTCTTAAGCTAATTTGAATATTTGGATAATTTGGGTCTTGAATTTTTCTAGAGCTCTTTTTACATATAGGTTTTGGTAATTTACTTTTTACTTCTTTAAGAGTCTTCCATGTAGGTAATCCATCAAACCCTTCAAAAGAGCGCACTGTTGTTGGGACTACAAGCCTTTTCTTTTTAATTGTTTCACCAGATATTACCCTTACTCTAGTTTGAGCACTTCCGTAATCAGCAGAATTAATAATCTCATGATTACCTTCTAAACGAATTGCAACTTTAGTTTTTCCAATTTTGTTTTTTTTAGCCCACTCAGCTAAGCCTAATTCTTCAAAAGTATACTCTGACGCTAAATGTTTAATTGAACTTGGCACATTTTCCATGAACCAAGCTTTTAATATTGATTCTTTTTTCCACTTCTTTACAGCAACTATCTTTAAGAAAATTTGAGTTAATGTAATTCCAGAGCTTTTATCAGCTTTGCCAGAAATATTTGATGATGAGAATGTAACACAAGGAGGGCTTCCAATAATTACATCAGTATCAGGCAGATAGTCAATCTCTTCAACAGATTTTTGAAAGTCAAGAATATTTTTTGTTGAACAATTTAAATCAAAATTATGATTAAATGTTTCTATTGCAGGCTGCCAATTATCAATGCCTAACTTTATATCAAACCCTACCTGTCTAAATCCTTCCGAGAATCCCCCAGCTCCACAAAAAAAATCTATTACTGATAACTTTTCCATTATACAAAATTATAGATAAATATCTAATTTTCAAACAATATATTTCTAATGTTGTCAATATAGTGTTGTGGGTTTTTATATAATTTACATTCCCAGACTATTATTGATTCCCAGCCTAATTCTTTTAAACTTTTTAATTTATTTTGATCTCTTAAAATATTTGCTTCAAATTTACTTTCCCAGAATTGTGTGTGTGTCTTTGGAGAAGGTGGATTACAATAAGGACATCTGTGCCAAAAACAACCATTTACAAAAACAGCCAATTTTTTACTAGGGAATGCAATGTCTGGTCTTCCTGGAATTTTTTTCCAATGCAATCTATAACCTCTTATACCTGAACCCCATAAGACTTTTCTTAATAATAATTCAGGCTTGGTGTTTTTGTCTTTTATAGAACTCATAACGAATGAGGTAGATTTATTTTCAGGTATCGGAGCTCTACCATCTCTTTTATAGCTTTGTTTTTCCATTATAACTTTAGGTTTTTGTATTTGCAATGACCTTTGCGACTTGGAGAAGTATTGCAATTCCATTTAAGGCCTTAAGTTTATTATTATCAATAATTTAAATCATAATAACTTTTATAATCTGTTTTGAATAAATGCCTTTTTAATTATTAGTAATATTTATAAAAGCAATATCACCTCCTACAAGTATTTGACACTAACAGAACACTTATCCTATTAATTTTATTTTTTCAATGTTAATTATTTTTCTTTAGAAAACCTCCCATTTCCAATATGTTTTTTATAAAATCTCTCATCTATTCTCCTAATTATTCAATTTTCACCCCCTCAAAGCCAATCCGTAAAACAATTTTAAAATTTTAGTCTTACAAAGTAACATAATATATTTCATATATCCAAGAAATTTTATTTATTCTTCAAGTTCTAGTTTATCATCTGTACCAAGAAAATTCTTTTTTGTTATAACACTTCTGCCCAACTCTTTCTCGGTTTCTTTTCTGGTTTTGTCGTATTGAAATACCTCGTATCCTTTTATCTATCCAATCTTTAGGGTAGCCCTTTTGCTCATAAATTTCTTTCATTCTCTCCTGGGCAAATTCGGGGTTTTCTATTTCGTCAATTCGTTCCTGCCCTATCTGAGCCAACCAACGTTTGAAAGGTTCAGCTTTTTTACTGGGGACTGATTGTATAAGACGAAAAATATCCTGTGTTTTACCAGCCAGCGTTTTTCTTTTTTTCCCTGTTTCAGTCAGCATTTCTACCTGGGGACAATTTGTCCCCAGGTAGGTTCCAAGTTCATCATCTCTTTTACGAATCTTTTTTAAATAATCTGTTGTATCTGAACTTTCTGTTAATACCCCAACAATATCTACCACAGAGTAATACCATTCATCCTCAAGCCATATTCGGCGGATTTTTTTACTATGGAAAATAGAAACATTTAACCAATTAAAAACGAAAGTAAAGAAAGCAGTAGAAAATTATAATCCGAAGCGAATTCATTGGGAGTTACCAAGGAATAGTACACCAATTGAATTTGAAAAAAATTTAATAACTTTGTATAGCCAAAAAAGACTGATGAAGATTATTTATGCCGAAGGTAATTATAAAATCAAGGAGGCATCGAGCCTCCTTGATTTATACCTCAAAAGAACCTCAGACTCATAATTGTCAGATAGTAATTAATATTAATTGTTTAATGAAAACGGTCAACCTTATTTAGGGATGGATATTAAATCACCAATCATTATTCTTTAATCACTAATCATCTCCATACTTTTTGCTTTAGCCTTTCATCTTTTCATACTCTTCCTGCCAAAAGAATTTCTTTTCTCCGAATGCAGGTTCAAGATCGTTAAGCCAGGTAGCCTTGGGATTGAATTTTGCAAAGAAAGGTTTTAATACCCAATCAGGATTACGTCCCTGAAGAAATTGAAGAATAAATACTTTTTCGCCTTTAATTTCGGTAATTCCAAGTATTTGAACTTTTCCTGGTGCAGCTGACATGCTTGGCCCCCGTACAGTCCGGCTAATTCCACTAACTTTTGAATAAGCTTCTTTAAAAATTTTATAAGTATTTTCAAGACTAAGGTGAAAATAATGTGCTGCTCCTGTTTCTCTTGCAACAAACATATAATATGGAATACATCCGAGAGAAACCTGCTTTTTCCACATTTCGGACCAAAGATTTGAATCTGCGTTAATATGATTTAGAATGGGAGATTGAGTCCTGATTTCAGCTCCGGTGGAGCGGATCAAACGAATAGCTTCTTGAACAGCTTTGGTTTCCAGTTCACGAGGATGATTAAAATGAGCCATTAAAGCTAAATGTTTACCGTTTTTTACAACTCTTTCAAATAATTTTAGTAGTTCGCTTGCATCAGGATCTGATATAAATTTATATGGCCAATAAGCAAGTGCTTTTGAACCAATCCTGATATTTCTCAGGTTTTCAATATTTGATAGTAATGGGGTGATATATCTGTCTAACAATGATGAACTCATTACTAATGGATCGCCTCCGGTGAAAAGTATATCAGTGATTTCCGGATTTGCCTTGAGATATTCCTGAAGCAATTCTAATTGTTTTGAACCAAATTTTAATCCTTCCATACCAACAAATTGTGGCCAGCGAAAACAAAAAGTGCAATAAGCATGGCAGGTTTGCCCCTGACTTGGGAAAAATAATGCGGTTTCTCTGTATTTATGTTGCATGCCCTCAAAATGTTCACCATTAATTTGGGGAACATTTAAATCAAGTTGGCCGGCAGGATGAGGATTAAGTTGCATCCTTATAGAGTTTGCTGCTTTTGTGATTGTTTTTTTATCTGCACCCGATTTTAAAAGCTTTGCTATTTTATCAAAATGCTCGGGTTGTAACATTTCTTTTTGAGGAATTGTTAAAATATATAAAGGATCGTTTGGGATATTATCCCAATTAATTAATTCGTTAATAACGTAGGAGTTGCTTTTAAAAGGAAGAACTTGTGAAACTACTTCTATTTCGAATAATTCTTGTTCGGAAAGTTTTTGTATTTGAGGTATTTCTTTTATATTGTTGATTGAAAATGCTTTGTATTTTGTTTGGTTTTCTGAAAAATTTTCTTTTTTAATTAACATACGCAATTTTAATATTTTTATCTTTTTACTTAATATAGAGATATATACAAGTAAATTTTCTATTGTGCCGCAAAGGTATGATAATTTATACAAAATTCAAAGGCCATCACAAGTAAAAGGTTATTATTTTTAAAAAATGTAAAAGAAGATCATATAATCTTTATTTTTGATGTAAAATAAAATAATAATGAAAATTACAAACTATAATCCAATAAGCCCGAAACAACGTATTCAATCTATTGATGTTTTGCGAGGCTTTGCAGTACTTGGAATTTTGATAATGAATATTCAGGCTTTTTCAATGATATTCTCGGCTTATGATAATCCCAATGCTTACGGAGATTTCAACGGAATTAATAAATGGGTGTGGATGATAAATCATGTTTTCGCTGATGTAAAATTCATGTCGATTTTTTCAATTTTATTTGGTGCGGGAATTGTTTTGATGACTCAGAATTTAGAAAGCAAGGGGATAATGTCCAAAGGTTTACATTATCGTCGAATGATGTGGTTATTGATATTCGGATTTTTGCATGCTTATTTACTGTGGTTTGGTGATATTCTGGTAGCATATGCTTTAGTGGGGATGATTGCATTTCTTTTTCGAAGAAAGACACCAAAAACACTTTTGATTGTCGGAGGATCATTAATTATTATTCCATTTCTATTGAGCTTGTTTTTCAGCTGGTCAATGTCTTATTGGCCAGAGGAAAACATACAACAAACTTTAAAACAATGGCAACCGAATAATGAAGTTATTGATCATAATCTCTTAATTTATCGGGGTGGATGGATTGATCAGATGGAAAATCGTATCCCGCTTGCAATAACAGTGCAAACTTTCGCATTTTTTATGTATTCACTTTGGCGTGTTTGGGGCTTAATGCTTATTGGGATGGCTTTTTATAAATTGAATATTTTAACTGCAAAACGTTCAACAAAATTCTATTTGAGTTTTTTAATAATTGGAATTTTAGTTGGCTATTTTCTTGTAATACTCGGGATGGTAAAAAATTTTGAAGCCGGATGGACTATGGAGTATTCAATGTTTAAAGGTAAATTGTATAATTATTGGGGGAGTATTTTTGTGTGTTTTGCATATATTAGTTTAGTAATGCTTTGTTGTAAATCAGGATTACTTACGGGCCTGAAAAATTTACTTTCTGCAGTCGGACGAATGGCTTTTACGAACTATATTCTTCAAACTTTAATTTGTACAACGATTTTTTATGGGCATGGTTTTGGTTTTTATGGGAAAATTGAACGGAGCGGGCAGATTTTAATAGTTTTTGCGATTTGGATTTTTTGCATTTTATTTTCGTATTTTTGGCTGAAATATTTTCGATACGGGCCTCTTGAGTGGATTTGGAGATCATTGTCATACAGAAGATTGCAACCGATTAGTTTAAATAAAAATAGTAATAATTAATTAATTTTTACCCAAGTAAAATCTTTGAAAAAGTGAATTTCAGAATTACTGTTTGACAAAGAATAAAATTATTTGTAAAATAATAAAAAAGATTTTGTTTTTTTTACAAAAGGTTATAATTTTGCACTCCCAAAAATAAAATGAAAATAAAATGAAAAAAGGTATTCATCCAAAAGATTATAAATTCGTTGTATTTAAAGATATGTCGAATGACTATACATTTTTATCAAAATCAACTGCTAATACTAAAGAGACAATAGTTTGGGAAGATGGAAAAGAATATCCATTGATTAAACTTGAGATATCTCATACTTCACATCCTTTTTACACCGGAAAAATGAAATTAGTTGATACTGCAGGACGTGTTGATAAATTTAAAAGCAGATATCAAAAACATCTCGATAAGAATAAACAAGCATAATTTTATAAATTACAGTTTTTCATGGTAATAAATAAAGCCCTTATTTTATTGTAAGGGTTTTATTTTTGCTTTTTTTGAGTAAAAATTGTAATTTTGTAAAATACCGGACCCGTAGCATAACTGGATAGTGCACCTGACTACGGATCAGGAGGTTAGGGGTTCGAATCCCTTCGGGTTCACAAATGACAAAACTACCTGTTTGAAATTCAGACAGGTAGTTTTTTATTTCAATTAATTTCGGAAATAATTTCCCATGGAAATATATTTTTTACAATTTGTCTGTTTTTTTGTAAATCTCCTTCTAAACTAATGCAAAACATTTTTTTTGTAGGATATTTTTTATAGAAATATTTCATTGGAGTATAATTTAACTTTGAGGCATTTATTTTTACTTCAATTGGAAAAAGACTTCCTTTAAGTGAAAGAATAAAATCAATTTCTTTTTTGTCTTTAGTCCTCCAGTGATTAAGGTTTTTAAAACCGAAGTATTTTATTAAATCTGAAAAAATTGCTGTTTCAAAAGAACTTCCATCAATATTATGCGGAAGAGATTTCTTGGAAAGCATATTCATTATCCCTGTATCATAAAAGAAAATTTTTGGTGTTTTAAATAATTCTGACCTAATATTTCCAGAAAAAGGCTGAACTAACTTAATAATGTATGTCTGCTCGAGAATGAACAAATAATCTTCAATCGTTTGACGAGCTATTTTTGATGTATTTGAAAGTTCCATAATATTTACTAATTCACCTGATTGGTTTGCAAGAACATGAAGTAATTTATTAAATTTGTCTACATGTCTTATATTTGCCAAATCTCTAATATCGCTTTTTATATAAGTATCAATGATTTGCTGAAGATATTTTTCTTTTATTTCTGTATTTTCGGTAAGGACAATTTTGGGATAGCCTCCAAAAAGTATATACTCTTTATAGAATTTTAATAATTCTTCATTTATTAAGCTATTTGAAATTAAGTTTACTAAATTATACGATTGCTTTTTAAACCATAGAAACTCCTCAAAATCCAAAGGAAACAATTCGAAATTTACGGTTCTTCCGACAAGTGAGTCTTTGAACTTGCTCCTAATTTCAAAGCTTGATGATCCGGTAACAATTAGTTTAATATCAGTAAAATGATCATGAGTTAATTTTAGAAAAGATGAGGGATTCTTAAGATATTGTATCTCGTCAACAAAAATAAATATTTTACCTTTTTTTGTATCAAGGCCTTTTTGTTTTAAAAAGGAAATTACTGATTCAATACCATTTTCAAATAGGGCTTTATACCTGCTATCCTCTAAATCGAAATAATATTTTTGATTTTGTGGTAATTCATCCTTTATTAAATTTATTAAAGTGGTTTTTCCGGTTTGTCGTGCACCGTGAATAACAATTATATCTGTGGTAAATAAATATGATTTTATTTCTTCAAGTAGTTTCCTTTTAAATAGCATATCTGATATTTTTATAAGTATACTTTACATTATATCGAACTTAATGCAAAGTTAATACTATTTTTTGTTAAATTCAGAAAAGAAAATGAAAAATTACTAATAATTGAAATTGGTCTTTATCTTTGCATTTTTAGATAAAAATTTTTCTTATGAATATTCAATCTCTTAAAAATACATTTTTAGAAAAATATGGAAAAAATGATAATTCGATTTCTGTATTTTTTGCTCCCGGGCGTGTGAATTTAATAGGCGAACACACTGATTATAATGGTGGTTTTGTTCTCCCTTGTGCTTTGTCTTTCGGAACTTATCTTTTGGTAAGAGTATCGGATGAACCTGAAATTGAATTTTCATCAATAAATTTTGAATTCACCACAAAAATCGGAATTGAAAATCTTGAAAAAAAAGTAAGGGATGAGTGGATTAATTATCCTCTTGGCGTTATTGATCAGTTTGCCAGGCAAGGACTTAAGGTAAAAGGTGCTCAACTATTATATTATGGAAATATCCCGAATGGAGCAGGGCTTTCGTCTTCAGCCTCTATTGAATTAGTTACAGCTTTTGCTTTAAACCGGTTATTTGATTTTAATAAAAACGTTGGTGAATTAATAAAACTTTCACAAAAAGCCGAAAATGAATTTGTGGGTTTGAATTGCGGAATTATGGATCAATTTGCCGTTGGCAGAGGAAAAAAAAATCATGCAATCTTTCTTGATTGCTCAACCCTGGATTATGAGCTTGTACCGTTTAATCCACTTGATTATAAACTTGTTATTATTAATTCTAATAAACAACGAAAACTTGCCGATTCTAAATACAACGAAAGAGTTAGTGAATGTATAAAAGCGGTAAACTTTTTAAATAATAGATTAAATATAAAAAACTTAAGTGAATTATCATTAAAAGAATTTATTGAAAATCAGGACTTGATCCCGGATGAGACAATCAAAAAGCGGGCAAGACATGTGATCTTTGAAAACGACAGAGTATTGTATGCTGTTGAAGCTTTAAAGGATAATGATTTTATTACTTTTGGAAAACTGATGAATGCCTCCCATGATTCATTACGATTTGATTATGAAGTCACAGGAAATGAATTGGATACCCTGGTTGAAGAAGCAAGAAATGTTGATGGAGTTATTGGTGCGAGAATGACCGGTGCAGGCTTTGGAGGTTGTACGGTAAATCTTGTAAACGTCGATAGTTTAGAAAATTTTCAAAAAATAATTGGTCAAAAATATAAGGAAAAAACCGGAATAAAAGCCGGGTTTTATTACCCTGAAATTGGTGATGGAGTAAAACAATTGTGATAATTGATTAGTAGGTGTGAGCTTTTGAATCAGGGATTATTGAAAGAATAAAGAAAATAATAAGATTCCCCTTATTTGCCACATAATCAAATCTAAAAAACATTTTATTCTCGTATTCCAAAAATTGCACTCCCAACCCTGACCATTGTGCTTCCTTCGGCAATTGCAATTCGATAATCGTCGGACATGCCCATTGAAATTTCTTTAAAATATTCTTTATCAGGAAAATATTTCTGTTTTAGTTGCTCGGAATATTTTCTTAAAGTTTTAAACTCCTCTTGAATAAGATTCTCGTCTGATGTGAATGTTGCCATTCCCATTACACCAACAATTTTTATATTATTTAATTTCTTAAAGTCTTCGCATAAAAGAATTTCCCCGGCTTCATCCATGTTTAATCCGAATTTTGTTTCTTCGGTAGCGATGTGAAACTGAAGTAAGCAATTAATTATTCTGTTATGTTTTAATGCTTGTTTGTTTATCTCTTTTAGTAATTTAATACTGTCAACAGCTTCAATCAATTCAACAAAATGAGCAATATATTTAACTTTATTTGTTTGCAGGTGGCCTATAAAATGCCATTTAATATCCTGAGGCAATTGAGGTTGCTTAGCTGCCAGGTCCTGAACTTTGTTTTCTCCGAAAATTCTTTGTCCTGCCCCATATGCTTCTAAAATATCCTCATTTGGCTTTGTTTTGCTTACGGCAACTAATTTTACATTTTCGGGAATGGTTTTTAATATATTTAATAAATTATCTTTTATACTCATATTTAATGTATTGCACTATTTATTTTATAAAACTTTGGTTTATTAAGACGGAAGACCGAAGTCGGAAGACAGAAGAACAAAGACAGAAGACCCAAAACCCAACTCCTGACTTCCGACTTCATTCTTTTTTTAAATTACACATTCCATAGTTTTTTATTTTTCTCTTTTGCAAAATTACGATTTCTTACCAAAAGTTAATTTTATATTTTTGCCGATTACAAAAAGACCGGAAATAATGAGAAAAATCATAATATCTCTTTTGAAATTATTCTTGTTCTGGATAATTATTTTCTTTATCTTAAGAGCTGTTTTCTTAGTTTATCATTTTGGTTTTATTAAGCTTGACGGTATTAGTTTCGGTGAAGCTATTGCATCATTTTATTACGGATTAAAGCTCGATGTTTCTGTAGCCTCATATATTTTATTAATTCCATTTCTGCTATTATTTCTACAATCAATAATTCTGAAAAATTGGATTAATACAATTATAAAAATTTATTCAGGAATAATAGTATTTATTTTTTCGTTGATAACAGCTACTGAACTTGGTGTTTATTCTGAATGGAAAACCAAGCTTTCATATAAAGCCCTGACCTATTTATCGAATCCTGACGAAGTTTTTAATTCCATTTCATCGTTGCAGTTTTTTCTTTTAATACTGATTGTTACGATTCAATTTTTTGTTGGCTATTTTTTATTTAAAAAAGTATTTTATACCCGAATTGAAAGTATAAAACGAAGCAAAACTTTATCATTATTATTTTTACTAATTACACCCGTCCTTTTATTTCTTGGTATCCGTGGGGGGATTCAGGAAATACCTATAACAAGAAGCCAGTCGTATTATTCAAAGCATAATATTCTGAATTTAACAGCATTAAATTCAGGTTATAATTTGTTTATGAGTGTATTGGAGAATTACAGATTTGTTGATAAAAACCCATTTAAATCATTCCCTCAGGAAGAAACAATCAGTATTGTGAATGAAATTCATAAAGTTAAGATGGATACCACAATTTCTATTTTAAAGACTTCCCGACCAAATATTGTTGTACTTTTATTAGAAAGCTGGTCCGCTGATTTGATTGAATCTTTGGGAGGCGACCCGGGTATTACACCAAATTTTAGAAAACTTGAAAAGGAAGGAGTTTTATTTACCGAACATTATGCCAGCGGAAATCGTTCTCAGCAGGCAATGGCTTCATTGTTTGCGGGTTTTCCAGCAATCCCGATCACTACCTTAACAAATCATCCCGAGAAATATGAGAAACTACCAAGCTTGGTTAAAATTTTAAATAAAGAAGGTTATCAAACATCTTTTTATTTTGGAGGCCAATTGATTTACGGAAATATAAGATCATATATTATTTTTAATGAATTTGATGAAATTATTGAAGGTAATGATTTTATTAACGATGTAATAAGAGGGAAATTAGGTGTTCATGATGAATTTGTTTTCAACCGGCAAATTAGCGACCTGAATAAAATGAAAGAACCTTTTTTCTCGGTTGTTTTTACTTTAAGTTCACATTCACCTTATGATTTTCCTATGGAGCAGCAAATTGATTTCGGAGGCAAGGAGAATGCGTTTCTAAATTCAGCATATTATACCGATAAATGTCTTGGCGAATACTTCGATCTTGCAAGAAAACAGCCCTGGTATGACAATACAATATTTATTCTTGTTGCCGACCATAGTCATAATACAAACCGTAATCATCCGCTTGAAACATTTGAGTATCATAAAATTCCATTATTAATTATGGGAAATCCATTGAATGATGACCTTAAAGGAACTCAAATTGACCGGATTGCTTCAAATACCGATATTCCCGGGACTTTAATTAAACAACTTGGCCTTGATTCCAAGGATTTTTTCTGGAGTAAAAACCTGTTTAATCCTTATACACCTGAATTTGCATATTTTGAATTAAGTATGGGATTAGGTTGGAAGCGTCCTGAAGGATTCTTCGTGCTAAATAAATTTATTGATCATTATTATTCAATTAACATGAATCCGGGAGTTTCGGAAGCAAAAAAAGATTCAGTGATTATTGAAGGAAAAGCCTATCTACAACAGGTTTTTCAGGAATTTATGGATTATTAAGCTTAATTCCCCTGGCTTAGCATTACGGGCATAATTAACATAAGAATAAATTCCTCCTTATTTGGATTATCAACCGGAAGAACCAAGCCGGCCCTGTTTGATTCAGAAAGCTCAAGGCATACTTGTTCGGTATTAATATTTGCTAACATTTCCAATAAAAATTTTGAACTGAAACCGATCTGTATATCCTCTCCTGTATAATTACAAGTAAGCCTTTCTTTGGCTTCATTCGAAAAGTCAAGGTCTTCGGAAGTAAGAATTAGTTCCTGGCCTGAGATTGTAAACCTAACCTGATGAGTTGATTGATTTGCAAAAAGCGCAACCCGTTTTATTGAAGTTAATAACTCGGTTCGGCCTATAATTAATTTCTTAGTATTTTCGGCAGGTATAACGGCTTCGTAATTAGGGTATTTTCCATCAATTAAACGACAAATTAAAATAACATTTTCGAAAATAAATGAAGCGTTTGTTTGATTATATTCAATTTTTACTTTTGTGTCGTCGTCTGAAAGAATGCTGCGTAAATTATTGATTGGCTTTTTTGGAAGAATAAACGATGCCGAGCTATCTGAAACTGTGTCGGTTCTTTTATATTTAACTAATTTATGAGCATCAGTAGCAACAAAAGTAATATCCTCGGGAGTAATTTCACAAAAAACACCCAGCATTACCTGCCTTAATTCATCGGTACCTGTAGCAAAAATTGTTTTATTAAATGCATTTACCAATACTGAAGCATCAACACTGATAGAGGTTGTGTCTTCTAATTGCGGTGTTTGCGGGAAATCATCGCTATTGTGGCCCGATAATTTATATTTTCCTTCACCGGCAGAAATTTCTATACCTAAAGTTTCCTTATCAATAGTAAAAGTTATAGGAATATCAGCAAATGTTTTTAAAGTTTCCAATAAAATTCTTGCAGGAATTGCAACTACTCCCGATTCCTCTGCGTTTTCAAGTATAATAGAAACTTTCATGGTTGTTTCAAGGTCGGAGGCGGTGATTGATAAATGCTGACCATCCAACTCAAATAAAAAATCATCCAAAATCGGTAATGTGTTATTTGAACTTAAAACACCACTCAATGCTTGCAAGTTTTTATATAATGTTGAGCTTGATACTATGAATTTCATTTTATTAGGTTTTTAGGTTTTTATAAAAATTAATTCGTAAAAATAGAAAAAAATTATTAATTCAAATATATTTTTTTTGTTTTTAATAAGATAATTAGAGTCTATCCATAAAGTTTCAATTTTAATATTATAGAAATTTTATAAATAATTAAGGAAATTAATTATTGCTATGAAGAAACTGGGGCGTTTCTTTAGTAATTAAAGCATGTGTAATTGCAATTGTATTTTGAAATGTTGCAATTAAGTTGGGAGATGAAGTAATTGATATATGACCTCTATCAATTGATATGTAACCTGACACAATTGCAGTTAAAGGTAAGGAAATCGTGTTGTGATCTGATGCAATTGAGGCTAAGGACTAAAAGCTAAAGTAAAAAGGAAAGAGGAAGGAGGATTGTGCTTCACTCCATTATTGAGATAGAAATAAAATTGAATTTGAGAAAAAGGAAAGGTTACAAGATTTTAGATTGACAATAAATGATTGATTAAGTGAGATGACTTTCAATCAAAAATTTAACAAAGCAACGCAAAGCCTATCCAAATGGACGACACGAAATTAGCCCGTATAGAAATCATCAATCAAAAATTTTGATAGGCTAATCCCTATTTCCCATATTACCATTATTCCCCTTATTTCCAAATTAATTTTCATATTTTCAATCTTCCATTGCTGATCTATGAAATCTGTAGCCATTATTTTATTAACTTTGCTTAAATGATCATGATTAATAGATATGATGAAGAAAAAACGAATTATTTATGTTTTGCTAATATTATCCCTTTTATCGTCTTGTCATGTAGGGAGATTTTTTTACTGGAACTTTGCCGATATTAATGATTATAAAAAGTTTCCGGCATATGAAATTAACAAAGCCGATGAACCTTTTAAATTTTACGAGGCAGCACATCCGATTTCGTTGAAAATTCCCGACAAATTTAAAAACTCTGACAACGAAACCTCTTTCGATGAATTTTTAATACAACATAAAACCATTGCTTTTCTGATAATCAGGAATGATACGATTATTTTTGAGAAGTATTTTAAAAAGCATACCAAAGAATCAATAATGCCTTCATTTTCGGTTTCAAAAGCTTTTGTTTCAGCTTTGACAGGGATTGCAATTGAGGATGGATTCATTAAAAATACTAACCAAAAAGCAAGTGAATTTTTACCGGAATTATCAAAAAACGGTTTTGATAAAGTTAGCATTGAAAACCTGTTAAATATGCGTTCGGGAATAAAATTTAGTGAAGCATATCTCAATCCTTTCGCTGAAACCGGAAAATTTTATTACGGAAGAAATCTTAAGAAATACATCAGAAAGCTTAAAGTAAAGGAAAAACCAGGTGAAAAATACGAATACCAAAGCGGAAATACACAGATTCTAGCTGAGATAATTGAAAATACTTCGGGCAAAAAGCTTTCAGAATATCTCGAAGAAAAAATATGGAAACCTATTGGTATGAAATATTATGCAAGCTGGAATTACGATAGTAAGAAATCAGGAATGATAAAAGCATTCTGTTGCCTGAATGGCAGGGCACGTGATTTTGCAAAATTCGGGCGATTGTATTTAAAAAATGGAAACTGGAATGGAAAGCAAATCATACCGGCTGATTGGATAAAAAGATCAACTTCCGTTATCAATGATTCAAAAGACGGGCAGGGATATTCCTATACATATCAATGGAGGGTAACTGGCAATGGCTGCTTTTTTGCTAAAGGATTACTTGGGCAGTATATTTATGTTGATCCGGTCAGGAACCTTATTTTCTTAAGATTTGGAGAAAGTTACGCAAAAATTGATTGGGCTGAACTTTTCCGAAGTCTTAGCAAACAAATAGAATCAGAACAATTATATTAATAAAAATTATTCACTATGAAATTAAAATATATTTTTACTATTCTGTTTATTTTCAGTATATTTATATTAAGCTCCTGCTTAAGCGATGATGTTGAAAGTTCAGAGGCATCAACTCTTGAAAATTTAACTTTTGAACACAATGGTTTATCCAGAGAATATATATTGTATAAACCGGGCAACCTACCTGCAAATGCTCCTTTGGTATTCGTTCTTCATGGTTATTCGGGCGATGCAAATGCCGTAATGTATTATACCGATATGAACAATGTGGCTGATAACAATAAGTTTGTTGTTTGCTATCCTCTGGGAACAAAAGATAGCCTGGATTACTATCACTGGAACGCAAGACTTACAATAAGCTTTACAGATGATATTGGGTTTCTTTCTGAACTCGCCATCCATCTTCAAACCGAACATAATACGGATCCCTTGCGTACATTTGTAAGCGGTCATTCAAATGGAGGGTTTATGAGTTACACACTTGCATGCGAGGCCAATGAAGTGTTTAAAGCAATTGCATCAGTATCAGGAACCATGAGTGGTTACACATGGGAGAATCGCGCTGAGTCAGGTGCTATACCAGTCCTTCAAATTCACGGAGTTGATGATATGATAATACCCATAGATGGCAGCATGTATCTTTACGGAGGTTGGGGTGGAGCACCTGCAATGGATACGATCATTGATTTTTGGGCTAACCAGAGTAATTGTACCACAACAAACACAGTTAATGTTACTGCCAATACAACTGCATATTACCATACAGGTGGTGTTAATGGCAATGAGGTATGGTACTATAAAATTAATAACTTTGGACATGAGTGGCCCGGTGACATCTTTAACACTGGTGAAAATGTTTCAGGAATAAAGGCAAGTGAAGTGATTTGGGAATTTTTTAGCCGGTTCTAACTTCTATTATAATGGCTGCGGATACTCTGATTAGTATCCATCCACAAATTCACCTTTAGACACTAATTGCACAAATTAACACGAATCAAATTAGTGAAAATTCGTGCAATTAGTGTCAAAATATTTTTTGATTAATGCGGGCAAACAGAATGTTACAGTTAAGAAAATGATGATTAAAGTAAGGAAATTGTGTCTTACAGTGAAATAATCGAGTCTTGCAATTAATTATTATATTGTTACTGATTTTTCTTTGTGTTACTTTGTGATGTACTTTGTGAAACTTTGTGGTAAAAAAAATTAACCACAAAGGAGCACAAAGGTATTTTCACAAAGGCACACTAAGAGGGTGGTTGGGGATTTTTAATTGGGGATTTTTAATTGGGGATTTGATCCTGATAGCTCTTTTTATTTCCGGTAACAAATAGCACACATTTATATTTTATTTGGCTATATGAAATATTTTATGTTACTTTGTTTGTAATTTATTTTTAACAGGTTTTACGAATTGGTTTTATTGAAGTGAAAAACAAAGAAAAAATGAAAGTTTTAATAAAAACATATAGAAATTAGTGAAATAAAAACAGAGAAAATAATGGTCACAGAAGAAATATACACTATTAACGCTCTATAGCATCCTAAATCGGGAGGATATACGCAATAGGGTGGGGTTATTTCGGAGTTACCACACATATTAAAAATGACACGAACTACAACAATAATATTTTTAGTCTTAATTATCATTTTTGGTTGTTCAAATGGACATTCAGAAAAGGAAATTAAAGAATTAATACAGACCATTAAAAATGGAGATATAATTTTTCAAACTTCAAAGTCAAGTCAAAGTAAAGCGATTCAAATTGCCACTAAATCAAAGTACAGCCACATGGGAATCGTTTATAAGGTTGACGGAGAATATTTGGTTTTCGAAGCAATCCAACCTGTTAAACTGACTCCACTTAAAGATTGGATAAACCGAGGAGAAAATGGACATTATGTAATAAAGCGACTTATTAACGCAGACAAAATATTGACTGATGAGACTTTATCGAAAATGAAATCAATCGGAGAAAAATTTAACGGAAAGGACTACGACATATATTTTGATTGGTCTGACGAATAAATATATTGTTCTGAATTAGTCTGGAAAATTTACAAAGAAGCAACTGGTATAGAAATCGGAGCACTGGAAAAACTTTCAGACTTTGACTTGACAAATGAAATTGTAAAAGAAAAAATGAAAGAACGCTACGGAGACAACATTCCGGTAAATGAAAAAGTAATCTCTCCGGCAACAATGTTTAATTCAGACAAATTAATAATAATAGAAGAAAACTAAAAAATACGTGTGGTAACAGCACCTAATAGCACATGGCCGCATTAGGGTTATTAAGATAAATGATTAGTAAAATAAACATACAGGTAATTAACATAAATTTGAGTAGTGAACGGCCACGTGCCATAGCTGCCAAACGTTGAAAAAACTAAAACACAAATAAATGGCAATTTTTCAAAAATCAGGATAACGGAAGATGGAATTGAAATAATTGAGAAAAATATTGGTTGAAACGGATAGACGAAAAAAGCATTGATTCTAATCGTGACAGGTTAAAAATTATTTTTACATCTTTACAAAATGGAAGAAATAGAATTTATTGTTTATGTGGCTGATCAGGAAAAAAGTACGAGCTTTTATGAGCATCTTTTGCAACTTAAAGCAAGTTTGAATGTTCCGGGTATGACTGAATTTGAATTAAGTGATTTTGTGAAATTAGGTTTAATGCCGGAAAACGGAATTGCAAAAATACTTTCAGATAAAATGCCTCACCCGAACAAAGGAAAAGGGATTCCTAGATGCGAATTATACTTAAAAGTTGAAAATGCAGAAGAATATATGAAAAGAGGAATTCAATCAGGCGGAAAAGAAATCAGTAAGTTGAAATATCGGGACTGGGGAGATAAAGTCGGATACATCTCCGATTTAGACGGACACGTAATTGCATTGGCTGAAAAAGAAGAAAATTGACAATGATAAGGTATTATTAATAAAGCTTCACTCTTCAAAAAACTCACTATAATCAGGAAAATTGAGTTTTTCGGTAGCAATTTTTTTTGTGAATGTAAAATATTGAATTTCGGATATTGAACATAAAACATTTTCACCATCAAACAACTTCACATCCACAACTGCAATATTTCGTTTTGTTTCTTTTAAAACTGCCTTTAATAAAATATCGCCTTTATTTGAAATCACAGGTTTTTTATATCTTGTTTCAAGTTTGGAGGTAACTCCGGCAGTTTTCAATTTAATTTGAACCAGCCAACTTGCAATTTCATCCATCAAAGTTGCCTGAATACCACCATGCAATACACCTTTATAACCCTGATATTCTGTTGTAGGAGTCCATCGGCAAACTATCTCATCACCTTGTTCATAAAAATCCATCTTCAAACCAATCGGATTATCAGGTGAACAACCAAAACAATTGTATCCTTCAAGTTTTCGATATGGATTATATAATTTCCTCATAACATTATTAAAACAAACTACTTCTGCTCAACACCATTTTTAAATGTTACGGTTTTTAGTACATTATTATTTTTATCAAAATAAGTCCACTTACCATCTTTTTTACCGTTTTTGTAATTTCCTTTTTCTTTAAATCTTCCGTTTTTATAAACTTCTATATATTCTCCAATTGGCTGATCATAGTTATACTTTTGCGTACTCATAAGTTTTCCATCATCATAAAAAAGTTTATTTATCCCATTAAATTTTCCGTTAGAATATTGAAACTCAGCAATTACTTTTCCTTTGTTGTTATACCATTTTGTTAATCCATCTCTTTTACCATCTTTATAGAATGCTAATTCCTGTGTTAATCCACTTTTTTCATAAGACTTTTTAACCTGCCCATCAATTTTTCCTTTGTGGTAATGTGTTTCAGATATAGCTTTATATGCTGAAGAAAATTCAATCACATTACCATCTAATGTGTCGTTGATGTAATGTTTTTGAATGCTTGCATGCCCACGATTGTTGAGAACAAGATATATCCCGTTTTTTAAGCCGTTTTTGTAAGAAGTGATCTCTTTTACAAAACCCCTTGCAGTATATTTTACCCAGGTTCCATCTTTTTGGCCTTTTTCATTATAAAAACCATTAGTAACATAAGGGCCGCTGCGTTCCTCAAAAAAACCTTTTTTAATAGTGTCGTTATTTCCCTCTTTGTTTTCCAAAAAATGTTTTACTTCTTTTTGTCCACACGAATATAATAAAACCAAAATGATTGCTGATAGACCGAAAAGTACTTTTTTCATAATTCTAATTTATTTTTTTATGAAGCAAAATTATATAAAATTCAGGCAATTTTCAAAAATATCTAAAAGTATGACTGGGCTGTTCAATGCTATTAAATTTATGTACTTCAATTTAAGCTTTTCTCAGAGTAACTTCGTGCCCCTCAGTGTTATTCCAGGGTATAGCTATTACACAAAGTCACTCAAGGAATCCTCAAAGCTTCACAAAGAAAAAAATAGAGTTAGAATTGAAAAATATATTACTGGGATTGTAAACAACAATTTATCAAAATTATATGCTATTTATGCCAATCCTGAACATATGCATTTTCTTGTTTCTCGTTCGCCTGATATTTCGGAAAACGAATTAGCTACTATTATTGCCGATAGTTCAGACCGCTTTATCAATGCAAACAAGCTTGTTAAGGGGAATTTTGCCTGGCAACAATCAGCATCAGCATTTTCTGTTTCAAAATCAGATGTTAATAAAGTATGCAAATACATACTCAATCAAGCTGAACATCATAGAAAAGTGAGTTTTGAAGAGGAATACGACTTGTTTATTCAACATTATCAACAAAACCTGGAAAAATCAGCACGGACAAACTTCTAGTAATAAGGTTAATAAGGTTTCATGCAATCTAATATTTTTTTACTAAGGTTAAAGGTTTAAAAATATGGTTTTTGTGTTTTTAAATTTTATTATAATATTGTTGTATAATTCAAAACCGTACAATATGAAGTAAACACATTTGAGTGGATGGATTTACAACCTTATTTTAATAAAAAAACCTTAGTAAAAAAACCACAATGACCACATCATAGACCTTATTAACCTCATTATAAGAAGTAAGGTCTTAAGAAATGAAAACTTTCTGAACGATACAAAGTAAATCCATAAAAATGGATGTATGCATTTTGGAGAAGTATTATAGTAGTATTTCATAAAATATTATAAATACTTTTTGACTCATAACACATCAAAATATTATTTGCCTGAACAGCCGTGTGAGAAATGCAAATAATTATTACTTTTGTAATGAAAAATAATTTTGATGTTAAACAAAACTAATAAAATATCATTTTCAACAGTAGCCGAAAGCCAAACTGCAAATATGTATGTAAAAATGTATAAGAAGTTTTGCAGACATCTTTACGAATGCTGGATCTGGTAATTCCTCTATTTGATTTCAAATTCAGACTTCGTTAGTTTCTACTTACTCTGCGTTGCAACCTGATTTATATTTCCTCATTTACAGTAAGTAAACTGCGGAATAAAAATAAGTCTGCGCCTTGATTAAGCGAAACTAAACGAAGTCTGATATTTCCATATTTTTAATTTTTTATCTCTTTCAAATGGAAGGAATTATTTTTAATATTCAACGTTATTCAATACATGATGGTCCGGGAATACGTACATCGGTATTTTTTAAAGGTTGTCCGATGAATTGTTGGTGGTGTCATAATCCTGAAAGTCAAAATCCTTTTATTGAAGAATTTTACAATTCAAATTCTAAAGACCTATCAAAAGAAAAACAAATTATTGGCCAAAAAATCACTGTCGATAAACTATATAGTGAAATAGATAAAAACAGGATCTTTTATGATGAATCGGGAGGAGGTGTCACATTTTCGGGGGGAGAACCTTTAATGCAAAATGAATTTTTGATGTCCATATTGAAAAAATGTCGCGAAAACGGAATTCATACGGCTTTGGATACAAGTGGATTTTCTTCGAAGAAAATATTTAATTCAATTACCGGATTAGTTGATCTGTTTTTATATGATATTAAATTTATTAATAATGATCTGCACATAAAATACACCGGAGTATCTAACAAACCTGTAATTGAGAATTTAAAGATCCTTTCAAAAAACAAAAAAGAGGTTTTTATCAGGATTCCAATAATTCATAAAATCACTGATACAAAGGAAAATCTTTTTCAAATTATCGAGTTTCTGAAAGAAACAAACCTACAAAAAAACATTTTTTTATTAGCTTATCATAAAATTGCAGAAAGCAAATATGAACGTTTTAACTTGAATTATAAATTGAAAGATATTAAACCTCCTTCAAAAGAACGACTTAATGATATCCGTGAATATTTCTCTAAAAAAGGATTTAATGTTAAAATTGGAGGATGATTCTAACAATTGAATTACAACACAGAAAGCAAACAGGATTTAAAACTACAAAAATGAACAACAGAATAAAAAAACTCAGAGAACAAAGTTTAAACATAAAACCATGCATTTCAACAGAAAGAGCCGAATTGATTACTGAATTTTATAAAAGTCATGATGCCGCTAACACCTCAACTCCAGTCAGAAGGGCTTTGGCTTTCAAATATTTAATGCAAAATAAAGAAATTTGTATTAATGATGGTGAATTAATTGCAGGTGAGAGGGGGCCAGGGCCGAAGGCAACTCCAACCTATCCCGAAATTTGCCTTCACACTTTAGATGACCTGAAAATCATCGATGAGAGGAAAAAAGTTTCATTTTCGGTTGATGAAGATGCTAAAGAAGTTTATAAAAACAAGATTATTCCATTTTGGAAAGGAAATTCGATAAGAGACAGGATTTTCACGGAAATGAAAAAAGGATGGAAAGACGCTTACGAGGCAGGAGTTTTTACTGAATTTCAGGAACAACGCGCTCCCGGACATACCGTTTTAGGGGATAAAATTTACAAAAAAGGCTTTCTTGAAATCATAAAAGAGATCAACGACGAAATTGATAATCTTGATTTTTTCAATGATCCTTTAGCACTTGATAAAAAAGAAGAATTGACAGCAATGAATATTGCAGCCGAGGCATTAATAATTTTTGCTAAACGACATTCTGAAAAGCTTAAAGAACTTGCAAATAATGAACACAATCCTGACAAAAAGTCGGAACTTGAGGAACTTTCGAAAATTTGCAAAAGAGTTCCGGCCAACAAACCCGAAACCTTCCACGAAGCACTTCAGTATTATTGGTTTGTCCATATCGGCGTGATCACTGAACTAAATCCCTGGGATTCATTCAATCCGGGCCGTCTCGATCAACACCTCCTACCCTATTATCAAAAAGAAATATCAGCAGGCTTGTTAACAAAAGAAAAAGCTATTGAATATTTGCAATCATTCTGGATTAAATTTAATAATCATCCTTCGCCACCGAAAATGGGTGTAACAGCAAAAGAAAGTAATACTTATACCGATTTTGCTCTAATAAATCTTGGAGGTGTGAAAGAAAACGGCAAGGATGCAACAAACGAACTCACTTTTCTGATCCTTGATGTGATTGAAGAAATGAGGCTTTTACAACCAAGTTCAATGGTGCAGATCAGCAAAAAAAACCCGGATCATTTAATAAAACGAACTTTGAAAATTTTGAAAAGCGGTTTTGGCCAGCCTTCAATTTTCAATACAGATTCTATTATACAGGAATTATTGAGGCAGGGAAAATTAATTGAAGATGCAAGAAACGGTGGGGCAAGTGGCTGTGTTGAAACAGGTGCTTTTGGCAAGGAAGCTTATATTTTGACTGGATATTTTAACCTTCCGAAAATTCTTGAAATAACCTTAAATAATGGAAACGATCCGCGGTCGGGAAAAAATATTGGTTTAGAAACCAAAAATCCAGATACTTTCGATGAATTACTTGATTCATTTACCAAACAATTAAATTATTTTGCCAATATAAAAATTCGGGGAAACAATGTTATTGAGCGAATTTATGGGAAATATCTACCTGTTCCTTTTCTTTCAATTCTAATTGATGATTGTATAAAAAACGGAAAAGATTACAATTGCGGAGGAGCAAAATATAATACAAGTTACATTCAGGGAGTTGGAATTGGAAGTATTTCAGATGAGTTAGCCGCATTAAAATATCATATCTTTGATAATAAAAATCTTAGTTTCGATGAAATGATGAAAGCCATGAAATGCAATTTCGAGGGATTTGAAGAATTAAGATCGGACTTGCTTAATAATACTCCAAAATACGGAAATGATGATGACTATGTAGATGAGATAACACAAAAAGTTTTTGACATTTTCTACAATGCAATAAACGGAAGGCCGACTTCTCGTGGAGGAAAATTCAGGATAAATCTTTTACCGACAACCTGTCATATTTATTTTGGAAATGTTACGGGTGCAATGCCCGATGGCCGTAAAGCGTCCACTCCTTTGTCGGAAGGAATTTCACCTGTTCAGGGGGCAGATACTAATGGGCCAACCTCTGTAATTAAATCGGCCTCAAAAATTGATCATCTTAAAACAGGGGGTACTTTATTAAATCAAAAGTTCTCGCCACAATTACTTGAAACTGAAAATGAAGTAAATAAGCTTCTCCATTTGATAAGAAGTTATTTTAAGATGGACGGACATCATATTCAATTTAATGTGATCACGGCTGATACTCTAAAAAAAGCAAAGAAAAATCCTGAGCAATACAAAAACCTGATTGTAAGAGTTGCCGGTTATAGCGATTATTTCAATGACCTTACGGAAGAATTACAGGATGAAATTATCGGACGGACAGAACATCAGGGGTTTTAATGAAATGAAAGTCGGAAGACAAAAGACAGGAGTCAGAAGCAAGTGTTACTTCTGATGGCGGATTTAATTCAAGGATTGGTGGTAATCGGTAATCGGTGGCCGGTTTTCCGATCTTAACGATCTTGATGAAGATGAAGAAATTCAAAAGAAAAATCAATAGGACAAGAATAAAATGCTAAAATGAGATAATGAGAGACTAAGTGAGTGGGAAATATTTAAGCATTTTATCATTCACGCATTCACGCATTCACTTATTCAATGTATTGTAATACGAAATAATCTTCTTCATATCATCAATATTTCTAACATTTAATTTGTTATTTTTAATAAAATCAGAAATCTCATTCTGATTTTCATCAAACAGCTTCACAAACGATTTCTTGCCATGAGGCATTTTTTCTGCAGGCAAATCTCCCTTTTTAATATAAAAGGATATTTGTCTGATAAAAGTATCATAAGGCAATCCTGTACGTGTCTCGTTTTTAAATTGATAATTTATAGTACGCCTTAATAAGAGTTTATTTTTACCATCCTCAATAATTTGAAAATATGAACCTGTTTTTTTATTTTCAGCATTAATGAAATCACAATAAATAAACGATTTATTATCAAAGATTAATGTTTCTATTTGATCGGGTGCACCGAAAGCTAATGTATCACCTTCAGAAACGAATTGCATTTGCTGGAAATAAATATTATATCGGTATTTACAATTTTTTTGCTCCGAACCATCCTTCAAAACACATATTCCATCTTTCCATGTATTATACAGATACATGCTTCCTTCAACTCCGGCAAAGTCATCCATAGATGTTTTTCTTGCGCCCGATAATTCTTTTCCGGTATAATTACTCCCGGATTCATCAGAGATTTTTAAAGTTGAAATTTCATCAACGTTATTAACATTTTTTTCTGCCTCATTCTGAGCTGAAACATTAATTATTGGAACAATTAAAAAACCCAAAACGAATGTTGTAATTATCTTTTTCATAGCTTTTAAGTTTTAATAAAAGCCGGCTGATTCCTATTCTACCTATTTTGCAATCATGAAAAACATGCATTTACACAACTTTAATTCAGAACATTATGAAACTTAAGAATCGAACCGGCTTTTGTAAATTAATTTTCATACTAATTATTTTTATTTTTTGACTAATATACAAAATTTTTATGGCAAAATCAAGTGTTTTTTAAATTATTTTTGAAAAAGTAATAATTTAATAAGTTATAAAACTGAAAATCCTGTAAATAAATAATTAAATATCTGGTAAATTTGGCATAATAATTATTTCATTTTTATTTGGAATAAATTTTGATGCTAAGAGCCCAAAAGAAATAATATGCCAAACGAAAAAAGAAAATTAATTCACAGCCTGGTTTTTCCTGCTACTTTCATTTTTGTAATATGGATGGTAAAATTCTCCGAAATTGTTTTTAATATTGATTTCAAGGATTTAGGAGTTTACCCAAGAACTGCATATGGCCTGATTGGAATAATAACATCTCCATTTGTTCATGCTGATTTTGCTCATTTAATAGCAAATTCACTTCCTTTATTTTTTTTAAGTACAGCTCTTTTTTATTTTTATCGTGAGATTGCCTTTAGAATATTTTTTCTTATCTTTTTTGTAACAGGCATTTGGGTTTGGTTTGGTGCAAGAGAAAGTTTTCATATCGGAGCAAGTGGAATTGTTTACGGCTTAGCCTCTTTTTTATTTTTTAGCGGCATAATTCGTAAAAACACAAGACTAATGGGAATTACATTAGTTATTGCTTTTTTATACGGAAGTATGATTTGGGGAATATTTCCAGAGTTTTTCCCCGAAAAAAATATTTCATGGGAATCACATTTGAGTGGCTTGCTTGGAGGTTTGATTTTTGCATTTTACTATAGGAAACAAGGTCCCCAATTAAAAAAGTATGATTGGGAAAACGAAGAAGATGACGACGATGAGGATGAAGATCAATATTGGAAACTTCCATCGGTTGACTACCCAAGCAAAGTAAAGTATCATTATAAAAATAAATAGAACTTATGAGAACCAATAAAAAGATTATATTATTTGTATTATTATTTACCCTTTATAGTTCATTATCGGGGCAAGAAAAAATTAGCAGGGAAAAAATCGTAATAAAAAATGTACTGCAAATATTTCAGGATGGTTATAATAAAAGAGATACGACAATTACAGAAGAATGGTTTAAAAGCATTTTTTACGATAATGCTGAAATAATCGGGACTTTCTCAATTGAACCAAACACAAGAGAATGGGAAACAGGTGCTGATGAATCTGTTAAACTATTTAAAAGTGATTGGGTTGGTTGGGGAAATCTTGAAATGGATTTATCAAAAGCCAATATCGGAATTGCTGATAACCTGGCATGGGTGAGTTTCCCTGCTGTAATCACACGGAGCCCTGAAAATTCAAGAAGTCGCACAGCAAAAGAAAGTTTTTCTAATATGTTAAAGAATTTTGAAAATATTATTTCAGACGATACTAACAAAGAAAGCGAAAGATTAAAACTACTACAAATTGCATATTATTCTAATCTGTTACTTTATCAATACGAACGTGGAGAGGAATTTATTTGGCCCATGAGAATCTCTGCCGTATTGCAAAAAGAAAAAGGACAATGGAAAATCAGACAATTGCATTTTTCCTATCCAAACAGAGGATTTCCAAATGTAAGATATTAAACAATGATATTTTTTTGATTTTACGGATTTGTTAAAAAATAATCCCCATGAATTTTGAAATACGGGAGTATAAAAAATCAGACCTGCAAATATTAAAAAAGATATTTCCGTCTGACTGGAATTTTGATTTTGAAAAATTTATATCTCAATTTTGTGATCAGAATTTTTATAAAGGATTTACTTTGTTAGTAAATAAAAAGGTTATCGGGTTTGGAAACATCATGATTTTTGGAAAACATGCATGGTTGGGAAATATTGTAATTGAAGAAAATTATAGAAACCTGGGGTTTGGAACTAAAATCACAAAACATCTAACTGATTTTGGATATAAAAATCATGTAAAGACTTATAATCTGATTGCAACAGAATCAGGAGAATATATTTATAGAAAACTTGGCTTTGAAAATGAAATTATTTATGATTTTTATAGAAACCCTGTACCTAATAATAAGTTTGAAATAAAATATCAAATTCAACTGGCAAAATCAATTGATTTACAAAAAATAATTGCATTAGACTATTCTGTAACAGGAGAAAGAAGAAATATATTAATTGAATATTTTTTATCATTATGCAAATTAGTATTTGATAAGAATTTTAATATAAAGGCATTTTTTATTGAGGATTTAGGAGATGGGTTAATAATTTCCGGTGAGCCCGCTTTTGGAATCGAATTATTGAAATATAAACTCAACCAAAACGGAAAAAGCATTACTATACCTGAAAACAATATTGTTGCAAAACAATTCCTGATTCAAAACGGTTTCATAAAATATAAAAGTGCAAGAAAAATGATTTACGGAAAATCATATAATTGGAAACCCGATTGTGTGTATAGCCGTGCTTCGGGATATTGTGGATAGGAAATTTGTACTTTTGATTGATTATTGCTCATTTTATATTTCTCAGTTTCCTCTTTGTGAATCTTTGTAACTTTATGGTATCGTTATTACACAAAGTTACACTTGTAATACGCAAAGCTACACAGAGAAAAAATGTTAACATTATTTGAGAAACTTTATTATTCAAGGATCATAACCTTTTGTACACCCATCTGATCACCAATACTAACCTGAAGCAAATACAATCCGGTTTTTAATCCTTTAACTTTGATGGTGTTGATTTTTCCGGTAATTAAATTTCCATTGATAATTGATTTGCCCAATAAATCTTTTAACTGATAGGTTCCGGTAATATCATCCGAATATTTTCCAGGATCAATAAAAATTTCATCTCCTTTGACCGGGTTGGGATAAACATTAATCTGTAACTCATCTTTATTAATTTCTGAAATACCATAATAATTTCCCGGATAGTAAATCAATTCTTTTCTATCCACCCTTTGCCACAAAGTATCGATTCTATCATTCATAATATCGAAAACAGTTTTATTATCAAGCGTATCAAAATCCCTGGCATAAACGAAAGCGATATCCAATGATTGAGTAATTCCCGGTGTAAAAGAAAAGGGGCCTGTTATACTTACTCCACGCCTATCATCCGGATAATTAGGTACTGTTTCTTCCGTCCAATAATAACCATTCTGATTAAAACCACCATTCGGATACTCACAATAAGTTCCCCAGTTTAGCGGATCAGATGCACCGGGGTACATAAACCGACATGCAGGGCCAACAGAATTTTGGCCAAATCCGTAACCGCCATAAAGTACATGAGTATTATCTTGCCAAAGGCCTTTCATGTAATTATAATATTCAGGAGCATATCTTGGGCAACCTGTCGGACCTCCACCACAATCAAAATAAGTAAATCGTGTCATACCCATTCTTTCATTATCAATAATTCCATCTCCGAAATTCAGGCCATTAATGCTTTCATTGCATCCTCCATAAGGATCGTCTTCACCATCATCTGGCATAAATGCACCACCCAAAATTACCATACTTTGTACGGGAGGACTTTCTCCATAGCTCCCGGGCTCTCCTGATCCATCAATAGGTTTACCATTATAAATATAGGCTGAACCACGTGATACATCGCAAGCAATAAAGTCATCCCATGCATATCCTAAATCAAAATCATTAAAGATACCTATGTATGTACTATCATAAGTTCTATTCGAACGGTTATAAAAATCATAATGAACAAAAATTGTGTTAAATAAAGAACTGTCTGCCGGATTATCGAAAGCATAAGCATTCCCATGTATCTCAACTTGCATATTAAATCCATCTGTCTCGGTATGTGGTTCACGGCCATCGTTGTAAATAAAATAAAGCGACTGATCTCCCCTTATCAATGGAATATCGCCATCAAAAGGATTATAAATCTCATCATTATTTTTATCGAAAAAAGGAGCTAGTTGCAAGGCTTGCCCTAAGGATACGTTCCCATTACCCGGCCATGTTAAAATATCTTCTATAGGCTCATAATCAGGATCAAGATAATGCGCTATGTGGTAATCAATATCTGAGCTTGTAATCTTCCAGACAAAATATTTTTCAATATCATCAAACTGATATATTTCTGAAATCGGGCCCGGCCAATAATCTTTGCCAGAGGCGTGGTATCTATCAGCTGCAAGAAATAAGGAATCATTTGAAGGTCCGCCAATCCATAGCGCATTTGAATAAACTGTTTTATTACCACTTCCTTTAGGTACTTCAAATTTACTAATTCCTTCATTATCATTATAAGGATCAAAAAAGTTTAATCCAACGGTACTAAAAGATGCACAAAAATTATTGATATCCAATGAATCTATCCTTGAACAATTTCCGGAAATGTTGAAATAAACCATACCAAAAGATGTCAAAGTATCGTTTATACTTTCTATTGTATAGACAAGTTCATCAGGGTGATATGCAGAAAATCGCACAAGGTAATTAATTATAGAATCACTTACTTTATTATTTTTTATTACTGTATTACTTTGTATTGAATTAATAAACAATGTATCTGTCCCGGGATTATAGTCATTTGAAATTAATTCTTTCATACCTGAAAGGCATGGTTTAGTTGTAATTGTATCATTTACACCATAAAATTTCGTCAAATCGGGTAATATTGTAATATGAATAAATGCTTCATTTGATACCATAGCAGGGTTTTCAACTTCACTAAATGTATAAGGAATTTTTATAGTTCCATTAAAATTCATGGTTGAAATGATAGTAATAAGGCTATCCGAAAATAAATCAAGTATGCCAGTATGATGGCCGTTATAGTTGATATGTATAGGTTCATTATCAGGGTCAACGTCATTCTCAAGAATGTTTAATTCAATTTGATCAAATGCATTAAGGCTTATTTCATCATCAACTG
>CAYWXI010000047.1:0-42870 GCA_964462015.1 uncultured Bacteroidales bacterium | reverse complement strand
AATTCATAAACTGGACAGTTGACGGAGTAGAAGTAGCAGTTACACCGGATTATACTTTCACTTTAGAAGGCGATATCTTATTAGTAGCTAACTTTGAATATGCCCCAGTTTATTATACAGTTACCACCGAAGCTAATCCACCAGAAGGAGGAACAACCGCAGGAGATGGTACATTTGAAGCAGGAACAATGGTAACAGTAAATGCATATCCAAACACAGATTGGGAATTCATAAACTGGACAGTTGACGGAGTAGAAGTAGCAGTTACACCGGATTATACTTTCACTTTAGAAGGCGATATCTTATTAGTAGCTAACTTTGAATATGCCCCAGTTTATTATACAGTTACCACCGAAGCTAATCCACCAGAAGGAGGAACAACCGCAGGAGATGGTACATTTGAAGCAGGAACAATGGTAACAGTAAATGCATATCCAAACACAGATTGGGAATTCATAAACTGGACAGTTGACGGAGTAGAAGTAGCAGTTACACCGGATTATACCTTCACTTTGGAAGGAGATATTCTATTAGTAGCTAACTTTGAGTATACTCCTCCACTTGGACCAATACTTGTAAGTGCCACACCTGGTATCGAAGAAGTTACTTTGCTTTGGGAAGCAATTCCAGAAGTAAAAACAGATCACTTCATTTTCGAAGGCGGAAATGCGGCAGATCCTGTATGGACACTTTATATTGGTGGCGCAACAGTTAATGGAGTTGATTTGGTAGATGGAGATGAGATAGCTATCTTTGACGGAGAAACTATGGTAGGTATATTTAATCTTACCCAAGTTTGTACTCCGGCAAATCAATTCGAGAATGCTATGCCGGTATTCCAAACACTTACTGCAGGACCTGGTTATACACCCGGCAATGCTTATTCTTTCAAAGGATGGAGCGAAAGTGCACAGGAAGAGTATGCTGACTGCGATGTAACATTATCCGATCCTTACGGCGGAGCTTGGACAGGTCTGGTATTTCCTGATGGAGACGGACAATATAGTATGGCAGAATTAGACTTTATAGGTGTCCCAACAGACCCATTCTTCAATGTTTATTATGAAGATGGTACACTTGTAGCAGGAAATGTTCAAGGATTTAACTATACAGATATTGGCCTGATAGCCGGCCAGGAATATTGTTATTATGTAACACAAATTCTTGATGGCGGAGTTGAATCAGCAGCATCAAATGTACTATGTGCCACACCTATAGCACCAGCACCAGCACCTATACTTGTAACTGCAACTCCTGGAGTCGAGGAAGTTACTCTGTTATGGGAAGCAATTCCGGAAGACAAAACAGGCCACTTCAATTTTGGTGGTGGAAATGCAGCTGATCCTGTATGGACTATTTATATAGGTGGAGCTACTGTTGGTGGTGTTGATCTTGTAGCTGGCGATGAAATTGCAATATTTGACGGAGAAACTATGGTAGGTATATTTAATCTTACTCAAGTATGCACAGCTGGTAATCAATTCGAGAATGCTATGCCAGTATTCCAAACACTTACTGCAGGACCTGGTTATACACCCGGCAATGCATATTCATTCAAAGCATGGAGTGATGCAAATCAGGAAGAATATGATGAATGTGATGTAACATTATCCGATCCTTACGGAGGAGCCTGGACTGGCCTCGTATTCCCTGATGGAGACGGACAATATAGTATGGCCGAATTAGACTTTATTGGTGGACCAGGTATCTTTTTCAATGTTTACTATGAAGATGGTACACTTGTAATAGCTAATGTAGAAGGCTTTACTTATACAGATACTGGCTTAACTGTCGGACAGGAATATTGTTACTATGTAACACAAATTCTTGATGGCGGTATTGAGTCAGCACCATCAAATGTGCTTTGTGCTACACCTGTTGGACAAGAATTGTCTGCACCATTTGGTTCTGAAAATAATTTCATAGTTGGAAATGATTATTCATTAACTAATTATCCTAATCCATTTAAAAATGTTACTACTATACAGTATGTAATACCGGAAGATGGATTTGTAACACTTGATGTTTATAATATCAATAGTGAATTAGTTAAAACTTTAGTTAATGTTAGAAAAACTGCAAATGTTTATGAAATAGAATTTGATGCAGTGAATTTACCTGCGGGTATTTATCTATATAGAATTGAAGTTAAAGAATCAATTAAAAACTTTGTTTTAACTAAACGAATGGTTATTAGCGAATAGCACAGCTCACAAAAGGAGAAATCAGAGAATAATTTTCTGATAGATACTTAATAATTTGAGAGGGAAGAAGTCTTAATTCTTCCCTCTTTTTTTTTTTATAAATTTTAAATATGGCCTTTTAATAAAAATATTTTGAAAAAAAGTGCATTTTTTTTTTTGTTTTTTAATAATTTATTTTAATTTTGTATTGAAATAGAAATAGAAAAATATTAATCTGCTGATTTTGTTAATAATAACAATAACGAATACAGGAGAAAAGTTAAATATATAAGAAAGATATTGAAATATTAAATTATTAATAATTAAAAATTACCTATTATGAAGAAATTTACACAATTAACTATCACTTTTTTGGTGATATTAAGTTTTGGGCTATCTGAGAGTTATGGTGTGACTAAAAGATGGGATGGTTCAATTGGTCCCCCACCTTTTTGGAATAGTGCAGGAAATTGGGATCCAGTAGGAATTCCTACAGCTGATGATGATGTAATTATTGACTTGGGAGCTCCATATCCTATGGTTCGTGGTGGTTGGACTGCTGTTTGTAAAAGCCTTACAATGAATCCTGGTGTTTCACTTAATATTGTTGGAACATTAACAGTATCTGGAAATTTTGTAATCGAATCCGATGCGACAGGAACTGCCTGGTTAATGAATAATGGAACATTAACAGTAAATGGAACATCAATTGTAGAACAGTATATTTTAGGATCTGAATATCCTGATGGAAATGATCAATGGCACTTGATTTCTCAACCGGTTGCAAGTGTTTCGACATCAGGTGTATTTTGGCATTGTTACCTCAAAGAATATTCTGCTTCTACCGGTGTATATTCTGATGTTGGAGAAGGCCAAACACTAAATACTATTATGAAGGGATATTCTGTTATGTACTCTTATCACCCTGGTTATCCTGACAACAAAACATTACAATTTACAGGAGCAATAAATAATGGAGATTATACTTATAATTTAGATAATACTGGTGATGCCTGGAACCTTTCAGGAAATCCTTACCCTTGCTCGATAGACTGGGACGATGCTGATTGGACAAAAACAAATGTTGATGCAACAGTATATGTTTGGGATAATTCAATTAATGGTGGTTCAGGAAATTATATATCATGGGGTAATGGTGTTGGTGAGTTAACCGATGGAATTATTCCACCTATGCAAGGATTTTTTGTTAAAGCAAATGCGGCTGATCCGGTAATTGGAGTTACTACCGGAGTTAGAACATCGACACCACATAATTTTTATAAAAATACTGTAAATGATTTATTATCTCTTCACGTAACTGGGCCAAATACTTATTCAGACAAAGTATTTATTAATTTTAATTCAAATTCAACTGAAGGATTTGATAGCGAATTTGATGCGTATAAATTAAGTGGTTATGAAACAGCACCACAATTCTACTCAATAATTCCTGGTTGTAATTTGACAGTAAATGTTTTACCGGAAATTACAGAAGATACAGAAATAGATTTAGGGTTTACTTGTGGAATATCAGGTGATTACACCATTACACCTGATGGTTTTGAAAGCTTTGGATCATCAGTACAACTACATCTGAAAGACTTGAAAGAAAATAAAATAATAAACCTTAGAGAAACTGAAAATTATGATTTCTCTTATTCAACCGGAGAACCAGCAGAAAGATTTAAACTATATGTTTCATCGCCACAAGGAATTTCAGACATCGTAGGTGTTGATGTAAATATATACTCATTCTCAAATACTATTAAAGTTATTAGCAGTGAATTATTGAGCGGTGAACTGATCGTTTATAATATCATGGGGGAAAAAGTATTGTCTCAGGAAGTGAACTCAAAAGAATCCACAATAATTCTTAACGCTGCAAGTGGCGCATATTTAGTGAAATTTGTTACAGACAAGGGCATAAGCACAAAAAAGGTTTATGTAAACTAATAATATGTGATTTATAAAATAATTTAATAAAAAATATAAAACATAAAATATATGAAAAAGGTATTTAAAGTATTAGTAGTATCAGCCTTTCTATTAGCCGGCCCTATTTTTCTAAGTGCACAACCTCAGCCAAATGACCCGGGTGCTGGTGGTGGAACTGTTGGTAGCGGCCCGATAGGAGGAGCTGCACCAATTGGCGGAGGATTGATAATTATGCTCACCCTCGGTGCTGCATATGGAGCCAGGAAAGTCTATAATATTAGAAAAAAATCTTTATTGGATTAAAAGATTTTGATTAATCCGGAAACTTTTTGTTTCTAATAATAATCCTAATGATTGTTTTATTAGGATGATTGGTTATGCTCATAACGATATAGAGGTGAACTTTTCAAGTAGAAAAGTTCACTTTTTTATGTAACAAAAACCAGAATTCTCAAAATAAACAATACTAATAAAAGATAACAAATTAACCTGTTGTATCAGGTGGAATACAAATATTTTGGCAAAATTGTTATATTGTTGTTTTATCACGTCTATTTCTCTGAAATTATTAATTAGTAATCAATCCCTATAAAATCGGAATATAAGTAAATCGAAAATTAATAATCAATAATGTTCAATAGCGAACATATAATGTAACTTTATGAACACCTTTTGCGTCTAAGAAATAATAAATGGTATATTAAATTATATAAATCAAATAATTATAAATCTGGCATATTTTTGGTTATAAAAACCAATCATAATTAAAAATTAACTACAATGACATTGTTTATCAATAAAAGTAAATATTTTCATCAGAAAGAAAAAATGACAGATAGTAGTACTATTTCAAGAAATATTAAAATTTCATCTTTACTATTTTTTGTATTACTGCTTTCAATTATTGGTTATTCTCAAAAAAAATGGTCTTTAACTGACTGTATAAATTATGCAATAGAGAATAATATTGAAATAAAGCAAAGTGAAATCAATACGGCAACTAACGAAATAAATTTACAACAAAGTAAATTAGATTTAATTCCAAGCCTTAATGCCAGTGCTTCCCAAAGTTATGGATGGGGCCGTTCAATTAACTACACATCTTATACATATAGTAATTCTAATAGGCAAAACTATTTTCAAATTTCTAGTAATGTTACAGTTTTTCAGGGATTTCAAAAATATAATACCATAAAACAAAATAATTTTGAATACATGGCAAGCCAATTCGATTCAGATGAAATGAGAGATAATATCTCTGTTCGTCTGGCTTATGCTTATTTGCAAATATTGTATTCACAAGAAATATTAGATGTTGCAGTCAATCAGGTAGATATTACAAATCAGCAAATAGAACGTACTCAAAAACTTGTTGATGCCGGTACACTTGCAAAAGGAAGTTTGCTTGAAATCCAGTCACAAGGAGCGCAAGAAGAGGTAAATGCTATCATGGCTCGAAATAATTTAAATCTTGCTTATCTTGACTTACTTCAATTACTTGATCTTCCATCCTCAGAGAAATTTGAGATTGTAAAACCAAAATTAGAGATCACAGAAGAACCACAATTATTACGGCCGGAAGATGTCTTTTCTTATGCTGTTATTAACAGACCTCAAATTTTGAGTGCTGAGTATAGAGTTAAAAGTTCCGATAGGGGATTAGCAATCGCTAAAGGTTTACGAAGCCCTAGTTTACAGTTAAATTCTGGTTGGAGTACCAGATATAATAACCGTAATTATGATGATGATGAATCAGTAATACCTTTTGGCAAACAATTTTCGGAAAATCAAGATAAAACATTATCTTTGTCTTTGAATATCCCTATATTTAACGGATATCAAACTACATCAAATATAAGCAGAGCGAAACTGAATACAAAATATGCTGAGAATAATTTAGAGCTTGAAAAAAACACATTACGTAAAACCATTGAACAGTCATTTAGCGATGCCATTGCCGCATATAAATCATATAATGCAACAATTAAATCGGTTAATTCATTTCAGGAGGCTTTCAAATATACTGAGCAAAAATTTAATGTCGGTATGGTAAATGCAGTTGAGTATAATCTTGCTAAATCAAGATTAGTTCAGGCTGAATCAGAATTGCTTCAGGCAAAATATGATTTTGTTTTTAAGAAGAAAATTTTAGATTTCTATATGGGAATACCTTTAGAATTTCTAAAAAAGTAAAATACCATTAAATAAATTTGTTCTGAATCTCAAAATAATAACTATAAAATTTTTAAAACCCTCTTTTTTATGAGGGTTTTATTTTTTTGTAAAGATTTTTTTTTAATTTTACTTTTTGGAAGAAATCGGTTTTCAAAAAAATAAATGGAATCCATAATGAATATTTATTTTAATCAGTATGTAAAAGTTATAATTTTTATAATTGCTATGTTATTTGATTAATAATAATACGTAAATAAAAAATTTATTCTAATGAAAAAAAAATCTAAAAAGAAAAAATGGTTTATTGGGGGTGGAATATTTATTGTTATAATTATTTTACTTATAGCATTGGGTAAAAAAAATAGTTCTGAAGCAATAAAGGTTACTACAGAATTTACTAAAAAAAGAACCATTATTGAATCGGTTTCTGCTAATGGAAAAATCCAGCCTGAAACAGATATAAAAATTAGTCCATATATTTCCGGGGAAGTTATCCAATTGGATGTAAAAGAAGGTGATAAGGTTGTTAAGGGACAATTGCTTGCTAAAATTGACCCTGAAATCTATAAAACGGCTTATGAAAGAATGAAAGCACAGGTTAACTCACAAAAAGCAAATCTTGCCAATTCAAGAGCAAGATTGGCTCAGGTTGAAGCGCAATTTACAAAGACAAAACTTGATTTTCAGAGAAATAAAAAACTCTGGAATGAGAAAGTTATATCCGATTCAGATTTCGAGGCTGTTACATCTACGTTTGAAGTTGCTAAGGCAGAAGTAAATGCTGCTAAAGAAAGTGTTATTGCTGCAGAATATCAGGTAAGTAGTTCGGAAGCCTCACTTAATGAAGCTTATGAAAATCTTACAAAAACATCAGTAATCGCTCCTAAAGATGGTACTGTATCTAAACTTAATATTGAGCAAGGCGAAAGAGTTGCAGGTGCTTCCCAATTTTCAAGTGGTACTGAAATTATGAGAATCGCTGATTTATCTAAAATGGAAGTTAATGTTGAAGTTAATGAAAATGACATTGTAAGAGTTAATCTTGGTGATACTTCAATTATTGAGGTTGATGCATATTTAAACAAAGATTTTAAAGGAATAGTAACTGAAATTGCTACCTCGGCTGATATTATTGGCACCAGTGTTGATCAGGTTACAAATTTCGATGTAAAAATCAGGATTTTAAGTGACTCTTATAAAGATATGATACCTGATGAGAATCCTGATTTTTCACCATTTAGACCAGGAATGTCCGCAACTGTTGAGATTCAAACCGAAACTGCACATAATGTTTTAACGATACCTATTCAGGCTGTTACGACTCGTTCTGACACAACTTCTAACATTAAAAGCAAAGATGCTAATGTAGATGAAAGTAACGAAAGTAGTGATTCGGAAGAGGAGAATATACAAGAAGAGGAGGAAATTATTGAATATGTTTTTCTATATGTTGATGGTATTGCAAAGATCAAAAAGGTTGAAATTGGAGTGCAAAATAATACCTACATTGAAATTACTGAAGGACTGACCGAAGACGAAGAAATTATTACCGGCCCTTATAGAGCTGTTTCAAAAAGATTAAAAAATGGTGATGCTGTAAAAAAAGTTAAGAAAAAATATTTATTTACGAAAGAAGATTAAATTAAGTGGAATATTATAGATATCTTCATTGAGTTCCACTGAATGACCACTTAATAAACAAAACTGTCTATCAGACAGACTACTAAATTACAATTGAATAAAACAAATGGCCCTAATTCTAAACATTGAGACTGCAACTCCGGTTTGTTCGGTTGCATTGTGTTCGGATAGAAAAATTATTGCAAAAAAAGAAAGCCAAAAGCATAATTCCCATTCATCACTATTAACAGTTTTTATTGAAGAAATATTCAATGAAATTAATTTTGATCTGAATTTATTGGACGCAATTGCTGTAAGCAAAGGACCGGGTTCATATACCGGATTAAGAATTGGTGTATCCACCTCGAAAGGTTTGTGTTATGCTCTTGATAAGCCACTAATTGCGATAAACACTCTCATGGCAATGGCAAATGGAATGGTGAATATGTTAAAACGTTCTAAATCTCCTTTATTTCAGAAAAGCACATTATTATGTCCAATGATTGATGCAAGGCGAATGGAAGTTTATTCTGCTATTTTCGATATAAAAGGAAATGAAATAAGGGGAACAATAGCTGAGATTATTGATGAAAATTCTTATAATGATTTTCTTATTAATAAACATATCATTTTCTTTGGTGATGGTGCTGCTAAATGTAAAAAAGTTTTATTAGGTAATGACAATGTGAAATTTATTGATGATTTTTGTCCTTCTGCTGAGTTTATGGCTGATATTTCTGATAAAGAATTCAAAAACAATAAATTTGAGGATGTCGCTTATTTTGAGCCTTTTTATTTGAAAGATTTTATTGCAGGAAAACCGAAAGTGAAAGGCCTGTATTGATTCCTGTTTTTTGATTATCTACAAATTGTGCAAGTATTAGAATTTATAAGTAAAGCCCGTAAAAAAGCCTAAATAATATGGATATGTTTTGAAATCACCTTTAGAGTTAATTGGGCTGAGCGAATATTTAAATGTAGGATCAAAATTAAAGCTTATTTTTTTTGATATTGAATACTTCAATCCAAACCCGATTATACTATTGTAAATCACAGAATTAATATTATTGGTTTCTCCAAGGCCAATATCATTATTATCATCTACAAAATAGGCATTGTTTCCAACTAAAAATCCTGGGCTAATTCCTCCAAAAATCTGAATACCAAATTTTTTATCAAAAACAACATATTTAATAATTAGAGGTATTTCGATATATTCAAATTTTTGTTTTATTTCCGAATTATTAAAGTTTGCAATACTAACGTCAAAAACTGTAGTACTGTCTTTTATAGTAGGTTTATCTGTTAATTCTTTGTTTATTGCTTCAGAGTTAATGTTAATATTCCCATTTGAAGTACGAAATTCCCAGGGATCATTATTATTACTAAAAGCATAAACATCAGTGTTCACCTGTCCATACTGTGAATAATAAACACCTGATTGTATTTCCACATTTTTATTCAGTTTATAATTTATATCCAGCCCTCCGGAATATGAAGCTATTTGAGACTCAACATTCTCATAATGATTTGAACCCATATTTGTCCCGACTGAATAATCATCACCGGAGCTGTTTTTCTTAAGTTCGCGGTAGGCTAATAATGGTGAGAATTGTCCTCTGACCGACCATTTATCTGATTTTGATTTTTGCAGAGTCTCATCATCCCAAACCTTGATCTTTGACTTTTTATTTTTGACTTTATCTGGTTTATTAATAGCTTCATTTGAATTAAAAGCAAGATTAATATTCATAAAATCAATAGGCAGAAATACCGGTTGTTTATTTTTAATAAAAGCAATTTTAGTAATTGAATTGGAAAAATTATTCCTAATAAATTTTGCTTTTTTACCGGTTAAAATATTAGGATTAACAGTATTTCTTTTGTGAGAATGTGATTTGTTTTTAACAAACAATGAAGTTGATTTTGAACTTGCTTCTTTTTCAGAATTATCAGCTATTATCTTTTGTGTTTCACTTTCATTAATTTCAATAACTGCAGTTTGAGCAATATCATTTTTGATATTTTCATCAATAATTGTTTTATTAGTTTTTTTGGCGTCCTTTTGAACTACAAATTCAGAATTATTTGAATTCATGGAAGCAAAATAATATCCTGAAAAAAAAGCAATTAAAATAATTGCAACGGAAGCAGCTGTCCAATATATATATTTTTTTGGAGAAAATGGTTTTCCTGAAAGCTCATTATCCAATTTTGACCATGCCTCAGATGGAGCTTTTTCTTTATACCCTGAAAGGTAGTCAGAAAACAATTTGTCGATATTTTTTTTATCTACAGACATTATGCTTTTTTTATCTCCGAATAAAAATATTTTCTTACTTTTTGTTGTAAGATAACCCTTGCCCTGGACAGATTTGATTTTGATGTCCCCTCAGAAATCTTCAAAATCTTGCTAATTTCTTTATGAGAGTAGCCCTCGATTGCATACATGTTAAATACCATGCGATATTTTGGTGATAAATCCTGTATAAATTTTATCAAATCTTTTGTTGAAAGATGGTTAATTACATTTTCCCTATTTATATCTTCAAGATTTTCAGATAAATCTGTAACAGGTGTTAAGTAATATTGTTTTCGATACCGTTCAAGAGCTGTATTTATCACTATCTTCTTCATCCAGGAAATCAATGAACTTTTATGTTTAAAAGTCGAAATATTTTTAAAAATCTTCATAAAACCTTCATGTAAAATATCTTCGGCTTCATCCCGATTTTTAGAATAATATAAACAAACACCAAATAAATCATCAGAGTAAAGTTCATACAACTCTTTTTGTGCCTTTCTTTTATTAGAAATGCATCCTCGTATGATTTTTTCGATTTGAAGATTATCCACTTTTATTTCTGAATTCTACATAACAAAACTACTAATTAATATTTTTATTTTCTTATCAATCTTAATAAATTAGATGATATTAGTCTTAAATAGGTTGCGTTGGTTAGTTTTTCCGATTTAGATACTATTAAACGCAACCTTTTTTTAATTCGATTCATCTAAGTAAGAAATCAGGTAATTTAAATTAAAAATGAAACAAATGATAGGACTTATATATAAATTTAAAAACATTCTTATTCATAAAAAAGATTCAAAAATTCTTTTCATAATCCTTCTTTTATTATTTTTCATTTTATTATTTGCAGTTGAAAACTTAATGAAAATAACACTTGTTCCTTAATATTTCCTTTATTTATTGTTTTCAAGTGATTACTAACTTTATGAGATAATTGTGTTTTAAAAATATTTATTTTGTATTAATTTTATTTGTATTTTTGAATCCATCAAGAAATTCACATCCTTATATAAATTGTATTATTCAGAAGTTAGTAAATGAAATATTTTTTTATTCTTTTTTTTCTAATACCTTTAATAGGTCTTTCACAAAATGATTCGATTAAAATTGTACTTAACTCAGATAGTACAATTTATACTAATTGGATTGAATTTAATAATTTTCCATTTCTTAAAAAACCATATATAAAAATCCATAAACTGGATGGACCAAAGATTAAAATTAGTAAAATTCAATATTATAAAGGTTTCGATAAAAATGGTGACTATAGGTGCTTAAAAACAATAGATTTAGGGTCAAAAAGCAAATATCAGCTTGAACGATCATTCAAGCATGATTCTATTAATAGAATTGATGTTTATTATGATAGATTAACATTTTGTGGCTTTAATATTCATTCGTCTTTTGAATATTTGAATTACAAAAAGGATAATCAAGAGATTAAAAAAGTAACATATAAAAATTTAATGGCTGATTTATCCGATAATGCTGTTTCCATGAATTATTTGAAAAAAGCAAATCAATTAAAGTGGATTCAGATTTTATCGACAGGTATTGGAGCTTTCTTAATTTCAAAAGTAATGTTAAATAATAACAGACCATCACCATATAATGTAAAAAGTAACTCAAAAGATAATTTTTCTTTCTATGCTGGAAGTTTTTTTCTGGTAATTCCCTTTTTTTTAGAAAAGCCTAAGAATAAAAGATATATTCAAGCATTAAAGAGCTATGAATAATATAGAATAATTTCTGATCAAATATATTTAATAAGTAGAAATGAAATCCTTATAAAGAAGTCAAAAAAAAAGAGGTAATTTAAACTCTAAATTCTCTATTCTCAAATCCTACTCTTCAATATAAAATTTCCACGCACAATACCATTCTGGGGGGTGTACATCAGGGGGGCAACCTATACATTCAGTTTTTATCCGTTTATCTATTGCTTCTGCAAAACTTGAATACTCAACTAAACCACTTGATTTACACGGATAATCATCAAGACCTTTTCGTTTTCGTGAGCTTTGAACACGGCAATCATTCATTTTAAAAATAAAACTATTTGGAGTTTCATCGCTAAATGATTGTTTGTTTATTGTTGCATATAATCGAAAATTCAAGGCCTTTTTTAATCCCTCCAATCCGGAATTTTCAGGAAGATTTAAAAATCTTTTAATTGACCATGCTTCAAAGGGTGAAAAATATTCCCAACTTGTATCGTTGCACCGTTTTGCATCAAACATCCCTTTTGTAAATTCTACTGCCTGAAACCAAACTCCATCGTTGGCAAGCCAATTGACTGCCGATGCTTCTTTTAATTTTTCAAGATTTTCTTTTGGTATATCAAGCAAAGGTTTTGGAACATCATCATCCATTTCAAAATCGAGAATTTTAGAAAGCCGCTTCATTTGAATTGCCATACTTCTTGAGTATGCTTCGTTTAGAACTTCAAAAGCTTTTTCTCTGCCAAATTGGTGTTGAACTTCAGCGAACCAAATTGCATGATGCATCATGGTGCGATGAAAAAAATCCATAATAAGTCGTGCAGTTTCTTTTTGAGATAAATCTTTTTGAGAATTTATTTTTTCATTCATGTAAAATATTTTTTTGATTTCTCAATAGTGTCTTCTAAAGCTTTAAGATTGATTTTATGTAAGATGTTTTTTTGATTCAGGAAATTAATAAAACTTAAAGTATCAAGATTTCCAAGAAGCTCTTTTCCTGTCGTGGGGCAACCACCGAATCCATTTATTACTGTGTCAAAGCGCATACAACCGGAATTATAAGCGGATTCTACTTTTTCATACCAATCTTGAGGGTTTGTATGAAGATGAAAACCAAATTCTATTTCTGGAAAATCCTTAATTACTGATGAAAAAACTTCGTGAATTCGTAAAGGAGTTGAATTACCGAGAATATCGGAAAAAGGAATAGTAGTTATTCCAAAATCAATTAATTTTTCAACCCATTCAAAAACAATATCAATGTTCCATGGATCACCATAAGGATTCCCGAAACCCATTGCAATATAGACGATTAAATTCTTTTTTCGCTTTTCACAAACATTTCTTAATTCATCAATTGTTTTAATGGAATTATAAAAATCTGAATTAATATTTCGCTTTAAAAAAGTCGGTGATACGGAAAAAGGAAATATCAAGGAATTAATTTCATCAAATTCGGAAGCTTCTTCTCCTCCTTTTTTATTGGCAACCAAAACCAATAACTTTGATCTTGTTTGATCAAAATCCAATAAATTAATCACTTCTGCCGTATCGCTCAATTGAGGAATTACTTTTTCAGAAACAAAACTTCCAATATCCACTTCATCAAAACCAATTTTTAAAATTGAATTAATATAATCAGCTTTGATGTTTGTTGGAATAAAATTTGTTAATCCCTGAATCCCATCTCGTGGCGATTCAATTATTTTTGGGCAAACAGTTTCAGAATCCTGAACTTTTAGCATTTTGGGAAAATTAGCGTTTCAAAGTGTTTTTGGTGATCCTTATTGTCCTAGAAATTTCCAACATTCCAACACTTCAGCACTATTTAAATATTCATTTCCGGAATATCTCCCTCAACGATCAATTTTCCTGATGTTGCGGCCTTAATTTCATCGACCGAAACTCCCGGTGCTCTTTCAAGAAGTTTAAAACCATCGTCGGTTACTTCAATTACTGCAAGATCAGTAACAATTTTTTTAACACACCTGACTCCTGTCAGTGGTAATGTGCATTCCGGAATAAGTTTTGAATTACCTTTTCGATCGGTATGCGTGGTTGCAACAATAATGTTTTTAGCTGCAGCTACAAGATCCATTGCACCACCCATTCCTTTTACCATTTTTCCGGGAATTTTCCAACTTGAAATATCTCCGTTTTCGGAAACTTCAAATGCACCAAGTACAGTCAGATCAACATGTCCGCCCCGAATCATCCCAAAACTTGTTGCCGAATCGAAAAATGCGCCTCCTTCTATTACTGTCACAGTTTGTTTACCCGCATTTATCAGGTCGGCATCAGCTTTTCCTTTTTCGGGAAATGGCCCAATTCCAAGTAGGCCGTTTTCAGATTGAAGTGTAACATTCATTCCTTCAGGTATATAATTAGCTACAAGAGTTGGGATTCCAATTCCAAGATTTACATAATATCCGTCTTTTAACTCCTGTGCTATTCTTTTCGCAATTCCATTTTTATCTAAAGCCATGATTTTCGTTTTTTTTAATGTTACTGTTCTGTAATAAATTCAATCCGTTTTTCATAGTTTGTTCCTTGAAATATTTTTTGAACAAAAATACCCGGAGTGTGAATTTGATTCGGTTCCAGTTCACCAACAGGAACTAATTCTTCGACTTCCGCTATAGTTGTCTTACCTGCAGAGGCCATCATATTGTTAAAATTGTTTGCAGTATGACGATAAATGAGATTTCCATTAGTATCACCTTTCCATGCTTTAACAATTGAGAAATCGGAGGTCATTCCTAATTCCATAACATGTGGCTTTCCATTGAATTCTCTGATTTCTTTATCGCCCTGGATTTCGGTTCCAAATCCGGCCGGAACAAAGAACGCCGGAATACCAAAACCACCTGCACGAATTCTTTCAGCTAATGTTCCCTGAGGAATTAGTTCAACCTCTAATTCACCACTTAATAATTGACGTTCAAATTCTTTATTCTCGCCAACATAGGAGGCGATCATTTTTTTCATCTGATGTTTTCGTAACAGCAAACCCAGTCCGAATTCATCAACACCTGCATTATTTGATATACATGTAAGGTTTTGTATATTGTTATCAACCAAAGCATTGATGCAATTCTCTGGTATTCCGCAGAGCCCAAAACCACCAAACATTACCGTTGAGCCATCTTTTATTTCTTTTACTGCTTCTTGTGCGTTCTTTACAACTTTACTCATAATTTTTATTTTATTGATCTAACATCCTATATATCTTGAAATAACTAATCTTTGAATTTCCGAAGTTCCTTCTCCTATTTGCAATAATCTTTGATCACGATAAAATCGTTCAATATCGTAATCTTTCATCAAACCATAACCTCCATGGAGTTGAACTGCCTCGTCTGTAACCTGTTTGGCTATTTCAGAACAATATAATTTCGACATAGCTGCTTCTTTTGCAAAAGGCTTATTATTATCTTTCAACCAACAAGCTTTATATAATAAGTTTCTCGCCAATTCAATTTTCAATGCCATATCGGCAAGTTTGAAGGCGTTGATCTGAAATTTGCATATTGGTTTTCCAAACTGTTTACGTTCTTTAGAATATTGTAATGCCATTTCAAAAGCACCCTGGGCACATCCGAGGCCCATTGCAGATATCGAAAGTCTCCCGTTATCAAGAGTACTTAGCATAATTTTTGATCCTTGTCCTACTTTTCCAAGCAAATTTTCTTCCGGAACTTTACATTCATCTAAATACAATTCGGCAGTATCCGAAGCTCGCCACATCATTTTATTATGCATAGAGACAGTTTTAAAGCCCGTAGTACCCTTCTCTACAATTATTGTAGAAAACTCCTTTTTACCATCTTTTTCACCTGTGACAGTCTGAATTGTTGAACCGAGAGAAATTTCAGAGGCACCGTTTGTTATAAAAATTTTAGAACCGTCAATATTCCATTGTCCATTTTCTAATTTTGCTTTGGTTTTTGTGCCTCTTGAATCGGAACCGGCTTCAGGTTCAGTGAGACCAAAACCCCATAAACCTTTTCCTGTACAAAGTTTTGGAAGATATTTTAGTTTTTGCTCTTCTGTTCCATAATAATAAAGAGGCCCGATTCCAAGTGAATTTTGTGCTGCTAGTGTTGCAGCCTGTGATCCATCGACTCTTGCAATTTCTTCAACAGCGATTATGTATGACACAGTATCAAGGCCCTGTCCACCATATTTTTCGGGTAAATACATTCCAAAAAGACCAAGTTCGCCGATTTTTTCAGTTAGTTCATACGAGAATTCAGCCTTTTCGTCAAGTTCTTTTGCAATTGGTTTTATTTCTCTTTCGGCAAAATCTCTTACCGTTTCTCTTATAAGTTGTTGTTCTTCCGTTAATTCAAAATCCATACATTAAATATTTTGATTGGTTTTTATTAAATTTAATTCCGACATCAAAAAAATAAATTTATTCTATTTCAATCAAGGGTGCACCTGCGTCAACCATTTGGTCTAATGCTACAAGTATTTTATTGACAACAGCATCCTTTTTAGAAACTATATTATTTTCCATTTTCATTGCATCAATAACCATAACAATATCACCCTTGTTGATCTTATCTCCTTCTTTAACATTAATTTTAAAAATCCTTCCCGGAATTGGTGAAACGATATTTATTTCTTCATCAGTTAGGATACTGTCATCTTCTTTTATTGCTATTTCTCCATCAAGCAGATCATTACGTTTTAATAAAAAATCTTCTCCGTTAATGCTTACTTTAGTCATTGCTTCTTTTGCCATCGAAAATGAAGCAAAATACTTTTGTTTATTGAGTTTAAAATCTATTTCACCTTTATCAATATATTCCATTTCTGCTGAATAAACATTATCCTGAAGTTCAAATTCGTAATTATCATCATTAATTTTATTAATGTTTACCGAATAATTTTCTTCATTATAATAAACTTCAATGCTCATTCTATTCCTCCAATAACCGATTGAATCCCAAATGCGATTTGTCTTTTTGCAATTTTCTTCAAAATTTAATTTTCCACTATTTAAAGAATATAGCACAAACGCTATCATTGCAATAGGATATTCTACTTTATTTTTGCTATAAGAATTTCTGTTAGGTGTTTGTTTGTCTTTCACAGCTACTGATGTTTTTGATACAATATTATTTTGTGATTCTACTTTTTCAAGTTCTTCCTCAAATCTTGTTTTTGCAAGCCCTGATTTATAATCCCTATATTGTGTTTCGTGCATTGCAAACTCAAATAATTCTTCTTCATTTTCTCCCAGTTCCCAATTTTTCTCTTTCATCTCTTTGCGATACTTATCGAGTTGGTCCGGATAAGCATTTTGAGGAACACCTGTATAAAATTTCTTTCCTTTATTTTTTGCAAGTTCAATGATTTCAGGAGCTAATTTTCCCGGAAGTTGTCCGGCTTTGCCAAGAATCATATTCCATGTATTGTCATCCATCATTGAATATCTTTCTTCTCCTTTAGCAAGTTGAACAATATTCAATAAAGCAACATTTTTAACATATTGACTGAAAGGAGTTACCAAAGGGGGATAACCAAGTTTTGGCCATACATAAGCAACTTCATCGAAAAGTTTTACCAGTAATTCGTCTTCGGTAAGTTCCGGCAGATTATTAGCTTTAAGAGAATAATTTATTCCATCGTGCACACCTTTTAAATCTGCCATCAGGCTTCCCATCATTCCTCCTGGTAGTCCAGACTGAACCATTAATGACGAAAGATATCTGTTTTTAGGATTTATAAAATATCCGAGAAAATCATCAATAAAACTTTGAGTCAATGCCCTGGCTTCCATATAAGCTTTCATGTTGATCTCCGGTACAATAAAACCGGCATCTTTAAGCATGCTATGAATTGTGATGACATCGGGATGAACCATTCCCCATGAAAGTGGTTCCATTGCTACATCAATATAATCGGCTCCGGCTTTAGCTACTTCAAGAGTAGAGGCTACTGAAAATCCAGGGCCTGAATGGCCGTGATATTGAACAATTATATGTGGATATTTATCTTTAATTGCTTTTACTAATTTCCCGAGTGTTACAGGCCTTCCGACACCTGCCATATCCTTTAGGCAAATTTCATCGGTTCCATATCCAACAGCTTTATCAACTACATCCATGTAGTATTCAACACTATGTATTTTTGAGTGCGTGATGCTAAGTGCAGCCTGGGAAATCATTCCTGCTTCTTTGGCATATTTTATTGATAGTTCAAGATTACGAGGATCATTTAATCCGCAAAAAGACCTTGCAATATCCACACCCTGAGCTTTTTTAACCTGATACATTAATTTTCGGACATCGGCCGGAACCGGAAACATGCGTATACCATTTAATGCCCTTTCTAGCATGTGGGTTTGAATACCGGCTTCGTTAAAAGGTTTAAGCCATTGACGAGTAGCATTGTTGGGGTTTTCACCATAAAGAAGATTGACCTGCTCAAAAGCTCCCCCATTGGTTTCAATCCGGTCAAAGCAACCCATTTCGATAATCACGGGAGCAATTTTTATCAACTGATCAACCCTTGGTACATATTTTCCTGAGGATTGCCACATATCGCGATATACTAAACTAAATTTGATTGGTCGTTTTTTCATTTAATATTTATTTGATTTAATCATATATTGCAATGTAGAAAAAAATACAAATATATTATTTTACTGAAAACATTTAATTATTATCGCTCCTTTTTTTTATAGAAGGAATTTTTGAAAATTTTAATCTCAATTTTAGAATAGATTATTAATTTTGTAATTTCAAAAGCATTGATTTATATTTATTAATTTATAAAAAAAACGATTATGAAAAAATTAACTTATTTATTTACATTGTTACTGTTATCAGGTTTGTTTGCAATAACATCCTGTAAGAAAGAAGATGAAAACGGACCACCAATAATAAATTTTAAAGGCGGTGGAGATTATGTTTCAGGCGATGTTACACTTGATACAAGTGCATCATATAAAGTTGGCATTACTGCTTCAACAGATCCTCTATCAAAAGCTGACCTTATAGAATTTCAAGTTTATAGTATTTTTAATAATGGTACTGCTACTTTAAAATATGACTCTACTGGTTTTAAAAGTGAATCGTTTAATGCAGATTTTATAGGTGTTGCTGCAAATATTGCTGGAAATGAACGATTGGAGTTTATCATTACCGATAAAGATGGTAAAACAGCTTCTATTCATTTTAATATTACTACTCACATTCCCCAACCTCCAGCTGTTAGTGCTAAACAGAATGTTACAATAGGTTCATGGAATGACAATGATTTTGGCAGCTTCTATTCAACAAGCAATCAAACAGTGTATTTTAAAAATGAAGCATCCAACAATCAGGAAATAATTGACTTCGCATTTTTTCTTAATACAACAACAGGAAGCTCAACTATTGGTGCTCCTGCCGGTCAAAATGTTATAGAAGTTTTTGAAATTGAGAATTGGACTACTTTAAATGACACAAAAATTGGAATAGCTACAATTAACGCAACTGATTTTGATGCTATTGGTGATGTTTATAATTTCCCTGAATTTTCAGGAATAGAAAATGAAGTCAATGATTTAAGTGCTGGTGATGTATTAATTTTTAAGAATGTTGAGGAAAAAATTGGTTTTATCAAGATTAATAATATTAACGGCAAAGGTGATAAAATAAATATTGATGTCAAAGTTGAGGAATAATAAATTTTATTGATGCAAATCGCAATTATTTATATGAGTAAACATGGTTCAACTACGAAAATGGTTGAAATGTTAAAAAACAAAATAAATAATTCTGAAATAAACCCAATAAATTTAAAAAAGCAAAAACCACCTGATATTTCAAACTATGATGAAATAATCATCGGAGGCTCTATTTATATAGGTTCTATTCAAAAAGGAATTACTAAATTTATTGAAAAAGAATTTGATACGCTTCTGAAAAAGAAAATCGGATTGTTTTTGTCTTGCATGTATGAAGGTGAAAAAAGAGTAGAACAGTTTAATAATTCGTTTTCTGAAAAATTACGAAGCCATTCATCAGCTAACGGACTTTTTGGCGGTGAATTTGTTTTTGAAAAGATGAATTTTCTTGAGAAAGCTATCGTTAAAAAAGTAACCGAATATTCATCAACGGTTTCAAAGATTGATGTGGAAGCTATTGATGAGTTTGTAAAAAAAATGCAGGAATAAGGATTAATTCATTCAATCATTTATAGATTTCCATTGAAAAGTTTCAATTAAGTGATCGATATCTGAGATTATATACTCAATTACTGGGGCTAAAGAATCGTTATTGGGAGTAGTGTGAAAATATAGGGCTCCCCTTACAAAATGATTTATACTATCAGTAAGATAGAATTGATAAGGAGATGCAGCTCCAACTCCTTGAATATTATAAACCAAACCAAAAACATTTTCTTCTTTCCTGTTTATCAATTTATTTTGAATTGAACTTGCTTTTGGAATATGTTTTAAGACAAGTTTTCTTGAATCTTCTAAATATTTTGCTAAATTATCGTCAACACTTTTATATGAAATATGAATGCGTCCTTTAAATTTAGGGTAGTCAATATTGATCCAATATTTTTGATTTGGGGCATGAGGGTCGGCTGTAATTTGTGAAAATGCAGGGTATTCAAAAGAATAAGGGAAAACTGTATCTAAAGAAATATAATTTTTTTTCGGAGTATCAATTCTGAAATATCCTCTTGGTTTTGGAATATAATCACCACTGCATGAAATTAAAAACAAAAGTAATACAATCCAAAAAGATAAAAATTTAAAATTATATATAATGTAACTTCTTTTTTTTAAACCTGAATTATTTATCATTTATTTCTCTGGGTTTGTTTTCTCTTAAAATATTTACTTTTATTCTTTGTATCCTTCGTTTATCAACCGCTTCAATTTCAAAAATAAAATTTTGGAATTTGATGATGGAAGATTTTTTTGGGATTTCGCCTTCAATTTCAAGTATCAATCCGGCAAGAGTGTCGGATTCACCTTTTACTTCTTCAAAGGTTTTACTTTCGATGCCGGTTATTTTACAAAAATCATTGAGTAGGGTTTTTCCTTCGAAAATAAAATTATTTTCATCTAATTTTGAATATATATTTTCATCTCTTGAATAATCAAATTCGTCATTTATTTCACCAACAATTTCCTCGATTATATCTTCAAGAGTAACTATTCCTGAGACGCCACCATATTCATCAACAACAATTGCAAGGTGGATTTTTTTCTCCTGAAATTCATGCAATAAATCATTAATCATTTTACTTTCCGGTACAAAAAAAGCTTTTCTAACTAGACTTTGCCACTTAAAATCTTTATTTTTTTTTATATGTGGCAGAAGATCTTTTACATATAAAATTCCTTTGATATTATCGAAGGTCTCAGAAAAAACCGGTATTCGTGAATATCCTGAAGAAATAATTATTTCAATTAAACTATCAAATTTTGTAATCGTATCAATTGCCGTAACATCAACACGGGATTTCATTATTTCTTTTACATCAATATCTCCAAATTTCACAATTCCTTTGAGCATTTTTTTCTCCTCTTCAGGAGTAGTTTCGTCAGACGTTATGTCAATAGCTTTCGAAAGCTCACTCATTGAAATATTATGTCCTTTCCGTTTTATTCTTTTATCAATAATATTTGTTGAATTAACCAATAATGAACTAAGTGGGAAGAAAAAACTTCGTAATATTATTATTGGCCTTACCATGGAAAATGCAAATTTCAAAGGATATTGGGTTGCATATATTTTTGGTATTATTTCACCGAAAAATAAAATCAGGGATGTAACAATAACTACCTGAAAAATAAACGTAATGATTGGGAATTCTGAAAAGCTAAAAAGAGAATTTGTTATAAAAGTTGATAAAATAACAATTGCGACATTCACAAAATTATTGGATATAAGTATTGTTGCCAATAATCTTTTGGGTGTTTCAAATAGTTGAATTATCTGCTTGTTTTTTTTTGAACTATCCGAATAAAGATGTTCTAATTGTGATGGGGATAGTGAAAAAAAAGCAATTTCAGACCCTGAGATCATTGCTGAGCAAAAAAGTAAAAACACCATTACAATAAGGCTAATTATTAAACCTGAAGACATTAGAGTAGCCGACAGGTTTAGAAATAAAAACACTGTCGATAAATAAGATTCTATATCAGTTCCTACCAAACTATAAGAATTACATTCTAAAGAAAAAAATGTCTTTTTTCAGGTCGTAAAATTACAAAAATTTCAATAATTAAAACTTTAATCAATAAATGATTGATTAATTTATTGATTGTAAAAATCTTTATTATAGTTCTTGAAAAAGTGAGTTTTGAATTTTATTTATTAAGAGATAATTTTGTTCCTGCTAATTTCAACAAATTAACTCGTTTAGAACGGTAAATCATCTTCCGGTCCGGATTGCTCTGGTATTGGAGGTTCTTCCGTAATGTTTGAAGTTGATTGTTCCCTACGTCCTAATTTAAGAATTTTATCGGCAACTATTTCGGTTACATACCTTTTGTTACCATCTTTGTCGTCATACGATCGGGTTTTAATTTTGCCTTCAACATAAACCTGATCACCCTTAATTAGGTTCCTTTCAGCAAGCCATCTCCAAAGCACAATATTGTGCCAATCGGTTTGGTCAACCCATTCTCCTTCTTTGTTTTTATAGCTTTCAGTTGTTGCCAATGAAACTGTTGCTTTTTTAACTCCGTTTTCAAAAGTTATTACTTCCGGGTCTCTACCCAGATTCCCTACTAAAATTACTTTATTGATTCCTGCCATAATGTTTTTTTGTTAATGTTAATAAGATAAATAATAATACAAAAATAGAAAATAATTTTGATGAGTCAAAAAATAAAAAATAATTTATTTATATTTTATATATTTTCTTTTTAACCAGAACTCTTTTTATGATTAGAAAAATGATTTTATGATATTTTAATAATTATTTGCATTATCAATTGAAAATGAAGCGTTGTTTATACACCGATAAGCTCGATTTTTATTAATACAGGATAGAATTCTTTTAATTTTTCTATTTTTTTTGTAATAATATTAACAATTTATTAACAAAATAAAGTTTTGTTAAAGTGCAGTGTATCAAAACGAAAGAACATTGAAAATTAAAAGATAACCAATAAGTTTTTCAGAAAATGTTGATAAATAGGGAAAAAAAAATATTTTTTTCTTTACTGAATAAAAAAAAAGTTATTTTTGCAATCCAATTATTAAAGTAATTATCAAATAATTAAAAAAAAGAAAACCATGACAAAAGCAGAAATTATAGCAGATATTGCTAATAAAACTGGAGTTGAAAAGGTTGCAGTTCAAGCAACTGTAGAAGCCTTTATGGAATCGGTAAAAGGTGCCATGATTAATGGAGAAAATGTTTACTTAAGAGGTTTTGGAAGCTTTGTAATTAAGAAAAGAGCACAAAAAACAGGAAGAAACATTTCAAAGAATACCACAATTATTATTCCTGCTCATAACATTCCTTCGTTCAAACCTGCAAAAACTTTTGTAAACGAAGTAAAAAATAAAGTAAAGTAGAAGATGCCAAGCGGGAAAAAGAGAAAAAGACATAAAATGTCGACTCATAAGCGAAAAAAACGCTTAAGAAAAAACAGACATAAAAAGAAATAAAATTTCTTTTATCGTATTTTGTTAAAAAGATTAATTATTACGTGATGCTTGATTTTTCAGTGTATCACGTAATAATTTTTTTTGTATAAATCTTAAAACTACCTCTTCCCAGTTGATTATTGATGAGATTATTCATTAATAAAGTGAATGTAATAAAGGTATAGGAGTGGATAAGGAGTTAATTATTAATTCGAGTTCTTCAGAAGTTAATATAGCTTTACTTGAAGAAAAATTATTGGTTGAATTACACAAGGAAAAAACCAATACTAAGTTTGCTGTAGGAGATATTTATCTTGGAAAAGTAAAAAAATTACTTCCGGGATTAAATGCAGCATTTGTTGACGTTGGGTATGAGAAAGATGCATTTCTGCACTATCTCGACCTAGGTAGTCAGGTCAATTCCCTAAAAAAGTTTACAAAGATTTCGATGTCGAAATCATTAAAAAATATTTCAATTGAGAAATTTGTTTTAATGAAGGATATTGAAAAAACCGGTAAAATAACAGAGATTCTAAGCACTAATTCTCAAATTTTAGTGCAAATTGCAAAAGAGCCAATATCAACTAAAGGCCCGAGAATATCATCTGAAATTTCTTTAGCCGGTAGGTATCTGATTTTAGTACCTTTCTCAAATAAAATTTTTATTTCTCAAAAAATAAAAAATACGGATGAAAGGAACCGCCTGAAAAGATTAATACAGAGTATCAAACCTAATAATTTTGGTGTTATTATTCGAACAGTTGCTGAAAATAAACGTGTTGCTGATTTGGATATTGATTTACGCAATTTAATTGAGAAATGGAATAATCTTGCAAAGAAATTGACAGATTCAATTGCACCAAAAAGAATTATTAGCGAACTTGATCGTACAGCAGTAATCTTACGAGATATGTTGAATGAATCATTCAATAGTATAATTGTTGATACTCCAATCTTATATGAAGAAACGAAAAATTATCTTACGACTATTGCACCACATAAGCGTGATATAGTAAAATTATACAAGGGTAGAGCTCCAATTTTCGAACATTATGGGATTGAGAAGCAAATAAAAAATTCATTTGGAAGAACTGTTACAATAAAAAGCGGTGTTTATTTGATAATTGAGCATACTGAAGCCTTGCACGTTATTGATGTAAATAGCGGACATAGGGTTAATAAAAAGTATGATCAGGAAATGAATGCCCTGGAAACAAATCTTGAAGCAGCAGGTGAAATTGCCCGCCAACTTAGATTAAGAGATATGGGCGGAATTGTTGTTATTGATTTTGTGGACATGCTGGAAGGTAAGCATCGAAGAGAATTATACCAAAAAATAAAGGACGAGATGTCGAAAGACAGAGCACGTCATTCAATTCTACCACCAAGTAAATTCGGATTGGTACAAATTACACGGCAGCGTGTCAGACCCGAAATGAGTATGGAAATAATTGAAAAATGTCCTACTTGTAATGGAAGCGGTGAGATAAAACCCAGTATTCTTCTGTCTGATGAAATTGAAGGTAGCATAAAGTATTTGTTGCGCGATCAAAATGAAAAGAAGATTTCAATTGCTTTTCACCCATTTCTTTACGCTTATTTTACTAAAGGAATTTTTTCTATTCGTATGAAGTGGTTTTTTAAATACAAAAAATGGATCAGCCTTCAATCAATGCCCTCTTATGACTTTGTGGAATATCATATTTTCAATAAGAATAATGATGAAATAAAACTTTAGAGTTTTTTTTCTTACTTTTGCCCAATGGAAATAGTAGTTAGCGGAATAAGGCCTACAGGAAATTTGCATTTGGGAAATTATTTCGGTGCAATCAGGAATTTTATAAAAATGCAAAAAGAAAATAATTGTTATTTTTTTATTGCAGATTATCATTCATTAACAACGCACCCAACTCCAGGTGATTTACATGGAAATGTAAAACAGGTTTTAGTTGAATATTTAGCTACAGGTTTGGACCCCAATCTCTCAACAATATACATACAAAGCGATGTACCTGAGATTGTTGAATTATATCTTCTGCTTAATATGAATGCATATCTTGGTGAATTGGAGAGATGTACATCATTTAAAGAAAAGGTAAGAAAACAACCCGAAAACGTTAATGCCGGATTATTAACATATCCTACTTTGATGGCTGCAGATGTAATTATTCATAAAGCTGCAAAAGTCCCTGTTGGGAAAGATCAGGAGCAAAACCTTGAAATGATGCGAACATTTGCACGAAGGTTTAACAGGATTTATAAAACTGAATTTTTTCCAATTCCATCTGCATATAATTTTGGACAAGCTCTTGTGAAAATCCCGGGATTGAACGGTGCAGGAAAAATGGGCAAATCCGAAGAGGAAGGAAATGCAATTTTTCTGAATGATGAGGAAAAAGTTATCAGAAAGAAGGTTATGAGAGCAGTAACAGATAGTGGCCCCTTAGAAATGAATCAGGATAAACCTGACCCAATTAAAAATCTATTCACTTTGCTTGAAGTAGTTTCCACACCGGAAGTTGTTGCTCATTATGACGAACTTTATAATAACTGCGAAATTAGATACGGAGACTTAAAAAAGCAATTAGCTGAAGATATGGTTAAATTTTGTAGCCCTTTCAAAGAAAAAATTGAAGAGCTTTCAAAAAATAATGATTATTTGAGAAAAGTTGTAAAAGCTGGAGCAGAAAAAGCCAGAGAAAGTGCCTCAAAAACCATAAAAGAAGTCAGAGAAATTATTGGATTTAAAAATTTTTAAATAAAACATTTAATAAATTAGTTCCGACATGGCATCATCAACAACAATCTACTATCTTTTAAAACTTGGTGTAATTATTTTTCTTTTACCTTTTCTTTATGATTTTGTTTTTTACATTGATTTTGAGGGCGACTTTTCAACTTATTTTGTGCAAGGAGTAATAATAGTATTATTTCTAATAATATTTGCAATTATTATTATTATCAATAACAATAATTTTAATTTATTTGGATTTTTTCTGATTTTTATTGCATGTACTTATAAAATATTATTCTTCTTATTTGTAGAACAAGATATTTCCTTAATTCCGGTCTATTTTTTACTTCTTTTAATCTCCATATATTTTATGACAAAATCGAATAGAAAAAAACGTAAACAAGGAATAATATATTAATAATTATTAATGCCGGAACCAATTGATATCTCTCAAAGAGTTGAAAAAACTGTTTTAATAGGATTAATTACCAAACATCAGAATACAGAAAAAGTTAATGAATACCTAAATGAGCTTGCTTTTCTGGTTGAAACTGCAGGTGGTATTCCCGTGAAAAAGTTTGTTCAAAAACTTGATTTACCCGATAAACGTTTTTTTGTCGGTTCAGGAAAGCTTGAAGAAATTAAAAATTTTGTAGAGACTGAAGAAATTGATCTTGTAGTTTTTGATGATGAATTATCACCTTCACAATTACGAAATATTGAAAGAGTCTTATCCTGTAAGATTTTAGATCGAAATAATTTAATACTTGATATTTTTGCTAAACGTGCCAGAACTGCTCATGCTAAAACACAGGTTGAACTTGCACAATATGAATACCTTCTTCCGCGCCTGATACGCATGTGGACACACCTTGAACGGCAACGAGGAGGTATTGGATTAAGGGGGCCCGGTGAAACCGAAATTGAAACCGACCGCCGAATTATCAGAGATAAAATTGCCTTATTAAAAAAGAAACTTATTCAAATTGATAAGCAAAAAGCCACCCAGCGAAAAAATCGTGGTAAACTAATTCGTGTGGCACTTGTAGGATATACAAATGTTGGTAAATCAACTCTAATGAATTTGCTTAGTAAATCGAAAATATTTGCCGAAAACAAATTATTTGCAACCCTTGATACAACTGTTAGGAAAGTAGTTATTAAAAATCTTCCATTTTTATTGTCCGATACGGTTGGTTTTATCCGAAAATTGCCTCACGATCTGGTTGAATCATTTAAATCAACCTTGGATGAAGTTAGGGAAGCTGATATTTTAATTCATATTGTTGATATTTCTCACCCTGACTTTGAAGAGCAAATTAATATAGTTAATTCAACGCTTTCAGATATTGGTGCAAATAATAAGCCAACAATAATTATTTTTAATAAAATTGATGCCTATACTTTTGTAGAAAAACAACTTGATGATCTTACACCTTTTACAAAAGAAAACATCAGTTTAGATGATTTGAGAAAATCGTGGATGGCTAAAATTAACACACCTTGTATTTTTATTTCTGCTAAGAAAAAACTTAATATTGAAGAGCTAAAAGAATTAGTTTATAATGAGGTTAAAAAAATCCATGTAAAAAGATATCCTTTCAATGATTTTTTATATGAACTATATTCTGAAGAATGAATAATTGAGTAAATTTGTTGTTTATAATGAAGAAATTTCACTTACTGTTACTGTCAGGCTTATCGGGGATTCTTTTTACTTTGGGATGGCCTGTTAATGGTTTTCCAGGTTTTTTATTTGTAGCCTTCGTTCCTTTACTTTTTATTGAAGATTATATTTCTAGAAATAAAAATAATTTCAATAAATTTTCGGTATTGTTTTATGTTTATCCTGCATTTTTTATCTGGAACTTATTAACAACCTATTGGATAGTATATTCAACAGGGGTTGGGATGATTTTAGCTGTTGCCGCGAATTCTTTGTTTATGGCAATTTGTTTTAATTTATATCATATTACAAAACGAGTTTTATATTCTGAAAAACAAGCATATTTCGTTTTGATATTCTTTTGGATATGTTTTGAATACCTCCATCTTGACTGGGATTTATCATGGACATGGCTACACCTTGGAAATGGTTTTGCCTGTTATCATAAATGGATTCAATGGTATGAATTTACAGGGGCATTTGGAGGAACTTTATGGGTGATTCTTGTTAATATATTCGTATATAAATTGTTGATAAAACTGAAAACAATTTCAAATAAAAGAAGCCTGATAATTTCTTCCTCTCTAATTACTTCCCTGATCATTGTTCCAATAATCATTTCTTATATAATTTATTTTTCTTATAATGAGAATAATAAAACTGTGGAAGTTGTGGCTATTCAACCCAATATTGATCCATATAATGAACAATACGATATATTACCTGAAGTTGCAATTCAAAAGATACTAAAATTAGCAAGAGAAAAAGTCGATGACTCAACCGATTTTGTTATTGCTCCCGAATCATCAGTTCAACCTAATTATAATATTGGTGAAAGAATTTGGGAAAGTGAAATTCAAAATTTTAGAAGTATTGACAGTCTTGAAGTTTTTGTTAATAAATATCCCGAACTGACATTTGTTATTGGAGCTTCAACCCGAAAAATATTTGATGAAGATGAAAAAATATCTTCTTCAGCAAGAAAATTTACAGATACCGAAAGATATTATGATGCTTTTAATACGGCCGTTTTTATAGAAAATTCAAAACCACTTGAATTGTATCATAAATCAAAGTTGACTCCCGGAGTTGAAAAAATGCCTTTTCCTAAATTGTTAAAACCCTTAGAAAGTTTTGCAATCGATTTAGGTGGAACAATTGGTAGCCTGGGAATTGATACCGAACCCAAAGTTTATAATTCATTAAATGATTCAACAAAAATTGCTGCAATAATTTGCTACGAATCTGTTTATGGTGAGTTTGTTACGGAGTTTGTAAAAAACGGAGCAAATATCATTTTTGTTATTACAAATGATGGCTGGTGGGGAAATACTCCCGGTCATAAGCAACATTTATCATTTTCTGTTCTACGGGCAATTGAAACCCGACGAAGTATAGCAAGGTCGGCAAATACCGGTATTTCAGCCTTTATTAACCAACGAGGTGATGTGTTGGAAGAAACAAAATATTGGGTTAGTGATGTTATTAAACGTAAATTGAATCTAAATTCAAATAAAACAGTTTATGTAAATTATGGTGATTATATTGGACGAATATGTAGTTTATTATCAATTTTGTTTCTTTTAATAACTATTTCGATGGGTTTGGTAAAACGTAAACAAATTTATTGAAAGATTGATATTAAAGGTTTTTGTTAGGTTGTTAATAAGATGAATGGTTAAATTGTTATATTATTAAGTAGTTTTATGAAAACAAACATCTTATATCATGGTGATTGCATAATGATTTTAGAAGATAAAATTCTTCCAGTTTCAATACCTTTAGTTTATGCCGATCCACCTTATAACCTTTCGGGAAAACCTTTGAACTTGAAAAACAATACAACAGGTGGCCCATTTTTTAAAATGAACGAAAAATGGGATACATATAATTATAGTGATTATCTTGATTTTACTGAGAAATGGATTTCCGGAATAAAAAATGTTCTTCTTCCTAACGGAAGCTTATTTGTTTCCTGTACTCAACATAATATTGCCGAAATTATTCTTTCTGCAAAAAGACTTGGGCTAAAATTGAACAATATTATAACCTGGTACAAAACCAATGCAATGCCAAATATTACTAAACGAACATTTACTCACTCAACTGAATATGTTTGCTGGTTTGTAAAGGGCAAAAATTGGATATTTAACTACGAAGCTGTCAAACAATTTAATCCTAATAAAACAAAAGAGGGCAAAGATAAGCAGATGAGAGATTTTCTGGATTTTATTAAAATTCCTATAGTTCAGGGAAAAGAAAGATTTCGTGGAGAAGATGGCAGGGCAATACACCCTACTCAAAAACCTGAGATTTTACTTGAACTGATTATCAGGGCATCCTCTAACATCGAGGATATTGTTCTTGATCCATTCTCAGGAACAGGTACAACAAGCTGTGTAGCAGCAAAATTAAATAGAAGATGGATTGGGATTGAACAGAATGAAGATTATTTTAAAATATCACAAAAGCGAATGGAACAAATTAATCCCAGTTTTTTTTAAAAAAATCAGCCAGTTCTTCTTCCTTGTCTTTTCCAAGTTGATACCATTTTTTTTCTGTAACTGCTCCTTCAAGTCTAAATAGGAAGTAGATGCATGAACGGGGATAAGCGGTTTTAACTTTTTTAAAAGCCTCTCTGCTACCAATCTCTTTCAATTGTTCGGCATTGTAAATATTTACATCATTAAGTTTACGCTTAACAATTTTACTAATATTCGGTAATGAGCTTAGTTCTTGCATGTCGTTTTTTTGGTTTCAATGTTTACTTTTTTAATAAACGAGAGAATTGAAATTATTTCAAAAACAGTAAAAAACAAATATAGTATGAAAAAAGTTAAAATAAACGGAATAGCATCACTTCTGTTAAATAGAACATAAATTACTAATATCATAATATATAACATTAGTTTCAGGAAAGTGGCCAGCATAAAATAATTAACAAATCTGCTCATTCGTTTTTCGCTTGCTTTCATCAAAACGTAATGAACAACAAGTGTAATGGCAAAGTAAAAAATAAATAAATAGGGAAGGCCCGGAGTTATATATTTAGCAGGTATAAAAAAACTAATTATATAACAAATCACTGCGAGAATTATTGAAAAGAAGAATGTGTTTTTGGCAAAAGTGATAAAACCTGGTTTCATTGGGCAATATTTTAATTCGGATTATTTTTTTTATGATCATTTTTCTTCAACAGATCTTTGGTTACATAATAAATTGCCAATACGACTGATAATAAGGATAAAATAAGAGTGAAAACCGGAAATTGAAGGCCAAATAGTTTGTCTAATTCTACTCCGCCAAAAACGCCTGCAAGAATAATAAATAGCATTTGAAGGGCAATACTCGAATACTTGCCATATGATTTAAGCAATTTTTTCTTTGATTCGATTTCTTTCATTTTTTAGTGAGAATTTTGCACCATCGGTCTCCTGATTCTCCATCTTACATGATCCCGAGAATTTTGCACCGGGTTCAATAGCGAGTTTATTTGTAATAATATCGCCATAAAAATTAGCTGTTGACTTCATTGTCAGTAGTTCCGATATTGTTATTTTGGCATTAACCTCACCTGATATATCAGCATTTTTGCAGGTTATTTCACCTTCAATTTTCCCTGTAGTGCCAATTACAATTTTCCCTTTTGATTTTATTGATCCTTTCAATGTTCCATCAATACGAAAATCACCATTTGAAATAATATCACCGTTAATTTCTGTTCCCTGCCCAAGTAGATTTACTGATTGAGTTTCAGGCATATTGTTTTTAGCCATTTGTCGCTTGTTTAAATTTATTTTTTTAAATAACAAAAGTAGAAAAATTATAGGAATTTTTTATTTTTTTTCATAGCAAGAGAACGGAATTATATAAACTATATTCTGCTGAACTGATAAAGTAATTACAAATTCAGCAACCTCTGCTGTGGAAATTGCTGAATGTTTATCCAAAAAATATTTAAGTTTATTGGTGTTTTCTGGCACTTGCTTCGCTTCGTCCATACGAACTTGCTTCGCTTCATAAACTTTGTGTTTTTTAAATAATATAACTGTATGGTTTAAAACAAACTAAAATCAATGAAATTTGCATTCTGGTTTACGTTCAGCTTATCAGATAGTCCCATTAGGGACTAACTATTTGTAACAGCGGGCAGAAGCCCGGTGGATAATCAAAACATAAAAATTAGCCTCGTAGAGGCGACCTGATAATCAATGTGTATTTAATGATAAAATGCACCAAGCATTTTGTTGTGTTGAAATATAAAATAATAGCCTATTTATTCTATCGAATTTTCAAAACACTCCATTTTCAATTACTTGTAATTAATCTTTTATAAAGCTCGAAACTTTAGTTAATTAACAATATTTATTTGTATTTTGATGTAAAATCATTAATCTTAATATTATACAGATAAACTCCATTTGGAACAAGCTTTCCTTTATAATCCCTTCCATCCCATTGTTGTGCCTTTGTACCCGAAATTTCGTATTGCCTGACAATTATCCCATTGATATTACAAATATTTAACACAGGATTTTTGCAATTTTCCGGTAATTTAAAACTTATTGTTGTTTTTTCTGAAAAAGGATTTGGAAAACATGTTAGTTTTAAGGTTTTCTTTTTTATGGAATTTATCGAGGAAAGTGTAGAATCAATCTCATGAAAAAATGTTGTAAAAGTTTCCCCATAATCATTACTATAATCAATATAAAGTAACCTATGATTAAAAGTAGGGTCAAATGTTGACCGCATTACATAAAACGAACCCGACTCTCTGCCGGCCGTATATACCAGTTGCCAATAATAAACATCAATATATTCCGACTCGAATTTTTCTGTCCAGGTGTATCCGGTATCAACACTATGGAAAATTTTATAATTTGAATTCACCCACCATGAAACCAGGTAAATTTCACCTGCTTCTGTTCCCCTGCTAATTTTAGGATAATGACCACTAGGTGACCAAAAAGCAACAGCACTGTCAATTGGTATTTCTGTGTAAGTTTGCCCATAATCAATTGTATGAACAAAATAATAATAATGGCCTGGTTCACCATAAATACCATAAAACTCAGGTTCATAAAACCCTACCTCAGTAAAAGGGCAGATAACAGATATTGGTAAAAGTTCAAATAATAATCCATAATTTATACTTTTAAAAAAACCATTATAGTTCCCTTAAAAAATCAATCCTTGATTTACTCCACTAAAAAATTGTGTGTAACTGGGGTAATGTTCTCTATATTCCCAATTTTCCCCGTAATCAAAACTCACCCAAAGCTCGTTGTTTCCGTAGTTATATAAAGCACCTGGTGTAGCATCGCCAATTACTTTGCCAACCTCCTTTTCGCCTGAAGGTGGGTTTTCAATGTTTTCGTATTTTAAGGTAATATTCTCACCATTATCGGTAGAATTAAATATAGCCTTATGCATCCCGAGGTTATCCATATACCATATAGTGGAAATGTATATTTCGTTTTCTTCAGCACCTCTTGCTATAGTTGTTTGAGCATGGTTGTTAAATGTAAAAAATAAAAAATATAAAAGAGGATAGATAAAATATTTTGTTTTTCATTGAAAATTATTTGTTGGTTGTTATAAACAAAAAAATTGACTGTAAATATACAACAATAATATATAAGTGTCAAGAATTAAATCAAGTATAATGTAATTCAAATTGAAATTAAATAAGCATTTAATAATAAATCCACAAAAGCACTGCGCTTATTTGTCAATGATAGTCACGGTGTGAATTCTTATATAAAGAGTGTAGATGTTTTATTACAACTTGCAATTTCCTGAGTTATTCACTCCAAGACTTGCTTCAATTTACTAATTCTTTTTTATTGATTGTTGAGTGTTGCTTATTGAATGTTAAATATTTAATACTCAATTAGCAATTTTCAACAATCAACACCCAATTGTTTATTTAGGATTCCCAGGCACAAGCCAAAAATTCAAGAATACAAAACAATCTCCAATGTGAGTGCGCTCCCCTTCTCCTTCGACCGCAGGGCGTCCGTACGGAGAAGGAGAAGGGGCCGGGGGATGAGGTTGTTATATCAATTACACCCCCGCCAACATCTATTGCACCACCGCCATTGTCGATTGCATCGCTAACAACTACAATTGCATCACCGCCAACATCAATTGCGCCACCTCCAATGTCAATTGCGCCACCTCCAATATCAATTGCACCACTGCCAATGTCAATTGCACCACCGACAACATCGATTGCACCACCTCCAACTGCAATTGTGTCAGGTTCATCGATAATTGTGTCAGTCATAACATCAATTACTTCACTTTTAATCCCAATTTCCTCTTATTGAATTCTAATAAGCCAATCGTAAATAAAAAATCAAAAATTAATTAAACCCTGTGATTATTGCTCAACCTCAGGCTCTTCCTTAAGATACTCTCTTTTGAAAAATAAATCGTAAACCGCAATATCCTTACTCTTATAAAAAACAGGATAATTTATTGTTGAGATTACAAAACTATTATAATTGTCTGTCAAAAGATTAGAGAAAATATATGTGTCGTTCCTGATGGCATTATAATAGATCAATGCATCTTCGGCGTCATCGAAATTTCCAACTGTTATCATATGATTTTCCTGGTCTAATAAAATGCTGTTAATTGTTAAATCTTTAAGACTAAAATGCTTGCCGTTAAAATCAGATATTCTGACTTTTACTGCATTTATATTAACCTCCAAACCATTAACAATCAGGACAAATAAATGCGTTTCATCCGGGTCAAAAGTGTATAATTCGTTGGCTTGTTTTTCTTCCTGCGTTATATCTTCTTCAGTAATTTGAGGCCCCTCAATATATTCTAAAAGATCTTGTGCAAGGGGAGTAACTTCCGTATCGGGGAATGTGTCGATTAGTTGTTTTAATTGAGATGTTAAAGAATCCAAGATGTCGACTTTTCCAATTGAAAGTGCTTTAAGGTACTTGAATTTCGCTAAAATTTCTTTAGGTTCGTTGTATGAAATGAAAGCATCATCAGCATTGTTGATAACTAAATAATAATCACCATCTTTATAGGCCGAATATGTTTCATCATATAATACAAGGGCTTTGTTCTTTTCTGCTTCAAGTTCTTTGTAATAATTCGGATCGATAAGAATTTTTGCATAATCACTATCGGGAAATTTCTCAATTATTAAATTTTTATAAAAATCCATTTTTGATTGATTCCCGATTTTTTCAAAAAGCTTGTATAGATTATAATATGTTTGAAGCAGAAAATCGTTTTCCGGATATTTGTCAAGCAATTTCTCATATGAATTGATAGCTTCAAAGGAATCCTCAAGTCCCTGGTCATATAATTTCCCCAGCTGGAAATAGGAAGTAGCTATTTTTTTATCAGAAGCAATAAGTTGTTCCTCTGTTAGTGGAACATACTGCAGATAGGTTTCCTTCTTAAGCGGATCAGTTGAAACTACCGCAGCGCTATCGCTGCTTAAGCTATCGAGAGGCGTAAGTTCTTCATCATCACCAAACGATACCATTCGTTTATTGCTTAATATCCAAAGATCTTCCAGCTTTCTTCGTCCCCATTTTTTGTTAAATTCGGTTAAACCGAAACTCAATGTTGTAGGATTGTAGAAATACCATGCACCTGTTTTTTGCCCTTCTCTCCTCGAAAAATCATTCGTTCGGGCAAATGATTGCTCCTGTTGCATTCGCATTTCTTCTTCACGACGCTTTTGCTCCTCAAGGGCAACCTGGGCAATTATCTCATCAATAATAGCATTTCTGTCCTCTTCACTCATAGCTGCAAGATTTTGCAAGCTATCTTCCAACTGAATTACAATGAGGTTATCAACTATTTCAGATAATATTTTTGTTTTCGCGTCTATGACTTCATAGTTAGGATAATCTTCAGGTAAAAACTGCATTGCCGTATCATAATATGCCTGGGCATTTTCATACTCAGGTATTTTAAAATAAAGGTCGGCTAAAGTTAAAGCCGAGCTTGCTTTTTGAAAATTATTATTAACACTTGTGGCTACAGAAAGAGCTAAATAGTTAATAGCAAGAGTATCGTTGTGTTCTTTTAATTCAACTTCAGCTAATGCATAATAAATCTGATCTCTATAATCTTCATTTTTCGGATCTTTTAACATTTTGTTTAATGTTTTGACAATAAGTTTGCTATTGCCGGAACCGGATTCATAACATTTAGCAAGATTTATTTTTGCCTGAAAAGCTAAGTCGTAGTCAGGATTACGCTTGAAAACTTCTTTATATAATAATGAGGCTTCAGTAAAATCATTATCTTTCTGATAAATCTGAGCCAAAATAAATTTCAGTCTTGTAATTAATTGTTTTTTTGTATTTAAATCAATTGCATCGTATAAATATTCCATTGCCGATGAATATTTTTCCTGTAGAATATAAAAATTGGCATAAACCAATGGGAAGTCTTTAATAACCGAATTTGGTATGTCTTCTTTTCCCATTTTGCTTTTTATCATATCAAGATATGATTGAGCTTTCTCATATTCTTCCATTTGGATAAAAGTACGGGCAAGCCATAGCATAGCTTCATACTTTACAGGTTCCTTATCATAATCATTAATTATGAATTTAAAAGTTCTACGGGCATTAGCAAATTCCTTTTTATAAAAATATGATTTACCAATCAGCATATAACAATCATCAATCCAGCGGTTATATTCTTTTTTATGGAAATACATAGAATGCCTTTGGATCATTATGGATGCTTTTTTAATAGCAATATCCATGTATTGATTCAAACTTGAGGCTTCTTCTTTTGTTCCATAATTTGTTACGGGCAAAATTTTATGAAAATTATATTTTGCATTCTTTTCCATTTCGCGAATTCCTTGCTTGAACTTTTCCTTGCCATTCCAGTATCCGTTGTAATGGCAGGTCAGGTTATGATAAACACGTCGCGTAAATGTGTTCTTTTTTGTTGAACATGAAAACAATAAGCTTAAGACAATTAGTATTGCTATTGGCCTAAAAAAATTATATGATATTTTATGATTCAAATCTTTGCAGCTTTGGTTTTATAAACTCTAATTTTACAAAATTATTTTATTTTTTTTAATAAGAGAGGTTTTTTATAATTAGTGTTTATCCATAAGCCTAAAAATGACACGAATTTCACTAACTAACACTATATTAATTTGTGAAATTCGTAGTAAAATATTTCATTTTAAGACTTTGTGGATAGACATTAATTATTTCAATTTTTTTGGTTTTTTTTATTACAAGTATACAGTTTTAACTTAGACATAGGTTTAATATCTTTACAAGTACATTTTTATTTTTACAATTTGTTTTCTTTTACATGTTTTTTATCATTTTCCTGCTAAAACAAATAAAATATTTTATCATTTTTTTTTTGCGATATTTGCAGCAAATTTTAAATCACATAACGTGATGCCTGTTGAAAAGGAAAAGAAAAAAACCTGGAAAAAGAAACTTAGAAATAAGTATAATCTTATAATTAGAAATGATGAAACTTTTGAAGAAAAAATTTCAATCAGGCTGACAAAACTTAACGTTTTCATCTTAGTTAGCTCCTCGATCATTATTTTGGTTGTATTGGTGATTTACCTTGTTGCTTTTACTTCCTTGAGGGAATATATTCCAGGTTATACTGATGTTAGCTTGCGAAAGAAATTATATGAACTTCAGGTTCGTGCAGATTCATTGGAAGCAGATTTCAAACGCAAGGATCTTTTTATTCATAATATTAAAAGTATTATCGAAGGCGAAGAAATTGTTGATGAATTACCAAAGGCTATTGAAGCAAATATTGACTACGATACAATAAAATTGTATAAATCAATCGAAGATTCTATTTTAAGGGCTGAATTTGAGAAAAAAGAGGCCTATAATCTTCAATTTGATGATAATGGAGAATTATACAGAAATGCTTCGTCGATTCGTGGATTTAATTTTTTTGCTCCCATAAAAGGAATTCTAACTAATAAATTTAATCTTGCTGAAAAACATTATGGTGTTGATATTGTCGCAAAAAAAAATGAAGCCATAAAAGCGACTTTAGATGGAACTGTAATTTTTTCAAATTGGACTCCGGAGACCGGATATGTAATAGGAATTCAGCATAAAAGGAACATAATTTCTGTTTATAAACATAATTCTGCCTTGTTGAAAGAGGAAGGAAACTTTGTTAAAGCCGGTGAAACTGTTGCAATTATTGGTGATTCCGGTGAATTGACAACAGGCCCACATCTGCATTTCGAACTTTGGTATAATGGTACTCCTGTTAATCCCGAAGATTACATCTCTTTTTAATTTTGTCTTAAAAATCAAGAATATTATTCTTATTGTATGAAAAAACACATTGCTATATTAGGTTCAACAGGATCAATAGGAACTCAAGCGCTTGAGGTTATTAAAACCAATCCCGATAAATTTGAGCTCGAAATTTTGACTGCTAAAGAAAACGCTGACTTGTTAATTGCACAGGCTATTGAATTCAAACCTAATGCAGTTGTTATCACAAATGAAAGATATTATCACAAAATATTTGATGCACTTGATAAGCATAATATAAAAGTTTTTGCGGGTGAAGAATCGGTTTCTCAAATTGTTGAGATGTCTTCAGTTGATATGGTTTTAATTGCTTTGGTTGGTTTTGCAGGCGTGAAACCTACAATAAAAGCTATTGAAGCAAAAAAACAAATCGCACTTGCAAATAAAGAAACTCTGGTTGTTGCCGGTGAATTGATCATGAAGTCTGCTCATCAAAACAATGTAAATATTATTCCTGTTGACTCTGAGCATTCGGCTATTTTTCAGTGCCTTACTGGCGAAGGTTTAAATGCAGTTGAAAAAATTATTCTTACTGCTTCAGGTGGCCCCTTTCGGGGCAGGAACAAAGAATTTCTCGTAAGAGTTACAAAAACCGATGCTTTGAATCATCCTAATTGGAAAATGGGAAATAAAGTTACAATTGATTCAGCTTCGTTAATGAATAAGGGATTAGAAGCAATTGAAGCAAAATGGCTTTTTGATTTGAAACCGGAGAAAATAGAAATAATTATTCATCCTCAATCAATTATTCATTCAATTGTTCAATTTGAAGATGGGTCAATGAAGGCTCAAATGGGGATGCCTGATATGAAAGTTCCTATTCAATATGCTTTATCGTTCCCATACAGACTAAAAAATAATTATTCTCGTTTCAGTTTTCTGGATTATCCGAAACTAACTTTTGAAAGAGTTGATATGAAAAATTTTCGTAATCTTGCACTTGCATTTGAGGCAATGAAAATAGGGGGTAATATGCCTTGTATATTGAATGCTGCAAATGAAATTGCTGTTACGGCGTTTTTAGATGAAAAAATTAAATTTCTTGATATGACCAATGTTATTGAAAAATGTATGAAAAAAGTGAGTTTTTCAAATACAATATCATTTAAAGAATATTTTGAAACCGACCTCGAAACCCGAAAAATTGCATCGGAGTTGATTGGTTGATATAATTTAGTGAATTATTTTATTTAGATAAGAAAATAACATGAGTGGATTAATAATGGCTGCCCAACTGATTTTGGGCCTATCAATAATAGTAATACTACACGAATTCGGACATTTTATTGCCGCAAGAGCTTTTGGTATTAAAGTTGAAAAATTTTATCTATTTTTCGATGCCTGGGGTTTTAAATTATTCAGCATTACAAGGGGTGATACGGAATACGGAATTGGCTGGCTTCCATTAGGAGGATATGTTAAAATTTCGGGTATGATTGACGAGTCGATGGATAAAGAGCAAATGAAAAAACCTCCTCAACCCTGGGAGTTCCGATCGAAACCGGCATGGCAAAGATTAATAGTAATGGTTGCAGGTGTTGCCATGAACCTTATTCTTGGAATCATTATTTTTTCATTCGTAATCATAAGTTTTGAAAAACAATATTTGCCAAACGATGAAGTTGTTGAGGGTATTTACGCATTTGAGTCTGGCAGAGATGTAGGATTTAAAACCGGTGACAAAATACTTACAATTAATGGAAAAAAAATTGAACGCTTCAAAGATGCTCAATCTATTAGTGTTTTATTTGGTTCTGAAATTGAAGTTGACAGAGATGGTTCGCAAGTTAATATTGTAGTTCCTGATTCATATTATAAAAAATTGAAAGAAACCGGTGGCGGATTACTTATAGAACCATTGAATTTCCCATTTCATATCGACAGTGTTGTAGAAGGTATGAATGCCGAAAAAGCAGGGCTATTAAAAGGCGATAAAGTTTTAAGACTGGATGATGTTGATGTTGATAGCTGGGGAAACTTCAGAGAGTTTATAGTTAATAATAAAGGAAAAGAAATTGATATTGAAATATTAAGAAACAGCGACACAATAACAAGCAACCTGACAATTGATTCGACCGGACTGATAGGTGTAATAACTTCTTCAGCCCCTTATAAAATGAAGGATTACTCTATTGTGTCGGCTTTTCAGTATGGAACAAAGGATGCTATTGAATTACTTCAGGTTAATCTAAAAGGCCTCGGCAAAATTTTTTCAGGTGAGGAAAAAGCAACCGAATCTCTTCAGGGTCCGATTGGAATTGCCAGAATTTACGGTGGACAATGGAATTGGCGAAAGTTTTGGTTTATTACCGGACTGATTTCAATGTTCATAGGTTTTGTTAATATTTTACCTATTCCTGCTTTGGATGGAGGCCACGTTCTATTCCTTACTTATGAAGCAATTACACGACGAAAACTTTCCGATAAATTCATGGAATATGCCCAAATTGCCGGAATGGTAATACTTATTGCTTTGATGGTTTTTGTTGTCGGGAACGACATTTTTAAGCTTTTTAAATAGAAGGGAAAGCTTAAAGGCCAGGAAAGCTGAAATTTTGTATATTTGCTTTATGAACCTGGATGAAAAAAAATTAAAAGCAATTTGTGATTATTTTATAACTTGTCCTGTATTAAGGGCATATTTATTTGGGTCTTATGTTCGTGGAGAGGCAGATAACCAAAGTGATATAGATATTTTAGTTGATCTTGATTATTCCAAAAAAATAGGATTACAATTTATTCAAATGAAAATAGATTTGGAGAAATTATTAAATTCAAAAGTAGATCTGGTTTCTTCAAATGGCCTGTCAAAATATATAAAACCATTGGTTGATAGTGAAAAGCAATTAATATATGCGAAGTAAATTAGGTGATAAAGTAAGACTTCAGCATATTATTGATGCCATTCTTGAAATAGAAAACTATCTGTTAAATACTGATTTTTCAGGCTTTATGGAAAATTCAATGAAAAGGTTTGCATGCATCAAACAGATGGAAATTATTGGAGAAGCAAGTAATCATATTTCAATAGAAATTAAATCAAAGTTTTCAACAATTGAATGGGATCAAATAGTAGGAATGAGGAATATATTTGTTCATGAATATTTTGGAGTGGATTCAAGTATAGTTTGGGAAATTATTAAAGATGATTTACCTAATTTAAAAGATAAAATAATAGAGATTTTAGAATCATTATATTAAACAAACACTTCCCCTTAATCAGCAAAACCAATGAACCGTATCACCCTTTTTGCCGATGTCTTATTGCCTTTGCCTTTGCCGGGTTTGTTCACTTATCGAATTCCTTATGATTTGAATGACTCGGTGCAAGTTGGCCAAAGAGTGATTGTTCAATTTGGCAAAAAGAAAATTTATACGGCCCTGGTAAAAAACATACATCAAAAAGCACCTGATTCTTATTCAGTAAAATATATTTTATCTGTCCTCGATATTGACCCGATAGTAAAAGAAATGCAATTCAGCTTATGGGAATGGATATCCCAATATTACCTTTGTAATCAAGGCGAAGTTATGAATGTTGCTCTTCCATCTGCATTAAAACTTGCAAGCGAAACCAGGATAATTTTTAACAGGAATTTTGATCAGGATTTTTCATCCTTTAACGAAAACGAATATCTTATCGCCGAAGCTCTTAATAATCGTAATAATTTAACTATTACAGAAGTTGCAGAAATCACAGGCCAACAGAAAACCTTTCCTTTGATTAAAACCCTGATTGAAAAGAATGTGGTTTTACTGGAAGAAGAACTGAAAAATAAATATAAACCAAAGTTAGAAGCGTTTGTAAAACTAAATCAGGAGTATAAAGATCAGGGTAAATTACAACAAGCTTGCGATGAATTAAATAAACGTGCCTACAAACAATTGGAATTGCTTTTATCCTACCTGAATTTATCGCGTGAATTTAGTGCCGAATCCGCTGAAGTAAAAAAAACTGTTTTATTAAAAAGTGTTGGGGCTTCGGCTGCCCAATTGAAAACTTTGGAAAAGAAGGGTATTTTAGAAACGTATAAAAAAGAAACAAGCCGGTTAAAAGAATATTCTGCTCTTACAAATGTGGAAAGTATAGAATTGACTCCTGAACAATCAAAATGTTTTTCCCAAATACAATCAGCTTTTAAAGAAAAAGATGTTGCTTTACTTCATGGTGTTACATCGAGCGGAAAAACTGAAATTTATATAAAACTGATAAATGAATATCTGAAAAAGGGAAAGCAAATTTTATACTTATTACCTGAAATTGCTTTAACAACGCAGATTATAAATCGTTTGAGAAAATATTTCGGTGACAGGGTAGGGGTTTATCATTCAAAATACGGAAAAAATGAAAGGGTTGAAATTTGGAACAGGGTTTTATCTGCCGGAAATGGTAACAATTCAGTTGAAAAAACTTATGATATCATTCTTGGTGCCCGTTCTTCATTGTTTTTACCTTTTGCAAATCTTGGATTGATCATAGTTGATGAGGAACACGATTCCTCTTTCAAGCAATTTGATCCCGCTCCGAGATATAATGCCCGCGATACGGCAATTTTTCTTGCACGGCTTCAGGGTG
>CAYWXI010000046.1:0-42911 GCA_964462015.1 uncultured Bacteroidales bacterium | reverse complement strand
AGCTTTGGTAAATACTTAACGAGTATTTGTTTAAATTTGGTGCGAAACTTTAGAAATAACTAAACACAACATTTAAAACCTAATTACTCCGTTAGGGCAGAAAATAGGTTATTTGGATATTTAGGAAGTATTAATTATATTTGCCTGATTAAGCTATGAATATTTATTTTTTTATAGAAAACATATAATGTATAGCAAAAAGCAAAATACTGATAAATGGCGAAATATTATGTTTAGTTTAGAATGTATTTAGAATTTATTCCCAATTAAAAAAAGAAATGAAAAAATCAGAAATAATTCAATTAGCTTTAATAATTTTGGGTGTTAGCATAATTGCCAGAACCTTTGAAACCATAGCCGGACAAATAAGTATGAATATTGGGCATCCTGATGGGTTATACTCAATGTACCCATGGCTCTTATCATTTGTTTCTATTATGACAATTTTGATTTTGATAGGCTATTTAATAATTAAAAAGTCAAGCACAATTTCAAAGAAAATCATTAAGGATGAAAGTGACCTGAAAGTAGAAATTTCATTAAATAGAAGTGAAATAATTCATATCTCAATTGTTATTATAAGCCTGTTATATATTGTTAAATTGTTCCCTTCGTTTATTAGTGCTGTATATATGATTATTTTGAACTTTTTTGACGATTACACATTTTTAAAAGATATATTCCCGCAACAAATTTGGTCAATAATTTTATACATTACAATCTTTGTAATTTTAATAAATTCTAATAAGTTTTCAATTTGGTTAGAAAGGAAAATAATGAAATAGCAACATAGCAAAGTAGCATTGTTTAGACATTGCTACATAGTAACTATAAAGACAGATGATTAGTAAAAAAAATAATTTAAAGGAGCAAAAACATTTAAAGGAAAAAGCTACATTGCTATACTACTAAGAACAACAAAATAAGTTATTATGAAAAAACACACATCCATTTTATTACAATCCCTGTTTACTTTTCTTTTAATCTTAAACAGTGGTTTAGGTTTTACTCAGGATAAATTTCCTTTTCAAAATCTCAATATTAATATTGAAACCAGATTTGCTGACGTTATTCATCCGGCCTTTATATTTTCTGATAATTTAGAAATTCCACTGGAATTCGATTTTTCCTCTCAAACCGGTAAAACTGAAGTTGGTTTTGAACTGCCAACAGGCTTACCAAATTTTATGCCTCCAAATAAGAGAGCACTTATTACTGATGTGAGACATATAATCAGAGATTTGTTTTCATACTACGATTCTGATGCATCTAAGAATGTTAAGGTGAATTACTTCATTGAAAATGAGAAATTCACAAATTCGATATTAGAAAAAATTGAAATGCTAACAAAAGAAAAGTTTGATGTTTCAGAAGTTGATTATTTTCAGCAAAAAAAAGTTGATTGTCGCTTCGGATCAGAAAATGATGAACTTAATATCAAGAACATTGATAGATCCGGTGCTGATATTTTTATAAGTATAGTTATTTTTGAAAATCCCGGATTGAGTTTGAAATTTAAAATTATTGTTGAAAATAAAAAAGGCAAGAAAATTTTTAAGCAGAGCATTAGAATACCAATTCATTCTGATTCTATATCAGGCACCTATATTTCTGATAATAAAAAAATAAATGAAATAAAGTATAAACAATTTTATAAATCAGGCCTTTCAGCAGTGTTTAAAAAGAAAAAAACCAAATTCGAACCTCAATATGTAACCAGGCCTGTTCGCAAAGAATATGTTGATTTTTATTTGCAATCAAATAAGTTTGTATTAATCAGAGGTAAAGATAATTATATTTTAGAAGATGAAAAAGGTGAAATCATTGAACCTGCATTTTTTATTTTAAATGGCAAAGGAAAGGGTGTAAAAAAAGGAATTAAATGGAATTTCGGAAGTTTTTCAAGTCAAAAATTCAAAAAATGTTCTTTTTTGTATAATAATGTTCTTAATGCGGATTATGTAATTCTAACAAAAGGAGGAAAAGGGAAATTATTGGGGGGCACAAATAAATCATCACCATCAGTTGATTTCATACATGCAGATACTACGATTGGACATTTTCAACTTAAATCCGATTGGTACTTTAATGGTGATTTCAATAAAATAAATTACTGTATTATAAGGTCACTAAAACCACCATTTTATGAAATACATGACGAAAAGAATTTAATTGCAATAATACGATATAGACCAAATGGACATTATATTATTAGTTTTTTAAAATCTCTGACTGTTAAGGAACAAAGCCAGGTAATCAATGTGATATTTGCCTGGGAGGAAGCTATTCGTTTATCGGATATTTTAGAAACTAAATAACAGAATTATATGCAAAAACTATTTATTAGATATTTAGTAATCATTTGCCTGACATTAGGTTTTAATTTATTAATCGCACAGAATTATAGCATTAAAAGAGACAAAGTAAATATTATCGGCAGGGGTGTGGTAGAATGGAATAATAACAGTATCTCAATAACCGATTGTTTCATAACATTGAAGAAAGATAACCCTGATAATTTTAAAATGTCATTTTCATCAAAGACCACTAATGGAGTAGATCAAGTTCAGATATGGTCGGGATTCAAATTGTTAGACAAGAATAATCGTTATGCACTGGGTTTACGGGGAGGGAATAATAATGATCTCTATTTATGTCGTTACGGTTCAAATGCAAAAAACAAAATGCTGGCCCTTGAATCTTTGGATTTTCAACCTATCCCCGGAGAGTGGTATAAGATTAAGGTCGTTTATTGGGAAGGTAATATCAGGGTATATCTGAATGATGAAAAGAAACCACGTATTGTAACTAAAGATCAGGAATATTTGAAAGGTGGAAGTGCCGTTCTTGGTGGTGGATGGATTTCAACGGAATATAAAGATTTATCGATTAACGGACTTTCTGAAACAGAGATAACACATTACGAAATGGACTCCGTTAAGTATTCTGTTAAATTATCAATTCAGGAGAAAAATGCTATCCGAAAACGACAGCGAGCTAAATATAAACCAAATAAAATACAAGAATTAAAAAGTTCAAGGACTGAGATTCTATTAAATGGAAACTGGTTATTTATGCCCGGACATCAATTAGAATCCGGTGAAATTCCATATTCTGTTAACCTGAATGATAATATCTGGCATGTTATGCAGGTTCCTGATTTTTGGAACCCTGTTAGAAACTGGCTCCATTTACAGGACTCACATCTGCCACATAAAGGAAGTGGTATTTCAGACAACTACAGAGAAAAAGAAGAATCCAGATGTGAAGCTTATACTTTCGATTATCAAAAAACATCATCGGCTTGGTATAGGAATTGGATTGACTTACCAAATGATTTGGTCGGGAAGAAATTCAGTTTGCACTTTGATGCTGTGTCAAAGATAGCCGATGTTTATGTAAATGGTCATTACGTTGGCGGACACGTGGGAATGTTTGGAGATTTTAAATTTAATATTACTGATTATATAAAACCAGATAAAAATTTAATTGCAGTAAGTGTTAAAGTCCGTAAGGATAAGAAATCAATAGATGCCGATAATAATGTAGCCAAAGCTGTATCGGTTGATATTACCAACGACATGCTTAACTCGCTTCCTCATGGAATGTTTAATGGCTATGAAGGCGGTATCTGGCAGGATGTTAAACTTATTGTAACCCAGCCTACTTATATTGAGGATGTTTATGCAGGAGTACGAACAGATGGCGGTACATTTGAAATTTGCTTAAAGAATAGTAATACTAAAAAAGATACTCTTGAAGTAAAGATTGAAATTATTGATAAGCAGGATAATGAGACTCTTTTTATATCGGAAAAAGGAGAAATGGTAATTATTGAACCGGGAAAGGTGAAACAGGTTATTTGCGAAACCGGAATTATCAGGCCTAAGTTATGGAGTCCCGAGAATCCAAATATGTACACTTTGATAACCTCAGTGTATAAGCAAGATGAATTAGTTGATATAACAAGCACAAATATTGGATTCAGAACTTTTGAAACAAAAGGGGACAAATTTTACCTGAACGGTAATCCTTACTGGTTAAGAGGAGCTAACCATCCACCATGTGGTATCGCACCAAATGACAAGAAACTTGCAAATAAGTTTTTTAAGTTGATGCATGACGGAAACCAAATGGTAACCCGTTCACATGGCTGCCCGTTTACAGAAACATGGATGGACGCAGCAGATCAACAAGGTGTTGGTGTGAGCTATGAAGGTTCATGGCCCTGGCTGATGATTAGTACCATTCCATCGCAGGAATTGCTTGATGTATGGAAGGATGAAATGCTTTCATTGGTGAGAAAATACAGAAATCATCCATCATTATTAATTTGGACAATTAATAATGAGATGTATTTTACCATGTTTTACCATAACGACTCTCCTGAAGTTCGTCAAAAAAAATGGGAAATTATTTCTGAGCTAATCAAAGAAATAAGAAAACTATCACCGAATACATCAATTTCCTCAGACTCAGGATACGGAAGAGTGCTGGCTGATTATGAAAAGAATCTGAAACCTAATGATATAGATGATGGTGATATTGATGATCGACATGTATATTTTAACTGGTACAATCGTGATTTTTTTCAGGTAATTGATGGAGAATGGGCCAAACGTATCTATTGGTCTCCGGGGGCAAATCCCGACCGGCCGTTTTTTAGTCAGGAGACCTCAACAGGCTATACCAACAACGATGATGGCCATTATAACCGGAAATACCTGTTCAACAACTACGTTCCTCAGGCATGGGTAGGTGATTGGGCTTATGAGGATAAAGACCCGAATTTCACTTTACAAAGACATGCCTTTATGACCAAAGAACTGTTGGAAGTTATTCGGAGAACCAGCCCTGAATCGGCAGGAGTACTGTTGTTTGCCAATCTTTGTTGGTTCAGAAATGTGTATGACTCTGAAAAAATAGTTCCCTATCCGGTGTATGATGCCGTAAAAACTGCCTCAGAGCCAATTTTGGTTAGTGCGGAACTATTTGGTAGAAATTTCTATGCCGGAACTACCATAAAGCCAAGAATTTGTATTGTTAATAATGCAATTGACGGAAAACGTATTCCTGCATCTCAACTTGAATGGAAGATAGTGCACAATGGTATAACCCTGACTTCAGGTGTTCAAAATACCGAAGCTATAAACCATTATGATAGATTATGGGTAAATACAAAGATCAATCTGCCAAATGATTTGCCTTTAGCGAAAGCATATTGTCAATTGGTTTTGACTTTGAAATCGGAAAAAGAAGTTATTTCTGAAAATATATATGATATATTGATAGCAGAAAAACAATGGATTAATGTTAATTCAATCCCTGACGATAAGAATATTTCTGTTTTTGATTTAACAGGTGAAACTTTTAGAATATTGGATTTCCTGCGTATTAAATATACAAAACTTCTAGATTTAACAGAAATTCGTTTTTCCAAAATTGATTTACTGATTATTGCTAATCTTGATAATGATGAAGAGATTCCTTATAACTGGGAAGATGTAAGAAGGATTTGTGGAAACGGGACAAATGTTTTACTTACACATCCAGGAAAACATTTGCAGTGGCTTTATTATGACAAAATAGAATCGGTTTATGAAAGAAAAGGAAGAGTTGTAAATATGCACAAACCTGAGCATTCTGTTTTTGATGAAATTGAACCAATGGAATTAGCCTGGTGGCAACAGGAAGGAAGGGAAAAGCCACATGTCTGCAAGCGTTCATTTCGATTAAAAAGTTCTGATGGCGTTGATGTCTTGTGTACTTATTTAAGGCCACATACTGATTTAGGCAGTTCTCCAGAAGAATGTCTGGCAGAAATGAGCGGTATTCCTCTAATGGAAATATCTGAAAAGCAAGGAAGAATTATCGCTTCTGAGATGGAAATAAATATGGGAAACAATGATCCAATTGCTGCAAGATTGTTGATTAACTTAATAAACGAATTATTAAAATAGATTAAAAAAAGCAAATAAATATCTAAAGCCTTAAAATAAAAGTGTATCTTTGCAAAAAAAAAAATTCAGATTTGAGAATTTGTGCTTTAATTTACTAATTCACCTTTCATTTTTAGTTCATCACGGCTCTCTTTTTAAATCATGTTTTTTTTTAACTTTTTAATAACAGGATTATGAATTTATGCTGTTCAGTTGAATTTATTTGTTTAATCCACTTCCTTCAGTGAAGTGCCGGATAAATAAATTTCATCAGGACCGACAAAATGGCCATGTTGTTAAAAAATATACTAATTTAAATTAAAAAATTATGAACATTTATGTAGGAAACCTTGATTATAAGGTGAATGAAAGTGACCTGGAAGAAGTATTTGGAGAGTATGGAAATGTAGATTCTTCTAAAATTATTACTGATAAAATGAGTGGCAGAAGTAAAGGCTTTGGTTTTGTCACAATGGAAAACCAGGATGAAGGAAACAAAGCAATCGAAGAACTTAATGGTAGCACATTGAAAAGCAGAGAAATAGTTGTAAATGAGGCGAGACCTAAGAGAAACAATTATTAATATCTGACAAATAACTTATCATGACAAAAGGAAAAGTAAAATGGTACAACGAAACCAAAGGTTTTGGTTTTATTGAATCGGAAAATGGCAGTGATATATTTGTTCATCGAACTGGTTTAGAAAAATCTTTTGGTGGGCTTCAGCCGGATCAGGAAGTTGTTTTCGACACCAAGCAAGGTGACAAGGGCCTGACCGCTATTAATGTGAAAACTGTATATTAATTTATTTAATATAGGAGATCTAAAATACCCGTTTCAATCATTCACTGATTAACGGGTATTGATATTTCTTTGTCAGGACTTGGGTCGGAAGTAGCTAATAATGGGAGGAGTTGAAGATATTTCAACTTTAGTGATGTTTTTACCGAACTGACAAATAAGTATAATCAGGCCGAACATGATATTTAAACAAATTTCATTTCGGCAAAAATAACACAAACCCTATTCCTTCAAGGGAATAGGTATATGATGGGGAACAAGTCAACATCATGATAAAAACTAATTCTTAAAAAAAAGTACATATTTTATGGCTAGATCACAGGATACATTCAATAAAAAGGATGTAAGAAACAAGAAAGAGAAAAAAAGAAAAGAAAAAGAAAAGAAAAGATTGGCCAGGAAAGAAAGCGAGAAAAAGGGTAGCCTGGACGACATGATCGCTTATGTTGATGAAAATGGAATGATAAGTTCCACGGCTCCTGATCCCACCAAAAAGAAAGATGTCAAATTAGAAGATATTGAGATTGGAATAGCTAACCGTGATTCTGCTCAAAAACTCGATCCCATAAGGAAAGGAATTGTATCCTTTTTTAACGAATCGAAGGGCTTTGGCTTTATTAAAGATATGGAAACAAAGGAGAGTGTTTTTGTGCATGTAAATAACATACTTGAAGAAATCAAAGAGGATAATATGGTTATCTTTGAAGTTGAAATGGGACCAAAGGGGCCTACCGCTGTACGGGTGAAGCTTTTTAAATAACAATCTTTTCTAAAGCAATATTTCTTAATATTTTAATTACATATTAAATCTTCTCGATAAAATTGTTATATTGCGTTAAAATAGTGGTCTAACAAGTTTTTCAATTAATTTTAGTCTCCGTACGAAACTATTCTGACCATCGCCTGTATTCGTGAATTCCGGATTTATTGTTGGTTAAGAAAATAGAAAACCACAGATTAACACTGTTATAATGTTTGAAATCTGTGGTAATTACTATTATCCTCTCAGATAAAAAAGAACCTAAATTTAATTTGTTCTCATTTATTTTATTGTAATTTTTTTAGTACTTAAACCAGTTTCGGTTTCAATTCTTATAAAATACATTCCGGATTTAAAGGTTGATGTATTAATTACTGTGTTCTTATTATTTGATTCAATATTTAATAAACTTTGTCCGGTAAAATTTAATATCTCGATACGTTTTATATTACTATTTGAAATAATATTTAAAACATTACTTGCCGGATTAGGGTAAATTGAAACTTCTGAATTTGCTGTTTTGTCTATTCCTGAATTTCCTTTTGTTACCCTTATTACACTATATTCACCATCGGTTTCAGGGAAAGTTGTTTTAGTAAATGATCCGATATAATTATTATCAATTATAAAACTTGCCAAAATTTCGGTTTTATTTTGCGAATCCCAAACTTTTATTAAGGTAGGTTTATTGGCTTTATAACCGGTTTCATTAGTAAGTGTGCTAAATACCGGAACCGAATTTTCAAAAACATTTTCGGAAATAATACAGCTTGCCCCAACGATTTTTTCATCGTCGAAAACTGCAATTTCATCTCCAATATCTAATCCTGAAACATAAAGAGTATAAACAGGATCAGCTGCATTTCCTCCCTGGAAGCTAAAGTGTGAACATTTCTTTTTGAGAATTTTAGATTTTGCACCATTTTCAGGATAAACTAAATTGTCATCATTGAACATTTTTACGAGATAGCCTTCACCTGGATTCAGGTTTCCAATACTGTTGATCCAGTTTGGTCCAATTTTTCTAAGTGTTTCTCCGGTTGAACTTCTTACGTAATCTAAGTTATCACCTAATATGCTTTCAAGTGCAACAAGTGCATCTATTGAAGTTTCAGGGAGATAGCTGATGAATTGATAACCTGCATACAATTCAATTATTGTTTGAGGTGAAACAATATCACCTTCAATAATCAGTTCGTCAGCCAAATTCATTTTAAATAAATAGCCATCGGTGGGTATCCAATCGCCGATGCCATTGACCCAGTTTGGCCCGATTTTTCGTAAGACTTCTCCGTTTGAATTCCTAACATATTCTAAATTGTCATTTAAATTATTTGTTAAAACACTCAGCATATCAGGATCGTTTGCTGATATTCTTGCCGAAACAAAGCTAAATCCCATACCAAGGGGAATTGTTTGTGAATTTGACCCGCCAATACAATTAATTACTGCTTCCCAACCGGCTTTTGTTTCAGAATAATCGGAATGAAATTCAAAGGTAAGAGCACCACTCATATCAGTTGAAATTACTGTTCCTGGAGAATCAGTACCACAAAAAGTTCCTATTAAAGTAGCATTTGAATTTAACCCGTCATAAATATTTAAGTAATCGTAATTACAGGATGATTGATACTCAACATCAAAAGAGAGGAAATTAATTTCAATTTGTGCACCTGTTGTTTCAGGTAAAAATGTCATTGTAAAATCTTCGTTATTTTGATAATTGCCATCGCTTCCACCTGTATCATAAAATAGACCCGAGCAAGTTGTTACAGTTTGGTTACTCATTATATATTCATCATTTACTGAAATGTAATCCTGCTTTGTCAGAGAGGTGTTATCGCCTACAGCATTTGTAACTGTGAGGCTTACATCAAATACACCTGTAGAATTATAGCTTACTTCAGGATTTTGTAATGTGGAAGTTTCAGGTGTGCCTCCTTCAAAAGTCCATTCCCATGATACCGGACTTCCATAAGAAAGATCGGTAAACTCAATTGTACTGCCTGCAGATACCGTTGTGGCTGAAGCTTCGAAATCAGCGATCAAATCCCCTGCACTTAATTCCACATTCACTATAGTTGAGTTTTTATTTGTAACCACAACATCTTCAATAATAACAGGGTAATGTCCCTGAGCAGTATATTTCACATCATATGTTCCTTCATAAACCGGCCTGTTATAATAGCCTGTTTCAGCAACTGAATACATTTGAGAATTATCTATTTCATGATCGACTATTGCTATCTCTGCTTCCAAAGGAATTCCTGTTTCCAGATCAGTTACAGTACCTGTAATACCATATAATGTTTGTTCAATATAATTTAAAAATGACCTGTAATTATAATCCCAAAGTGCAGGAAGCTGATTAGCAGGCAGGAGCTTAGTATCCGAAAGCTCAAGGGTGAATTCACGGCAATTATGAAAATAATTCATATAATCCTGACGGCCACCACTAATTGTGTACCAGGCATAACCATTTGTTATTCCATTGTCGTATCCGGTCATATAACCCGAAGGACTATTTACATGTGCTGTATCGGCGTATTCACGACAAACATAAACCCACCAATCGTCATCAGCGGCAAGTTGTGCCCATGTATCCCAGGGATAATTACAAACTTCAGTTCCTCCATGATGATTGGCTGATAAAACGAAATCATTATTTTCAGCAAAGTTCATAAAATGAACTGTCTCAACCTGCCATTCGTTTCCATCGGGATGTGGGCCGTCTTCAGGGTCAGGATAATTTCTGTTTAGGTCAACATAATTAGCATTAGATCGTGTTGCTCCGTAAACACTACCGTTTCCACCGGCATAGGTTCCGTCAGGATTTGCCAATGGATTGATCCATATTTCCATATTATCAACCATGTTTGTAATTCTCTGATCCTGCCCATAGTTCGAAAGTAAATAATCTATTAAGCGTAACATTAATACATATCCTGTTGTTTCGTCACCATGCATTGAAGAGGTGTATAAAAACTGAGGTTCAGATTCTCTTTCGTTTGTGTTATCGGTAATTTTGGCCATGAGTATTTCCCTGCCCTCAATTGAATTTCCTATGCTTTCAACAACACAAATTTCAGGGTAATCAACCGCAAATTGATACATCATTTCAACATAAGCTTCATAAGTAGGATAATAATCCCAGCTTTTTGATTTCCCGATTTCATCAACTCCAAGCATTTTCGGGTTTTTAATTAATTCACCGGGGTGAGTCAGGATATTATATGGCTTTTCTAATTTCAAAAAACTTTCAAATCCTCTTTTGTTAGCATAAGCAAATATTTCAGATCCGATAATTTCATCAATAGAAATAATTCTCCCGATATTATTTAATTCGTATTGTGAGGCTATTTCAAATTTGAAATATATTTCTCCTTTTTTTTCAAATATTTTATCAATGTCTTTTGCTGATGTTTGTGCAATAATTAAGCTACTTATCATTATTAGAAAAGTTAGCAATGTGAAATTCCGCATATTATTAATTTTTAAAATTTTTATGAACTTTATCTTAGAGACATATTAGTTTTCATTTTAGTTGCTTAATGGATGGAAAAATTTGATAGGGTTGATATAGGGACTAAGCCTCCGTTTTTTTACAATCCTTGTCGTTAAATTCTTTGATTAACCGGCTTTTTTCACTTCGGGGGCTTAGGCCCTTTTGGTTTGGGATTAGGGTTGATAGGGTCTAAGCCCCCATTTTTTGAAAACCTTGCATGCTATATTCTTAGATTCACCGACTTATTTCATTTCGGGGGCTTAGTCCCTTAATCCTCAATCATAATGTTTTTGATTTTAATTTCATCATGAAAATACTGATGATATTCAATAAATTCATCTTTTGAACCGAAAATATCAAAAATGTATTCACGTTTTAATTCTGTAATATGATCTGAAATATATGACTGATAAGAAGTAAATATCGAATCTTTGAAATTGTCGGTTAATTTATGCTTCTGTGGATTGAAATGAATATAAAAAATGATTCTTTTTAAGTATTCTTCAGTATTAACTTCAACTCGTTTAAAGGGATTAAGGAAAAGGCTTCCTGATCTTTGTTCCCTGTAGTTTATTAAATTGCTGTAATGTAATATCCATTTACTGTATTGTTTGCTAAATATCCCGGGATGGCTATTCTCCTTGATTCTGATCAGAAAATGAAAGTGATTAGTAATTAGAGCAAAGGCATAAGTATCCACTGTTTTTCCCAAATATTTTTTATAGGAATTTAGAAACTCCAGATAATCGTTCCTTATGAAAAATGTTTTTTCAAAGTTATTGCCTCTGTTATAAATATGATAAACCTTTCCGGGAAGTATCGGTGTTTTGTTTTTTTTTGATGGCATAAACTTTTATTTAGCAGGGACTAAGCCCCCGTCTTTTACAAACCTTGTGTAGCAGGGACTAAGCCCCCGTTTTTTATAAACCTTGTATGTTAATTCTTTGATTCACCAACTTATTTCACTTTGGGGGCTTAGACCCTATTTATGATTGAAAGATAATGAATTACCTGGGTAAAAAATTCATCAAAATCTTTACTCTTGTCCATTTTTATCATCAGGTCAAAATATTTTGAATTTTGCTCCTTATAAAGTCCGGCTTTTAAATGTGCTTTTGATTTTGCCGTAATATATTTTATTGGAAAGATATTCTCAAAGTCTATATTAATTAATAAATCAAATTCTTTGTTAACAAAATCTTTCACATATTTGTTATCGGGTTTTTTATACCAGTTGAGATCATTTTCCGAAAAAAAATCAAATGACAATTTTGGAAGAAACTTTTCACTTATTTTTTTATTTTTAATAAATCCTAAGGCTTTAGGCCTTTTGTTATCATTTTTCATTTTCCCGACGAAATCCGAGACCTTATTGTAAGTGTCATCATTATCAAGGGTGTATAAAATCCCAATATCCTTAATATCACTATAATTAATAAGTTTTTTATTTCTCGAAAATCTTTTCAATTCCCGGTTAAGGAAATAATTTCCGACAAATTCTTTTATTTTTCTGAGAAAAAACACTTTATAATATTTTTCTGTTTTTTGTAAACGACAAAAGTAGTAAAGATACTATTTCAGATAATCTTTTTTGGCTAAAAATTAGAAATGAATTGGTGAATCTGGGAAATGTAGAAAATATGGAGAACCTTTAAAACATTATACTCTCTTTATCTTTTTTGTATCAATGCAATTATTTCTGTAGCGATTTCTTCAATAGGTTTATTTGTTACTGTTATTATTTGCCATTTTGGATTATTAGAAAATAATTTTTTTGAATAATTAATCTCGCGTTTAACATATTCGGGATTTACATAATTACCTGTTGCATTACCAAGATATTCGTGTCTTGCTTTTCTCAGGGTGGCTAAACGAATTGGATTTGTTAAAAGCCCGAAAACTCTTTCAGGGGGAACTTTAAAAAGATTTTCCGGTGGTAAAATATCCAAAACTAATGGAATATTAGCAATATACCAGCCTTTGAAAGCAAGATAAATACTTAAGGGAGTTTTAAAAGTCCTTGAAACACCAATTAGTATAATTTCAGCTTTGTTTAGTTCATGATCACGCAATCCATCATCGTGGTTTACTGCAAATTCCATAGTTTCGATACGTCGAAAATAGGTTTCGTTCAACTGACTGAAAATACCTGGTTTTTCCAGTGGTGAAGTATGAAGTAACTCCTGCAGACGATGTAATAATGGCCCCATAAGGTCGATTGTTTCAATGTTGTTGTGCCGGCAGTTTCTAATAAGAATACTTCTAAGTTTATCGCTCACAAGAGTATGAACAATAAAACTTTTTTTCTTATTTTTCACTTCTTCGATAACTGAAAAAATTTGTTCTTTGGTTCTTATAGAAGTACGTTTTTCGATACTTATATTTGCTTCGGAGAATTGAATTAAAGCAGCTCGTAAAGCATTTTCAGCTGTTCGTCCGGTACCATCTGAAACTACAAAAACATGGTGCATATTTTTATTTTATTTATTCAAAAATACTAATTTATTATCTTTCTCATCAATAATAATTTCGTGATCTTTATTTACTTTTCCTGCCAGTATCATTTTTGATAATTCATTTAATATTTGACGTTGAATAACTCTTTTTATTGGCCTTGCCCCAAATTGGGGATCAAATCCCATTTCTGAAATTTCATCAATTGCTTTATCAGTTGCCGAAATTTTCACATCATTTTTGGCGAGCATTTTCTGAATTATCCGGAATTGCAGTTTTACAATGTCTTTAATTTCGTCTTTCGATAATGGTTTAAACATAATTATCTCGTCAATACGATTTAGAAACTCCGGCCGGATAGTTTTTTTCAATAGGTCGAAAACTTCGAGTCTTGTGTGGTTTATAACTTCTTCGCGGTTATCTTCAGTGATTTTGTTCAGTTGTTCCTGTATAATATGTGAACCTATATTTGAGGTCATAATCACGATGGTGTTTTTGAAATCAACAAGTCTGCCTTTGTTATCAGTCAGTCTTCCATCGTCTAAAACCTGTAATAAAATATTAAATACATCGGGATGGGCTTTTTCAATTTCATCTAAAAGTACTACGGAATAAGGTTTTCGCCTAACGGCTTCGGTGAGCTGTCCGCTTTCGTCATAACCGACATATCCTGGAGGAGCTCCTATTAGTCTGGAAACCGAATGTCGTTCCTGATATTCCGACATATCAATACGAACCAAAGAATTTTCATCATTAAAAAGAAATTCGGCTAAAGCTTTTGCAAGTTCTGTTTTTCCTACACCGGTTGTACCGAGAAAAATGAAAGAACCAATAGGTCTTTTTTCGTCTTGCAAACCTGCACGGCTACGGCGAATTGCATCGGAAATGGCTTCGATAGCTTCATTCTGGCCAATTACTCGCATGTGTAGTTCTGTTTCAAGATTAAGGAGTTTTTCTCTTTCGCTTTGAATCATACGACTTACGGGAATTCCTGTCCATCGTGAAACAATATCGGCGATTTCTTCAGCACCAACTTCTTCATTTATCATTGCCGAATCACCCTGCATTTCCTGAAGTTTTATTTTAAGGGCTTCAAGCTCAGCTTGTGTGTTTTGAATTTTTCCGTAGCGTATTTCGGCAACTTTTCCAAAATCTCCATCACGTTCGGCCTGTTCAGCCTCGAATTTATAGTTCTCAATATCTTTTTTGCAGTTTTGAATTTTTTCAACCACTTCTTTTTCGGCTTTCCATTTCGCCATAAGGTGGTTTCTTTCATCATTCAAATTAGCTATTTCTTCACTTAATTTTTTGAGTTTTTCTTTGTCTTTCTCGCGTTTAATTGCTTCTCTTTCAATTTCAAGTTGCCGAAATTTACGTTCAAGAATTTCAAGTTCTTCGGGTAATGAATTTATTTCAAGTCTGAGTTTTGATGCAGCTTCGTCGATGAGGTCGATAGCTTTATCCGGCAAAAATCTGTCGCTGATATAGCGTTGCGAAAGTTCTACGGCTGTAATAATTGCTTCATCTTTAATTCTTACATGATGATGTGTTTCGTAGCGTTCTTTTAGTCCACGCAAAATTGAAACTGCATCAAGAGTGTCCGGTTCTTTAACCATTACGATTTGAAATCTGCGCTCCAGAGCCTTGTCTTTTTCGAAATATTTTTGATATTCTTTGAGTGTAGTTGCTCCAATTGCACGAAGTTCGCCTCTTGCCAAAGCAGGTTTAAGAATGTTGGCAGCATCCATTGCGCCTTCGCTTGCACCAGCTCCGACAAGGGTGTGTATTTCATCAATAAATAAAACTATTTCACCGTTCGATTCAATGACTTCTTTAACAACGCTTTTTAGCCTCTCTTCAAATTCACCTTTATATTTAGCGCCTGCAATAAGTGCACCCATATCAAGAGAATAGATCAATTTTGACTTAAGATTTTCAGGTACATCTCCATTGATAATCCTGTGTGCAAGACCTTCGGCAATTGCTGTTTTACCAACTCCGGGTTCGCCTATAAGAATTGGATTGTTTTTTGTACGCCTTGAAAGTATTTGCAAAATTCTTCTAATTTCTTCATCTCGCCCGATAACAGGATCAAGTTTTCCTGAACGTGCCAACTCATTCAAGTCACGAGCATAACGATTCAGAGCCATATAATTATCTTCGGCACTTTGGCTTTTAACGCTTGAACCTTTTCTTAGTTGTTTAATAGCAGTTTTGAGGTCTTTTTCGGCTACACCATTATCTTTGAGTAACTTTGAGGCTGTATCGTTTGTTTTTAAAATACCTAATAAAATATGATCAATGGAAACGAATTCATCGTTGAATTCTTTTAAATAAGATTGGGCTTTTTGTAAAGCGCTTTTTGCATCATTTGTTAAAAATTGTCCTTCGCCTGAGACTTTTGGGTAAGACTCAATTATTTTATCCAAAGCCTGAGTGAAAATATTTACGTTTACGTTTAATTTTTTTAATAAATATGGAATAACGTTTTCATCAACCGTTAGTATTCCTTTTAAAATATGTGTGTTTTCAATTGCTTGTTGCTGATTTGCAGCAGCAATTTCCTGAGCCTTTTCAATGGCTTCCTGTGATTTTATTGTGAAATTATTAAAGTTCATATTTTTATATTTTGTTTATCTGTTTTTTTTCTGGTTCTTTTAAATTTTGAGTTTAAAATTACCAATTTTTGTTGAATTAATAAAAATTTATTATGAAAACATATTTACAATGATTGAACCAATAAATGATTTTGTTTTGTTTTCGGAAATATTGACATTAAATCACATAATCCGTATGACATAATGACATGAATGATAGGTTTTTGTGAGGTTGTTTGGGGGAATTGTTATATTGTTATATTGTTTTCTTCCATAAGTAAATTAGGATATAAAATATGTTTAAATCTTGGGAAGATAATTTAATTCGTTTTTAAATAGGATGTTTTTAGTAAATTTGAAGAAAAACTTTTGGTATTTAACAGATTATCAAATAATTCAAAATCGAACTCAGGTTACTATACAAACTTCTCCCTTTTCTGCAAATTGATCATTGCCCATAAAAGGGAAATAACAGAGCTGATTACAAGCATCAGTCGATTTTGGTAAAGGATGTTTTCCCAAACCGTATGACTTATATCTGTCGGAACATTAAAGGGATTCAGGAAAATATTCCATTTGCTGTGTTCTAAAGGTTCGCCCATTATAAAAAAGAACAATCCGATAATTACCATAATTACTGCTGTTCCGCTTGCGTTTTTTACCAGGGTGGCAAACAGAAACGACAGACATGCTAAAAAAAGAAGGGGGTACATCAACTCATAAGCCATATAAAAAACAGGAATCCGCACAACTGCAAATACTGAGAACCAGGCCATAAATACAAGTAAAACAAAAAGTAACATCATGCTGATCATAAAACGCACTAGGTAAACTTTATAACGGTAATTTGGTATCCCAAAAACAATTTCAAGCATGCGTGAATCTTTATCATTTTGAATGTTGAAAATCACCGGATAAAACAAGATAAGTATGCCGGGAAAAATCAAAGTATCGAAAATGTCTTCATCTGTTGGATTTGAATCTGAGAATAGCATAATTCCTATTACCATCAAAAAAAATGCAAACGCAGCTATCAAAAAATAAATGAATTTATTGGCGAAAACTATTTTAAGATTATAGATTATGCTGCTGTAAATTAGCTGAAGGCGGTCTTTTTGTTTCATGGGTTTTGGGATTTAATCAACATATTCAGTCAGAGCCATTTCCGGTAATATTTATTATGATGTATGGAATTTGTCGTCCGTCCAATTCGCTGGATTATTAATGATATATTCTGATATTTGTTGTAATGATCGTTGGTTTCGAATGATGTGTTCCCAATAATTCCGTTGCCATAATTTACCATCAAATGTTTGCCAATTGTTGTTTTTTACACCACGGATGTAATTAACGGTGGTTATAGATTGAAACGCACCAACCATATCACCCAAGGTTTTTTTATTTGTTGTTTCCGTAGGGGCAAACCCTTGTGGTTGCCCTTTTTGGTAATTGTCATTATCGTTGATATTTTGGGCGACCACATCATTTTGGGCGACCGCAATATTTTGGGCGACCGTATTGTTTTGGGCGACCACAAGGGTCGCCCCTACGATTTCCAATATTGCATGGAAATGATTGGGCATGACGATATATTCATGCAATTTGATGTTTGGAAATCGTTGTTGTAATATCAACAATTGGTTTTTAACCATTTTTCCTGCATCATTCAATATTATTTCTCTGTTTTCAATTTTCCCAAATAAACATTTTCTGTTTTTTACGCAAATGGTTATAAAATACAATCCTGCCTGCGAATAATCGTTTCCTTTTAGACGAATGCTGCGGCGGTTATGAATATTTGGATTGTATTTCATTAATTTTTCCTGTTTTAAATAATATTATCCTGGCTGTTTCTTTTAACCCTTTTCAGCCACCTTGTTTTCCATTAACAAATAAAGATAAGCATCTTCAAGGTTAGCTTTTACCTGTCGGGCTTCTTCAGAAGGAGTTTCTTCTGAAAGACATCTAATTCTAATGTTTTCTCCATCACGTAGATGATTAATAATTACGTAATCATCTTTTAATTCATCGAATTTTTCTGCCGGAATGTTTAACGTCCAAACCTTTCCTTCCGCCTTTTTAGCCATCTGAATTGGCGCACCTAAATATTTTACTTCTCCGGTTTTCATCACCGCCACTCTTTTGCATGAACTTGCTACATCTTCGATGATGTGAGTTGAAAAAATTACAATGCGTTCAAGACTTAGTTCGACCAATAAATTTCTGAAACGAATACGTTCTCTCGGATCGAGACCTGCTGTCGGCTCATCAACTACCAAAATTCGCGGTAAATGCAATAATATTTGTGCAATTCCAATACGTTGTTTCATGCCTCCTGAAAATGAACCAATTTTTTCGTTTTTGTTTTCAAACATGTGAACGGCTTTAAGTACATATTCCACTCTTTCGGTTCTATCCTTTTTATCATGAAGTTTTTTAAGAATGCCCATATAATGCAGAAAATCCCAGGCTGTCATGTTTTCATACATTCCGAATTCCTGAGGTAGGTACCCTATCAAACCCTGCAATTCTTCGCGTTTCTCTCGAACATCAATACCATTAATTGTAATCTGTCCATAGCTTTGTTCCAAAATCCCACAAATAATCCGCATCAGAGTTGATTTTCCTGCTCCATTCGGGCCAAGTAATCCAAACATCCCATTTTCGATATGTAATGAAACACTTTTTACAGCTTTGAAAGGAGTTTTCTTTTTCCCGATAATTGGAATTATCAAAACAAAACGACAAAAAGCTTTTCTAATTCCTTTAAACTTACCTTTAATCCTATTTATATCGACCTTGTTTTTATATAGATTATCTGAAGTAACTTTAATAAAAATAGCAAGATACCATAAGAAACCCATTGGAATAAGCAGTCCGGCCAAAGCGTATTTATCATAAAACAAGTATAATCCGATAGCAGGAAAAGCCCAGAAAAACAGTTTGCAAATTAACATGATGAAACGCCTGATCCATTTTAGTTTTTTTTGTGTTTTAAGATGAGTTGCATATTTTCTAATTGGAGTCAAAATAGTCAATACGATTAAATACAAAAATATTGGAAGAATAAAATACCAAAATCCACTTTCTAAGTGAAAATAAATGAAATAAATAATAAAACCGGCCAGAGGCAATTGCCATAAGAGACAATCAAAATCTTTGATAGAAGTAAATTTATGTTCTATTCCGAGGCGTTTTCTGATATTTATTCCGGACTTCCATTCACGTCGGAATCTGCTATCCCAATCATATATTTTAACAAGATTCCGAATTTCAATATGCAATGGATCATTTTCATCAATAAGTTTTTCAGTTGCTTTACGCATACTGTTTTGTACAAAATAAATAGTAGCCGGCACGGTAATAATCAGAACAATGAAGTCAATCATTTGCCATATCTTACTATCAACCTCCGTATAAATATAATAGCTTCCAACAATCCAAAGTATTATTTGAATTATTTTGATATAGATTTTTTGCTGTCTCATCCAGTTTATAGATGTCTGTAAACCTGAATGTAATGTTGGAATAAAAACCAGAGTTAACAAAGTACTTAATGCTAAACCACCGATAACCGTAATTGCGAAAGGTACACCAATTTGTGTAACATATTCGGCTTTACCCATAGCCAGTGGAATGAGGGCAATAATTGTTGTAATGGCTGTGATCAAAATAGGCCTTACTCTTGCCAACCCGGCCATCATTAATGCTCGTGATTCGTTAAATCCTCTTTTTTGCAAAACCCTTGAATAATCAATCATTAGTATTCCATTGTTTACTACGATTCCCAATAAAATTAAAAATCCGGTAAAGACATTAGCATTCATAATTGAGGTTCCGGTGATAATCAAAGCAATCAATGAACCGACTGCAGCCAGAGGAATTGAAAACATCATAACAACAGGAACGGTGAATGATTCAAAAACTGAGGCAAGTATCATATAAATTAATATAAAAGCCATTAAAAACAGAAAATAAAATTCTTCAAGGCCATCCTCTTCATGAATGACTTCAACAACCATATCTGAACTGAGGTTAATATTTTCAATTATTTCATCTACTTCAAGCCTTGAAGCTTCAAGAAGGTCTTTTTCGTCATTTACTTCAGTAATAAATTCATAAACCAATTCAAGTTGCTTTTCCTGATTTGTTCTTTTTATTGTTGATAAACCCTCGGTAAAATTAAAGTTGCTTATATTTTGCATTTCAAATTGAGAACCCTGAGAACCTCTGATTGCAAGGGTTTTCAAATCACTGATATTTCTTTCTTTTTGCTCATCGGTGATGAGGGTTTTTATTTGAATATCATATTCATCAGAGCCATGTTTAAATTTTACTCCACTCGAAAATTCATGTGGAAAAGAATTAAGCCCGGAAAGCACAGAAGAAACAGGAATGTCATAAATGCCCATCATTTGTTTATCAAAATTTAATAAAAGTTCTGGTCGTTTATTAGGAATTCTGATATTAATTCTTTCGATAGATGATAATTGTTCAATATAATATTTGATATCGCTGGCAAGGTTGAGCATTTTATCGAAATCCTGGCCCTTTATAATAACTTTTTCACGTTGAGTGACAAAACCAAGTAATCTTCCAAAATCATCATCATCATCAAAACCACCGCTACCAAAGCGACGCCCGGTTGAAGGCGGGTCCCAACTAAATTCAGCTTGTTTTAAATCTGATAATTTCTCAAGTATTTCGTTTTTTATACCGGGAATTGACATATTTCTGATATCATTATAATCTTCCAATAAAGAAATTGTCAACATAGCTTCTTCTTCGTAAACCTGGCTAAGTATATCTTCTTTTTCTTCAAGGTCTTCAAGTTTTTTTTCTGCTTCAAGAATTAAAAGATCGGTATTTTCCAGGGTTGTCCCCGCCGGCATTGTTACATATAGTGTCAAATCTCGTATTTCAGGTTCTTCGTTTGATGCAAAGCTTATAGTAATGACTATCAAAAGACTGATAAAGAATACACTTAAGGCTCCGAGTATTGTACGTCCGGGATTCCGCATACAGGTTTTAAGTAAAACCATGTATATCTGTATGAGCCGGTTGTGATAAGAAATACTTTTGAATCGAACCGGTACAGCTTTTCCACGCCATTTTAGGAAAGTATGGGTTATCATCGGAATCAATAATAAAGCAACCGCAAGTGATACTAAAAGTGTGGAAATAATTGATACACCAATATGTTTTCCTAATAAGCCGATAAAGAAATTTGTAGAAAATACAAAAGGTAAAAATACGGTTATAGTTGTCAAAGTTGCTGCAAATATTGATCGCCAGACTTCTTTTGTTCCTTGAACAACAGCAATATCAGAATTGATTTTTTTTGATGCCAGCCTGTAAATATTCTCCAGAACAACAACGCTATTGTCAAGAAGCATTCCTATTGCTAAAGCCATTCCCAAAAGGGTCAGGCTGTTAATGCTAACACCGTATGCATAAAAGAAATTAAAGGCAGTATAAACAGAAATCGGGATGGCAAGTGCAATGGCAATTACAAGCCTTAAGTTTTTTAAAAATATCCAAAGTACAAAAATGGCTAATATTCCGCCAATTACTGCCAATCTTATGATCAGGTCAATGTTTTTTTCCATTGTTTCAGCAGAATTATACTGCACAACCATTTCAATATCTTTTGGTTTTAGCTCATTATTTATTTTATCAATTTGATTTTTTACTTCATTCGCCAACTCAATAATATTTGCCTGCGAATCGCGTGAAAGCTGAATAGTTACAGCTTCTTTGCCATTCACACGACTATAGGAATTTTGCTCTTTTACACCAAAATGAACACTTGCAATATCTTTTAGTTTAATTGGACCCTGTTCTTTAACAACTACTTCATAAATATCATTAATATTTGAAAATTCGGAAATTACATTTACAAAATGCAGTTGGTTGTTTTTGGAAACTTTTCCGGCAAATGTCCTTGCTTTGCTGTTTTGGTTTATTGCAAACCGAACTTCGGCAGGTGAAATCCCGTAACTTTTACAAATATCTTCGTTGAGAATTATTTCTATTGATTTTTCTCTTCCCCCGGAAACTTCGGCATTTGAAACACCATCGATATTTTCGATTTTATTAATTATTTCCTGATCAACAACCTGCCTTACACGATTTACTCCACCACTTCCCCTCACCTGAATTGTCATAAACATATTGTTTATTTGCTCCAGATCGAATTTATAAACCTGAACAATGAATTCTTCAGGTAAGCTCTTTTTTATTTCATCAATTTTTTCAACTAATTTCAGATAAGCAAATTTTATATTAACCGATTGAGGATAAGATATTCGAATACTTCCCTGTTGCTGTCCGGCGGTTGACTCAATTTTCTCAACTCCGTCCAAGGTCCCGATTGCTCCCTCGAGGGGGATTATTGCCTGTTTTTCCATGTATGCAGGATCAACCTCAATCATGGTTCCTACCTGAACAAACAAATATGGTATTTGAGCGTTTGGAATAAGTTCGACAGGAAGTTGTTTATAGGAAAAATAACCCAGCATAGTCAGCCCCGTAAAGAGCATTGCAATTAGTACTTTTCGCTTTATAATAAAATTCATTTCTTTAGACTCTTGGTTTGATCGATTATGAGTTGGTTGTTTTCATGGTATTATTCTATTAATGTATTTTTATTATTTGCAATTACTTCATTTGGTATTAAACTTAATCATATTAATTTCTAATAGATTGGTGATCGAAAAATCTTTATTCCTTTTATCCACTAATTGTAAATAATCACTAAATCGTTTATAATTACCCATCTTTACTAAATTCTTTTTCAATTTCTTCAATAGTTGGCAAATTGTGTTTGATTTTATCCGGTAGTGACTTTGATATTTCACTTTCCCAATTTGATACACCAATTGGGTTTTGAAAACCAGATAAAGTATATTCGACCACCAATTTATTTTTTGATTTAACTAGTAACAGTCCAATTGATTGGTTATCATCTGCTTGGCATAAGGCATCATTAACAACATTCAGATACATATTAAGTTTGCTCACATATCCGGGATCAAACTTACCGGTTTTAAGTTCAATGACTACGTAGCATTTTAGTTTTACATGATAAAACAAAAGGTCAAGATAAAAATCACTTTCACCCAACTCCAAATGAACTTGTCTGCCAATAAAGGCAAAGCCTTGACCTAGTTCAAGCAGGAATTTTTGGATATGATCCATAAGTTTTTGTTCTAGTTCACGTTCTCTTATATAATCGCCATTTCCTATAAAATCAAAAATATAAGGGTCTTTAAGGGATTGAGTAGCCATATCGGAGTTTACGGGTGGAAGGGCTTTTTTGAAATTTGAAACAGCATTTCCTTCTCGCAAATGGAGTTTGCTCTCAATTTGGAAAACCAGCATATCTTTTCCAAAACCATTTTCTATCGTTTTTTGAGCATACCACAATCTCAAATTGTGGCCTTTGAGTTTATCTAAAAGGGTGATATTGCTCCGCCATGAAATTTGTGCAACGGTGCGTTGCACTATTTCAATACTCTGCCAAGCTTCGGCAAATTTTCGCATATATTTCAAGTTTCTGGGAGAAAAACCGGACATTTTTGGGAAAGCATCTTTTAAATCATGTGACATTCTATCAATAACTTTGGCACCCCAGCCCTCATTCTTTTGTCTTTCCAATATTGATTTACCAATTTTCCAATACATCAATATCATTGATCTATTGGCAGAAAAAACAGCTTTCAGGCGATCATGTCGTATTTGTTCTTTTATCTCTGCAATGAAATTCTGATAGTTTTTAGGCATTACAGACAAATTTTCAGATAAAGGAAACACAACTTTTTCCTTTCTAATTCCTCTCTGTTTTCTATTCACATTCATACACAAATGTTTTTAGAGGTTTAATCAACTTAATTTGTAGGTCTTTTTGTTATTCGCTAACAAATTTTTTTTCATACTTTTTATATTTATTTGCCTTGTAAAAAAAACTTTCAAAAACATAATAAACACAAGGTATTACAACCAGAGTTAATAATGTTGATGTAATCAATCCTGCAATTACCGCAATTGCCATTGGTGAACGTAAGGCAGCACTTTCGCCAAAGCCAATTGTCAATGGTAATAATGCAAGAATTGTTGTGATACTCGTCATTATTATCGGCCTGATACGATTTTCACCAGCACTGATAATTGATTCATGTAAAGATTTTCCGGCTGCTTTAAACTGATTAATTGCATCGACTAGAATTATTGAATCGTTAACTGCAATTCCCGCTAACATGATTATTCCGATATATGCCATTATGTTCATTGAAATTCCAAGAATAAAGAATGCCCAGACTGCACCTACTCCGGCAAGCGGAATTGTCAGTAAAATTGTAAAAGGATGAATCAAGGATTCGAATTGTGAAGCCATAACCATATACACTAAAATTACCGACAGCAATAAGGCAAAACTCAGATTCGACATAGCTTCCTGGCGTTTTTGTTCTTCGCCAATAATCTCAATATGATAACCTTGCGGATAATCGATTGTGTTCAATGTTTCACGAAGGTTTTCAATAACTTTATCAAATGCCACTGAACTCTGAATATCGGCACTGACTTTTCCAATTCTATTTTGATTCCGGCGATGTAATTGTTTAGGGGAAACAGAATTTTCGATATGTGCCACTTCGTATAAAGGAACTTCTTTATCACCACTTTTTAATTTAATTGAGTTGAATTCATATAAACTGACCTCCGGTAATTTTAGGGTGATATCATTCATCTCACCATCTTTTTCATATTTGCCTGCATTTTTTCCCATTAGCAGATCTTCAAGCTGGGAAGTGATGCTTTCAGCGGTCAAACCATAAATTCCGGCTTTGTAACGATCGATAACTACATCAATTTCGGGTGCCCCCTTTTCTATACTTGTTTTTACATTCAATAAAAAAGGAATTTCCTGCATCCTGGTTTTTATTTCAGTAGTAACTTCATCAAGAATTTTGAGATCATCTCCTTTAACTTCAACAACTAATGGTGCATCCTCAGTACCCATTGTTGACTGCAACGCGGTTTGATCACGAATGATTGAAATCTCAACATCAGGAATACTACCAAAAAGTTCTGCCAAAGTGGAAATAATTTCATCAGACTGATTAATAACTTCATTTATTAAATGAACTTTAATGCTTGCGGTATTTTCATTTTGAAAAACAGATTTTTCGCTACCTGTACCACTTGTTGGACCAATCTGGCTAAAAACAACATCAGCTTTATCACCAAGAACTTCACTTAGCATCGACTCGATAGTCCTCACTGTTTCTGCGGTACGGTCCAATTGAGTTCCTTCTTTTAGCTGTAGTTCAATACTAAATTCATTTGTACCACTCTTTGGAAGATATTCATTCCCAACGAAAGGTAAAATATACACAGTAAGCGCAAAAATTAATATTGCAAAAACAATTACAAGATATCTAAAATTAAGAATTTTAGCTAAAAGGCCACCATACCAGCGAATACGAACAGATTTGATATTCTTTTTACCTGATCTTTTTCCATAAGCAAAATTAAATAACATAGGTATCATTAAAATTGCCACGAATAATGAAGCTAATAATGAAAAAGCTACGGTCCATGCCTGGTCCTTAAACAAGGCTCCCGAAGCACCATGTAAATAAACTATAGGAAGAAAAACCACAATTGTTGTAAGCGTTGAAGCCACAATTGCTCCGCCAACTTCAGCTGTACCTTTAATAGCTGCCTCTTTGACTGACAAGCCTGATTCTAAATTCCTGAAAATGTTTTCAACAACAACAATGGCATTATCAACCAGCATTCCGGCACCCAGGGCAAGTCCGCCAAGAGTCATTATGTTTAGACTTAAACCATTAAAATACATTAAATTGAAAGTAGCAATTACCGAAATTGGAATAGCAAAGCTGATGATAGCAGTTACTTTTATTCTTCTTAAAAATATAAACAAAACAATAACAGCCATCAGTGCACCTAGTAAGGCTGTTTCTTCAACTTCGTCAATAGACTCCTGAATGAATTTCCCCTGATTTTGAACAATTATGAATTCATATCCCGGTAATGCTTTTTTAATTGATACCATGGTTTCATTCAGGTCATTAACAGCTTTAACGGTATTGAATCCCGTTTCCTTGAAAATGGAAAGTCCAACACAACGTACACCATTAATCCTGACAATGTTTTGAGGATCTTTATTTACAAAACTAACTTTTGCAATATCCTTTAGAAAAACCGGAACTTTATTACTGATAGCATTTGGGGTTTGTGTGCTTTGGCCTGGATTGATCTGTTTATAGCTGATAACCAAATTTTCAAGATCATGGACATTTTCCAAAAGGCTAGCACCTTTGATAATATATTTTTTCCCCATTTCTACTATTGATCCACCTGAGACGTTTCTATTCATATTCTCAACCTGTTGAACAATTTGTCCGACTGTTAGACCATAGGCATCTAATTTATATTGATCGGTTTCTATCAGAACTTCTTTTTCTTCGATACCTGTAAGGTTTACATCTGCAACACCTTCAAGTCGGATCAATTCGTTGCGTATATAGTTTTCGCCAACTTTTCGAAGTTCGTCCATATCGGAAATCTCGGGGTGCAGCATCCCGATGATCATCACAGGTGAAGCATTAGGATCATGCTGGGTTATTGTGAATTCATCAATATCTGAATTCTGGCTAAAGGTTGTAAGTGCTTTTTGTATATCCAAAAAAGCTTCATCCATATCCCGGCCCCATGCATATTCAACTGTTATACGGGCTGAACCCACCATACAAATTGATGAAACCTGAGTAACTCCTTTTTGACGAATCGACAGAGATTCAATGTTTTCGATATATTGTTTTTCAATTTCTTCGGGTGGCCGTTCACCTGCCGTAATTTCAATGAAAATTCGTGGAGCATTCATTTCCGGTAATAAATCGACACCCAGTTTCCTTAATGAAATCCACCCCAATAATATTATTGCAAGTGCGATCATTGTAACCGTTACCGGATAATTTACCGAAAACTGTGTTATTTTTCTCATCTGTTTGTATTTTTGTAGTTGTTACATTTTTAGTTTATTACATTTTACTAAATCCAAATATGGAAATTAGAAATTGGAAATTTGGTTGCTCCTGAATTTCTAATTTCTAATTTCCAATTTCATGTTTCAGGTTGTGATTCAATCATTAATCATAATTTTCTATCATTTAACTACCTTCACTTTCGATCTATTTCTAAGGGTTTCAAATCCTTTTATTACTAATCTGTCGTTTTTTTCGAGGCCTGAAATTACCTGAACTTCCTCAGGATTTTCCAAACCGAAGCTAATTACTCTTTCCTGTGCAAGGCCTTTATTAATAACAAAAACCGTATTTCCTCTTTGTTTTGATAAAATAATATCTTTCGGTATAACTATCGCACTATCAAGTGAAGCAACAATTATTTCTCCTTTGGCAAACATTCCCGGACGTAACAAAAAATCAGGATTATTAATATTTACCATTGCTTTGAATGAGCGGGTTTCAGAATCAATAGCAGGTGACATTTGTGCAATTTTACCTGAAAGCGTATCGTCAGGGATCGTATAATTCATGATTCTTATTTTTTGCCCTACTTTGACGACATTTATATTTTTTTCAGCTAGATTTAGCTCCATTAAAAGTTTGCTATAATCCATTAATTTTACCAATAAAGTATTTATATCTACTTTTGTTCCAGGTGTAAAATATGGAAGGTCAACAATTACACCTGAAAAAGGTGCTTTGACAATCGTCTTTTTTAATCGGATCAATGCATCCTCGAAGGCATATTTAGAATTTATGTACTCAATTTCAGCATTTTTTAATTCGCTCAGGGTTACACCTCCTTTTTCGTATAATGATTTTTGCTTATCGAAAACTTGTTTTGATATTTCAAGGTGCAACTCCAAAGATGATATTTTTATATTATTTTCATATTCTTCATCTTCAAGAAAAATTATTTCATCACCTTTATTAACAAAATCTCCAAGAACGTAGGGTTTCCCTGTTGACGAATTTGTTAAAAGCTTGTATTTGCCGCTGATTTCCGATTTCAGGTTGACTTCTTTTTCAGGATTTACTGTTCCTGTCGTACTAATATATTTTTCAATAGATTTCGGTTTTACTTCCATAACCGATACAGGCACCGAAATATCCTTGTTTAAATCAGGTGCATTTTCGTTACAAGCCATAAAAAGGCAGGCAATAAGTATAAGTGTTGCTATTTTTTTCATTTGTTTATATTTTTGTAGTTGATACATTTTTTGTTGATTGAAATTTGAAATTCGGGAAAATGCCAAAATTCTAATTTTCAATTTTATATTATTTCTCTCTTATATTCTCCTGCAATTCCTTAGGTACAAACGAAGTATTATTCTCGAAGTCCCAAAGCGATTGAATTTTCATATTTATTAGTTCAAGTTTATAATCAATTAAAGCATTTGCAAGGTACATTTTCTTTTCTGAAAGCTGGTTTTGGAAAAGTTCGAGGTCCATACTTGTAAGATCACCGTTTCGGTATCGTTCCAGATTTATTTCATAAGTTAATTGAGCATTTTTATCATTCTGTTCGGCGATTTCAATTTGCAAGATCAGGTTATTTAAATTTCTATATATTTTTCTGATATTAATTACAATATCATCTTTGAGGGTTTGAATATCAATTTCTTTAGCTTCAACATCAATTTCGGCGGCGCGGATCCTTGCTTTTCTTTCGCCCCAATCGAAAATGGGAATTGAAAATTTAATTTCAAACTGAGGGGTTTTTTCAAGTTTATCAAAAATATTTGCAAATGTTTCATCTTTACCTATAATTCCAAGTGAAAGATCAATATCACCCCTGAATTCATTTGTTGCAGAGGTTTCAATTAAATTGAATTTTGAAGTATTAAGTTCAATTTGCCTTTGACTTAATTCAAGTCTTTGAGTTAAACCATTCTCAATAGCTTTATCCAAAGAAACACTTACCGGTTTATATTCAATGTCGGTTGAAACCTGAATATCCTCATAAAGTGATAAACCGATCAATTGTTTGAATTGATCTTCAGAATTTTCCAAGTCAACTTTATTATTGTCTAAATTCGATTTACTTGTTGCATAATTCAATTCAGCCTGATACAACTCTTCTTTGGCCGATAAACCTCCTTCAACCTTACTTTGAATAATTTCTTTACTGACTTTTTGATTTTCAAAATCTTCCTCAGCAATTTTCAAAGCCATTTGTTTTTGATATATCGCATAAAAAGCCTGATTAACCTGATATTCCAAATTTAACATTTCGATGGAATAGGCCAAAGTGGCATTTTCAAGATTTAATTGGTTGCGTTCCAGATCAAGTTTGGTTTTGTTATAGGTAAATAGAGGTTGATTATAAGTTAAATATAAATTATTAAAAAATTTTTTATCTGTTATACTTATAGTATCTTGTCGTGTATAATTATCAAGGTAGCGAAAATCATTTCTTAATGATAATGAACCGTCCAATAATTTAATAGGTTGAGAAATTATAAATTCGGCTTTTGATATTTTATCTTCTGAAAGGTACCATTGTGATTGAAAATTATTTTCCTCACGGAAATATTTAAAAGGAGTAACGTCTAAATGGAATTTAGATTTCAATAATGCCAGTTGAGCATTCAAATATTCTTTATTTTTTTCCATATTTAATCTTGACTGCTTAATATCAGGGCTATTCTCAAGAGCTATATCCAAAGCTTGTTCACGAGTTATAATCTTCTGTGAATACGAAAGCTTGGAAGCACTCAGAATTACTACAATGACAAGGATTAATTTTGTTGTTTTCATATTTAATAATTTTTATTTCAAATACTTAGTGTCAGGTTTAAAGTTTCAGGGTTATGTAACTTGAAACCTGAAACTTGAAACCCGAAACCTACTCATACTCTACCCATTTTATTGCATCTGCAAAAATCATTTCACCAATTGATTTATTAGTTAATTCAACTTTTGCATTTGATGGGCTTATAAAAAATGTTCCCAGATAATTCCATCCGTTTTCCAGTTCTTCATCCGACATAGTTATTTCTTCCATTCCATCTTCATGGTAAACCTTGAAATTATAATTGGATTTTTTAGTTGCTCTTCGCCTGCGGACATTAATTTTTTCAATATGACAATACACGTCATATTGGCCGAGGTGATCTAAAGGGGCATTCCATATTGCCGTTCGTTCGCCATGGCCTGCTTTTGTGTAAACAGCCGATCGAACATATTTCCCATAAAAACCCGAACGCAGAACCGGCTTCCATTGAGCCGGAGGATTCCAATAGCGAATTCCCGAATATTTATATCCCTCTTTTTTATTTTCATCAATTAATGATTTCAAATACGATTTTTGCAAATCCTGTTTAAATTCAAAGTTTTCACTCTCGTTGTCGACAATGATTTCGTTTTTGGTTAAGAGATCAGAAAAAAGTTCACTATCTTTAATTTCATCGAAAACGGCTACTTTTCTTATCTCATCAAATGAAGAAAAGTCGTAGATAAGATTATTCGGCAGATTTTCAGAAATATGGGTGTAAATATTCATACGTGCAGGTTCGGTAGTAAATACAAAACCGATCTCTTTGGCGGTTTTTGCGGGAATATGGATTTTTCTGGAAAAGTCAGGTTGTTCATTATCACGTCGGCGACGACGGTTATTTGGATCCGATAAGTCAACATTTATGCTTATTAATCCGTCAATTTCTTCGGGATTTGAAATTTTGAAGCGTATCTGATACTTGGTGAATTCACCTTCCATTACTTTATATGTCTGCATTTCTTTGATAAGAAAACCGGGTAATTCCTTTTTTGAATACCAATTATTTACTTCATTTGAAATGTCTTCGTTAAAATGATCCTGGATCTCTTTTTCAAATTCTTCAAATGAAAAAGACAGGTTTTTATGCCTTTCAATAAATTGGTTCAAAAAATTATTAAATTCATCATTACCATACCTGGCTCTAAAAACCGAAAATAAATATTCGCCTTTAGCGATTATAATATCAAACAAATTCACTTTATCGTCATCTTCATCTCCCGATTTCTCAATCCCCGTTTCTAATAGCCTTTTTAAAGAAGCTTCTTTCAATTCAAGATTGATCCGTTCGCCTCTGTTTATTCCGGTAAAAAACCACCTATATGATGAACCCGAACTTTCGTTCCTGTCTTTAAGATATACTTCGAGTGACATATTTAACACAGGCCATTCTTCTGAATTAAATTGTGTGATGAAAGTATAATAGTTTGGAAGCAGTGTATATGTGTTTCTGTCCATAATATCAAACATATACCATTCACGGTGATTGGCCATATAATTACCACGAACAAATCTTTTAAAAATCCGAGCCTGAAGTTCTTCAGGTGAAACTTCTTCGTTATCGCGGATCATGCGCCTCTCGAATCGTTTCTTTCGTTTTTTGAAATCTGTTTCTTCCAAAAACACTCCTTTTTCAGGATAAAGCATTATTTCAGGTTGCACAGCATCACTGCATACCGACCAAATATGTTTATCCACTGTGAAATGTAAAGGTACTTCTGCTAAAATAAAACGCTCAAAAGGATATTCAAGTCCAATCTTGGTTTCGTATTCATTTTTTAAATCACGTATTAAATTAGGAAGGCTATCGGTAAAATTTGGTAAGGTATCGTTAGAACTCGTAAAATGATCCAGAAAATATTGATTTCCTTCTTTCGCATATATGCTGTACTCAATTGAATCAACGGTAATAGAATATTTATTGTAGTCAGCTATTAACAGGCTTATTTTTGGTAAAACTACTTTGGGTTTGAATTCAAATTCTCCTTTACCGGTTTTATTCATGTTTCCTTGTGAAACCGCTACGAGATTAGTATCTGTTTTTACTTTAAGAGAAAAATTTGTGAAATCAGGAAAATGATGTACCGGTTTGATAGTAGCATAGCCAACTCCTGAAGCCGGATACCATAATGATTCACTTGTCAGGCATACAAAATTATCCTTCAAATAGGCATAACGTTTCCGTACTCTAAACATCTCAAGAGAAAAGTTGTCTTCGTATTCATCAAGATTTTGATCAAGAAAATGAGTGCTTTCATCAACTGTTCCGTTATAATTTAATGACAATTCGGTGCTATCGCCCGGGAGCAATCCACCAGGGTAGTTTATCAGAACCAGATGTGTCTTTCGCAGATATTTAAGGTTTTTACCATCCGATTCAGCCGAAGTAATTTTCAGGGAAGGGTTAAGACTGAAAATTAATGTGTCAATATTTGAATTTGTTTCATTACAAATTTCCAATTCGGCATGAACAGCAATTTCCTTTCCGAGATGCTCAAGTTCGATATCGCAGGACGTGACTTTTACTTTTGGAGTATTTACATAATCGTTGTTCAATGCTATCATTTGTTTCTTGAACCTGATATTCTCTTTTTTAAGACTGATATATTTTTCAGCAAAGAATCCGGCAAGACACAGGCTTATGATTGTAAGATAAATTGGAAAAGAAGCCATTTTTCGTGATTGTGGCAATCGCTGCAATTTAAATACAGTAAAGAATATCAGACCAAGTCCAAGAAAGAAATATATTCCACGATGAATTAATACCTCATTAAAATTTCCAAATCCGCCGATTGTTGAATTCATCATGGGTATTTGATACGCAATATAATCGAACAGGTGATAGTATTTTGTGTTTAGATAGAAAATTGTTAAAGCGATGTAACCCAGAAGTAAAATAAAGGTGATTGCCTGATTTTTTAATAAGATCATTAAAAAGAAAGATAATCCCAAAATAAATACCAGAGTCGGCAAACTAATAAGTAAAGGGTAGAAAAAGAATTCCAAAATTCCCTGGGTGGAATCACTGCTGATAAAAGAAAAACCAATTCCCATCATCAGAATAATTAAATTCAGGATGAAAAACACCGACAAAATCCCGAGAGCTTTCCCAAGAATATATTCGGCATTTGTCATTGAGCGGGCATAGATAACTTCTATCGTATCATTTTTCTTATCCTGTTTCAAGAATTCTGAGGCTAAAAAAACAGCAACAATTGCTTGTCCGAGATTCAGAATGATAAGGTTTGCATAAGGAATTGAGGCCGGTAGTGCTCTGTACATCCATGGTGCACCACTTGCCGGAACAAATACTGCCACATTAAAAATGCCTAAACCAATTACTGCCAGGCCTGCGAATATTCTAAAAAACCAGGAACGCAACAGGGTTCGCATTTCATATCTGGCAATAGTTCGAATGAGGTGAAACTTTATCATTTATTAATGCTTAAATGAGTGAATGATTGAATGCGTGAATGATTGAATGCGTGAATGATTGAATGCATAATTTTATTTATTGTTTCCATAGGATGAGTTTTTGGCTTTAGCCATTATTTTTGTTATTTCGTTTGCTTCTTTTGTGAGCCTTACTAATTCTTCTCTGTCATTAGATAAATTAGCTTCATCAATTATTTCTAACCAATATTCTGATTCATCAGCTTCTTCTACAACAATACAAATTTTACTAAAAAATTCAGCTTTAGATCTTGCCCTACAAGCCGCACGATAATTTGCTCCTGTTGAAGAGGAAGATTTTACAAGTTGGTATATAACAACAGATGATGCTGTGCATGTCTTTAATGAGTTACAAAATATTACTACATCAACTGCAAATTTTTTGGTTCTTTTTTTTAACCTTTCAATAAAAATTTCTTTTTCTGTCATATTTCAAAAAATGTTGATGTATTCAATCATTCTCGCATTCAATCATTCATTCACGCATTTACGCATTTACGCATTCACTCATTAGTCAGATGTTCCATAAAATATACATAAGCATGTTCCAGATTAGGCTCAATTTCTATAGCATTTTTTGCATTGATTTTATCACCTACCAATTGTACTTCCCAGCCATCTTCCGATGGAATAGTTGAGATAATAGCGTATTTTTCTTTCAGTAAATCATATTCAACTCCCGAAGTATTCACTTGCCAAACATGGCCGCGGGCTTTTTCAACCAGTTCTTCGGGTGATCCGTTAAATTGTAATGTACCGCGGTCGAGTAAAGCCAGTTCGCGGCAAACACTTGAAATATCACCAACTATATGAGTTGAAAGAATGATGATAACATCCTTTTGGCTTAATTCGGATAAAATATTCCTGAATCGTATTCGCTCTTCCGGATCCAATCCGGTTGTAGGTTCGTCAACCACAATTATTTGCGGATCGCCTATCAATGCCTGGGCAATTCCCAAACGACGTTTCATTCCGCCCGAAAGTTTATTGGCATGCCGCTCGCGTGCATCGAACAATCCAACTTTCTCCAGCCATTCATCAACTTTTTGCAAACGAATTTTTTTGTTTTTCAGGCCGGACAGACTTGCTGCATAATCAAGAAATTCCCATGTTCGTAATTTTGTAAAAAACCGAAAATCCTGTGGCAGGTAGCCAAGCATTTTTCTAATATCTCCCCGATTCTTAGTAAGGTCGAAACCATTAACCTTAACCGAACCTGTGGTTTGTTTTATAATTGTTACCAAAATACGCATCAAACTTGATTTGCCTGCACCATTTGGCCCGAGCAATCCAAACATACCGGTTTCTATATCAAGATTAATATCTGTCAGGGCAAGTTTACCATTTTTGTATTGTTTGCTTAGGTCATTAATGGTGATCTTCATGTATTTGATTTTTTGCAGTTAAGCTATCTTAGTTAACTAGCATTTATACAAATTCAAATTTTTAAAATTGAAAATTAAAAATTTGGATTCTCCTGAATTTCCAATTTCAATTTCTTAGACGCTTCAAACTGCTTTGCGTTACATTTTATATGCATTTTTTCTTATTAAAACTTTGCAGCAATTTACGTTTTTTTTTCTGGAACAGGAAAATAAAATTTTAAAAAAGAAAAAGAGTTATAAATAAAAAAACAATGTTTCGATTGAAATAATAATGAATTCGACAGGTTTAACGAAAGAAAAAATTACCCGATTGGATTATAAAAAAATAATACGATTTTGTATTTGACCTAAAAGTATATATTGTCAGTTTTATGAATTCGATAACGAATTGAAAATAAGACTGAATTATTGTTTTAATTTTTCAGGCATCGCATCGAAAATCCATTAAATTTATTTGAATTATCCCGAAATATATTATCTTCATTTCTACTCATATTTCTGAAATATGCACTGTCGGCATATGTTTCTGTTGATGACCAAAAAAATCCGTTATGATAAAGCTCATCAAATGAATTTATGTAATTATATTGTCCACTTGGCAGAACTCCGAATTTATAAATATTGTACGAAAAACTATAAAGCCAGTCAGTCATGGATTTAAGATTAATTCCTACATTGGAACCACGCCAACCTGTATTATTCCAGACCGGATTACCAATAGGAAATTGGCTATCAGTGAATCCTTCAAGAATTTTAAATTCATCATCAGTTGGAATATGCCATCCATCAGGGCAAATACCCTGAGTTCCTTGTGTTGTTGTATATTGCATTAATTCGTTCCATTGATATAAGCCACCAAAATAATTACATAAAACAAGAGCATTATTATAACAATATTTTTCAATTATACCATTATTACTCATTTCAACATCAGCATTAATTTGATCTCCAATATTCAGGTTTTCAGCCATCCAGCATTGATCTCCAATTTGTACAGTTTTATATGACTGTCCGTCTCTTGTATCGGTAAACTTCAATCCGCAGACAAAAGGATACGTCAGAGTAAGATCAGAATTTGTTTTCATAAAATATGATTCACCGGGTACACATTCTCCTATTCCATTTACCCAAACCGAACCAATCTTTTGTATTAATTGTCCCTGTGAGTTTCTTATGTATTCAAGGCTGTCAGTTAATATTGTTTCAAATGCCACTAATGCATCTATTTGGACTTCCGGAAAATAACTTATAAAATGAAATCCTTCTTCAAAAGAAACAGGAGAATCGGGTATAACTAATCCACCACCTAATGTAAATGAATTAGAGGATAACATTTTAACAAAATATCCTTCATTAACTATCCAGCTTCCAATGTTATTAACCCAATTTGGCCCGATTCTTTGTAAAGATAATCCCAGGGAATTCCGTACAAAAACAAGATGTTCGTTTAAAACATTTTCTAATACTATTAACATGTCGGGATTATCCGGGAAAATATGAGATGAGATAAAATTGAATCCCGGAGAAAGATCAATCTGTTGTTTATAGTAATTTGAATAACAATGAACTTCAACAATACTATAGGGCTCACCTTCCGGAAAAACATTTTGCACCCATGCATCACCGTAAGGATTGAGAAATTCAACAATAATTCCTTTTGCCTCAATAAGTTCACTGGCGTCCCAGCATTTAAATGATACCTGATTTCCGGGACTGTATCCCGTATAAGGTATTGGAGTTGATTGAAACACATTTAATACATTATCGAACATATTGTCAGGATTGCAAACCTGACTCAGATAAAAAACACCTGCAATTGAATCGCCGTCAAATACTGCTAATTCGTCACCGGCTTCAAGGTTAACATCATCCAGGGTAACAGTGCTGACGTAAATAGCCCAAATGGGAGCAGAAGGACCAAAAGGAGGAACATGGAAATGTTGAGCGATAATTTTTGTCGAAAATAGGATTACTAAAATATAAAGTACTATCAATTTGTAGGTTAGAAAATGTGTTTTCATGGTTTTTATGAAATTTAGATTTATTTCTATTATTATTTTATTTAGCATAGAATAAACTTCAATTCAAAGCTAATCCTTAAGACAACGGACACTAAAGCCACTTCGCTTATGGCTGTTGCACACGGTTACGTAACCAAAGTCGTAATCCAGGGCGCATCGCCAGACATAGTAAGACGAAGACTCCGTAGAAGACCACCAAATACCGTTCATACCAATGTTGTTGAAATTGCCAAAGAAGTCACGGACTCCGCCCGGAAGACCTGAAAATCCATAATCATCTGTGCCATACTGATTACTGCTATCCCACCGTGGGTGTTCATATATGTTGCATATACTGTCTAGTGGAGAATTCACCATTCGGCAGGATTTTAATTCATTTCCGTGAGGCGAGCCTGTACCGCCTATAAAGTCAGTTAATTCTGTCCATTCGTCATGTGTTGGTATGTGCCACCCTGACGGGCATAGACCGTTGGTATCTACTGTTGTGTACCAGTTGTACAAAGCGCCGTAGCTTTCTTTCCAACTTATATCATTATCATACCATGCATATGATCCGGTTGTGAGGTTTGACCAACTACTATTGTTTGTTTCATTTGGTATAGGTGTGCCGTTTTGATAATAAGTAGTTTTTAGATTTTCCGCCATCCAGCACTGTGAACCAATTAGTACCGTCTGGTAAATATTGCCATCAAAATCAGTAACTGTTGGCATACCTGGGCATGGTAAACCATTAGAGATTTCAAAAATAAGAATATCATCCGCAAACATTTTAACAAGATAACCTTCACCCGGGTTACAATCGCCAATTCCATTAACCCAGTTCGGGCCGATTTTGCGTAAAACCAGGCCTTGTGAATTTCTAATAAAATCAAGATTATCATTAAGTATACTTTCAAAGGCAGTCATTGCATTAATTGGAGTTTCGGGAAAATAACTAACAAACTGAAATCCTGTTTCCAAAGAAATTGGAGTTATCGGATCAACTATTTCTCCATTAATAAAAAATGTCTCTTCATTAAACATTTTAACAAGGTAACCTTCGTCAACAACCCAGTTGCCAATTCCATTTACCCAATTGGGGCCAATTTTTTGTAACATATGCCCATCGGAGTTTCTCACAAAGTCAAGGTTTTCATTTAAAACTGATTCCAATACAACTAACATATCTGTTTGCTCAGGAATAATATGTGATGAAATAAAACTATAACCTTCAGAAAGTTCAATTTGTTGTTCGTAATATTCAGTAGTAAAGTGTATCTCAGCAATGCTATATTGGCCCTCACCATCAGGGAAGATGTTTTCAGTCCAGGCACCACCATATGGGTCATAAAATTGAATAGAAAATATTGATGCCTCAATTTCTTCACTTGCATCCCAGCATTTATAAAAAACTTCATTTCCCGGGTTATAACCTTCATAATGACTATTGTAAGCTGTAAAGACATTTTCAAAAAGATTATCCGGAGTACATACCTGATTCAGGTAAATAACTCCTACGATAGTATCACCATCAAATACAGCTACTTCATCACCTGCTTCCAAATCATCACCGTTTAATGTAACTCCTTGAAGATAAATTACCCATGCAGGCCCACAACCACAACCTTCAAGAGTAAAATGTTGAGCATTAACTTTTGTTGATAATAAGCTAATAACAACAAAGCATATTAGTATTAAATAATTTTTGCAATGTGTTTTCATAAGGCGTTTAATTAAATTAAAATTATTTTTTAAGCTGCTAATATACAAAATTTAAATATAAAAATCAAGTCATATTTTTATTATTTTTTTGGATACTTAATGCAGATCATAAATTCTCAAATCTAAAATCACGGATCACATCGTTGAAATAATACCTACTTTTGCAGCCATGCAGGAAAAAAGCGAATATCAATATTTCACATTGGGTAACGGTATAAGAGTAATTCACCGCTACAACGATAATAATGTTGCACATTGCGGAATAATTATAAATACCGGAGCAAGAGACGAAACCGAGGCCGAAAACGGCATGGCACATTTTATTGAGCATGTTATTTTTAAAGGTACTAAAAAGCGGAAGGCTTTTCATGTTTTAAGCCGCCTCGAAAATATTGGTGCCGACCTAAATGCTTTTACCTCAAAGGAAGAAACCTGTATTTATGCTTCGTTCTTAAATAAATATTATGATCGCACCCTTGAGTTGATCTCCGATATTACTTTTAATTCATCCTTCCCCGAAAAAGAAATTGAAAAAGAAAAAGATGTCGTGCTTGATGAAATTAATTCCTATAAAGATAATCCGGCAGAAGAAATCTTTGATGAGTTTGAAGATGTTGTTTTTAAAGGCCATCCTCTCGGAAGAAATATTCTTGGTAAAATTAAAACACTGAAAACATTTGACAGGGATAAAATTAAAACTTTCATCGCAAACAATTACCACACCGATGAGATGGTTATTTGCTCGGTTGGCAAGATTAATTTCAATAATCTGATCCGGATAATCAATAAATATTTCGGCGATATTCCTAAAAGTATCAGGCCAAATAAAAGAAATGCTTTCAATGAATATAATGCTGTGAGAAAAGAGTTTTTCAAAGGTATTTATCAATCGCATTGCATAATAGGGAATATAGCTTTCAAACGATCTGATCCTTTGAAAACCGCAATGTTTCTTTTGACAAATATTCTTGGCGGGCCCGGATTAAATTCACGCCTGAATCTCGGACTCCGTGAAAAACACGGATTATCGTACAATATTGAATCAAATTACACAACCTATTCCGATACAGGTGTTTTTAATATTTATCTCGGAACTGAAAAGGAATTTCTTGAAAAATCAATTTCATTGGTACAAAAAGAACTAAAAAGGCTTCAGGAAAAGAAATTAGGTGTTTTGCAACTACACATCGCAAAGCAACAATTTATCGGACAACTTGCCATTTCTTATGAATCAAAATTAAATGAATTGCTCTCAATCGGTAAGAGCTATTTGTCGAATAACAAGGTTGATACCCTTAATTTAATCAACCAAAGAATAGAAAATATTACTGCCGAAACATTAATAGAAATTGCAAACAAAATATTTGACAGGGAACAGTTAAGTACTTTGATTTATTACACAAAGTCATAATTCTCAGTATTTGAATAATGGCTGTTTCTATTTGTTTAAGGCTTTACCGCATTTGTTTGATAGTTTACCGTATTTGTTTAATGAATTACCATATTTGTAAGGCAATTTACCAGGTTTGTTAGATTGTTTACAACATTTGCATGATAGTCTACCGGGATTGTTTAATGGTTTACCACATTTGTTTATTGATTTTCCGCTTTTGTATGGTGATTTACCATATTTGTTTAATGCTTGTCCGTGTTTTTATTATTAAATCATTAAGGATTATTATTAATCAAAGCATTTTACGATATTACTCATTAAATTTCAGATAAAAAAGAATTGTTCTATGGATTTTACCGCTATGTTTTAATGCCTGAATAGACTTTGTTTTTATCAGATTAAGAATGAAAATGATCAAATATGTATGCTTCTTAGGGTGTACGACAAATTTCCCTTTTAGTGTAATTTGGAGTTTTTGTGTTTTAGTGGCAAGTATTATTTCGCCACAAAAACACTAATACACAAAATACGCATTAAAAAATCTAAAGATTATAATAGTTATTGATTAAAATTGGAAAATTTGTCGTACACCCGTTTTTTTAAGAAAAAAAATCAATATAAAATATTTATGTATCTTGCACGTGATTAAATTTTAATATTATGAAAAGAATATCTATTGCTTTTTTGTGCGTGTTTCTTTTTTCATGCAGTAATACAAAGTTGATAACTGAAAACAACTTACTTAAAGCAAAACTTTCAGAATCAGAAAAAAAACTTGATGAATATGAGAAATGTCAGGAGTATGTCTTCTCACAATATCTTGATAAAATCAAAGACCTTGATGATGGTAAAAACATTGTTCAAAGTAATCAATTAATATCTGCATCAAGAGATTTTATTAACAAATTTCCAAACAATAAATATGTATGGATTGCTAAATTAATAATTACAGAAAAAGAAAGAAGCCTGCAAAATAATATTAATACTCATGCAAATAATAAAGTCGAAATTCCTGCGATTCAGGATGATTCTGAGACTGAGGAAGAAGTAAATGCATCAAAACCCAAGGCTGCTTATTCAACTAACAAGGCAATTAAAAACCGGCTTTCTGATCCTATTAAGTCTGTTCCCAAAGGTGATTTTCTTTTTGTTTTTAAACTTGTTAAAGTAGAGAATAAAATTCAGGGAGTTGATCTTGAATTCGAACTTCTAAACAAAAGTGGAGAATTTGTTAAAAATTTTTGGGTTCAGGCTGAATTGCGTGATAGAAAAGGCAAGTTTTTAAAAGGAGAAGAACTTCTTGTAATTGATAATGTTGAAAATGGTAAAATTGTTAAAGCAACAGGAGTCTGGGAAAGTGTTAATGCTTATAGGATTGGCACAATAAAAGTGAATCTTTTTATCATTGAAACGAATTCAAAAAGAAACTTTCTTGAAACTCATCAGATATTAGTGCAGCCAAATATTTTCGACATTGATGTTATTTTCTGATAAATTATATCAGGTTTATTACATTATTTTAAGTTAACAGAATTTATTATTCAATGATCAATAGAAAGATTTTAGAATACTCAGAATCACATACTACAAATGAATCTGATTTACTGAGAAAACTTTACAGGGAAACAAATTTAAAAGTGATAATGCCCCGGATGTTATCAGGACACTCACAAGGTGTTTTGTTAAAAATGCTTAGTTCCATGATAAAACCGAAATATGTTCTGGAAATTGGAACTTACACCGGATATTCTGCCATTTGCCTGGCTGAAGGCTTAGCTAAAGACGGAAAATTGATTACAATCGAAAAAAATCCTGAGGTAGAAGCTATTGCAAAAAGATATTTTTCGAAATCGGGGCAAAGTGAAAAAATTGATTTTCGTATTGGTGATGCAATGGAAATAATTCCAGATCTGAAACCAGATTTTGATCTTATTTTTATTGATGCCGATAAAGAAAATTATCTGAACTATTATAATTTGACCTTTGATAAACTTCGCAAGGGAGGAATAATTATTGCTGACAATGCACTTTGGGAAGCTAAGGTTTTACAATCCCCCAAACCGAATGATAAAGAAACTTTAGGAATTCAGAAATTCAATGACTTCGTGCAGGCAGACAAAAGGGTTGAAAATATTCTACTCCCATTTCGTGATGGATTAATGATTATCAGGAAGTTGTGATTGGATTTCGTGTTACGGGTTGCGGAGTTTCAAGTTCCTTGTTCCCTGTTTCTTGTTTTTTATTTTGAATTTCCAGTTTCAAGCTTCCCTGATCTTCGGTCTTCCGACGTCTGTCTAAGGACTCCTTCCAGGGTAATTATATTTATTTTCTTGAAATAGTTTTGGACTTTTCTTAATTCACCTTAAACTTAAACTCAATTTTAGCAAGGTCCTTGTTTGCTTTTACAATTTTGTCTTTTAGTTCAAGTTTAAAATCAATTACTTTTTTACGAATATTTTCATCTTCGCTTGCAAGTATTTGGGATGCAAGGATTGCAGCATTTTTGGCAGCGTTCAACCCAACGGTTGCAACAGGAATTCCCGGGGGCATTTGCAAAATTGAGAGAATTGAATCCCATCCATCAAGGCTTGCTTTTATTGGAACTCCGATAACAGGCAAATGGGTCATAGCTGCAATAACACCAGGCAAATGTGCAGCCATTCCTGCCGCGGCAATTATTACTTTAATACCTCTGTTATGGGCATTTTTCGCAAATTCTTCTACTTTTTCCGGAGTGCGATGAGCCGATAAGGCATTTATTTCAAAAGGAATTTCCATTTCATCGAAAAACTTTGCAGCACTCTCCATCACAGGCATATCCGATGTGCTTCCCATTATTATACTAACTATTGCTTTCATGTTTTTTGTTTTTTTGAGTGCAAAAATAATGAAATTGTTTCGTATTTATTAAATAAGTAAAACAAGGACTAAAATTTATTTTGAGATGATAGAAATGAATAATATACATTTCTAAGTCAATATTTTTGCAAGATGCTTGCAGAAAGATTTATATCTTACTTCATAAAAGGAATTCCAATCCTGAAAGGATTGAACGTGAATAGCCCTACACAG